>JBLNDE010000001.1:0-15705 GCA_050261335.1 Bacillota bacterium
GCAAGTCCTCTCCAGCGTTGCCGGTGTTGCACTCCGGGGACGGCGCGTGCGGTGAGCCTCGTTCGAATTTGGCGCGCGGGCTAGCCAAATTCTCGACGCCCCGCCCTAGCAAGCACCGGCACCCCCACACCGTCAGGGAAGATGGCGCAAACTTATGGCGCCATACTTAGGCAGCGGCATGCGACAAACACTGAACAGCTTCTGAACCGGCCGCAGTCCGGCCGCGCCTTTCGCATGCGCCGTCGCAGCCGATCCACGGTGACGACCGCACCAACATTATACCACGGAAACCAGCACGGGCAGCAGAGGGCCGTGGAGTCCGCGCGCCTCTGACGCGCTGACACCGGCGTGGCCCTCCATTGCTCCGCGGCTCGGTTTGCCGAGGAGAAGGAAGCCGGAACCCGTTGGGGAGGCGGGGTATCGAACTCAGTTATCCTCTTCGGTGTGATTGGGGCTACTCGTGTAGAGAAATCCGCAGAGCCCTACCCAGAGATCGCTGCCGCTTTGCCAGAGGTTGCCGGTGTTGTACTCCGGGGACGGCACGCTTGAGGCACACCTCGTCAGATTTGGCATTCAGGCTTGCCAGATCGAGAGCTCCCCGTCGTGCAGGCACCGGCAACCCGGAAGCTTGTGTCGAACTGGCGCGGGTCTGCAAACCCGTACATAGTTGATGACACATGGGGGTACACGATGGCAATATCGGACAGTCCGTTGCCAGACTACGGCTTGATGCCCGCTTTTTTCCTGATGAAGGTCTGAAAGCCCTTGTAGAAGTCCGCCAGCTTCTGGGCGTTCGCCCTTGCTTGTTCCATGAGTCGCTTCATCTCTTGCTGACTGGGCGGGGTACCTTGATCAGCGCCCTGCCCGGCCGCTGGCCGCCCCCCGCTCGCCCGTGGAGTGAGGCCGTACTTCGCAGGGTCGAAATCAAAGTTGTCTACATATGCGATCTGCTTTGCCGAAAGAGCCTTCTCTATCCTCTCGATCGCCTGGCGGAGCGCTTCCTCCTGGGCCTCGCGTTGCCTGCGAAGCTCCTGCATCCTGGTGTCATCCCTCTGAACAGCGCCCTGGCCTGTCTGACCCTGGGCTTGCCAGCCGGGACGGTTTCCGATCTCGAATTGGGCCGGGTCGACCTCCAGCCGGATAAGACCCTTCTCGACCAGGGACTTGAATGTGGGCCATATGCCGGCCGCCTGATCTCGAGTGAGAGCGAGCTTCTTGTCGTGCTCCATGTCCATGATTCCTGCGAGAAGCCAGACGAGATCTTGCTCAGCAGACTGCCTTCCTGCCCACTGGCCGCCCGCCGGCAGCTGGTTACCCGCAGCGCCAGCCTGCGCAACCAGGAAGCCAGCGTTGCTGTCACCGCCGTTACCCCCTGCGATCGCCGCGCCCGCCGCCGCACTCAACAGCACACTTGCCACTACCGCCACCACGGCTGCGACACCCGGCGGCATCAACAACCTACCGACCTGCCCGCTGGCCGGCCCGCCAATCAGCCGTCTTCCCGGCCTCAGGCTCATGCGCAGACGGGTCATCCCGGATCCCCCCCACTTACCTGTACGCCCGCACTGACTTGCCCATTACTCCGTGTCGCGGGTTCGTTTGGCCAATCTTCCCCGTGGTGTCCACGCCCGACCCTGCCTGGCGATGCATCACTCTTGTCTCCTCCCACCTCGCCGCCACACGCGGTCTCCTGAGGCGACGAATTACGACCCAGTGCCCACTATTCCTCACTCGTACCGCAGGGCCTCTACAGGGTTCAAGCGCCCTGCTCTGCTTGCCGGGTATATGCCGAAGAAGAGCCCAACGACGAGCGAGAAGCAGAACGGAAGTAGTACGGCGCCCAGGGAGACCGCGGCAGGCCACCCTGCGACCCGGGCCGCAATCCTCGAGCCGGCGCTCCCGACGATGATGCCGATCACGCCACCGACGACGCTCAGCACAACCGATTCGATCAGGAACTGCATCAGGATATCCACAGTTCTTGCGCCCAAAGCCTTCCGCAGCCCTATCTCTCTTGTCCTCTCGGTCACGGAGACCAGCATTATGTTCATGACCCCGATCCCGCCGACAAGAAGCGACACGCTGGCGATGCCCGCGAGAAGGAGGGTGAACACGCGGGTGACGTCCTGGGCAGCGCCCAGGACATCGGCCTGGTTTCTCACGTAAAAGGCGTCGGTGCTACCCAGGCGGGCGGCCAGAGCGGACACTATCTCGTCATTGGCGGCGTCCATGGATTTGGCGTCGTGGGCCTGGGCGTAGATCGTCCGCACGTACTTCGTCCCCAGGATGCGCTTCTGGGCAGTTGTTATCGGAACGTAAATCGCATCGTCCACGTTGGTCATGCCGCTCTGACCCTTGGACTCCATGACACCGACGACCTGCAGGCGCACCTGACCGACCTTGATCTCTTGCCCGATAGGATCCGCGCCCGAAAAGAGTTCATCGATGACGCCCTGGCCCACCACGGCGACCTTCGACGCCGATAGAACGTCCTGTTCTGTGATGAAGGACCCCGAGGCAACGGTGAAAGCCCTGACCGATAGATACTCAGGGGTTGTCGCCACAACCTGCGTCTGTATGCTGCTCGACCCATACTTCACAGTGGTACCTCTCGAGATCTCCGGGGCGACGGCGCCGACGGACGGGCACTCATCGCGTATCGCCTGGACCTCGTCCATTGTGAGAACATCCATACTTCCAAATGCACCCATGGTCCGCGCGCCCGGCTCCCGGGTCCGGCCGGGCATGACGATCAGGAGGTTAGAGCCGAGCCGCTCGATCTGGGACGATACCTGGAGATTCGCACCCTCGCCGATCGCCACCATGATGACGACTGCGGCGACTCCTATGATGACGCCCAGCATCGTGAGGCCTGAACGCATCTTGTTACTCGTGACGCTCAAGAGCGCCGTTCGGATGCCTTCCAGCAAGTTCATCCAGCCCTCACCTCCTCACCAGGGGCCTCCGCGATGCTGGCAATCAGGGCGTCCAGGGATTCATCCCGCTCCGCGATTGTCCTTGACGACACGGCTTCATCCGAGACTATGAGCCCATCGCGGAAGCGGACGATTCTCTTGGCATACTGAGCAATGTCGGCGTCATGGGTAACCAGGACCACGGTGATCCCGTTGTCGTTGAGTGCCTGGAAGATTGCCATGATTTCGATACCCGACTTCGTGTCCAGATTGCCCGTGGGTTCATCTGCAAGGACGATTTGCGGGCGCGTGACCAGGCTTCGTGCTATGGCGACCCGCTGCTGTTGACCCCCTGACAATTCCGAGGGCCGGTGGTGAAGCCGATCCTTGAGCCCCACAGCCTCGAGCGCTCTCACCGCGAGGAGCCTTCGAGTGCGCCTGGGTACGCCACGATAGATCAGCGGCAGCTCCACGTTGGAAGCCGCGTCAAGCCTCGGCAGGAGGTTGAATGTCTGAAAGACAAACCCTATGCGCTGGTTTCTCACCCGGGCGAGCTCGGTGTCGTCCATCTCGCTCACGAGCACTCCATCGAGAGAATAGGACCCTTCTGTGGGTTGGTCCAGGCAACCGACGATGTTCATGAACGTGGTCTTGCCTGAGCCCGAGGGACCCATGATGGCGACGAATTCACCTTCACCGATGCCAAGGGATACGCCTCGCAGCGCAGCAACCTCAATGCTGCCAATCCTGTAGGTTTTCCTCAACCGATCAACTTCGATCACGCTCGACTCACCCCGTACGACAGCCGAGTCCGGGCCGGGACCGCCGCCCATGGATCCACTACTGTGCGAGTCCTGCGCGAACTCGCCGCTGCGACCTGGCGCCTGCCTTGCCATCTCAGCGTCTGTTTCATCATGGTCTGCCTCCGAAGAACGCGCCGCCTTCTCGCACTATGGGCATCATGGGGTTCGTACTCCGGCCGCTGGTGCCTCCGGCGCCTGCAGACGCACTATTGGACCTGCGGATCGCCACCATTTCGCCTGGCTCGAGCCCGGAAATGACCTCCGTGATGCTTCCGTCGGTGATGCCCAGCTCGACACGCTTGAAGAAGGGTTCCCCGTTTTCGTCGAGGGTGCGGGCCATTAGCTGCCCACGACGTTCCTCCAGCGCTGCATTGGGGATTGTGGGCACGTTGGCGCGCCGATCCAGGATGACGTCCACGTCAGCTGTCATGCCCGCTTTCAGGGTTCGGCTGTCATCGGTGACCCTCACCGTCACCTCGAAGTAAACCACGCTGCTGATGACCTTCCCCTGTTCTGCAACGCCTTCGACGACCCCCCTGAAAACCCTCCCAGGAACCGATTCGACCTTCACATCGGCCTGCTGACCCGCCCTGACACTGTGGATATCTGTTTCATCGACGTTCGCCGCGACCTCGAGGTGTGTGAGATCCGCGACCACCGCAAGCACGCTGGACTGCCCTGCGAGCTGCCCCGGCTGGGCCCCGACCTCCGTAACCGTTCCGTCCATGGGTGACGCGATCCGCGTGAGGCTCAGGTTGCGTTCCGCCGCGCTGACGGCGTTTCTGGCCTGAGCCACCTGCGCCTGCGCAGTAAGAAGCTGTTGCTGGACGCTCGTGGCTTCGGCGTTCGCCTGCGCCACGCTCAGGTTCGTCCTGGCCTGGGCCACCGCCGCCTCGGCTGCCGCAAGCTCGTCAGGATCGGGGCCGGCGAGCAGCAGGTCCAGCTTTTGCTCCGCAGACTTCAGCGATTCAACCGCGGTGAGGTACTTGTTTTCAGCGTTTTCCAATTGTTGACGTGTCACCGCGCCCTGTCCGAACAGGGTCTTGTTACGCTCATACTCCTTCTTCGTGCTGTCGACAGTGAGCTGCGCCTGGCTGACCTGGGACCTGGCCTGCTCGATATCCTGGGGCGTTGCACCCTCTTTAAGCTGGGCCAGCTTTGCCTCTGCGTTGAGGAGGTTCACCCTGGCCTGCTCCACCTGGAGCCTGTTTTCGGTCGGGGCAAGCTTCGCCTGCGTTTCTGCCTCCGCGAGCTTCGCCTCCGCAACGGCCAGGTTGTCTCTGGCTTCCTGAAGGCGCTCCCGGGCGTCGGTGTCATCGAGCCGGACGAGCAGCTGACCCTTCTTGACGACGTCCCCTTGCCCGACGAGGACCTCGGTGACAGTTCCGCTGACCTTCGGCACGATCTGGTATGTCGACCCTGGCCTCACCGTGCCGGAGGCTGTGACCTTGAGCGTGATCGAGCCGGTCTGCACCGGAACAAGCTGATAAAGCTCTTCTGAGCTCGCAGCCCCCCGGTTATTGAGCACGAGCGCCCGGTAGAGGCCGTACCCGGCTATCCCGGCGGCGCACACAATAGCAACCACGATGGCTACGAGACGCCGTCTGCTCCTCTGCCGTCCGCTTGCTGTCTTGCGCGCATTCGTCCCACCGCTGCCAGTCGTTCCACCACTGCCAGTCATAGCTTCCACCTCTCGGTTCCCAGCAATCCAACCGCCTTGCCCAGGCGCGCCCGGGCCAGGTAGCAATCGAATAGAGCCTGGACTTCCCCGGCCTTTGCGCTGGCCAGAGATTGGGTAGCGTCGATGACCTCGGCCACCACCCCTGCACCTGCCTCAAAGCGCGCCTCCGTCACACGGAGCGCCTCTTCGGCCTCGTCCACCGCCTTCTTTGCGAGCTCCAGTTTTAGCAGGGCTTGTTTCACTCCCACCGATGCCGCGTAGACGTCTTCAACCACTGTCTGCTTCTGACGCTCCAGTGCAGACTCTTGTATCCTCAGGCTCGTCTCTGCTTGCCCGAGTCTCTCGCGGGACACGCCTCCGTCCCAAAGCGGCCAGGATACTTCAATGCCCACGCTCGATGTGGACGTGGACTTTGACGCGGCCGCAGCCTCCAGCGCCCCGGCTGTGGCTGTGGAGCGAGAATCCTCAGCACCCTCGTTCGCGAGCGCAAGTGTCCAACCCATGTCTCCGGATGTGAGGTCAAGTGAACCTGTGGCGGAAACCGAGACGTCTCCCTGGTTCGAATACGTTGCAGAAAGGCCCACGGAGGGCCACAGGGACCTCCGTGCCGTTTCCACGGCGGCGCGGGCCTTTTGCACCGATAGGCTTGCTTGCTTCACTTCCGTCCGGTTTCCGAGGGCAAGCTTCACCAGTTCCTCGAGGTTCTGCTCTTCCTGCTCCACCCGGAAATCGTTCACCAGATCCAACCTCGTCTCCGCCGGTAAGCCCAACAGCAGCGCCAGGGAACGCATGGCCGCATCCAGGTCGTCCGCGGCCTTGAGCTGGTTGAACCTGGCCTGGTCAAGTTGACTTTGAGCCTTCATGAGGTCGAGCTTGGTTGCCACACCCAGGGCCAACTTGCTTCGCACCTCGTCCAGGAAGCTGCTCGCCCCTTCAAGGGCGCCGTCGTTCAAGGACTCGATCTGCTGTGCCTTGAGAACGTTGAGGTAAGCCGAGATTACGTTGAACATCACGTTCTGTCTGGTCTTCGCAAGATCGAGCTCAGCACCCTCCAGGTCGATTGCGGCAAGCTCGGCAGGTGACAGCCCAACGCCAAACGGTTCCGGAAGGACGCCGGGCAGCGTCTGACTTGCCGTCACGCGCACGGAAGGACTGGTATCCGACGTCAAGTCTCCCGTCAGGGAACGGATCGAAGTGTCATAGTACGAACCCTGGAGAACGACCTTCGGCTGCCGAGAGCCGCTGCTTTCCCGAAGCCTGGAACGGCTCAGTTCGAGCGCCTGCACGCTGCTGACGAGTTCAGGGTTTTGCCTGGCAGCAAGGTCAAGGGCATCGGCCAGCGTCAGGCGAACGGGCAGCGATGCCGCGGCGTCCGCCGCTTCGATTCCCCGCGGCCATGCTACGACCAGGATCGCCGCGCCTGTGAGGACCGCGAGGACCAGGAGATTGATGCGTCCCGTCGTCATTGTCTTCATCATCACGACGCGGTACCTCCATTTTCCCCGCTTGTATCGCCGATAGCGCGCTTGAACTGCGACCCTGCCACGTTGTAGTCATATATGGCCTGGAGCGCGTCGATTTGGCTTTGAGTATACTCGTTCTGCGCCGTGAGGACATCCATGTTCGTGGCCATGTCCGCCTCGAAGAGAAGCTGGGTCACCCGCAGGTTCTCCTGCGCCTCACTGACCTTCCTGGCCGTAAGTTCCACCTTGGCCTCGGCCTGTTTGAGCGCTACATAGGCCTGGCGGACCGCCAGCGCTATCTTGTTCTGCTGCTCCGCGAGCTTCGTCCTGGCGTCATCGGCTGCGAGCCTGGCGCGCTCGTACGTGAGCCTCGGCGTGAAGTCATTGTCAGCCAGGCTAACGTTCATGTCCGCGACCTCAACGGCCGATTGTGCCTGCGCGATCTCAACCCGGTTGGCGAGAGCGAACTCGATGCTGGCTTCAAGATTGAGGTCTCCTGTCTTCTCATATGAGAACTCGTCACGCAGGCGGACGATGGTCTCCGGGGTAAACCCGATGGCCTGATTCAGCGCGACCATTGCGAGATCCCTGTTGAGTACGGCGCTTGCGAGGCTATTCCGTGCGGAAGCAACCTGGTTCTCAGCCCTGATCAGGTCGAGCTTGGTGGCTATGCCCACCTTCTCCTTGGCCGTGGCTATCTCGAGCTGTCTCCCGGCGAGGGCGAGCGCCTGTTCGGAGATGGATACGAGGTGCTCAGCCTTGAGAAGCGAGTAATACTGCTGGTCTGTGCTGAGGACCACGTCCTGTCTGGCTATCTCGAGGTTCTTCTCGGCGACCGTCAAGCTCATGCGAGCCTGGTAAACCGAGGTCGGAGATGGTTTCGTGAGGTTGGTCGCCTCCGTTTGCGCCAGAGCGAGCTCGGCATCCTTCACCGCGTTGGCAGCCAGGAGCACGCTCGCGCTATGCTTCAGCGCGAGCTCCCGACATTCCTCGAGGCTCACCTCTCTCGCCGCGGGCTCACCTGTGTCGTCACCCGCGAATGCAGCAGAGGAAAACGCTGTTACGATGGACAGCGCGACTACCGCCACCCAACGTAACCTCAACACGTCTAGACGACGTCTCCACAGCGACATCCTGAACCGTTCCTCCCTCCAGCACTCGATGCTTCCGACTCTCTTCTCACAGGACCCTCCACAAGCTGCATCTAAGCAGACCGCCACAAATTCGCGTGCTTTTCAGCGCGCAAGTCCTGTCCAGGGTTGCCGGTGTTGCCCTCCGGGACGGCGCGTGCGGTGAGATGCGTTCGAATCCGGTGCCCCCTGTGATGGTGTGTCCTGCGAGCCAGGGGTCGGGAAAACTGGGTTTTCTACCTGAGTTTGGATCCTTTACTATGTATAACGCGCGGTGTGTCAAGAAATTGTGACAGAGAAGGTAACGTTTTGTGAATGCGGGCCCACCATCCAGGGTGCGCGAACGGTATACACGACTCTAGGTAGATCGCCACAAGTTCGCGCTACTTTTCAGCGGGTGAGTCCTGTCCGGGGTTGCCGGTGTTGTACTCGGGGACGGCGCCGCAAGCGGGGCGCGCTTCGCCAAAATCCGGCCTGTCTGGCTAGGCAGCCGGATTTTGACACCCCTCGTGCAATCACCGGCAACCCCTCCCAGAAGTCGGGAGCACTTTTGCACCCCCACTTAGCAGCAAGCGCCGGCAACCCTGACGCCCTCAAGAAAGGCGCCGAAAACCTCTGCCGCCATACTTAGCAACGACCTGCGTCGTATCCTTCGCCTGACCCGTCTGGTCCGTTTGGTGGCACTGCTGGCAGTGTGAAACTAAACGTTGATCCCTTGCCAGGCTCGCTCTCCACGGCAACACGTCCTCCGTGGGCTGCTACGATCTGCTTCACGATGGCGAGACCCAGACCAGTGCCGCCGAGGGCGCGCGCACGCGACTTCTCGACCCGATGGAAGCGTTCCCAGACGTAGGGAAGGTCTTCAGAAGGAATGCCCGGGCCGTGGTCCTCGACGCTGATGGTGACCTCCCCTCCTGAAGACCGCGCCAGGATCATGATCGCACCGCCGGCCGAGGAGAAACGGACGGCGTTACTCAGGAGATTAATCAAGACCTGTTCTACACGATCCTCATTCGCGAGTATGAGCGGGAGACCTTCAGGGATGTCTCTTTCCACGTGAACCCCGTGTTCCTGCAGTTGCGGTGTGAGCTTGAACAAAACACGAGCTACCAGTTCGGAGGCGTCAATGGGATTGAGGTCCCAGCTTACCTTGCCCGACTCCATCAGCGCAAGATCCAGGAGGTCATGAATAAGACGGTTCAAACGCAGGGTTTCCCTGTGCATTACCTGAAAATACTGCTTCTTGACAGATTCGTCCGAGATCACCCCATCCATCATGGCCTCCAGGAAACCCTGAATGGAGGTCAGGGGGGTTCGAAGCTCGTGGGAGACGTTTGCGACGAAGTCGCGGCGAAGCTGTTCCAGTTGACGAAGCTCGGTAATGTCCTGGAAGACTCCGACTGCTCCATGCGTCCTACCTTCAGTCCCCTTCAGCGGAGCCACATGCACGAGGACAAACGTCTTGCCGTCAACAAGCCTGTGTTCCGCGGACCGTTCCTGGCCTGAGTGGAGGACGCCGCCGAAGAGTTCCGCGAGCCCGGGACATGCCGAAAGATCCGCAAGCGACAAGCCGAGCAAACCCGTGTCCTCGCATTTCAACATGCGCGCGGCCGCGGGATTGGCCAGGATCATCCTGCCGTGCTGGTCCGTGGCGATAACACCTTCGGACATGTTTGACAGGATATTCTCGATCTTCTGCTTCTCCTGGTGAAGAGTGCCGATGGTCTGTTCAAGGACGTTGGATAGATGATTGAAACTGTCAGCAAGCTGTCCCAACTCGTCTCGCGACGCCACGGTGATCTTCTGCGCGAAATTGCCCCTCGCCATTTCCAGGGTGATTCCGCTCATCGCCCTGAGAGGACGGGAAATCGAGCGGGAAAAGAAGTAACCGAGAAGGGTGGAAACCAGTATCGCAATGCCTGCAGCATACACAATCAGGCGCTCGACTGCTCCGACCGTGGCTGCAATATCAGCAACAGGCGTGAAGAGTAATAGGCCCCCGACCACCTGTCCTTTCGCTCTTATGGGTACAGCCACCGAGAGCATGGTCTGATTGAAGCGAGGATTGAAATCGCGCTTGGAAACCACCTCTCCTTGCAGAATGCGGCGGTTTTCATCCGCCTCGAACTGCAGGTGCGGCGGGCCTGGCAAGCGCGCGCCGCCTGCCAGTATAAAACCACCCCGATCGACTACTGCCATGCGGATATTCTGCGCATAACCCATGGTCCCGAGCACACGGTCAAGAGAAGCGAGACTCTCCCCTTGTTCAAGGTATGATTCCATCAGCTCGCCGATGGCCTTGCCCCTCTGGATAAGCTGGCGTTCCTTTGCAGAATAGTAGTAGTTGGCGAAAAGCTGCGACATGACGACGCCCACAGCCAGCAGAGTCAGGAGCGCTACGATCAGGTACGACCCCAGGAGTTTTGCAAAAAGGCTTCTGCACATTTACTCTGTCGCCTCGAATTTGTAGCCGCGCCCCCATACGGTCTTGATGTATGTAACCTCACCATTTGCGTGGAGTTTCTCACGTAATCGCTTGATATGAGTATCGACCGTGCGTGCGTCGCCCAGGTACTCATACCCCCAAACCTCTTCGAGAAGCTGTTCACGGCTGTATACGCGGCCTGGGTGGCAAGCCAGAAACCACAGCAGCTCGAATTCTCTTGGGGCCATCGCCACCTCCCTGTCATTCACCGTCACGCGGTTGGCATCACGGTCTATCGTGAGATCTCCGTAGGTGAGCGCTCGCCCGCCGGCTCCGGGACTCGCGTTGGTCCTTCGCAAGACCGCCCTTACGCGCGCGACCATCTCACGGGGACTGAACGGCTTGGGAATATAGTCGTCAGCGCCAAGCTCGAGGCCGAGCACGCGGTCAAACTCCTCCGTCCTCGCACTGAGCATGATGATGGGCACACTCGAGGTTTTCTTTACCTCCCTGCAGACAGTCCAACCATCGAATTTGGGCAACATGATGTCCAGGATGATAAGGTCAGGAGTGTTCGCCTTGACCTTATTGAGCGCTTCCTCGCCGTCACTCGCAGTCTCCACGCGGAAGCCCTCATTCTCGAGGTACATGCGTACCAATTCGCGGACTGATTCCTCATCTTCCACTACCAGAATGGTACTCAATGCTGCGAACGCCTCCCGGGAAGCGACAATGATCCTGGTAAGCCTGCAGCGCCCGGAGCGGGGGCGTGACCCCACCCGGACGACTGCAGGCTGTGCTGTAGAGATGTACATTTCTGCACGGTGCGTGCGGTGAGACGCGTTCGAATTTGGCGCACAAGGCTAGCCGAATTCTCGACGCCCCGCCCTGGCAAGCACCGGCAACCCCAACACCCTCAGGGAGGATGGCGCGAACTTGTGGCGCCATACCTAGAACCATCCGCACGGGCCCATTCTGCCGGGCGCACCGTGCCTGCCGCGTCTACCACCACCCCAAGGGGTTGTCATCTTCGACAGTTGCTCCTGTGTCAGGATGGACTTCATCTGCTCCTGGTTCTGTTGACCGATTTCGTAGAGTTGCTTGCGCAGGTTGTTCACCTGCTCCATCTTGGAGTCGATGGCAGACTGATCCGGATTCTTTTGCAGTCTGAGCTGTCTTAGCTCAAACATGCGGTCCTGAAGCTGGATTCTGAGGTCCCTCGTTTTGTCGTACATGGCTTTCTCGAGTTGCTGGAGCTTCGCTATCTGCTCGTCGGTGAGTTGAAGCGCGTCCACGGGGTTGCGCCAGCCGTCGCGCGCAAACTGCATGGTGGCGCCAGCTCCCCAGAAGCCCCAACCACGCCCGCCGGCCGAAGCCGTAAACGCCAGCCCGAGCACCAGCAACAGGGCCAGAGCGGGGAGCAGGATCTTGCCTCTCATGTGCCCACCTCCTTTCGGCGTCTCCTTATCGAGGGTATCCGCGGAAGGTCCGCGATGTTACCCTCAAGAATGATTATACCCGCTCTTTTTCAGGATGCTATGAAGAAAGTGTGGCGAAAGATCGAACTATCGCACCATCGTTCCGGCAGCAGAAGTTGACCCGCTTGACAGGGGCTCGACAAGATCGACTGGTTCCTTGGGCATTTCGGGCCGGGAGCGCTCCAGCGCCGCGCGCAGCCTGCGCCGTCCTTCACGGAGCACGGAGACCGCGCCCCGCCGGGCGGCGTTGGCGACGGCCCTCTTGCTCTTCCAGATCCCTTCTTGGTGTGATATGCTGACACTGGTGGTTCCCTCCCGTGAATTCTTGCAGTTCCGTTTTACCACAACGGAGCCGGGAGCCGACACCTCAGATTCCACGAAGTCTGGGTCATCCGCCCGCTTGAGAGCCGAGCGTAGTTGAAGCGGGCAGGTCAGGCTTTGTCTAGGTATGGCGCCATAAGTTTGCGCCATCTTCCCTGACGGCGTCGGGGTTGCCGGTATTTGCACGACGGGGCGCCTGGAATTTGGCTAGCCCGCGCGCCAAGTTCGAACGAGGCTCACCGCACGCGCCGTCCCCGGAGGGCAACACCGGCAACCCCGGACAGGACTCACCCGCTGAAAAGTAGCGCGAACTTGTGGCGATCTACTTAGAGTCAAGAGGGGGGCGATTGACGTATGTCTTCCAAGACAGGGTCACATTTGCCTGGTTCCGAGCCTCTACGCAAGGCGGAGATGACCATAAGGTTGTCAGAATTCGAGATCCCGCCCATGCAGGACGCCTTACTTGTAGGGAGAAAGGCTCCCATCGGGCCCGAAGCAGTGCGCAGGATGGTAGATGCCCTCTCCCCAGAACAGTATGAAATCATCAGGATCGAGCACCAGGTGTTTGAAGCTGCCGTATTGAAAAGATCTCTCTTGAAGTTGTTACCGGAGGAGAAGCTCCTGCCTATCCTCTTGGAGGAGTGTGAACGCGTAGCTGATGAGCAGGCGGTTGTAAAGGCTCAGGTGAATATCGTGATTCAGGTAAACCGGGCGGTGGACCTGTGATGCAGACCGTTGGAGAGATCATGACCAGAGAGCTCGTAACGGTCAAGCCTGAGGATTCGGTGGCTCGAGTAGCCGTGCTTATGGAGAGGACCAGGATCGGAGGGCTTCCGGTTATAGACGGCGGGCGGCTTGTGGGGATCATAACCTCACGCGATGTGAGACGTTGTCATCCCAATCGGCTCATAGCGGACGCGATGACCAGGGAAGTGGTGACTGTACCCCCCACGTGCTCACTCTGGGAGGCAAAGGAGCTACTCGAGCAACACGGCATCGAGCGACTCGTGGCGGTGGATGGAGACTATCCGGTTGGAGTGGTGACGAAATCACTCCTCTACGCTGAGCTCGGAAAACACGTAGATGCCCTTACGGGACTGCGTCAAGCAGAGTTCCTCCAGCGCAAAGCCATGGAACTTCTGCAGGATGGGAAGGAGATTGCGATTATCTTCCTGGATCTGGACAACTTCGGGGCAGTTGACAAGGAACTGGGGCATGTGGTGGGCGATGAGATCCTCTGCGGGGTGGCGAAGGTCTTGGGCGGCGTGGTGGAAGAAGGCTTCGATCATCTGTTTCGGTACGCAGGTGATGAATTTGCAGTCGTGACTGTGAAACCCCTGGAAGAAGCCAGGAAACTTGCCTTGCGCATGGTAAACGCGATTTCCGAACGAAAGTGGCCGCTGGAAATCAAGGTGGCAGCTTCTGCAGGGGTGGCCGGGGGCCGGCGGGCTTCTCCTCGGCGGGGAGATTTCGAGCCATACACAGTCAGCGATCTGATCAACATGGCAAGTCTGGCTTCGACCAGGGCGAAGAAGGAAGGGAGGCAGGTAGTGGTAGCGGGGGAGATAGGGTTGAGAGAGGCGGACTGCATACGGCAGCGTCCTGAGACGGTATGACCGCGGTTGCATATTCTGTATGGAACTTGACCGGAATTACCTGACCGGATGAACGATGTTCTCCATTGCGTAGACTGGAGAAGTTAGGGCTTGTCACCAGGCTTGACGCGGAGTGTTCTTGAACCACTGCACCGTGTCTGCAATGGACTCGCTGATGGGCCTGGACGAGTATCCCAGCTCCCGACGGGCCTTGGCCTGGCTTATAAACGAGTTCCTTCGGAGCGTGTGCACCGAGTAGCTCGTCAGGAGCGGCCGGCGCCCTGTGAGGCCGGCCCAGAACGGTGCGAGCGCAGCGACCGACTCAGCCAGCCACGCGGGTAGCCTCACGCGGGACGACGGTATACCCGTCGCCTGCTCCAGCATCCGCATCAACTCCTGCACCGTCACTCGCTCGCCCGAAAGAATATAGCTTTCCCCCGTTCCACCCTTCTCGCACGCCAGAACGTGCCCCACAGCCACGTCACGGACGTCGACGAAATCGTACGCTCCGTCGATACATGCCTTGATCGATCGCCTGGCGAAGCCTATGACGAGTTGACCCATCTCCGACGGCTTGAAATCGTAAGGGCCGATGACGCCCGTGGGGCACAGGACGACCGGATCCAGCCCCTTGCCTCGTGCTCGCAGAACCTCCAGGGTGGCCCGGGCCTTCGACCTGTCGTACTCCCAGGTCATGCTTTCAGGATCAAACGGGCATGTCTCGTCGATGACCACGCCGGGGGGAGGCTCCGCTATGGCGTGAATCGAGCTCGTGTAGACCAGCCGCCTGACACCCGCCCTCAGGCACGCCTCGACCACGTTCCTGGTTCCGACGAGGTTGACTTCATTCAGCAGGTCCCTTTTCCCAGGCATTATAGAGACAACCCCGGCAAGATGGTATACTACGTCGGATCCTTCAAATGCCTGAACCAGGGACTCAAAGTCGAGGACGTTGCCTTCAACCTTCTCGACATCCAACCCCTCGAGCGGCACGGTGTCCTCGAAGGGAGGTATCAGCGCCTTCACTCTTTGCCCGCGCGCAAGCAATTCGCGCACGAGAACGTTTCCTATGTGTCCGGTTGCACCTGTAACGGTAACCACGCGCGCACCCCCGTTTGCTGTGCACTTGGCCCGAGGGATATTCCGGCCTCTGCCCGCATGCCGTCCTCCCGCACCTTGCCAGCCGTGGCGGTTGCGCCAGGACCCGCCCGCCGGTCCCCCGTCCCCCCGCTTACCGCCTTTCGGACCCGCGCGACATCGCGGTCAAGACGTCCCCTATGAGACGGAGTATCTTGTGTTGCTCTTCATCGCTGAGCGCGCCCAGCACTTCGCTGACGGACTCTATATAGTCCCGCCTGTGTTGCTCGAACACCGCTCGGCCTGCAGGAGAAAGCCTGACCAGCACAACCCGCCTGTCCTCCTCGATCCGGTAGCGTTCGAGGTAGCCCTTGTGGACCATCCTGTTGACGATGCTGCTCATGGTCGTGAGAGGGACGGAGACGGCCGAAGCCAGTTCAGATACGGTGGCGGATTCCCTGCCTCCGAGCAACTCGATCACGAACATTTCCTTGAGCGTGAAGTCCGCGCTCTTAGAGGCGAAAAAGCTGAGTAAACGCTGCCCGATGGTCACGATCAGCTCATCCAGCCTCGCTACTCCATCCTCGAAGATCGCCGACCTGCCCACAAAGGTACCCTCCGTATATCGTAATATACGAATCTCGTAGTAATATGATACCCCTTCGCCTCCTGACTGTCAAGCCGGCAATGCCGTCTGTACCTGTCAAGGGAAAGTAGGTAGAGACCTCACGGAAAAGTGATCTCGGCGCCAATACGTTTGTTCGGAGCGCATCACTTCCTGGTCGGCCGTGTTTCTTGGCAGCACAGAGTCTGCAGT
>JBLNDE010000002.1:0-43574 GCA_050261335.1 Bacillota bacterium
GTTCGCCAGCCGTGAGTGGATAAAGCATGTCCTCCGCGCAATCACATCAATCCAAGAGGTAGCCTAGGGATAAATCCGACACGAACAAGGGGAGCTTACCTACTAACTCTTGACACGGACTTATTCGCAGTTATTCTTGACAGGCACGGGGAAACGACGCTATACTCCTATACAAGACAAGGGTTACCCTTTAAGACGGTCCAGCGAGGCCGGCAAGGGAGTATAAGCGGATACGCTTGATGGCGAGGCACTTCCTGTCCGGCGGACGGGAGTGCCTTTTTGCGCGTCGCGCTCCGGGGGTAACCGAGAAGGATCACATCTTGAGGAGGTCGAGCATCGTGTCTACACCAAGAAACGCCCAACTTGTCGGTCACCTGCCCGATGATACACCGCCAGCGTGGAAACTAGTGTTCTTCGCCCTGCAACAGGTGGTCGTCATGTTCCCAGCTACCGTGCTGGTAGCGCTGCTGACGGGGTTCCATGTTTCCACCACACTGTTTGCGAGCGGCCTTGCAACTCTTGGCTTCATCCTGACTACCCGCGGTCGGATCCCACTCTACTACGGCTCGAGCTTCTCGTATATCGCTGCGGTGGCTGCCATCACCGGCGTCAAAGGGCTCGGGACGGTCGCCCCTGATTCCCTCATCTCTCAGGCGCAATGCGGCATCGTGGCCTCAGGTCTCGTCTCCATCCTGGCGGGCATCATCATAAACCGGTTCGGCAGGGATAAGGTGGAGAAGGTTCTGCCACCGGTCGTGACGGGCAGCATGGCCATTGTCATTGGAATAGCCCTCGCCGGCACAGCCATGAACAGCGCTTCGAGCAACTGGACGGCCGGGCTCATCACGCTCCTGGCCACCATCCTCTTCTCCGTCTACCTGCGCGGAACACTCGGGCAGCTCCCGGTTCTCCTTGGGGTGGCGGTAGGATACCTCGCAAGCATACCCCTGGGCCTCGTGGACTTCGCCAAGATCGCCGAAGCGTCGGCGGTGACCGCACCCCACTTCACCTTCCCGTCGTGGAGCCCTGCGGCCATTCTGGCGATCATGCCCATCGCCATCGCCACCATCCCCGAGTCCACGGCGCACCTGTACCAGATCGACCTTTATGTCAACAACCTTGCCAAGCAGCTCGGGCGCAAGAAGCGCTATCCAATCGCAAGCCTCCTGGGCACCAACCTCATCGGCGACGGCATCGGCGATATGATCGCCGGGGCGATCGGCGGGCCGGCAGGGACCAACTACGGTGAGAACAACAGCGTGATGGCGATCACCCGCAACTTCTCCGTGTCCGTTCTGGTGCTGGCAGCGATCGTAGCGATGGGCCTGTCCTTCTTCGGAAAACTCGCCGCCGCAGTCAGCAGCGTTCCCGGCGCCGTCATCGGCGGCGTGTCCATCTACCTCTTCGGGGTCATAGGCGTGCAGGGCGTGGCCCTCATGATTTCGGAGAGGGTGGACCTCTTCTCTGCGAGGACCCTTGCCATCGCCTCGACCATCCTGGTGATCGGCATCGGCGGCAGCTTCGCCTTCCCCAACGGGATGATCCCTGCATTCGGGATGAGGCTGCCCGCAATCGCGACCGCCGCCATCTTCGGCATCATCCTGAACCTCATCTTCGAGTTCTTCCCGGCGAACACCCATGCGGCAGTGGTGGAGTCGTCGGAGGCCGCATAGTGACCTCCCAGGCAAGACGCCAACTCGCGCACCAGGGAGAGGGCTCGCCCTGGAGCGAGCCCTCTGCGAAGCCGAGACCTTTGCCGTGAATCACCCGGACGTCCGCCGGGTTGTAGTCCGCGAACAGGAAGCCCTCATCCCTTGACCGCCCCGGCGGACACGCCCCTGGTGATCTGGTTGCGGAAGATGAGGTAGAAGATAAGCATGGGAAGCATGCCGATCACGAGGGCTGCGAACTGCTTTCCGTAGTCCGAAGACAGGGCTCCTGAGAACTTCAGGATCCCGACCGGCAACGACTTCAGAGAATTCTTCGACACAAGGATGTTTATCAGCATGAACTCGTTCCAGATGCTGGTAACATTCAGTATCGCCAGTGTCGTGGTCACCGGCCTCGCCATGGGCACGACTATCGAGGAGAAGATCCTGAGATAGCTGGCGCCATCGATCCTTGCTGATTCGACGACCGAGTCGGGGATGCTCTTGACGTATTCCGTGCACAGGTACACGCCCAGAGGAAGCCCGATGCCTGTGTACGGAATGAGCACTCCAAGACGCGTGTCGTAAAGGTGCGTCGAGTTAGCCATCAGGAAGAGCGGCACCATGATCGACTGCAGCGTCAGCAGGATGCCCACCACGAAGCTCCCATGGAGAAACGGCGTGGCCCGCGACTTTAGCTTCGCGAAGGCAAACGACGCCGCGAGCGACAGAATGATTATCGCAGCGGTTGATACACCCGTGTAGAACAGGCTATTGAGGAACAACCCGCTGAAGCTGCCGATGCGCCAGGCATTGGGATAGTTGTCGAGAGTCCAGTAGCGGGGCAAACCAAGCCGGTTGACCTGGAACTCCTGTGTTGTCTTAAAAGAGCTCAATACGAGCCATATGATGGGGTACATCGTCACGATGGTGAAGGCGATCAGCACGGTGTAGACCAGCACCCGGCTCACGACGCTGATCTCCCTCTTCCCCGTCCCCCTCCGCTTGCTGTATGATTCCCCCATCATCATTCCCTACCTCCAAACCGTCTCTCGAGCGCTTTAGTTACCAGGATCAGGGCGAAGCTGATGACCACCATAAACGTGGAGATTGTGTTGGCCAATGGGTAATCGGGCGCGCCCCGGAACGCGTTATCGTACATGTATAGGGATAGCACCGATGTCCTCCTTGCAGGGTTGCCCGCGGTCATGGCGAAGATGAGGTTGAAGCTCTGCAATGACCCTGATATGGCCAGGATCGCCGAGGTCACGATCACCCCCGAGAGAGCCGGCAGTATCACGTATTTCAGCACCTGGCCCTCGGATGCGCCGTCGATCCTGGCAGCCTCTATGATGTGAGGTTCGATCTTCTGCAGGTTGGCCAGGAAGATGATGAGGTAGGTCCCAGTATACATCCACAATACCACAAAGAGAACGGGCAGCATGGCAGTCCTGGGGTTTATGAACAGGGTGTTCTCCCACCCTGGCTTGAAGCGCTGCATGAACTCGGAAAACGGGCCGTACGGTGAAAAGAACGACTGCCAGAGGATGCCGACGACGATCGTGGATATGATGGACGGAAGGTATATCATGGTCTGAAAGAAGGCGGGCATCTTCACAAGTTTCCTGAAGAGGATATAGGCGAGTATGAAGCCGAGGGGGATCTGTCCGAAGACCGAAACGAAGATGATGTAGAAGTTGTTCTTCAACGATATCCAGAAGTACGGGTCGGAGAACATCCTCACATAATGCGTGAGCCCGGCAAAGTGGACTGGGTTGGCACTGCTGAAGAGACGGCCTCCATTGTAGTCGGTGAGGCTCAGCGCCACCGAGAATACGGTGGGGAAAGCCATGACGGCCCAATAGGTCAGGACCGCCGGCAGGACCAGCGTGAGGTAGGCACGATGTTCCTCCGCCCTCCATCTGTTGCGTTTCACGATAGGTTACCTCCATAGAATCAGCGAACCCGCGAGCCTGGGCTGATCCGAGGTGGCCCGCAAGCTGACGGGTGAACCCGCTTGGAACCGGACGGCGTGTGTTCAGGCCACGGATGTCCCGGGGCCAGCGGCTTGCGTCCCGACGCCGGCGGGGGAACCCCGGCGCCTTACGCCGCGAGATCCGCCCCGCCGGATGTGCGTGTCCATATCTGTGTCGGTCCGCGTCTCTATCTCAGTCTCGGTTCCGATCACGGTCTCGGCACCGGTCCCAGGTCCGTATCCCGGCCTACGTCCATGTCCCCGTCTGCGTTGGGGTCTCAGGCGAGTAGTTCTGGAGCGGAGCACCCGTCCCCTTCCGCCTGCAGCCCGCCCGTCCGCTCATCGATCCTGTGGCATGCCAAGTCCGGGTCCAACCCGTCATGTTACTTCCGAAGCATTACTTCTGCGTGGCCTTCCAGCTTTCAAAGGCCTTCTGGACCTTCGCCGCCACCTGCTCCGGCGTGGAGATCCCAAGCCCGATCTCCTGGAGGCCGACGTTCAGCGGACCGTATACCTGCGCGTGCAGCACATTGTCAAGTACGTACGTCCCACCGAACTTGCCGTAGAACCGCGCCCGTTCCTGAGCGAGGGGCTCCAGCTTGTCGCTGGTCACATCCTTCCTCGACGGGAAGGCCGCGCCGGTCTCGAGGCGGATCTTCTGAACCTCGGGAGAGGTGAGCCACATGATGAGCTTCCATGCGGCCTTCTCCTTCTCGGAACCGGCCGGTATGTCGGCGTTCATCCCGAAGCCCACACCTGGGACCGAAGACGTCGTATTGTGGTTTATCTGGCCGGGGATCTCGGGGAATACGGTCATGGCGAAGTTCTTCTGTTCCGCGGGCGGGATGAGTGCCTGCCTGGTGGTGGGGTCCGTCAGGAAGTTGCTTACCTTCCAGTCGCCGTCGATCATGAACGGAGCCTTGCCCGAGGCAAACAAGCCGTTCACCTCGTTGTACGGTGTCTGCAGAACTTTCCTGCTGAGCACCCCGTCAGTGTAAAGCGACTGGTAGAACTTGAGCGCCTTCACGAACGGCGCGTCCGTGAACCTGGCCTTCCCGGCCAACACATCGTCGATGTACTTGTCGCCGCACAGCCTGCCCACGATCATGCTGAACATGCAGGATTGCATCACCCAGTCGTCTTGAGCGCCCATGAGGATGACATCCTTGCCGGCGGCCCTCAACTTCGGAACCATCGCCTTCAGGTCTTCGTAGGTCTTGGGAATGGTAAGCCCCATGTCGTGGAGCATCTTGGTGTTGACGTAGAGCACGTGGGTGGCAGTGACGCCGATGGGCAGCTCAGCCAGGTATCCACCCGCCTGAGGCACCAGTGCCGCCTCGGAGAACTCCTTCCGCATCTCCCCCAGGAAAGGCGTGAGGTCTTTCACCAGATGCTTGGTGTGGAGAGTGCTGGACCTTCCTCCAGGCCACATGTAAAGGACGTCCGGCAACTGCCCTGCTGCCGCATAGGCCTCTGTCTTCTGGTGGAACGGTTCGTTGAAGAGGTCTTCGCGTTCGATCTTGATGTCGGGGTTGTTCCTCTCGAAGGCTTCCCAGACCTCGCTGATCTCCCGGTACGCCGAGGGGCTCGTAGCGTCGAGATAGTTGAGGACCCTGAGGACGATAGGCTTATCCGCCGCGATGCCGACGGTTCCTCCTGACCCAGCCATCAGTACACTGGCCAACGAGACACAGACCAGGATCATGAGCGCCTTTGGCTTCCTAAACGACATGTGAATCCCTCCTCGCCTTGTAGTACTTGTAATGATGGACTCCCAGACCGTACCACTCTGCACGATTCCCCACGACGGTCCCACAAACGTTCTGGTAACTGTCGCATCTTCACATACTGACCGGGATCACCCCCTTAGGACTTGCTTCGCCAGCCAGCACCCGTGCAAGCGCAGAGAGGACGACGCTTTCGGTACTGTAGGCGAAAAGCGCCGGGGCCCTGCGCGAAAGCGCCGCCTGCACCGGGCGCGCTTCACGTGGATCCCTGATGCCTATCAAGAGCAAGTTCCATCTAGCTTCTAGGGCCGCCGCCAGCGCTGCCTGCCCCGGTGCGCCACCGCTGTTTCTGACGACGAGCGCCGCTTGCGGGAGAGGTACGCCAGCACCGTCAGCGCCTAGACTCTCCGACCTGTCGCAGTCTGCCCCAGCTGCCGCTCCGACGCGGTGCGGCCCTGTCATCGCGCGTCCTGTCATGGCGCGCCAGGAGCCCTCTACGAGCGAGATAACGTCCTGTATCTCCTGCGGGTCCGGATCCATTGAACAGCGCACTCTGCCGCACCGGACGCCGCGACTCTCGAGCTCTTGGAGGAGGGGTGAGACGTCCATCGAGTCCTCGGCCAGGGTGATCTGATCCATGGCCGGCGTCACCAACACGAGTGCGCCCGGTCCGAATGTCCATGATCGCGGCCTCTCCCCATCGACAAACGTGACCACCCGCTCGCCCAGGTCATCCAGGGACAGACTCTGCGCCGCTGCCCGCAGCGAAGACGCGCGCGCCGCAACCGCAAGCCCCTGTTTCCACCTGCGGATTCTCGCGACGGATCGCTCCACCCTCTCGAGGCTGATCCTGCCGGACAAAACCGCGTCTCGCACCGCCTCGAAAGCCGCCCCCTGAAGCTCTGGAGCGTGGCTGATGAGGACGATGTCGCAGCCGGCCTCTATGGCCATCACCGCAGCCTCGGGCACCGGGCCGACTTCTCGCACCCCACCCATTTCGAGGCAATCCGTGAGCACCACGCCGTCAAAGCCAATCTCCTCCCTGAGGAACCCGGTCACCAACGGGTGGGAAAGTGAGGCAGGACGATCAGGGTCCAGGTCGGTAAACCTGATGTGGGCGACCATTATCGCAGCCTGGGGGAGTTTGGCCACCTCGATGAATGGGACGGCATCCCCGGCGATCAGGTCGGCCTTCGGTATCTTGCATTCCGGCAGTGAGAAATGGGAATCCTCCGACACGCTCCCGTGACCCGGAAAGTGCTTCGCTACGAAAAGAACTCCGGCGTCCAGAAGCCCGTTGGCGTACGCCGCTCCAAACTCTGCGACCCGGCGCGGGTCATCGCCAAAAGAGCGGGTTCCAACCGCGGGGTTCAATGGCTCCCGGGCCAAGTCGAGAACCGGGGCGAAGTTGGTGTTGATCCCGAGAGCGAGAAGGTCCCGTCCGGTCACATAGCCTGCACACCTGGCGGCCTCGGGATCACCTGTGGCCGCGAGCCCCATGTTGCCGGGAAGGGATGTGACCAGCCCCCTAAGCGGGGACAAAGTGCCACCCTCCTGATCGATAGCCACGAGCGGCGGCCCAAAGTCCGAGCCGTGCCGCGATGCCAGGTTGGAGAGCGCACAGGTCAGCTTCTTTACCTGCGCCGGGTCATGTACGTTTCGACCGAACAGGATGAACCCGCCGCACGGACAACGGGAATAGTGTGCTTCGAAGTCGGAGTCCACTTCAAGTCCAGACAGGCCGGTAATGAAGAGTTGCCCAATGAGTGACTCCACATCTGATTTCATCGGCTTGCTCCTTCGTTTCCGGGCCCAAAGGCGGGCCCGGACAGGATGGGAAAAACGCTGAGCGACTTATGTGCTGACTGCAAATAAGTGGGCCAGAAGCACCACGCGCACTTGCCGTATCCCCGGGTCCCCCGCTGCATCCAGGGCAGCGCCGCCGCAGTCGCCCCCAAGTATGGCGCCATAAGCTTGTGCCGCTCGTCCCGACGGTGTCGGGGTGGCCGGTGCTTGCCAGGGCGGGGCGCCTGGAATTTGGCTAGCCCGCGCGCCAAATTCCAACCAGGCTCACCGCACGCGCGCCGTCCCCGGAGGGCAACACCGGCAACCCCGAACAGGACTTGCGCGCTGAAAAGTACCGCGAATCTGTGGCGATCTACCTAGATCGGCGGAGTGAACCACCTGTCTATCACGATACCGACTGATCCACGTATGTCGGAATCCTCGCCCAGTGCCGAGCCGCGAACCTTCAGCGTCTTGGCCAGCCCGCTCCGCTCTATGATCTGGTTGCAACGCTCTTCGACCGGGCCGCAGAACCTTTCCCCGAGCTCCCCCCAAAGCCCACCGACGACTATGAGGTCGAGATCCAGCATCGTAGCTGCAACGGACGCCATTACCCCGAGCGCCTCTCCGGCTTCTCTCATCATCTCCCCAGCCGCCGGATCGCCCGAGACGATGCGCTCGAAGAAATCCCTCGGCTGTTCGAGGTGAACCCCAGTCTCAGCCTCATACCGTCTGAGCAGGCCCTGAGCATAGAGGTACGTCTCGAGGCATCCACGCTGACCACATACGCACTCGCGCCCGTCTTTTATCAACGGCGCATGCCCGATCTCGCCGGCCATCCCGCGCGGGCCGGCCATCAGGCTCCCGCCGCACACTATCCCGGCTCCGACGCCGGTATCGGTCTTCAAATACATGAAGTTGGATACATCCCTGGCACAGCCGAACCAGAGCTCGGCGAGGGCCGCTGCATTGGCATCGTTCTCTACCACTACGGGAAATCCCAGCGCTTCCTCAAGGGTTTCCGAGATCTGCACGTCACGCCAGCCCAGGTTCACCGAGCGGAGCAGAATGCCTGCGTCTGCATTGACAATCCCCGATATGGCAAGCCCGCTCCCAAGTATGTGCTCCCGGTTTATTCCGTTCATACCTAAAAGAAGCTCGAATTCCTTCGAGAGTTCGGCGACGAGGCTCCTGGGTTCGAGGGAATAGGGTTGGAACGACCTCTTCGTGAGGATCCTCCCCATCAGGTCGCACAGCCCAAGAGCGACGCGATCTCGGACCAACTGGATGCCGACGACGTAGAGCTTGTCGTAATTCAGCCTGAATATAACCGGCTTGCGCCCGCCGGTGGACTCCGCGATCGTATACTCGCTGACCACGTCCTGCTCCGTCAGCTCCGAGATGATCCTCGTCACGGTGGCCGGACTCATGCTCGTGATCTGGGCGATCCTCGATTTGGAACACGCGCCTTCTCGGTATAACGTCTGGAGCACTGAGACCACGTTGAATGACCTTATGAACCTGGTGCTGGAGAGCGAGCGTCTTGGCCCTGGCATGAAGTGTGCTCCTTCTATCACTATGAAAAGATCTCAATTCAATCATAATCTGGTTGTTCACGGATGTCAATGGTTTCCCTGTAAGTTCTCGGCTTGGGCCCACGCCGTTCAAGACGCGCTCCTCTCATCGATGGCCGGCGGTGCATCTCCCACCACAGGTTGGGGCTTTCCTGCAAGTAACACCTTTGAGACGTCCCGCATAGACTGCTATGGGCGCTAGATAGGTTCACGTTGAACCTCAAATGCCAAGGAGGTAAGAGAAGATGGAAGAACAAGAAGTGCAGAAGCCCGTAGATACCGGCATCGTTCCTCACCCATTACTCGGATCGCTCCAACACTTCGGAGATGTCGATTCGCTATGTATCGCCGTTGAGTTCGAATGCGATGACTGCTGCAAGAAAGCCCTGAACGCGAGGATTCTGAGGGTAATCGATGAATTCCTGATCTTGGTGGGCTTCGAAGACGCTTCCATTGTGGTGAAGACGATAAGTGGCGGACAGTTGGTGGAAAGGGAGCTAGTCAGGGCAATTGTCATTCCGCTTGACAGGGTCTGCAGCATAGAGATTGGCGCCGTGCAGATATGATCATGGCGGCTGCCACTGATTCGCTGGAAAGGGAGCTGTCCTCTTCCTCACTGGCTGAGCCCGGCCGCTTCAGGGCTGGGCTCCGTCGCTATGGACCAAAACGCATATAAGAGACTCGTCCCTGCCACCAACCAGGTACGGCGCCATGAGTCTGCGCCATCTTCCCTGACGGTGTTGGGGTTGCCGGTGCTTGCCAGGGCGGGGCGCCTGGAATTCGGCTAGCCCGCGCGCTGAATTCGAACGCATCTCGCCGCACGCGCCGTCCCCGGAGGGCAACACCGGCGACCCCGGACAGCACTCACCCGCTGAAGAGTAGCGCGAGCCTGTGGCAATCTACTCAGAGGAGTGACATACGGGGCTAAGGATATCCAGGAGCGCCTGAGCCCGAGACGTGCTGACATTTCCACGAGGATGATGCTTTGGATCCAGCAGGCCATCAACGGGGATAAACCCCGCGAGTGTGCTGGCAGGAGATGACATGGCATCGATCCGGCACCGACCACCTGCGCACATTCGGGCACCGCGATGCAGAGAGCGCCGCAAACTCTTGCGGCGCTTGAAAATTCATGGAGCCGACGACCGGACTTGAACCGGTAACCTGCGCATTACGAGTGCGCTGCTCTACCGTTGAGCTACGTCGGCACCAAGACTGAAAGCCTATTTGATTCGGCCGGGTGCCGAACATCAAGGACTCTGGACACAGCGTCCGTCTCGCATTGAAAGTATAGCACAGGCGTGCTAGCGTGTAAAGACCTCGTCAGCGCGCGTCGGCGCACGTGTCGTCGGCGCATGACGCCGAAGCGCGGTCGCTGACGCATCCCGACGGGGCGGTCGCGAAGCGCGGAGTCCCGGGGTGCGGAGGTACAGGGGCGCAAGAATACACTCGAGCGCCCCAGCCAACAGCCAACTGGTGAAGTGGCGGCGACCCGCATCCCAGGGTAGTCGCGCTGGGCCACGGCCGTCGCGGGACAGTGAGCACGGAATACCCAGTCTGTGCTGGCTTTTCGCGTGGCACAATTCCGGGCTCGCGAAAAAGCGAGGGCCTTCAGCCCTGCAGCGTCAGTGAATGGCATCGCCCGCATCTCAATCGCGACCATCAGGCACCGTCGCGCTTCGCCCGCGGCACCGTCTGCTCTACAGCTCCGCGCCCGCCGCCGCCACACCCGCCTCCCGCGAAGCTGGGGCGATCCCCACGACCTCTCCGCGTCTCACCCCAAGCATGAGGGCGAACGCCGCCGCGAAGCTCACGAACGCGCATATGAACAGGACCTGCTTGCCCATGACGTCCATGAACCAGCCGAACACGGGCGGAGCGACGATAGCTGCGAGGGCCGAGAAGAAGTAGTAAAGGCCTGTGTACGCCCCTATCTTCGCCGTGGTGGTCATGTCCACGACCATCGGATACGAGTTGATGTTGATGAGCGCCCATGCGACGCCCCCCACGAGCAGCAGCGCCGTGAGCGTCGTACCTGGGTGCGCGAACCTCATCGCGAGGAGCATGAGCGAAAGGCCCACGATCCCCGCCAGTATCGTACGCCGCCGACCGATGGCCGTGGCGATGAACCCGCTCGGGATGGCGAAGACCAGGAAGGACAGGGAGAAAAACCCGAGCGCAAACGAGGCCGCCGCAGGGGTCATCCCCCACACTTCGACGCCGTACAACGTAAACAGCGCTTCGACCCCGCTCCACCCGACAAACCAGAAGAAGATCGCAAGGAGCAAGCACAGGGCGCTCTTGTCCTGGTCGGCCAGGACCTCGCCCATGGCCTGGACGATGCCGACACTCTCCTCCTTGCCGCCGCCGGCGTTGGCGGAGCCGTCCGCGTCGCGCGGCTCGCGAATGGTCCTGAGCAGAACCAGAAGGACGACGACCATGAGCGCGCTGGTCACGACGAACGGCAGGCCGGGGTCCACCTTGAAGAGCTGCGAGAACACGAAGAAGGCGAGGAGCGCGCCCAGGCCGCCCATGAAGTTGATTATGCCGTTGGCCTTGCTGCGAAGCGGGGACGGTGTGATGTCAGGCATCAGGGCCACCGTGGGTGCCCGGAAGGCCGTCATGGCGACGTTCATCACGATGATGACCGGAATCATCGCCGCCAGGGCGAACCTTGTGAGTGGAATGAGCGCAAAGAACACCGCGGCCACGGGCACTCCCGCCAGCAGGAAGGGCATCCTGCGCCCCACCCTGGTCCACGTCCTGTCGCTGAGTGCGCCGAAGTAGGGCTGTAGCGTTATTGCGGCGATGTTGTCAAAAGTCATGATGATGCCGACAAGCGTGGTGCGGTACGCGACGTCCTTCAAGAGATCGGAAAGAAAGATCGGCACGTACGAGTTGTAGATCGACCAGCTCAAGGAGATGCCGAAGAAGCCGAGGCCGAGGACGAACGTCTTCCCGTAGTTGAGCCTCACCGGGCCATCCTCCTTTCAAGCCTTCACACAGGGCTTTCATGCTATTTGCTTTCTGCCCCTGGGGTAGTGAGCCCCCTCTATCGTGCACAAGCTCTCTTGCGCGGAGCACGCAGGGCCTTGTGGCCCTAAATGAGAGTGCAGAAATGCTGTCGACTTCGGAAGGGGTTGCCGGTGATTGCACGAGGGGTGTCAAAATCCGGCCACTGGCCAGACGGGCCGGATTTTGTCAAGGTGCCCCGCTTGGGGCGCCGTCCCCGAGTGCAACACCGGCAACCCGCCAGATGTTGGTAAACTGGGAGGAACTAACGAACCCTCACTTAGAGGCCCCGGCTCGCCTGCTGTGCGCAAGGCCGCCACACCAGACGGGCCTGCCGCGGCACGGCGCCTCTTCACGCGGACGCGGCCCTGACAACTTCAAGCATCGCCGCAGGATGGTTGGTTATCACGGCGTCGACACCCCACGCTGCCATCCTGCGCATGTCGTCGGGATTGTCGACGGTCCACGTGTTGACCGTGAGGCCCGCGGCGTGGGCGCCAGCCACGATCTCCGGGACAACCGCATAGAACGCCGGGTGCAGCGCGTCGGCCGGGACGTGCCTGGCATACACCCACGGGTCCACAAGCCCCTCCATGTACAGAACGCCCGTCCTGATCGATGAGTCCAGGGCCTTGGCCGCCCTCAACGAGAAGTGATTGAACGACGAGATCACAGACTTCCCGACGATTCCGAAATCTCTCAGCACGGCGATGGTTTTCTCCTCAATGCCGGGGTAGAGGACAAGCCCGCTCTTGATCTCGATGTTGATGAGGCTGCACTTCGCGGCCACAAGCTCGAGAACCTCTTCGAGGGTCGGGATCTTTTCCCCCAGGAACGGGGCATCGGCGCTGCCACTGCCGCCGTCGCTGCCAGCGCGGCCGCGCCTGCTGCCGCCACTTGCACCGCCGGTCTCCCCTCTGAACCATGAGCCTACGTCAAGCGCCTTCAGCTCGGCAAGGGTCATGTCCTTTACCCATCCCTTGCCGTTCGTCGTCCTGTCCACTCGCTCGTCGTGGATCACCACCAGCTTCCCGTCGCGAGAAAGCTGCACATCAAGCTCGAAACCGTCCACCCCGGCATCGAGGCCGGCCCTGAACGCGGCGAGGGTGTTCTCCGGCGCCACGTCAGGTGCGCCCCGGTGCCCGAGGACAAGAGGCTTCGCCGCCACGTTCGTACCCACCCCCGTTTACAGGTCTCTTCTCGCAAGCGCAGGGCGCCGCTCGCACGCAGCGCCCTGCGAAGCGTGGCCTTTTATCTATTCAACGGGGGCCCTGCGATCCCTGCTTGCCCGAGCCTGACTATATCTCGTGAGCCACGCGCATGCCCTCGAACACGGCATGGGTTATGCGGCGCGGCCTCCAGGCGTCCCCGATGACGTAGTAGTCTATCCCGGCGCCTTCGAGCTGCTTTGCAGGGCCATCCTCCGGCGCCGACCCCACCGCGATGACGACGGAGTCGAAGCCCGACAGGGTCTCGCTCTTCCCGTCCTTCTGCACCGTGACTTCGCGCTCGCCGATTGCGGCGAGCTTCGCGCCGGTCACGATCTTCACGCCCCGCCCCGCCAGGCGGTCGAGCAGGAGCGCCCCCACGAGCGGCCCGACGTCGGAAGCCACGCGCGGCAGCATCTCGATGATGGTGACCTCGTGTCCTTTCTCGGCGAGGTGCTCAGCGGTCTCGCACCCCACAAGGCCGCCGCCTATTATCGCGACCTTTCTCCCCACGGTCGCCTTGCCAGTCAGCACGTCCCACGACATCACCACATTGGGCCGGTCAGCCCCCGGCACGTTAACGCGCGCCGGACGGGCGCCTGTCGCGACCACCACCACGTCGGGCTTCTCGGTGCGGATGGCGTCCAGGGTCGCCTCCCTGTTCACCTGGACGTTGACCTTGAGCCTGCCTATCTCCCTCATTAGGAAGTCCCTGAACGTGGCGATCTCACCCTTCTGGGGCGGCGTCGCCGCAAGCGGCAGCTGCCCACCCAGGCTGGGGCCCTTCTCCCACAGCGTGACCTGATGGCCGCGGAGCGCGGCCACGCGTGCGGCCTCCATGCCGGCTGGCCCACCGCCCACCACGAGGACCTTGCGGGCAGCAGGGGCCTTCGCGAGGGTGAACGCCGACTCGAACCCCGCCCGGGCGTTCACGGTACAGCCGATGGGATGATCCTGGAACAGCTCGTCGATGCATCCCTGGCAGCACGCGATACACCTCCGGAGTTCGTCCACGCGTCCCTCCGCGATCTTGCGCGGCGTGTCCGGATCCGTGAGGAGCTGGCGCCCCATGGCGATGAGGTCGGCTTTACCCTGGGCGAGCAGCCCTTCCGCGACCTCGGGGTCGTTGATGCGCCCGACCGCTATGACCGGGATCTTCACGACAGACTTTATCCCGCTCGCAAGGTCCGCAAGGCACGCGCGCGGCAGTGACATCGGCTGGATGATCCACACTGCGGACTCGTACACGCCCGCCGAAACATGCAGGGCGTTGACGCCCTCGCGCTCAAGGCGCCTGGCCACCTCTTTCGTTTCGTCCAGGGTGAGCCCGCCCGGCACCTTCTCGTCGGCGCTCATCCGATACAGCACCGGGAAGTCAGGCCCGACCGCCTGCCGCACGGCGCGCACCACCTCGAGCGCGAAGCGCAGCCGGTTCTCGAGGGGGCCGCCGTACTCGTCGGTCCTCTTGTTGGCGTACGGGGACAGGAATTCATCAATGAGGTAACCGTGGGCGCCGTGGACCTCCACGGCGTCGAAGCCCGCAGCCTTCGCGCGGCGCGCCGCCTCGCCGAAGGCCCGCACCATCATGGCGATCTCGTCCTTCGACATCTCTTTGGGCGTCTCGCCCTTCGTCGGGTCCGGGATCGGCGACGGGGCCAAAAGCGGCTCGCCCGTCACATCGGAGGCGGTCTGCCTGCCGCCGTGGTAAAGCTGGATGGCGATCTTCGCGCCGTGGGCGTGGACGGCGTCCACCAGGCTGCGTAGGCCGCGGATGAGCTTGTCCGAGTAGATGCCGACCTCGTTCTGAAAGCCCTTTCCAGACGGGTGGACGTACGAGGCCTCCACGATGATGAGGCCCACCCCGCCCCTCGCACGCTCCGCGTGGTACGCGCGCAGCCTGTCGGTGACCGACCCGTCCTCGTAGGCGTAGTTGGTCACCATCGGCGGCATGGCCATCCTGTTCCGCAGGTCCATGTTCCCGATCTTCGTCGGGCTCGTGAGATTTGGAAATCCTCCCATGCAGCACTCGCTTCCTTTCCTGGCGTTGTTGAACCTTTGGACCGTCAAACGTGCCCCGCAATAGGTTTTGCCACGGTGCGGAAACGTATGCTCAGCGCCGTCGTAGGGAGGACACGTGAGGGCCGGAGCCCCCAGTGCTTACCCGCGAATAAGCCGGGGCAGGCATCGTACGCATACCCAGAGGCTGTCGCCCTTGAAGCGGCAGGGGATCAGCATCTCGGCGCTCTCGCCCGCGCCGCACAGGAAGCACCTCTGGACTATATGCTGCTGCGGCCACGCCCCCGGCTCTGGTTGGGCCCTGGACCCCATCTGCGGCTGCGGCTGCGATTGCGGGCATGGTTGGGATGGCGGTTGCGGCTGCGGTTGCGGTCCGGCGAGGTGGTCTCTTTTCCGCCGGGCTGCGCACGAGAGGTGGTGCCACGTCTCCGTGGCACCACCTCTTCGTGGCGCCACCGCATGACTGCAATCGCGGTCACGCCTGTCACGCCGTGAGGCTATACACCCAGCGCTCGTCTCCTGCCGTTTATGTGCCTCTCGATGCCGTCCACAGCGGCCACAGGGTCGGTCTCGACGGCGAGTTTGCCGCCGGTCAGGCCCTCCACGTCGCGCGTGAGGAGGTTCACCACATCGGGCGCGCCGGTCACCGGCGGGACGGGTGACACATGGGTATAAAGCCCAAGTGCGACGGCGGAGAAAGCGTCGATTACGGCCTTCTGCTCCATGTACTCGGGCGCCGTCACCGCCACCGGCAGGGCGGCCGTGTCCACGCCGAGCGCGTTGGCCACAGCTCCGACGAGGAGCGCGAGCCGCCCCGTATCTGTGCACGTCCCGAAGCTGAGCACCGGCGGGATGCCGAGCGCCCTGCACACCGCCTTCAGGCTGTCACCCGCGAGTTCCTGGGCCTCCAGCGAGTTGAGCCCGGCCACCTGGCACGCCGCGTTGCCGCATCCGGCCGAGAGCACGAGGAAGTTGCGCCGGATGAGCTCCTTTGCCACCGCCACGGTCATGGTGTCCTGGCCGCCGCCCTTCAGCGATGTGCAGCTCACAAGGGCCACCACGCCCCTGATGTCGCCCTTCTTGATCAAGTCGAGCAGCGGCTCGAGCGTGCCACCGAGGGCGCCGAGGACAGCCTCGGTTGAGAAGCCCGTGAGTATCTTTGTGCGCTTCAGGTTGCGCGCCACCCGGTTTGCCGCCTTCCGGCGCTTGAAGTTTTCGATGGCGAGGTTGATGATCTCCAGTGCTTGCTCGCGCACTTTGTCGGGATCGTATACGATACGTTTCTCGGCGCCTGGCACGCCGACGAGCCTGGAAACGGCGACGAGGGTCACGCCGTACTTCTCGGCTATCGGCGCAAGGGACGGCAGCGAGCAGTTCATGTCCATGGCGAACACGTCAACCGCCCCGGTGGCGAGGACGAACTCCTGGTTGAGCCAGTTCCCGGTGAGACCGACGAAGACGTCGTCGCACGGGGTGCGCTGCATGATCTCCTGGCCTGTCTCGATGGACCCCACAATGCGGAGGCCCTTCGCACCTGCCTCTCGCGCGCGGCGCCGGACGTCCTCGGACCGAGCGGCCTCGATGAGCGCCATCCCAACGAATGGCTCGTGACCATTGGGAAGGATGTTGACATAATCCGGGTCGAGGATCCCCAGGTCCACGTATGCTTCGTGGGGGGTCGGCGTGCCGAACAGTGCGTCCTGGGCGACCTCGAGCGGGACGAGCGCACCGTAGCAGCTCGCCACGCCAAGGCGCAGGGCGGTCTTGGCCAGGGACACGTAGTCGCCGTCGATGTTGGTCATGGCTCGCGCGGTGGAGTCCACAAGCTCGCTTATGGGCCCGCCGGGGAATATGCCGAGGTCGCGCCATATCTTCTTTCGCGTCTCCGGCGCAAAGGATGCGACGGCCGCCGACTCCTCGGCGCTGTCCTGGTAGAGGGCGGCAAGCATCGCGTCCGCAGTCGCGGCCTCGTAGCCTTGGCTCCCCACCTCGACGCCGAGGGCGCGAGAGAGAATGCCCAGCTTCGCCCTGTCGCGGATCTGGAACGGCGTCTTGCCCAGCGCCGTGGCCTTGAGGGTCTTCGCCACCTCGCGCGCGTGGAACGAGTAGGCTGATATCCCCATGTTCGCCCGGTGCACCATGTTCCGCATCACCATGCCGTTCGCGTCAATGCCACACGCTCCCCTGTCGGCGCGCTTCGTAATCCGGCACGGTCCCATTGAGCACAACTGACAGGTGATCCCCTGTTCGCAGAACGTGCAACGCCCCCCCTGCGCTTCGAACCGCTCAACCACGCTCGACACTCCTGCTCCTTGCACCTCATCGTGCATCCTGCGCACAGACTCGTGCTCGCTCACCCGGTCCAGCATCTTTCTCCTCCCCTTTGCTTACGTGTTACATGAGTCGCCCGCCTGGCGGATTCACCTGCCAGGCCCGACCGCCTGGCCCGTCTTCCACGCCCTGTTGCTGGCGCGCTCCAGACTCACCGTCTACTGTCGGCGGGCGTACCATCCGCTTCGGTTACCTGCTTCGCGTGGCGTCGCGGTCCGCGGTCCCGCCGCGTCACCCGCGCGTCACCCGCCGGTCGCGTCCCTCCCTGGACCTGCTTCCCGGTTGTCGCGCCCCGGCTTTGCCTGCTGCTCGACAAGAGACTTGAGGGTCACCCCTTTGAGAAAGGCCACGAACCCTTCCTGGATTCCGACCCAGCTTTGCCGCAGGCGGCAGACTTCCCACCGCTCGCACGCATCGCGCCCGAGGAGGCAGCGGTTGACTGCAACCCGTCCCTGGATGGCCTCAACGATCTCGAGAGCGGTGATTTCGCCGGGATCATGTGCAAGCGAGAAGCCGCCGCGAGGACCACGGTGGGAAGTAACGATATCCGCCACCGCCAGCTTCTGAAAGATCTTGTGCAGGAATCCCTCCGGGATCTGCTCGGCACGGGCGACTTCCGACACCGAGAACACCGTCCCCGCCGGGTAGGTCGCCATGTATGACAGTGCTCGCAACGCGTAATCCGTGTTTCTCCTGATGAACTCCATGTAAGGCAGCAGCCTCCCTTCCGATGCGTCGTTACAGGACTATTTTAGTCCTATATATTCCGCCTGTCAAGAAGGTCCAACATACGCTGCACGCCCTCTTCCTGGAGAGGCCTTCCTTTCTGAATGCAGCGCAAGAAGGGTGAACACAACCCCACATCGAAGGGATAGGCTGCCCCACCGTTCTTGACACGTTCGGGTGGGAAAGATCGGATTGACACCTATTCCTGCGATGTATATCATGATGTATAGACAGGAGGTGATCGCCCAATGCCCGGAATGGTGCGAAAGCAGTTCTATGTAGAGCCCAGGCAGGACGCTCTTCTCAAGCAACAGGCCAAGGACCTCGGCATCACCGAGGCAGAGCTTGTGCGCGAGGCGCTGGACGCGTACGCAAGTGAAGGTGTAACGCCCCGCCTTGATCCTGCAGCGTGGCAACGTGAGAAGGCGTTCATTGAAGCCCGCGCCGGCAAGGTGTCTGTGGCCGCCAGAGACACCTGGAAGGCCCAGATGGCAAAACACGCGGAGGATGTCCCGGCCCGGGAAGACGCGAAAGCCGGAGAGGCCGCCAAGGCCAAGAGGGGCTGGACGAGGGATGATCTCCATGAGAGATAGGATCCTCGTGGACACCAATGTGCTCGTCTACGCGTACGACCGGAGTGAGGCGCCGAAGCAACAGAGAGCGGTTGAAGTTCTCGACCTTCTCATTGCCTCCGGCAAAGGCGTCATCAGCACTCAGGTATTGTCAGAGTTCTTCAACGCCGTCACCCGCAAGATAAGGATGCCGCTCACTATCGAGGATGCGATGGCGAGCGTTGAAAACCACACCCGGGCATGGCGGGTGCTTGATGTCACGACCTTCATCATCCTCGAAGCCATCCGCGGCGTGAGAGACCACCAGCTCGCCTTCTGGGACGCCCAGATCTGGGCCACCGCCAGGCTGAATCAGGTCCCGGTGGTCCTCAGCGAAGACTTCGCGTCGGGCAGAACGCTCGACGGAGTGCTCTTTGTGAACCCGTTTGCGGACGGCTTCGAGCCAGCCGCCTGGGCGACTTAGTGGCCTAGTCCCGTGGTGTCTCTCCCGCATTCTTCGGCCCTCGCCCCCCATTTGCAGCTCTTGCCCCGGCATAATGCGTTCCGGCTTCTTCCGGCTTTGCAGCTGCGCACGAGCCGGCCTGAAGCGGACGCCCCGGCAAATCCCCTCCCTCACCGCTGGCACCGCCGAAGTTACTGGCCAGGCCAACCGTCCCCGGGGAATCGGGAGATCCCGTCAGCCAACCCGCTATCCCTCTCTTCTCGCGCCCCGACCGTACCCGCCCGGGGACTCCTGGGCATCCCTGTGCACCGATGACGCCGAGCGGTAAGGGGCTGTGCCCCGAGGAACCTCCCTTCTGACACGCACCGCTTGGTTTGACCGGCGTCTGATACCGATCGCCGTAAGCCGCATCCGCACTGGGTTCGTCACGTCGGGCAACTCCGGGAGCGAGAAACACTCACGGCGTTTCAGCCTCACAGTCACGCTGGATGGCAATTGCTGGCCGTGACGGCCAGGGCTGAGGCAACGACACACGCAACATGTTGCACATCGGGTTTGCACGGACCGGGAGGATCAGAAGGTTCAAGCGCGAAAGCTGTGCATGGAAATCTCTCGTCGGCGACGGTCGGACTTGCCTTTGTGCCGGGAACGCATGGGTCTGTCCGCCGGGCCGCTTAGTAACCGGGCAGCACCCGCCAACATGAGCAATGTTGCACACATGTTGCGCACGGCCTGCGCATGACCGACTAGGTGAGGGGGCAGAAATGCTCCCGACTTTTGCGAGGGGTGCCGGTGACTTAAAGAGAGAGTGCGACACCGGCAACCCGGCAACCACTGGAAAAGGGACAACGACTAACGCACCCTCACTTGGTCGACCGGCTGCCTGGCCGGGCCAGGCAACCGGGACCCGTAGCGTCTCGCCTCATATTGGGGTGTTCTCATTCCAGGAGGTCAGCCTCATGCCCGTGACCATACGTGAGCTTGCCCGCATGGCTGGGGTTTCCCCTTCCACGGTGTCGCGGGCCCTCTCGGGGAATTCGAGGATAAGCCAAACCCGGAGGGAGCAGATCCAGCGCCTTGCCGAGGAGAAGGGGTATCGTTTTCCCGCGTCCGCCATCTTTCGCGAGAAGAGCTTCGCGATAGGCGCTATAATCGCAAATCCCCTCGGGGGCCTGTCCTCAGACAGCTTCTTCAGCGAGGTTGTCGGGGGGTCCGTCGGATACGTCAAGGAGCACGGGCATTACCTCGTCGTTGAGACCATCACGGGGGCCGCCCCACCCGATTCCTCCAACGACCTGCCCAGGATTGTGAGCGAGAAGAGGGTAGATGGTCTCATCGTGGGGGGCATCCCAATCGAAGAAAGATACATCCGGTTACTCCTCGATTGCGGGCTGCCCACAGTCTTCATAGGAAAATACCTCAAAGACCCCGCTCCCTGTAATGCTGTCATCCCGGACAACGCGTCTGGGGGACGGCTCATAGGCAAGCACTTCGTCGATTGCGGCTACGACGAATGCTACTTCATGGGCGCGGACCTTTCCATCCTCACGTTCGCCGACAGGCTTGCCGGCTTCCGCAAAGCCCTCGACGAACACGGCCTCGGCCTCCCGGACGACAACATCATCCTGACGTGCGGCATCGATCAGGCGGCGGGCTCACAGGCAACAGTGCAGCTTCTACCGCGCCTCCACCGAAAAGGCAAGCGTATCGGGATCTTCGCCGCAACCGACTGGATGGCGGCAGGGGTCATCCGTGTGCTCAAGGCGCACGGCCTCGCCGTGCCAGAGCACGTTGGAGTGGCCGGCTATACTGACCTGGAGCTAGCGGCCCATCTTTACCCAAGCCTCACCACGGTGCACGTGGACAGGCTGCAGCTTGGATTCCTCGCAGCTCGCAGCCTCGTGGACCTCCTGAACCACAACATGACCGGACCTGTGCAGATCTATCTGCAGCCGTCCCTGGTGGTACGCGAGTCCACGCGTTGCAGGCCGGGGAAGCCGGGGAGCGGAGGCGTCGGCGCTTGAAGATCGGGTTCATTCCTCTCGACGATCGCCCATGCACCAGGGACTTCGCCGCCGCAGTCGCACGCATCGCAGGCGAAGACCTCACGATGCCCCCCGCGTCGCTGCTGGGCCATTTTCTCACTCCCGGGTCGCCCGAAGGCATCCTTGCCTGGCTCAAGGAGGTAGGCCCGGAACTCGATGTCCTCGTGGCCTCCATCGATATGCTCACCTACGGCGGCCTCATCGCCTCACGGTCGCCAGAACCGGAGTATAACGTCGCGCGGGAACGAGTAACCGCGCTCACCAGCATCAAGAGCGCGAAACCACGCCTGCGCATCCTCGCGTCCAACGTGCTGATGAGGATATCCGTTACGTGCTTTGACGCGGTGTCGGCCAGGCACTGGGAGATGGTCCAGAGGCTCAACATCCTCGAGGACAAGGCTTCGCTGGGATTGTGCTCCGAGGCGGAACTCGCGGAGAAGGATCGCCTCCTGGTGGACGTCCCCGTGGAGGTGCTCGCTCAATACAGGCGGGCCAGGGCGCGCAATCACTCTGTTAACCTCTTCTGCCTGGACCTCGTGAGCGCAGGCGTTATCGATTTCCTCTCCTTCTGTCAGGAGGACGCCCACGTATTCGGCCCGCACAGGGCGGAGCAGGAGGTCCTGCGCGACCGGGTGCGAAGGCTCGGCCTTTCGGATCGGGTAGGGATCTACTCCGGGACCGATGAAGCAGGGATGCTCCTCGTGGCGAGGGCGATAAACGAGCGCCGCGGCCTCGTCCCCCGCTTCGGGTTTCTCTACGTGCCGCCCGGGGCCGAGCGGAGTGTGGCGGTCTTCGAGGACCGGCCTGTCGAGGAGAACGTCCGACTCCAGGTGTCCGTCGTCCGCGGCGAGGTCGCCCCGCCCGGCACTCCCCTTCGCGAACTTGACTGCTTGTGCCTGGTCAATTGCCCGCGCAGCCCCAACACAGAGGCCAGGGTGAACGACCGTGCGACCGTTGTAGCCGCAACGGGAGCGCCGCCTGGCTCCAAGCTGAACGGCCACGGCACGATGCAAACAGGCCGTGGTGGTCGCCCTCGCATCACCGGCGGTCCGCTACTGCCTGACGGCGGTCTGCCGCTCGGTGATGAGCCCTCTAACCCACTCGGGCAGCTTCGGGACGCCATACAGGCTGGCATGCCTGCGGGCGTTTTGGACATCGCGCGGCCCAACGGCGCGGACTGCGCGTTCATGGCCGACCTCCTGAACCAGGTAGACGTCGCCGCACTCGCAGCGTATGCCGCCTGGAACACGGCGGGCAATTCCATAGGAACTGTGGTGGCAACCCTCGCCGCCGCAAACGCCGCCCTGAAGTCCGGCGTCCTCGGGAGGAGCGCGAGGCCCCTCGACGCCCTGTGCCAGTTCCTCTTCGAGCGATTGGTTGACGACTGGCTGTACCAGTCCGTCGTGAGGTCCGAGGTGAACTCCAGTTTTGCGTCCGTTCCCGGCGTGAACCTTCACAACCTGGAACAGCCCAGGCACTACGAGGAAGTGGACAACATGGTCCGCAAAAAGCTCGGCAGGCTCGCCCGCGACCTCTACGCACAGTTCTTCTCGGGCCGCATGGTGCCGCTCGTGTCGACCTGGGCGGGGGCCGACGATGCTCACAGGCTACGCAGGCCCGCGACCTGGCCAGATACAAGGCGTGTCAGTCTGGAAGTGCGCCTGCCGTGGGAGCGCACATTCGAGGTTCAAGTTCGGGCCTCCTGGTGAGGATCGGGCGTTGCCCTGCGCCGGGACCTGGGTCACAGCGTGCAGATGTCGGAATGCGGATAGAGACGTCTATGCCAAGCGGGTAGAAGCGTCTACACGTTTGGGCAAGTCAACCTGGTTTCGTTTACATAATATGGGCAACATCAACACTCCGCTGAACCCTCACTTATGAGGAGGCGCCTCCAGGAATGAGCCGGTTTGTCACGCTGTTGAAGAAGCAGCCCTTCACGCTCGTCGCCTCGCTGCCGGCCAACGACCCCGAGCTTGCGAAAGCGGCGATCGACGGCGGCGCCGAGGTCATCAAGGTCCACATCAACGTGCACCACAGGGCAAGCGACACCCTCTTCGGGTCGCTCGACAAGGAGCGGGACCGGCTGGTCGCGATACTTGAAGTGTGCAAGGCAAAGGCACCTGCTGCGCCTGCTACGCCTGTCGGAATCGTGCCCGGCGGTGGCTCGTCCGTGGTCGAAGCAGCGCTTGTCGAGACGCTGCGCGACATGGGGTTCGACTTCATTTCGGCCTACGCGCACCATCTCTCCCCTACCTGCCTCGACGTGGACGGGATCGGCAAGATGGTGGCCGCCGATTTCACGTACACGGCTCAGGATGTGGCAACTCTGGCTGCCATGAAATTCGACGTGCTCGAAGCCTCCGTCATGCACCCGGAGACGTACGGCCGGCGCTTGTCCCTGAGGGACATCGCCACATACAGGCACCTCTGCGATACCGTGCGCCGCCCCGTCGTCGTCCCGACCCAGCGGGCGATCTGCCCTGAAGAAGTCCGCCAGCTCGCCGCGGCAGGCGCAAGGGGGATCATGGTGGGCGCTGTCGTCACCGGGAAGACGCCGGAGGCGATGCGCGAAGCCGTCCAGCGCTTCCGTAACGCGATAGCAAGCCTGGATGGGCCGCAACGACTCCGTAACAACGACTGCAAGTGAGTCAGGCGAACGTGGCTACGTGGCCACGATCACCGGAAAGTGGTGAGACGCTATTGAGTGCCAGACAACGAGACGCTCATGAGTCAGCAGATCGCGTAATCGAAACGGATGTGCTCGTCGTTGGCGGAGGGCCAGCCGGGGTCGCGGCAGCTATAGCAGCCGCCCGCGAGGGCGCGTCGGTGGTGCTCGCCGAGCGCTACGGCTTCCTTGGCGGCATGCCTGCGGCAGGGCTCGTCTCGCCCATGATGACGTTTCACAGCAGAAAGGGCCAGGTCGTAGGGGGCATCGGCCAGGAAGTCGTCGCACGGCTCGTGGAGGCCGCCGGATCGCCTGGGCACGTGCAAGATACCATCGGCTTCGTCGCGTCTGTCACCCCCTTCGATCCCGAGAAGCTTAAGCTCGTACTCCAGGAGATGGTCGAGGAAGCGGGCATCCGGCTCATTCTCCATACAGGTGCGGCGCACGTTGCCACGAGCGCCACGCCTGAGCCTCGACCGGCCGGCATCACCGTGGAAAGGGTCGTGCTCGGCCACCGCGGAAGGCACGGCTCCGACACGTTGCGCGTCAGGTCGCAGACGGTAGTGGACGCCACGGGGCACGGCGACATCGCGGCCTCGGCCGGCTTCCCCACAGCGATCGGCCGCGACGCGGACGGGCTGGTGCAGCCTGCGACGCTCATATTCAGAGTTGCAAACGTGGACATCGAGAAGGTAAGGCAATACATAGTCTCCCGACCGCACGACTTCGTGCTCGCACGGCTTGATCCCGGCGCCGACCTTCGGTGTGCCCGGTATCTCTCGGTTGCGGGTTTCTTCTCCATCGTGAAAGAGGCGACCGCAGAAGAGCGCTTCCGTGTACCCAGAGACAGGGTCCTCTTCTTCCAGGGCACCCACCCCGGGGAAGTGATCGTGAACATGAGCCGTGTCACCGGGGTGGACCCTCTCAATGTGATGGACATGACCAGGGCGGAGCTGGAGGCCCGCAGGCAGGTGGAGGAGATACACGCATTTCTGCGCGGGTATATCCCGGGATTCGCAGAATCGTATGTGGTTCAGACCGGCATCGAAACGGCCTTCAGGGAGTCCAGGCGGGTGTTGGGCTCCTACGTTCTGACAGCAGATGACGTGGTACGCGGCGCGCGCTTCCAGGACGCCGTCGCAATGGGGGCCTTCCCCATCGACATCCATGACCCGGACGGCAATGGGATCACCACCGTGCCGATGGAGGCCGAGGCCGGGTATGAGATTCCGCTGCGGTGTCTCCTGCCTCGGAGCTCCGCAAACCTCGTCGTGGCGGGCAGGTGCATCTCCACAACGCACGAGGCGTACTCCTCCACCCGCGTGACTGCGACGTGTTTCGCAACCGGGCATGCAGCGGGGGTTGTGGCCGCGCTCGCAGCCAAGACAGGGCGGGGGGTTGCTGCGGTGGATGCAGAGGAAGTCCGCACGATACTCCGAAAGGGTGGCGCGATCTTTGAGTCTTGAACAGCTGGTGTCCTCGCTCTCAATCGAAGAGAAAGTCGGCCAGCTCTTGATGGTCGGGGTTCCGTCAAGCGAGCTCGACGGCAGCACGAGGGCCATGATAAAGGACCTCGGGGTGGGTGGGGTCATTCTCTATCGGCGAAACATCGAGAGGCCGGACCAGCTCAGGGCACTCGCCGAGGCTCTCCAGGCCACGGGTGCCCGCTCCAGGACAGGCATGGGCCTTCTCATTGCCGTTGACCAGGAAGGGGGCACCGCCGTTCAGCTGTGGGAGAGCGAGGTCCCCGTCCCGCCCGGGGCCATGGCGATAGCGGCCATGGGCCCGGAGGACACTGAGCGACGAACGGACCGACGAGAAGAAGTGGCGTATCGCGTAGCCCTCGCAAGCGGCACAGATATCAAGGCCTTCGGCGTGAACATGAACCTCGCGCCGGTCCTTGATGTCAACAACAACGCCGAAAATCCGGTCATAGGAGTGCGCTCGTTCGGTGCAGACCCGCACCTCGTGGCCAGGCTGGGGACAGCCGCGGCGCGAGGCTTCATGGACGCCGGCATCCTGTGCTGCGGCAAGCACTTCCCGGGGCACGGGGATACTCGCCTGGATTCGCACCTGGACTTGCCGGTCATTCCCCACAGCCGGGAGCGGCTGGACGCCGTGGAGCTGGTTCCGTTCAGGCGCGCCATCGCCGCCGGAATCGATGCGATAATGACCGCCCACGTCGCGTTCCCGAGCATCGAGCAGGACCCCGGGATCCCGGCGACCCTCTCCCTGGCAGTCGTCTCGGGCCTGCTCAAGGGCGAACTCGGGTTCTCCGGCGTGGCCGTGAGCGACCTCATGAGCATGAAAGCCATCGCAGACCGCTACGAAGCAGGCGAAGCAGCGGTGAGGGCGGTGGCCGCGGGGATCGACCTCGTCCTGGCAGCCGATGATCAGCATCTTCAACGAGTGACCCGAGACGCGCTCCTCTCGGCGCTGGCCACCGGAAGGCTGAGTGCTGCGAGGCTAGACGACGCGGTGCGCCGCGTCCTTAGCGCAAAACTCCGAGTCGGCCTCGTGCCCCTCGACGCCGAGCAGCCGGGAATTCGACACCCGAGGGCGGCCGGCGAACCGAGCAAGCCATCCGGGCCACCGGATACTGCCGGGGATGCGGCACATCGGAGGCTATTTGCAGAAGTGTATCGCAGGGCCATTACCGTGGTCCGCGACAGGAGAAAGGCGCTGCCCCTGCGTATTCCCGAGGCAAGCCTCGTCGGAGTGGTCTTCATCGTTCACGAGGACGAGCTACACCGGCACCGGTGGCAGTCGGCCCGGCAGAGGCTGCTTGAAGCCTTCTCGCGCAGGCACCACCGCTGCGTCGAAATGCCCGCGACGCCCGCCGGCTGCAGGGAGGTGAGCGCACGTGCTGACGCTCTGGTCGTGGTCTTCTGCACAAGAAAGCACCTCAACCCCGAGGAGGTGGCGGTAGCAAGGTCGCTTGCCCGCTCGGGGAAGCCCGTGATGGGTCTCGGCCTCTTCAATCCGTTCGTCATAGGACACGTCCCCGAGATGGATTGTTTCCTGGCGGCGTACGACTATAGCGGAGAAGCCATAGAGGCGGCTGTAGAGGCAGTGTTCGGCGAGTTCGAGGCGAAGGGGGTCCTCCCTGCGGAAACCGCAGCGAACTGGGGGTGATGAGGACAAAGGGAGCGCAAGGTAATCCGAGGACCGGCATTCGGTCACACCTGGACGGGTGGAGAAGGATGGATGGGTAAACGAGGAAATGAGAACACCTATGGACGACCGTACGGGCAGCTCGATGGGTAGGTAGGTAGGTAGGTAGAAGCTGAGGTATGCGGGTTGATGGGTGGACGGACAGACGGACATAAACGCGTGGACGGATAGATCAACGGACAGCTGGCGACACGAAGAGACGCACGGACCGAAATGAAACTGGCAAGGAGGGAACATGACCATGGTGCGAAGGCTGGTTCAAGTGCTGGCAGTGGCAACGCTGGTGGCGTGCATCGCGGTCCCCGGCGTGGCCGCGGACAAGGTCAAGATCAACCTCTGGTTTGCTGGCAATCCCAAGCCCATGATGGACGCAGTCGACAACGAGCTCATCCCCGACTTCGAGGCGGCGAATCCCGACATCGATCTCGAAGTCACGTACGTGCCCTGGGGCGAGCTTTCGACCAAGCTCGCAACGTCGTTCGCCGGTGGGGTCGCGCCCGATGTCTTCATGCACGGGCAGGCGGCCACTGCCGGCTTCGCATCGACGGACCAGGTGGAGCCGCTCGATAGTTACATCGCCACGATGTCTGACGCGGCTGACTTCGGCGTGACCCTCGACGCGGGGGTCTACTTCGGGAAGCGATACATGATGCCCATCTTCGGGTCGGGCTGGCTTCTCATGTACCGTGCCGACCAGTTCAAAGAGGTGGGGCTCGACCCGAACAAGCCGCCAACAACGTGGGAGGAGCTGCGCGATGCAGCGAAGAAGCTCACCATCTGGCAGGGTGGGCGTCTCATCAGGGAGGGCCTGGACCTGCCGTCCACCGGGGTGAACCCGCCGCAGATCTGGGCGTGCCTGCTGTGGCAGAACGGCGGGGACTTCTTCAACCAGGACTTCACCAAGTGTGTCTTCAACAGCCCCCAGGGTGTTGAGGCGCTTCAGTTCATCGTGGACCTCATCCACAAGGACAAGACCACTGATACAAGCATAAACATGGGACAGGGCAACATCCCGTCCATCGCCACAGGTGAGGTAGCGATGCTCTTCGCGGTCCCGGGTGACTGCGCCTCGGTGAAAACGTATGCACCGGACGTGTACAAGGAAGTCAGAATCGCTCCGCCGCTCGTACGCAAGAAGCAGGTGGCTCTGTATGCATTCAACGGGTTCTTCATGTCGAAATCCAGCAAGCACAAACCCGAAGCGTGGCGCATTATCCAATACTTCAGTTCGCCGAAGGCCATCGAGGTCATCTGCGGCGCCTTGCGCAGCCTCCCGCCGCGCCAGTCCCTGGCAAGCATGAACTTCATAGCCGAGGACCCGAACCTCAAGACGTTCGTAAAAGGTATGAACTCCGCGCGTGGCAATCCCAATATCCCGCAGTGGGTGAAGATACGCGATGTGCTCTCGCGCTACATAGAAAAGGCAATGTATGGAGCAATGACGCCCAAAGAGGCGCTTGACGCTGCCGCGAAGGAAGCGGACGAGATTCTTAAGAAGTAGGCCGCAAAGAGGCGGCGAGTAGACGATAAGGAAACACTGGGAAGGGCCCGGCAACACGCGTCCCGCACGTGTTGCCGGGCGCAAGAAGGAACGGTGATTCTGATGGGCCCGAGCGCGAGCCATGGCGTGTCGTTCTATTGGAAGAATCGCGCCAGACGTCACGCGATGCTGACGGGTTACCTTTTCGTCGCCCCTGTGGTGGTGTATGTCCTTGTCATCCACTTCATTCCCATCGCGTCCTCGCTGTACCTGAGCTTCACGGACTACAACATTCTAACTGCGCCCAAATGGGTGGGCGTGGCGAACTACGTCAAGCTTCTGTTCCGTGACGACCTCTTTCGCAGGGCCATGAGGAATACGGCCCAGTACTCACTGGAGGTCCTACCGCTCAACATCGCCATATCTCTCGCGCTCGCGCTCCTCGTAAACCGGGCCACCCGTGGGATAGTCATCTTCAGGACGCTGTTTTACTTGCCGGTGGTGACATCCATAATAGCCGTGAGCATGATATGGCTCTGGCTGTATGAGCCGCGCTCGGGGCTCATCAACCTGATCCTTGGAAAGCTCGGGATCGGCCCCGTCAACTGGCTGGGCAACCCGGCGCTTGCGCTCCATTCGCTCGTGCTCATGCGCGTGTGGAGGGGCGTGGGCTGGAACATGGTCATCTACCTCGCAGGGCTGCAAGGTATCCCGCAATACCTGTACGAGGCGGCGGATATCGACGGCGCATCAGGCCTGGGCAAGTTCCGATACATCACCTGGCCCATGCTGAAGCCGGTGACGTACTACATCATTGTGATGGGCCTCATAAGTACGTTCCAGACGTTCGGCGAGGTGTACGCCATGACGGGCGGCGGGCCGCTCGACAGCACGGCCACGGTGGCGTTCCTCGTATACCAGCGCGCGTTCCAGTACTTCGAGATGGGAGAGGCGGCAGCCGTCGCGTTCCTGCTTTTCCTGGTGATCCTCGCGCTGTCGCTTGCAAACATCAGGTATTTCCAAACAAGGCTCGAATGATGGCGGTGCACACCGCATCAGGAGTCCTGCCTTACGCAGCACTACGCAAGGCGCATCGAAAGGCCGGTGAGCGGATAGTGGGATCAACTCGCAGGTTTACGCCGGATCGGAAGGAAGCGAACATGCGTGAAATACATGAGAACACATGCGGCGCTGAGCAAGTGCGGTCAGGATCGCCTGGACCGCGTCCGAAGGTGCTCCCTGAAAGGCGCCGATCCCGCCTTCTTCGCTCCGTGGGGGCCAGCACCGGGGTGTACGCTCTCCTGACAGCAATCGCCGCCATAATGGCCGGGCCTTTCGTGTGGATGCTGCTGAGCTCACTCAAGCCCAACCAGGAGCTCTTCGCATATCCGCCGGTATGGATTCCGACCAAGATCACCTTCGAGCACTTCATAAACGCGTTCAGGTACACGAACTTCGCACGCTACTTCCTGAACAGCGCCGTCGTTTCGGTGACGGTCACGCTCCTGAACCTCTTCTTTTGCTCCCTTGCAGGCTATGCTTTCGCAAGGCTCGACTTTCCGGGAAAGAACATCGTCTTCTTTGCAATCCTCGCGACCATGATGATACCTGTGTACGTGACGCTCATCCCCCTTTTCATTCTGGTGAAGAGGTTTCCTCTGGCAGGCGGCAACAACCTCTTCGGCCAGAACGGCACCGGCCTTATCAACACATACTGGGGTCTCATCCTTCCGTATGTTGTGAGCGTATTCGGGGTATTCCTAACGCGCCAGTTTTTCAGCTCTATTCCCACAGAACTCAACGATGCGGCGCGGGTTGACGGAGCGAGCGAGTTCGCAATCTACTCCAGGATCTATCTCCCGCTCAGCCGCCCGGTCCTCGCGACTCTGGCTATATTCTCCTTCACTGGCGTGTGGGACGATTTCCTGTGGCCTCTCATCATAACGAACTCCGAACACATGCGGACGGTGCAGCTGGGCCTCCAGATCTTCAGGTCCCAGTTCCTCGTTGACTGGGGCCCCCTGATGGCCGCCACCCTCGTCGTGACCCTCCCCGTGCTCCTCATCTTCATATTCAACCAGCGCCATTTCGTAAAAGGGGTGGTCACAACGGGGCTCAAGGGATGAAACTGGTCCCCCATAGCCGAACGAGGACCGCATCAGCGCGAGCACGGGCAGAAACGCTCGTAGCCCATGAGCTTCGCCGGCCCGGCGGCGGTGACGCCGTAGAAGATGACTGGTTTATCGCGCAAGACCGCGAGGACACCATCGACAGTCCCGTTGGCCAGCACCGTGCCGGTGGAGAGGACGAGGTCGGCCCAGTCGATGATCTCGGGGTTGCGCTCGGCGCTTTCGATGATCACGCCCTGGCGGGACGTTCCTATGTTTGCTGGATCCATGTCTGTGACGCGGACCTGGAAACGGCCCGCCCCTGCCAGGGCGCCCACTATCGCGGGCTGAAGGCCTACAACGGCGATGCGCGGGGCTAGACCTTCACCGGAGCGACCGGCGGCGGTGACGCGGCCGGCGGCGCCACAGCTTACGATGTGCTCGACATGCTCGCGAAGGAGCCGCGCGCACTCGTCCGGCTCGTTGTCGCGGCAGTGGAGGGTATGGTCGACAAGCCCCAGATGGCGCATGACAGCGTTGCACGTCGCCACGAACACCGCTCGCTCGTAGTTCGTCCGGAGTGGGAGCGCGATGACGTCGGCGAGCCTGCCCTGGAACAGCGCGGGCATGTCGGTGTACGCCTGGCCGCTGCTATCGCGAAAACGCGCCTGGATCATGACCTCCTTGCCCTTCAGCAGCGGGAAGTCGCGCCTTGTTGGCAGGCCGATGGCCTCCTCCGGCGCCAGCGGCCGGGCCGTGATCACCTCGACCTCATCGCCGGCAAGGTCGTGTGAACGGACTAGTTCTCTGAATTTGTCCCTGCACAAATCAAGGACCTGCACCTCAGCTCGCCCTCCTTCCTCAAGTGTGTCCTGCGCCACTGGAACCCTTGCTCCCACATGGCCCCTGGCCCCCCACCGCCGCCTTCGCCCTGCCGTCCCCGTCTTCCAGCGGCTGCCCGATCGCGGATGTTACACTCAGGGATGGTGCCCCAGGCGGAGCGTTCTGACAAGAACAGAGTCGGGGCGCCTCTGCATCTTCAATTGGCCCGCTCCGCCCCGGTCGCCGCCACACCGGTCTTGCCCCGCGCGCCGGCATGCCGCTGACAGAGGGAAGCGGCCGCATCGGGGCTGCGCGCCCCGCACGCGCGCGGCATGGCAGGGTACGGTAGGGCACGGCAGGGCACGGGCGCTCACCTCTCAGGCGTCCCGAACCCGCACTGTTCGAACGCCTTCCTGGCTTCCGGCGAGCGCAGGTATGCAAGGAACCTCTGCACTTCCTGATCGTGCTTTGTCCCCTTCACCATCGCAGCCTCGAATACTACACTCTCATGGGACCCCGCAGGAGCCTCCGCCACTGCCCTGGCTTTCGTCGATTTGTAGAGAGTGCTGCCGTAGACAAACCCGGCATCCGCATCTCCCAGCTCCACATAGGACAGGACCTGCCGGACGGTTCTCCCATAGACCAGGCGTTCCGCCAGAAGCTTGTCGAGTCCCAGATGCTGCAGGACCTGCATGGCGTACGTTCCTGCCGGAACGATTCTGGGATCCCCGACGGCGATCTTGCGCACTGAGGGGCCTGCTAGCCACTTCCAGGGGTCCCCGGACAGCCTCGTGTCGCTCGGAACTACGAGGAGGATCTTGTCATGAGCAGCAACGAACCGCGTCTCCGGAGCGATGAGCCCCTCGTGCTCGAGAGTATCCATGTGGCCCCCGCCCGCAGGGAATATGACTGCGTCCAGCGGGGCGCCCTGCTTCACCTGGGCCGTTATGGCCCCGCCGCTTGCGAACGTGAACGACACCGCGATGTCGGCGTTCGCCGCTTCAAACGAACCCGCGATGAGATCCAGCACATCGAGCAGGCCCGCCCCCGCCCCGACGGTTATCTCGGTACGTGCGTCCGCCGCGGCACCAGAAGCAGCGCTAAGCAGCACGGCAGCAACGACAAGGAGCACAGCAAGCCTTCCCGACACCGACGCTGATGGTGTAACTACTCGCTTCGCGGTCCGTGTCATCTGGTACATTTCGCGTCGACCTCCATCCCGCAAAATGCAATCCTGAGTTGCGATCGTCTGGCTCGATCCCCTCCGGGCGGGCCTGAGCGCCCAGTTCGGATGGCGTCGTCACCAGGTAAGGAGGGTCCGTCAGTTCCTCCCGGCTTTCCACCCTCCCGCAATCGCATTGCGCACGCTACCGGACCGGCTGTCGATCTCTCAGTCAATCCCGTTCCGGGAGCGATGCGGTCCCAGCGAGTGCCGCCTCCATCGCACCCGAAGCACGGCCCACCGATGTTGCCCGGGCATTTCCCGCGATGCCGCTGGCCCCGGCGCCGACCTGCAGAGTCTGCTTCCCGCGATTCAGATAAAGGATGGCGTCGCCGAGCCTCTCGGCCTCCTCGCGGTCGTGGGTCACGAGGACAAACGGAATCGCCCACTGGCGCTGCAGTGCGAGGAGCTCACCCTGGACCGCGCGGCGCGTCTCCTCGTCCAGGGCGTTCCATGGTTCGTCGAGGAGCAGCACCTCCGGCTCGGTCATGAGGGCGCGGGCGAGCGATACCCGCTGCTGTTCGCCCCCGGAGAGCTGGCATGGGTACCTGTCCTGCAGGTGCACGATGCGGAGCATCTCGAGTATGTCGAGGACCGTCAGGCGGAAGCCGCGGCCACGCTTGCACCGTCCGCCGATGCCGTACATGACGTTCTGCTTCACCGTCATGTGGGGGAAAAGAGCGTAGTTCTGGAACACGTATCCGACCCGCCTGCGCTGAGGCGGCAGGTTCACCCCGCGCTCGGAGCAATAGAGCACCCTCTCTCCAAGCTCGACGGTTCCGCTGTCCGGCCTCTGCAGCCCGGCTATGCAGTCGAGGACGGTCGTCTTTCCGGCGCCGGACGGCCCGAAGATCACGATGATCCCTGAGTCCCACGAAAACGATACCTCAACCGCGAAATCCGGGAGACGCTTGGTCATCTCCACCCTGAGAGAACCCATTTCCCTCTCGCACCGTCCCCTCATGCCCTCAACTTCTGCGCACCCGGCGGAACCTGCCGACTTGCCTCTCCGACCACATGCGGCTGAGATATGTGGCCGCAAAGCCAAACACGAGCATTACCCCGACGAGCAGGGCCGCGGAACTCATATCCCCGGACTCAGTCGCAACGTAGATTGCCGTCGGCATCGTCTGCGTGCGGCCCGGGATCGACCCGGCCACCATCAGGGTGGCGCCGAACTCCCCAAGGGCGCGCATGAAAGTCAGCAGGATACCAGCAATGAGGCTGGGCCACGCGAGCGGCAGGGTGATCGTAAAGAACACCCTCGCCTCTGACGCGCCCAGCGTACGCCCGGCTTTCTCAAGGGATTCGTCGATAGCGTCCAGGCCAGCCCTGATGGTGCCGTACATCAGCGGGAAGGCCACCACGGCCGACGCGATGGCCGCGGCCCACCACGTGAAGAGCAGCCGGACGCCGAAACACGCGTCGAGAAGCCGTCCGATGGGCCCGTTCTTCCCAAGGAGGACCAGAAGAACAAACCCTGTCACGGTAGGCGGCACCACCATGGGCAGGGTAAGCAGCGTGTCGAGGGCGGACTTCCCCGCGAAAGAGAGCCGCCGCATCGCCCAGGCAGCGAGCGTGGCAGCGCATGCCACCACCGCCGTTGCAACGGTGGCGACGCGTATTGAAAGCAGCATTGGCGCGCCCCAGTCCGCTAGCATTGTGCCTCATACCTCCGCCCGTTCCTCTGCTCCTGCCCGTGTCCGTGCCCCTGCTCCCGCTCCTTCTTCCGCTCCCGCCACCGCTGCGCCGCCCGTACCGCCCATGCTACGCCCCTCTACCGAACGGACACAGCGGGAACGAACACGTCTTGCACCCGAGGCACAGCCCACCGTGACCGTACTCGGCTGTATCGGTAGGGCTGAGCCTCTCACCGACAAGGAGTCGCGGGAGGAGGAGGTCGAGGAATGCCCTCGGGCGCGCCAGGATGCCCGCCGGCACGCCAAGCACCGGGGTAGCCCCGTGATACGCCAGCAGCGTCATGGCGCCGGGCGAAACGGGCGCTCCGTAGAAGACGACCCGCGCGCCCGACAGCTCGATGGCTCTCGGAGTGCAGTCGTCGGGCGACATCCCGCCTGTCACGAGGATCATGTCCACCTTGCGCGCGACCATGCCCAGGATGGCACTGGCGATCTCGTCCACCTCGTCGGGCACTACCACAGAGTCAGCGATCGTGCCATCGTATTCGGTGAGCCTGGTCGCGAGGAGAGGTGTAAATGCGTCCTGGACGCGCCCCTCATATACCTCTCGTCCTGTCACCACCACGCCGGCCCGGACCGGTCGGAAAGGGATCACCTCGATGACGGGGTTCTCTCCCACGATGCTGGCAGCGCGCGTCAGGCGGGCCTCTTCCACGATGAGCCCTCTCACCTTCGCCTTCGCCACGAGGTCCCCGGGGGCCACGTTGGAGTTGGTGTGGCGCGTGGCGACGAGGAGGTCTCCGATAGCGTTGATGGCCCTCAAGCGCCAGGCGTCCACTTTGAGAAGGCCTTTGAGGGTCGCGCGTATGTCGGCCCACGCCTCGCCGGGCATCTCCACCGCGACGCCGGGACCGGAAAGCGCGGTGGCGAGGCGCAGTGCCGCATCGTCCTCGTGCACCTCGCCCTTCTCGAGTTCGAGCACGTATACCACGGATTTCCCGATTCGCTGGAGCGTTGGGATATCCTCCGCAGAGATGCGACGCCCCCGCCTCAGGACTGCCCCTTTCCGCTCGCCCGGGACTATCTCTGTAAGGTCGTACGCAAGCGGCAGCCCCACGGCGTCCTCTATCCGCACCTCACGCAGCTTCATATGGACATCCTGTCCTCCTTCCAGCTCGCGGCCCACACCAGTGATCCGGGTCTCGCCGCCAGGCATGCAGGCTCCCCGGGGGCCCGGCCGAGGCCGCCCGCCTGGCTCCTATCGCTACCTGACCTGCGGGGCCGCTCGCCACTCGGTGCCTGGTTTACCGGCTCGGCCTGCGTGACCTGTGGCCCAGAGCGGCTTGCGGATCGTGTACCGTCGCAAGGCAAATGCCGTCCTGAGTGAGGGTGCGTCAGTCAAAGTCGGGAGCATTTCTGCGCGAGACTGCACCCCCACTTAGCCGTGCCGCCATCCACCTGATCGCTGAATGAGCACGTGAACCACGTTGAAACCAGATGTAGACTTCGACACGTGGAGAGGCGATCCTGCAGCAGCCTGAAGCGGGTTTCCGCCAGTGCCTCCAGGGGCGGGGAACCCGGGTCAGTGCATGCTGATGGTCCCTAGGCGGCGGCAGCGCCGTTCCACGAGGCTGAAGGCCCAGAGGCCCAGCGTGATCATAACGCCCATGAACCCGGCCAGGATGGCCTGCTCGACGTGGAGCGGCAGGAGAGTGCGGGTGCCGAGGAGGATGGCCCGGATCGCGTCGTAACCGTAGGTGAGCGGGATGGCCATTGCGATCACCAGCAGGAACCTCGGGAGGGCCACGACCGGCACCGTGCTGCCGCTCAGGAGGTTCACAAGATAGCTCGAGATATCGATCATGGTGTTGGCCTCGCGCATGAGCAGCACAAGGCCGGCGAACGCAAACCCGAAGCCATAGATGCCGATCACCATGGGAAGCGCCGTCAGCACCGCCGGGACGACATCGCGCCCCAGGCTGAAGCGGAACAGGAGCCACATGACCGCCATGAGAACGACAGACTCGCAAGTCACGCTCACCAGGCTGAAGACCGTGCGCCCAGCAAGTTGCACCGCCTTCGGAACCGGCGCGAGCCAGTTGGACTCCAGCACCCCGGTGCTCATCTCGTTCTTGAGGGTCATCCCGATGCTCCAGAAGACCGCGCTCACGTAGCTCGACATTATACCGCCCAGGAGCACGAAGGCCATGAAATCCGATGTGCCGGTAAACGCCTCGAACCCGGCCGCCCTGCCGCCCTCGATGAAACTACGCCCCATGAAGTAGACCGGGGTGAACCAGATGAATGGCTGCATGAGCCAGAACACGGCGTTCATCGGGTAACGCCAGTATATGAGCCAGTCGCGGCGGAATATCGCAGCCGCGGCCCGCAGTGCGAGCCGGGTTGACGACGGGCCCGCCGCATTGCTCTTGGTCTCCATGCAGAGCACCTCCCTGACCGACTATCCCGCCTGCTTCCCCGCGGCCAGCGGCCGTCGGTCCTCAATAGTGAGACAGCGACCCGCGCCGTCTGGCCTGCCGGTCTGTGTAGTGGAAGGCCGCGAGCCCACACACGAGCAGGGCGCCCCCGTAAGCGAGCAGGATAACAAGGTCGCGGCCGACCGCGTCAAGCCCCGTCGTCGTGAGCGCGGCGGTCCTGACGGCGTTGATGGCGTACGTCAGCGGCAGGGCCGACGCAACGGTGCGCATCCATCCGGGCAGCACCGCGAGGGGAAAGCTCACTCCACAGAAAATGAGGAAGGCGCCGCGGACCACGTTCACCATCGTGGACACGTCCTTCGCCCACACCACGACGCTCGCGAAGAGCAGGCTCAGCCCGTATACGCACGGAAGGACGGCCGCCACCGAGAGCGCGAGAAGCCAGGGTGAGCCCGTGATGCGGACGCCCAGCAGGAACCTGAACCCAAGGATGGCGATGGTCGTCATCACGACGCCGGTAAAGAGGCTGAAGAGTTGGGCACCGAGAAGATGCGAAAGGCGCGGCGCCGGGGTCATCCAGTTGCTGTCGAGGGTGCCCCGCATCTGTTCCTGGCGGAAAAACGGCCCTGAATCCCAGAGCGCCACGTTCATCCACATCCAGAGGACGGTGCCGACCACGACGTAGCCTGCGTAGTCGGTCGTCCCGGTGAGCCTTGCGAAAGCGGCGAGGCTCTCCCCGCGCGGGCCGGCCATCGCCCTGCCGCCGAAGATGAACGAAAGCGGAAGCAGGACCGGCCACACAAGCATGGCCAGGATCCAGCTGGGATAGCGCTTCGTGATGAGCCACTCCTTGCGAGCCACGGCCCAGATGGTCGCGCCCCATCCGGGCGCGGCGCGCGCGGGCCCCACGTGCTCAGAGCAGTCCGCTATCTCGGAAACCTGGGCGCTCATGCGTGTCCCCCCTCCCGATTGGCCAAGATCTCAGGCCCTTGCCCGTGAGCTTCAGGAAAACATCCTCCAGGGTCGGCTCCACCGCCTGTACCCTGTGTATCCTGATCGCGGAGCGCGCGAGGACGGCGATGATCTCGGCAAGGACTGCGGACCCGTTGTCCATCAAAACGCTCACCTGCCAGGTCTCCTGCTCCACGGCGTGCCTGGCGATCACGCCGGCAACCCCCCGGACGGCCCTCGCCTGCCGGTCCGCGTCGTCGTTCCAGTCACTCACCTCGAGCTGCAGGCTCCTGCCCTCCCCGACGGAGTCCTTGAGCTGCCTCGGGCTGTCCAGGGCTATGATGCTCCCCTGGTCGATGATGGCGACCCTGTCGCAGAGCTGGTCGGCCTCTTCCATGTAGTGGGTGGTGAGCAGGATGGTGCGGCCCTCCGACCGGAGCTCGCGGATGAGCGCCCGCAGAGAGCGTGCAGCGGCCGGGTCGAGGCCGATGGTGGGCTCGTCGAGGAGGAGGATGGGCTGGTCCGCGAGGAGGGCCTTGCCCAGCGCAAGCCGCTGTTTCATACCCGACGAGTACGTCTCCACCAGCTGGTCCGCCTTGTCGGCGAGGCCGAGCCGCTCCAGGACGGCCGCCGCCCGTTCCTTCTGCTCCTTCCGTGAAAGCCCATGCATGGCCGCGAAGTACTCGAGGTTCTCGCGGCCCGTGAGCTTCCAGTATGTACTGCGCTCACCCGTGAGGACCGTCCCCAGGCTGCGGCGCACCATGAGCGCCTCGCGAACAGTGTCGAAACCGTTGACCGCCGCCCGTCCGCTCGTTGGCTCCAGGAGGGTGCAGAGCATCCGGATGGTGGTGGTCTTGCCCGCGCCGTTCGGGCCAAGAAGCCCAAATATCTCGCCCCGTTCCACGGAAAACGACACGTCGCTCACCGCGACCAGCGTCTCCCCGTGCCCGCTCCGCCGCCCGGAGCGCCAGCGTCGCCAGAAGCCTGGCCCGCCCCCGCGTTTCGGAAACTCCTTGCGAAGGCGCACCGCCTCCACGGCACGAGCCGTTCTTGTTCCGGTCACATTCACATCCCCCCAAATCAGCCTGGCGAGCATGGGGACGAGCACCTAAGCCATCTATGACATCCAGCGACGCCCGTCACTATCGATTATAAACCAGCTCCTTTATAATCTCAAGGCCTATATTGATATATTTAACCAAAGCATTAATTGCTGTTACATGCTGGGCCGCCGCAGAATCATTGTCGTGTAGGGAGATGCCAGCACGGCCGCGGCGATAGATGCAGCCCAACGTGCCACTGTGCCGCCATCCGGGAAGCCCGGAAGCCGGAACGGGAAAGATTTGCTCGCCCCCTTGAGCAATCACGATACAGGTCCGACGTCTCCTGCCTCTCCTCTCCACGGTGCTGCATTATGCCCTTGCTGGGAGCGGAACCCCAGGTATCGTCGCCGAGCTGACTCCCAGCGGCGCCACTGCTGCAGTGGTACGGAAATTGCATAAAACGGCAATTCGGGAATTTGGGTGGCCCGGCTACGGTGTCTTTCAGCCCAAGGGTGTTGTAGCCATTGATCGTGCCTGGTTGCGCTGGGTGCCGGCCCGTTGAAGATGGGCAGCAGGTAGTGCGCCTCGCACCATGCCCGGTGGAGGACCCCTGTGCTGGTCCGTCCGTTGCAGGAGGGTGAGCGGCAATTGACAGCTCCGCGGGTGCTGGTGGGCAGCCCAGTAAAGCAAAAGCCGGCGATTCTCGGGGAGTTTCTGCGATCTCTTGTGGAGATGGACACCGAAGGACTTTTCGTGGACTACATTTTCATCGATGACAACGATGTCCCGGCATCGTCCTCGCAGCTTGCCAAATTCTGTCCGAAAGGCGGCACAGTGATCGTCTGGTCCGCCGAAGAGAGCGAAACCCAGGAACCGTACGTATGCGACGACAAGACTCACTGGTGGAACTACAACCTGGTATGGAGGGTCGCTACGCACAAGAACCGCATTATCGACCTGGCAAGGAGTGGCCACTATGACTTCCTGTTCCTGTTGGACTCCGATCTCGTTCTCCACCCTGACACATTGCACCATCTTGTCGGCTGCAGGAAACCCATCGTCTCGGAGGTCTTCTGGACGAAATGGGATCCTGCCACCGAACCGCTACCGCAGGTTTGGCTGCGGGACGTGTACACGTTGTTTGAGAACGCACCCTGGGAGCGCCTGACACAGGAAGGGGCACAGCAGCGGGCGCGGGAATTCCTCCAGCGCCTACGCGTCCCTGGTCTCTACGAGGTAGGAGGGCTGGGCGCATGCACGCTCATCGCGAGGGAGGCCTTGGACGCAGGCGTCTCCTTTAGCGAGATCCCGAACCTCTCGTTCTGGGGTGAGGACAGGCACTTTTGTATCCGCGCGGCGGCGCTCGGCCTGAAGCTGTTCGTGGACACGTGCTATCCCGCATACCACATCTACCGGGAGGCAGACCTCGAAGGTCTGGAGGGGTATCGAAGGGTGAATTGCACCGGGCAAAGGGCAGGCCCTCACGATGCTGCAGTAGCGCTTCTACGTTCTGGTAGCGTGTACCGGGAAATAAGGAGAGTCCTCGACGTAACGAAGGAGGCGGTGGAACGTTTCTGGAGCTTCGATTTCAGGGATCCGCGCAGGCAGGATGGTATTGACCTGTTTGCCCAGGAATACCGGGATGAGATTGTGAAGAGACTCGAGGCTGATCTCGATGAGTCCGTGCGGTCCATGCTCATCTCCAGGACGGAGGTGTTGAGTTCGTCCCTAGCCGACATCGACTCAGACACGACGGAAGCCCTGGTGACCGCGCAGGTCGTGACGCACGGCCTCCAGCATGGCGAGTATTTCCGCGAGCTGTACGATTGCCGCGCCCTGGTAACAAGGCCGGGCACTGACAGGAAATGGCTCGTGAGGGGAGTCGAGTTTACGAAGGCCCAGCAGCCCGGTGCACCGGCGTTCGTGCGCGACCGGCTAACGAAATACGAGGGCAATAAGCTTACCCTTTCAATGCTCGTCAGAAACGAAGCCGGGAGGTATCTCCGCCAGGTGCTGGAGCACGCCGCGCAGTACATCGACAACGCAGTAGTTCTTGACGACGCCAGCGAGGACGAGACTGTCGAAGTGTGCAGGCAGGCGCTTGGCGGCATTCCCGTGACGATCGTCTCCAACTCAAAGCCCGGTTTTCACAACGAGGTCGCGCTGAGAAAGCGGCAGTGGGATCTCGTCGTGAGCACAAACCCAGACTGGATACTGGTCCTCGACGCTGATGAAATGCTTGAGGACAGGGCGAAGTTCGTTATCCGCGATCTCATCAACCAGCCGTTCTACGACCATTACTCGTTCCGGCTCTACGATTTCTGGGACCCGACACATTACCGCGACGATCCTTACTGGCGAGCGCACAAGACATACAGGGTTTTCCTCGTTCGGTACCAGCCCCGGTTCAAGTACACATGGCGCGAAACGGCGCTACACTGCGGCCGACTTCCAAACAATATCGGGTTACTGCCCGGCAGGACATCAGACCTGCGGGTAAAGCATTTTGGTTGGGCCTCACCCGCAGACAGGGAAGCGAAATACCAGAGGTACAGAGCGCTTGACCCCAGTGCAAAGTACGGCATTCGCCAGCAATACGAGTCCATCCTGGACCGCAATCCGAACCTCGTGGAGTGGATCGAGTAAGCATTCCTCACGAGAATGACTCACGTGTCTTTCCGCCTGGCAATGCAAAACAGCTCATGTCCGTTGAAAGCCGACTGAAGGCGTACCATCAACGCGATCCTGTCCTGGGGCCTGTCACCACAGACCTCCAAACCGGCACGTTTCGCCGCAGCGATGTCCGACTCCAGCCTATGTGGTTCCTCCCGGGAGAATACAGAGATAGGATCCAGATTGGTTCTTTCGAGGAGTCTCATGAGGCTAGAAATCGAGAAGTGGAAGAGATGATCAGGTTCGGTCAATAGGGGGGACGTAGGGCCGCACACTAAGTTCGTGAACGAGTGGCGATTCGGCACACCAAGGAAGATCAGGCCGCCTGGCTCCAATCGACCCGCCACCTCTTCAAGAAACAAGCGTGGGTTCATCAGGTGTTCCAGGACGTGCCAGAACGCCACCGCAGTAAACTGGCGACCAGCATCTATCAAGCCTGAATGCCACAAGTCGCACGTTAGTTCTAAGCCGAAGTGGTCCCGAGCGTATCGGCATGCCTCCCGCGAAGGCTCAACGCCTGTGACGTCCCATCCGGCCTCCCTTGCCAGATACAAGAACTCACCGGTACCAGACCCTATCTCCAGCAAACGACCACGATTCGGTAAGCAGATGCTAAGTAGCAGCACCCCAAATGCAGCATGTTCGCTAAGAGTGCTCTCCGAGTACTGCTGACGCATGGCAACCCAGCGATCATTGTAGACCTCTGACACCAATCGTCTCGGATCGACCCCATCAAGTTGATGTTGGAAAAGGAGGTCGCAGCGGGTGCACTCCATCAGCCTGAAACTGCCATAATCGTGGAAGAGGACTACAGAGCCCTCCTCACAGATAGGACACCGAAGTCTCTCTGAGTCCAGACACACACTTTTCCACCACCCTACCATGATAACCCAGGGACACACCATGAATTCCTTTCAGCACAGTTGTGGGACAGCCACGCCCAACAGTGACCGGTTCCGCAGGCGAACAGCATGCAAAGAAAACCGGAGGGGAATGCCAGGTCACCCACCGGGTACGATTTCACATCTAATATGCTCAACTCCCTCGTGCATGTACGTTTCGTCCAGCTGTCCCACCGGACTTGAAACACTGAAGATCCGCCCGGGCACGCGGAGGCTGTCGAATGAGAACCCCTCGCGGATCTTGAAAGCGTACTTGCGGCCGTGTATCTCCGTGCCGATCCTCTGGAGATCCTCGGGAGCGAGGTCAAACCCGCCTACGTGCAGTGCGGCGGAGGCGGTCTCGGGCTGGTATATGCCTCTCGCGAAGAAGCACACCACCAGGCTGGACAGGACCTGCCGCCAGCGCTCCTCCTTCAGGATCTCGCGAGCAAGCTCGTCCGGGCCGACCTGCCTCTTCGTCAACACCTTCTGGTCGATGCTGTATCCGGCGTTGTCCAGGTGGCTGTGCCGCGCGCCCACCAGAAACCCCAGGTATGCCCCGGGACCCGTGTGATAGCCTGGCATCTCGTTCCCGCCGAAAGCGAGAGCGAAATCGGCGCCGCCATAAACCGAGGCGGCGTGATCGACGCCGCGCGCGAGGGCCGCATAGAATTCGTTCGGCTGCTCCACGATGCGCCCGACCGCCTCCAGATAGACAGGATAGTCGCCCCATGCGAACCTCAATCCGCCCGTCTGCCCATCGGATATCAGTCCGCGCTCCTGCGCTTCGGTCGCCCACGCCAGAACGACGCCGCTGCTCATGGCGTCCAGGCCGTACACCTCTATGCGGTCGATGAGCTTCAGAAGGCCCTCGGGGTCCGACCCGCCGAGCATCGAGCCAAGCGCGTAGATGAGCTCGTAGTCGTATGAGATCATGCTGGTCTTGTAAAAGTAAGGCTCGTTCGCATCAGGCTCCCGCAGCGCCGCGATATGGATGCACCCGACCGGGCAATGGGAGCAGGCCAGCCTCCGCCCCAGGTAATGCTCGGCCAGGGCCTCGCCGCAGACGCGGTCAGCCCCCTCAAACCTGGCGTCCTTCAGGTTACGCGTCGGCAGGCCACCGAGGGCGTTCAGGGGCAGGATGTTCTCCGGCGTCCCGAGGTCGTGGTATTTCTTCATGACCGGCGACGCCACGGCCTCCTGGTATATCCGGTCGTATACCCGCCGGTATTCCGCAGCCCCGGACCCACCCCCGCCCTCGCCCACCGGCAGCGAGTGCTTGCCCGACACCACGACCGCCTTCAGCTTCTTGCTGCCGAAGACCGCGCCAAGCCCCAGCCTGCCAAAATGCCTGTAGCTCTCCGTGGTAACGCAGGCGTACGGTATCAGTTTCTCGCCCGCCCTGCCGATGCGCA
>JBLNDE010000003.1:0-9133 GCA_050261335.1 Bacillota bacterium
CTGCAGACTCTGTGCTGCCAAGAAACACGGCCGACCAGGAAGTGATGCGCTCCGAACAAACGTATTGGCGCCGAGATCACTTTTCCGTGAGGTCTCTACCTACTTTCCCTTGACAGGTACGACTGGCGACGGTTCTCTTGATAAGGAGCAACGGATAGCGTATAATAAGACTGCATCTTATGGAGAGGAGGATACAGACGTGGAAGCCATTTTCATGCGCATCGAGAAACGTCAAGTGCCTCCTCACGTGCTGCGCAAGCTGGGTCTGCCGCAAGACTGGTGGAAGGAACTGTCTCCCGGCTTCGTCAAGAAGGTGGCGAAGACTGCCCTGGAGCGCAAGAAGGTACTTGAGGAGCTGGCCAAGTACTAACGATGAGGTATCTCACCGTTAGAGAGGTACTGTTTATCCATCTCTGGGCTATAGACTTCTACTTCGCTTACCCCGAAAGCTGTAAGGAAAACCGAGGTATATCCGAGCCAGAACTTCTGGATTCCGCAGTTGCTTTGCCCGCCCAGACATTCGGCGGGCAAGAGCTTTATGGGGATCTTTTTTGGAAAGCAGCAGCTCTCTTCCGTTCGATCATCAAAAACCATGCATTTCTAGACGGTAACAAGCGTACCGCTGTGCTCGCTTTGCTTGTGTTCCTTGACCTCAACGGGTACAGGTTAGAGTGTTCGGATGACGACGCGATCGCCTTTGCCTTGCGGGTAGCGAGTCGCAGGCGGCACAGTCTTCGCAGGATACGATACTGGATCAAGAAACGCTCGCGCAAGCACCAGGGAGTCTATTCTGGGCGAAGAGGATGGTTTCTGCAGCGATTGTTACGCCCGGGTTTGAAGGAGCTTGAAGATAACCGCTAGCTGATCTATCCGGCCCGAAAGGGACATCTTCACCACGATGGTCTTGTGCATCAGCGTGCGCCCCATGCCTAGAATCGAGCCTGCTGTGGGAAGGAGCATGCCGAAGCGCTCGTGGTATGCGTCGAGCGTCTGCCGCACGAATGCCCCGTTTACGCCAAGAAGCCATTCGAGATCGAGCATCGTGAGCACCACCCCTTGCTGATACGCCTGGGTGCAGAGCCTCTTTATGCGCTCCCACTTCAGAGCCTGCGGGCTTATCCGGTTTACGAGCCCCCAGTCCTCTTGCGCCACATAATCCAGCACCGCCATGACAAGCTGCGCTTCCGGAAGGCTTCGCCCAGGAGGCTCGGCTTCCGACACCCCGAAGGTGACGATCTGCCCGGGCCTACGCTCGAAATTGTTGATGCTGAACGCAAGCGCGCGGATCTCCTGCGTTCAGCCTCGGCGTGACGCGCCTCTCCTTGGCTTTCGTCGGCTTCGTCCTGGCGTTTGTCGGCATCGTCTGGCTCATCAACTTGTACAACTTCATGGACGGGATCGACGGCCTCGCCGGAACACAAGCGGTGACAGTCGCCGGTACGGCCGCGCTGCTCATCGCTGGGATGAGAGTCGGGCTCCTGCCAAACCCCGGGCCGGCGGCAGCCGGAATGGGGGGAGCAGGTGCGGACGCGGTCAGCCTAGCTCTGGGCAGCATGCTGCTCGTTCCCGCGTCAGCAGGATTCCTGCGCTGGAATTGGCCCCCCCGCGCGGATATTCATGGGCGATCTCGGAAGCGGCTTTCTCGGGTTCACATTCGGCGTGCTTGCCGTGGCATCCGAGAACTCCGGCGCCTTACCCCTTCTGGTGTGGATGTTGCTGCTGGGGGTGTTTGTGGGGGACGCCACAGCCACCCTGTTGCGGCGCATCCGGCGCGGAGGGCGGTGGACAGAAGCCCACCGGACACACGCATACCAACTGGCGGTGCAAGCTGGCTGCACTCACAAGCAGGTTACACTGGCGGTGCTCGGCATCAACATCATGCTGGGCGCTGCGGCGACAGTGGCGTGCGTCTGGCCCCGCGCCTTGCTGCTGGTGGCAGTGATTGCCGCTGCTGCACTCGTCATGCTCAGGGAGAAGGTTGTGAAGGCGTGTGAAGTGCAGTGCGGCGGCTGCGTGACTACTGGGCGGCACTCGGTCCATCTGTGAAGACTATCCGGGTGGACATACCCGAGGTCCGTCATCACCCTATGGCATCATGCTCCCGCCGGTGGGCGACCGCCCGGTTCTTCTCGGCAACATCGGGGTGGAGAGGAGTGACCAAATCAGAGTGGGAGGGCAAAGCAAGGGAGTTGCAACTTGACCACGTTGCTGCCGACGGGTTCATCAGCCTAGAAGAGGCCGAGCGCACAATCCAGCAGGCCTATGGCCCCAAACCTTGCGATGACGAGGAGTCGCTAGCTGCGGCAAACCACCACCACCAACAGAGTCGCGTATAGATGGGAACGGCATTGTGAGGTAAGAGGAGGCCAACTGCATTCGGGCTCCTCGACCAGCCCGGACGGCGACCGGCGACAGCGGCGTATCATTCGTTGTCATGTCCGTTGTGCAAGCCCGTATGCGCTTCCTTGCTCCCATATCGATAGTTCGGGTGTCACCGACCTTGACGCCTGTGAACCCTGCAAGCTGCCGTGGTGCTTTGACGTGATGAGCGGGCCGACGTCCCCACCGCAAGAAAGTCGAACATTTCTCAACTCGCGACAGGATTATGTCCTCCCTTGTCGAAACCTACGATTTGTTACGCGTAGATTGTGGTGCTCACATTCGCTATACCAAGTGCCGGCATCTGGTTTCGCGGCACCAGTCCAAACACAATGCCAGTAACAAGGAACATCTCAGAACCACCAGCCCGATTCGGCCTAGCATCTATCCAGGAGTATTCCCACCGACCCTGCTCTTGTAGGCGATACTTACACAGCGATCCGCGCAGCACAGGAGTATCCGATTCTACGGATGACAGCCTTGGAACGTGGGCCTTTTGGGTCTAGAGTCACAACCTTGGATCGGAGGCACGCGCGAGGTCCGTTCTCCTCCAGGACCCATGGTCCGGGGCCAGTAGGATGCTGGGAAGGTGGTGGGTATGATGTTCTCCTTCTCGTTGCTCTTGTGGGAACCCAAGCGGCGGAGGGTCATCTTCGCCTTCGCCGCTTACCGTGGATGCCTTAAGTCTGGATCTGATGGCCTCACTGCCAAGAGCGCGGCCGTGGAACCGTCGTGGCCTGTCGACGGACAGGCTTGTGAGGAGGACCACTAAAGCGGGCGCGGAGGCGAAGTCACACTATGGACCCAGAAAACTCGAAAGATATCAGGTTCCGAACCCGGACCATGCATCTCGTAGTTGGCAAGCTCAATGTGAATCCTAACCTCTTCTCATACGGGCAGGCCGATACCATTTCGAGAGTACTGCGTGAGTTGTTTGAGCAGCAGATAAGAGATGCGACCGAGAGTGTGTGGGGAGGAAGGCAGTCGAGATGGGTAATCACGGATAACACCGTGCTGGATGTGGAGGGAACTGCGGTTGCCGCTGGTAGGCTCGGTAAGGTAAGGGAAATGCCAACGCAGACTTTCGATTGGGACTCTTTCCAACAAAGAAAGCGGGTGGTTCCAGACGCGTACGAGTTTGCGAACTTTGTGTTGGACCTGGAGACAGAGTTGACGGCCTTCGAAGAGAAGCAGACCATCTCTGCACGCGCATTCATGCGTGCGTTTGCTGAGATATGTATGCAAGCCAATCCCGCGCTCGGCTATGTTAGTATATACCCGAGAATAGACGCTGAGGAATTCTTTGTCGCTATACGACAACTGAAAACCGTCCACGAGTTCGTCCTCGACTTCGTGCGCCCGAATCCTGTGAACATGGAAGATCCCTGCAACGAGTTTCGCGAGCGTCTGCTGGAAGAGCCGCGTTCAGACCGCGCCACTGTCAAGCTCGAATCGCAACGAGGGAGCCTGAATCTCGAGAGCGGGGTCATTGTCGCCGGCCAACACATGGTGGACAAGGGCTACGGAGACGTCACTTTGAAAGGAACAACTGATGCAGGAATCGCCGTGGAAATACGTTCAGGTGATAAGCTGCTAAGGCGGTCAGTCCAAGCGACTGACGAGGTCAGCAGCTTTGTTCCGGAATTCATGAGGGTGATAATCGAGGTGCGCAGGCCAAGATAGGGTGAGCGCAGTGTGGCATAGGATCTTGAAGTACTACAGTCCTCTGGATACGCTACGCTGGTGGGGCTTTTGGGTGAGTTCAATCGCGACGGGACACGCGTGCCTTCTCATACGTCACCTGACGGACAGCGCGTTTCAATCCCTCTCGGCTCACATGTTCTCTGCGAGCGCTGCACTCCTTGCGGTTGAGGTGGCCGGTTTTGCTCTGATTATTGCGCTCCTTTCGCCCAAGATTCTCGAACAGACTGCCCCGAGAGTGACAGGTGAGCGCAACGTCTTGATGAGGCTTGTTGTTCCTTACTTTGTTGCCGCACTTACGTGGGCCGCCGCAGTGGTCGCGTTCGGGGCATGCCTGTTGCTGAGCTATGGGGAGGCGAGCAGAGGCTTTGTCAGCGGTGCGTTCGCGCTGGGCATGTGGCTCCTCCTCTTCTCACTGCTCAGCACCATTACCCTTCTAGCTGCGGTGGTGGACATTCTCGAGGCCATAAGTCTGTTCGTGGCAAGATCAAAGTCGGCTGCGAGTGAATCGTCGTCCGAAGGAGGGGCCCAGGTGTAGCCGCTGTGTGCATGCTCGTTATCGCCACTACGCTTACGAGAGGAGGCGGCCTTATTGAACATCCTTTGCACCGGCATAACCTGCTCCGACCGAAAGGAACTGTGCGACGAGATTGCGGCGGCCAGCGGCGGCCAGATCACATACCTGGATGTCGGCAATTACATGCGAGAAATCGCAGATCAGCTTCAACTGGGGATTCCAGATGACAAAATCCTCGACGCTCCGGAGACAACTCTTAAGGTGCTTCGTAAGTTGGCGTTTGAGCACGTCATTAGCGACCTTAGGAATCGTGCCGAGTCCGGGCAGGCTTCACAGCACGCAATAGTCGGCCTTCATGCGACGTTCAGGTGGCGACAGCGAACGATGTTGGGCTTCGATCCAGACTGTGTGGGCGAGCTTGCTCCCGACATCTTCGTGACCGTGGTCGATGATGTACGAGACGTGAAAGCCCGCCTCGACCGCCTACCGAAGTGGCTGGGGCAGAAGTTGCAATACGACGACATCCTCGATTGGATCGATCAGGAGACGGTTGTCACTGAAATGCTCGCGTCCATACAACGCAAGCCTTTCTACCCCGAAAATAGACGGCGGTTGCCATTTTCATACTTTCGATGGTGCCGGGCAATGCCCGGCATGGGCGACTACCTTGTAGCTCGTAAGGAGGATATTAGGACGTTCAGGGATCTCATTATGAAGCCAGACCTTACCAAGGTTTACCTCAGCTATGGGATCACCGGAGCGTCAAAAGACGCAATCGCTGCGGCTCAAGACCTGGCGGATCAAATGAGGGACCACCTCATAGTCTTTAACCCGCTGTCAATCAAGGATATGGAACTCGCGCGGGCGAACAGACCTCAGCCGTCGAATCCTGGGGTTGAGCAACCGGACGGACCGGTAAGCTTGCCGGATCGCGTTACGGATCGCATAGAGAAGGCAACTGTGTATCGCGACTATCGGCTCATCGCACAATCTGACATGATTGTTGTGTACTACCCGCAAGACAAGTACTCCCACGGGGTCGCGAGTGAGATCAACTTTGCTCACGCAAACGGCAAGTTTATAGTCATGATTTGGCCCCACAGCCCCCAAAGCCCCTTCCTAAAGAACCAAGCAGACAAGACCTACGAGTCCGTCGAGGAATTCCTTGAGCACGTTCGCAGTGGTTCCTTGATCGAGAGAGTGGTGCAAACAGCCAGGAAAGTGGAGGTTGCCGATCACTGGGGTTCCGAAGAGGCCGAACCGGACTCCAGTCACGCACATCTGTCCTGATGTGATGCGGATCAAAGGAGTGGCGTTGTCACGCCTCGGCTACAACTACCGCATGGACGAGCTTTCGGCCGCGCTCGGGGTCGCGCAGATGTCGCGGATCGAGGAGATCATCGCGAAGCGCGAGCGGGTGGCGGCGATGTATGCGGAGCGCCTGGCGAGGGTGCCGGGGGTGCGCCTGCCGTACGTGGCGCCCGAGGTGACGCGGATGAGCTGGTTCGTGTACGTGATCCGGGTCGGCGCGGACGAGCCCACCCCCGAGCGCCAGTCCGCCGTGCGCGACCACGTGATGCGGCGCTTCCAGGAGGCGGGGGTCGGGTGCCGTCCGTACTTCACCCCCATCCACCTGCAGCCCTTCTACCGCGCCGAGTTCGGGTTCAAGGAGGGCGACTTCCCCGTCACCGAGCTCGCTGGGCGCACGAGCATCGCCATCCCGTTCCACAACCACCTCACCGCTGAGGAGATCGACTACGTCGCCGACGTCCTCGAGCGGGCGCTGGGGGAGGTGCAGTAGGCAGGGGACGGGCGGTCTTCGCTCGCTATGGAATAGCTGGCCTGGGGCCGCACCTCGCTGACATGCGTCTCCCGCGCCTGGGCAGAACGTTCCCCGAACTCCTTACCCAGCCCGAAAGAGATAAGTGACACAAGGTACTGGTTCAGACTCACGCCCTCTGACTCGGCACGTTTCGCCAGCATCCGATGGAGTGTCCTGGGGACCCTGAGGGTGAACTTCCCGCTAAACTCGGGTTCTGTGTGGTCCACCGGCGGCGGAATCTCCTTTCCATGTTTCTTGGCCGACTCGAGCCAGCACTCGATTGCGTCCTGGACGTTGGTCAAAGCCTGCTGAGGTGACTCGCCGGTTGAGATGCACCCGTCGAGTTCAGGTACCTCTGCCAGCCATCCCCCACCCTCCTCCTCGCTTAAATGAGAGAGCCTTACGCTATAGCCGAACAGGTCTTCTCTAGATGTCTCCATCAGCGATGGCCTCCTTTATCTCATCGATCAGGGCGAGAGCACGCTTGACATAGATGGGTTTCAAAGGATGGGACTTCACAACCGTGATAGACCGAGAGACGGCCTCGTGGCCGATGACGTAGTGGCTCGAACCGCTGCACGGCTGATCCACGTAGCACCCGAAGTACTCCATTACGCATCTTAGCTCTTCGAAGTCCACATCTCGTGGGTTATTACGCCATCTCTCTATGCGCTTATCGCGCTTGCTCAAGCCCTTCCCCTCCATGAGTATCCCACATGGCACCGTATATGATACCAGATGGGAGTATTACGTGCAAGGCAGGTTGGGAAGGATTTGGTTCAGAAAGATCTGTCGATGGCTGGACCGAGAGCTAAAGGCATTCAACGATTGGATGTCCCAGATCTCGGAACTGGTAGTTGCGGCATGTGTGTACCGAGCTGACATCGTCGGCCACATCGCAGTCCACCACGGCCCTATGGGCAAGGGCGGATGATCGTTATGCGGGCCACTGGCGCACATCACGCTGTGCGCCCCGCCCTTGCCGGTGCATGTCCAACCCAGGGCGCTGAGGGGCGGGGCAACCTACCCCAATTCCGTCTCTCTCATCGGCTGTTCAACCCGGGACGGCAGGAGGCAGGAGTGTGGCTTTCCCGTGAGCGCCTCGCCTACAACTACCGCATGGACGAGCTTTCGGCCGCGCTCGGGGCCGCGCGGATGCCGCGCATCGACGGGACCGTCGTCAGGCGAGAGTGGGGGGAGTGAACGAATGAGGGAAACTGCATTTCGGCACTGTCCGTCTCCAGTGGTTCTACCGCGCCGAGTTCGGCTTCATAGCGAGTTCGGGTTCAAGGAAGGCGACTTCCCGGTGACGGAGTTCGCCGGGAGGACCAGCGTCGCCATCCCGTTTCACAACCACCCCACACGACCTCACCGCCCAGGAGATCGACTACGTCACCGACGTCCTCGAGCAGGCGCTGGGGGAGGTGCGGTAGTAGGCGCGCGCCCGCTTGTCACGCTGCCCAGCCCCTTAGGCTTCCCGGACAGTCAGGCTATCCCCACGGGGCCGTCGCTACGGGGCGTCGGTCCACGCACGGAGGCCCCACGGAGGCCCGCACTCGGCCGGGCGGGGGGCCTGGCGAGGGCTTGGCGCGGGGTCGGGGAAGCGGCGAGCTGGGGCTGGGCGAGGGGTGGGCGAGGGAGGGAGGGGCGAAGCGTGGGCTGGGGGACGGACGAAGGGTGGGTGCGGAGCCGGGCGCGCGGCCTGCGCGCGGGGCGCGCAAGTCCCGCTTCGCGCCTCGAAAACGGCCTACTCCTCCTTGCGAGTCTGCGTCCCTTCCCGCTTGTTGCGCTCCTCCTGTGCCGTCATGTACCCTATGAAATCTTCGACGGCTCGTCTTGCCTCCGGCGACAGCCTGACAGGCGTTCGGAACCAGGTTTCCCCGAGGAGCTCCTCCATTTCCGCTCGAGACAGGTCACCAGTAAAGCATCGGGGATCGACGTCGAAGACTCCCGCGAGCTTCGTTACCACATCGTCTGGCAATCTCGCCGAGCCAATCTCATGTCTTACCTTGAAGGACCTCCTACAGCGCAAATGGCATGAGCAGACGGGCTGCGCAGATTCGGGCGTCTAATACAGAAGGGCAACGGTCTCCAGCTTCTCGCGGGCGCGGCCCTGGTCTGCAGGCAGCTTGTCGACGGCTCCGCCAGGTCTCGCACTCAGAGAGCACCCCGACAAATTGAAGACCAGGAGGTGTGCGACCGTGTCTTGATCTGGCAAAGGCTCGAGTCTGCTTGGGGATGTATCCGGCTCCAACAAGATGAGGAACGACTTCATCGAGGAACGTCTTCATCAGCGACGCAATGGTCCCAAGATAGTCGGGCGTCAAGGCGACCCTGCAGAAATACGGAAGGAGGCTGCGAAAACATGACAGACAAACAATGCATCTCAGCCGGACTCGGTGACTTCGCGACGCGGAGGCTCGCCTCCTGGGCCTCGCAGGTCGGGATCCACGACCTACCCGAGGACACGATCGCCAGGGCCGCGGAGTGCCTTGTGGACTGGGTCGGAGTCGCGCTGGCCGGTTCCGCTCAGGAGGTTGCCGCTCTCGTCTCGCCGGTGTTCGATGAAGCCGTGCCTCGCCGGGGAGCGTCGACCGTCCTGAGGGCCGGGCTGGACAAGATCTCCTGCATGTCGGCTGCCTTCCTGAACGGCTTCAACGGGCACGTGCTCGGGCTTGACGATGTCCACGGAGGCACGCTGCTCCACCCCGGAG
>JBLNDE010000004.1:0-51045 GCA_050261335.1 Bacillota bacterium
GTTCTGCGAGCGGACGTGGGTATCGACCTTCGGGAGCTTGACGGTGAGGCGGCGGCTATATAGGGACCGGCGCACTGAGGAGTATCGGTTTCTCCTGGACGAGGCGTTGGGATGGGAGCCAGACAAGCGTCTGACGGAGCGGATGGAGGCGATGGCCCTAGAATTGGGGACGGAGACGCCTCTCAGGCAAGCTGCCAAGATTCTAGGGTATCTTGTCCCTGGGGTGAGCCCGATGACGGTCTGGGGTGTGGTGAAAGACGCGGGAGAGAAACCGGCCCCAGAGTCGACGACACTGCCTACGGTCGGCATAGGGCGGGTGAGCGCCCAGGCGGAGGATGTCGAAGCGTGGCTAAGGGCAAAGGTGCCAGCCCTGACTGGGCCGTTCGCCAGCCGTGAGTGGATAAAGCATGTCCTCCGCGCAATCACATCAGTCCAAGAGGTAGCCTAGGGACAAATCCGACACGAACAAGGGGAGCTTACCTACTTACTCTTGACACGGACGAGGCAAGTCGGGTTCTGTCGTCGGTCTGTGATAATGTCACCCTGTAAGCGGTCTGAGAAAATGTCACCCCCTGGCAGTACACTCCGGATCCGCGAGGGCCCGGAGCACCTGCCCCAGCCCCGGGGCTGGGGCAGGTGGCAGAATTTAGGTGGCATCCCCGAACCGGCCATATTGCGCTTCTCGCTTGGCTCTGGGAAGATGTCACCATGGGAGTGAACGTTTTCTTGAGCCAAGAGGAAGCACGTCGGGTCTACGTCATCGAACAGGTCGTCCTGGGTAAACTCTCTATCGCACAAGCAGCACAGCTCCTAATATATCATGCCAAGAAGCACACCAGGCGCCGCAGATCTCGCGACCGCATGCCCGCCCTCGGCATGCTCGTTCAATGTGATGCAAGCCCGTTTGCCTGGTTTGAGTCACGAGGCCCCTGGGCCACCTTACACGGCGCTATCGACGATGCCACAAGTAAGGTCCTTGGCCTCTTTTTCCGGCCTACTGAGGACCTCCTAGGCTATCTTCAGGTGCTTGGACAAGTCATGACCGGTTACGGCCTCCCAGTGGCCCTCTATAGCGACCAACATACCATCTTCTTCTCTCCCAATCACGCACACCTCGCCCTGAAGGGCACACCCATACACCACGTCCCCCACCTACTCATCCCTGTCGCCGCACCCGGGGGTGACATTTTGTCAGTCCAGATGAACGTGTTTTGGGGTGACAAAGTCACAGTCCGTTGACACGGTTTTCTGCAAGGCATACCTGTCAACGAAAAAGTGCGTAGAAACATTACAGAAAGATGGGCCTATCGCGACCGAGGGCGTTCAGGGCATGTCCGTCGCCGGTCGGGCGTGGCCTCATGGTATGGTAACATAGGGCGCACAGAGGGCGTCCTCGGCTGCATCCTGTATGGGAGGTCAGCGTAACCAGCTCTTGGTTCTCCAGACGGGCGCCTCGCCCGGGCGGCCCTTTACCCTGCACCCCGCAGGTAGCCCGCTCTCCGGCCTCGGCGCCACGTCTGTTTATACGTCACATCTGTTTATACGTCAGGCCTACCGGCGCCAGCGAGTCTTCGATCAAGCCTTTGGCAGCGCACAAGGCTACTTGAATAACTCAAACGAATCGCGGACGCTCTGGAAAACCGGCTCGTAATCCGCCCACTTAGCGTTGACCCCGGTGAACACGAACAGGTACCCGAGGTCGCCGTTTATCACGATCCAGTTCTGCTGGCGAAACTCAACGCCCTGGTCGAACGTCCAAGTGCCGACGGCCGCTGGGTACTCTCCTATCGAGGACGTCTCCTGGCTGACCAAGCTGAAGCCAGGCAGCGCCCCCTGGAGGGCGGGTATCCTTGAACTCAAGATCTGCTCGGGCTTACTGCCCGCCGGGGCGCTGAACATGACGAGTAACGCCTGCGCCTCAGGCACCCCTGACGGCTGAATAACGAGCATTGGAAGTCCCTGTTCCTTGGCTTCCATTAGGTTCCAACCTTCCGGAGCGGTTATCCGGCACGCGAAGTCGGCGTTGGTGTAGGTCTGACCCTCTATTCCGGTCTTGAGCTCGGTTGCCCCTGAGGACTCGTCAGCCGGGACCTCCACCTCCTCGATGGTGATGCCAAGCTGTCCGGCAAGCCCATAGCGCACCTTCTGGGTGCCCATCACATCGGGCGAATCCACGAACTTGAGCAGAAGGGCGTCAGGGGCAACCTGGTTGTGGGAGGCATCGACGGCCACCCACTCGCCGAGCCACACCTCGTTCCACATATGTCCAACCCAGACCCCATCCTGATACCTCTCGCCTAAAGCAATCCTGGTAGGAATGCCTGCGGTGCGCGCCACGGACGCGAAAAGCACGGCGTACTCCGAGCATTTTCCGCTCTTCTTCTCTAGGATCTGCTTCGTGGTGAGGGTCTCTGGGATCATCGCAGGCTCGATATAGTTGAACACCCATTCCACGAGTTTCTTGGTGGCTGCCCAGCCATCGGTCTCATCGCCCACAACCTCGCGTACGATAGCCTGAATCTCCGGGAGAGAGGCCGTGATGAACCTACCGTCGCCGAAGTAGGGCTCGAGGACAGGGTTCACGACCGGAAGCCTTACGCGGCCTGTGAAATCACGGTCATCCCGCTTGATCTCCACCAGGGCTTCCTGACCGGTCTCCGAGGTCACTCGTTCTACTAACCTCTGCCGGTTGTCGTTCCAACTGAAGTCCTCAAAAGGCACATCCTGCCAACTGACCCGGATTCGGCTTGCGACGCTCCGGAACGGATGGTTCACGCTGATGTTGCTGGGCACCACGAGGGCATCCATGGTGGCGGACTGAAGCTCGGGTATCTCGTCCTTCTCTACCTTGCGTATGGTGAGCTTTTGAGTGGGCTCGTATGTCCAATAGCTCTCACCGGTCGCGTCTACGAGGGTCTTTACTCCATTGGCCTTCTTCTCGACCAGGGAGAACACCGGGACGGCCTTGCCGGCGTACTCGTAGATGGTCTCCTCCTCCACGGCCATGGTGAAATCCGCAGGGGCAAGGGAGGCGAAATCAAACACTCTGGCGGTGTACTCCTGGCCAACCTCAAGGCCCGTGGTACTTAGCACGTAATCTGTAAACGACGAGCTGAAGTACAGCGGCTTCTCCTCGCGCCAGAAGCTCTTGAACTCGTTGTTGTCCGGGTTGATGACCACGACGTTAGTGTCAAAATACTCCACGCCGTCGACGGTGGTACGGTCGACGGTCCCCAATACTTGAGTGCGGGTTCCCCCGACGTCCACCACTAACTTGAACGACTTGGCAAGATAGCTTTCATCGGCCACCATCTCGAGATACTGGGTTATGGTGCGGGGAGCGCTCCCCAAAAAGCCCACCTGCATGGTGGATTCGGATACATAATGGAACAGCCCGTCGCTAGAGCGATAGAGCTTGTCATACCCGAAACCCACGGGCTTTTCGCCCTGCTCTACCACCATCCACGTGTTGCGGATGGTCTCCGACGCAAAGGCCGCGCTCGACACCGTGAGCAGCAGTATTGCGAAAATGGTGATCGTTTTGAGGACCCTTTTCAGCATCTTCCCACTCCTTTCACGCCTCTCGCTCCGGCAGGAGCAGCCGCAACACACCGGAGCGGCACGCCAAGGCACGCGGCTGCCCCATTATTATACAACAATGGATGGCAAAGGCATACCCCTAATCAAATTCCGTCCACGTGAAGAACAGCAGGGTAGCCTTCTTCGATTCTGGGTCTGCGTTCCTATTGGGAGTCCTATCATGCCACATGAAGGCTGCGGGTTCCACGGCCCCATCTCACGGCGCCTCAATCGGGCGGGCAGCACAGACAGCCCGCCTGCGGCCCCGGCGCCGCGGCCTCCGGCCTTCGACCCTCGATCTTGCTACAACGGTACATGCTTCTCCGAGTCCCCCGGCCTAAGGTTCGGCGTATAGCTTCAACTATGGCGGGCGGACCGGCAGGGTGTGTCGGGAAACGGACACGCCTCCCATCACGAAAGGGAGAGCAGGCAATCCTGACTGGGTCGCGCCTTGTGCTTCGGCCGGGTCCTGCCGCCTTTTCGTGGCACCCGGCCTTCGCTATTCCCGGGGTGAGTTCGTTGTCCCCGGGACGGGTACGAGAGAGCATGGCTGTGCGACCTTTGCGCCGGTTCATTATGCTACGCTGTTTCGGGGCTTCAAGATGCTGTTCCGAGGAGGCTGCCAGATGCGACGTCATAGCGATGCGGTATTCCAGTGTCAACCCACGATGTCGATGTCGCGGGCACCTGAGGGAGTCGTGCGGAACGGGGTCGGCTTTCCCTGCAGAAAGGCCACGAGGCCACCGCTAGTCTTGCTGGTCTCATTTGCGATGCTCGCAGCGTAGGTCCTCGGCGTGGCTTTGGTAGGCCGCTGCGCCGGCCTACCCGGCCTACCTGGCCTTCCCGGCCTCTCGCAGGGCGTCCTCACCTTTGCCGCGGTGGGCGATAGTCAACGGAGGACCCCGGTCTGGGAGCGCATCGTGGACGCCCTCAACGCCGCGCGCCCCGGCTTCGTCCTGCACCGCGGGGACATGGTCGCGTCGGGAACGCGCGAGCAGTACGAGGACTTCCTGAAGCAGGCCGAGAGGCCCCGCACGCCCTGGCACGCCGTGCCGGGGAATCACGACGTCCGCGGGGACGGCGCGAGGCTGTTCACGGAGTTCACCGGCAAGAATCGCTATCACTCGTTCGTGGAGAAGGGTTACCGATTCATCGGGCTGGATAGCTCCGCGGCGGCGCTCGACGCGAAGCAAATGGCGTGGCTCGAGCGGGAGCTCGCGCAGAGCCGCCCGAAGTTCGTGTTCATGCACGTCCCCCTCTTCGACCCCCGTCCGGGCGGCGACCATTCTTTCCTCGACACTGAACAGGCGCGCCGCCTGCAGCAGCTCTTTCGGGAGCACGAGGTGCTGGTGGTCTTCAGCGGACACGTACATCTTTTCAGTTGCCGCGAACTGAACGGTGTCACTTACGTCACGACGGGCGGAGCAGGCGCGCCCCTATATGCGCCGCGTCGGGAAGGCGGGTTCCGCCACTACACGCTGATCCGGGTGAACGGCAACCGGGTGAAGGTGCAGGAGAAGCCGGTCGATGTGAAGATCGAAGAGCCTCGCGTCAAGGTGATCGGGCCGAAGGGTGAGAAGGAGTTCACCCTTGGGGAGCCGGTTCTTCTGCCGTCGGTCGAGGCTGCGACCGCGTTCGAGAACCAGTTCGGAAACGTGCGAGGCAACGGCAAGTACGTGAGAGTCCTCGTGGCAACGCTCCTCGATCACGTTGGGGGCATTCGCCCAGGACAGACCCTCACCGTCCACTGCAGCGACGCCTACTCCCAGGACTTCGGATACGAGAACGTGCACGTCCCGGGCGACTGGGCCAAACTGCAGGGGTCCCACGATTTTCGCCTACGAGGAGGATAACGGGCCTCTCCCGGAAGGAAGCGCTCTGATCACGTTTGGCGCGAGGTGGTAGTGGGACCGCTCAGCCGGGAGGTACCGTAGGCGGCGCGCCGGCCTGCAGCCGAGGCGCTCCTCGACCGATAGAGAGGCCCGTATCACACTCGGAAGGTTTCGACCTTGAGGGTGCCCTTTGGCCCGAGGCACACCCTTACGGACTTCATCTCTTTGTCAAGAGTGTGGAAGCGACCGCCAACTTGAACCGTTGTATTCGGGTAGACCTTAAGAATTCTAACGGTAGATTGCTCGGCGACCTTGATCTTCACCTTCCCGGCGGACAGTCCCGGCGAACCCGCTTCCTTGACGAATACACTTCCCAGGGCATGTATCTCTCCACCCCGGAAGACACCCTTGATCTCAACTTGCTTCCCCGAGCGGAGAGTTGACAGGAGATCGATTCCCTCCACCCCCTCGCTTCGGCCGGCCTGCTCGATGGCCTTTTGGTCTTCATAAACGATATCGGGTTCATGCATCTCCCTCATCGCAAGGAATGCGCTCCTCGACGAGGAGCTTTCCGTGATAATCGACGCAACCGACCTCATAGTCCCGGATAGCTTTCCCGAAGATGCCTGCGGCGCCGTTACACGCAAGCAAAAGGTCACGGATAAGCACGGCAGGACCTAGGAGGTCGAGGCCCTTGTCCGCGGCTTCAAGCTCATAACGGTGCTATGGCAAAAGGGCCGCTTCGTCGTCCCCGCCAAGGACAACATGCGCGTGACATCAGATGCAAGGTCCATCGCCGCATCCGGCGAAGGGCGCATCGCAAGCCGCACGACCGAGGTTTCCCATGGCCATGGAAGAGACAAGACATGCGAGCGCCTCTTCACCGAGCTTGTGGGGATCGAGAGCCTCTGCACTTACGACCAATACTGCCCCCACGAAGAGGTAAACCGTATTTTCCGTAAGGACCACATCCCTCACCCCATAAACGCTGTCGTGGTGAGAAAGTGGGATAGCAAGGATTTCGGCCCTTCGGGTAAGACGGTCTTTCTCACCAATGATCCGGTGGACGACCCGTTCGTGACGCAGAGCTTTGGCCCACTCACAAGACGCTGGAAGAGGACTCACTTAAGCCTGCTGCTTCCACGAAATCATCCACAAAGAAGGCTGACCCATTTCGCGGAATAGGCATGGCCCGCTGGCGCCGCCAGCTCTCAAGGGACAATGTGGACAAGGTCATCGTCTTTTATCAAGGTTCATACGGCATCTTCGACGTCGCCGATCTCGGAATTCTATCCGGGATAAGGCTCAAGGCATCCAGGGAAGACCGCGAGTCTATCGCATACATCCTGGAGCTTTACGGAATAGACCCTTCTCCATGAGCCCGTAACGCGCAAGATCGGCAAAGAGACCCCTCGTGCAAGCGCCGCCACTTATGCGGCGCTATCGGTGCGTACCGTCGTCGCCTACAGGTGGCTCATTCCCGTCATCTTCAGCCACTGTATGCTCCCGCCCTACCTCAATAGCGCCAACACGCTCACCACTCAAGAGCCAAAGAAGTAATTGTACGACTTTTGCCCTGTCATCTGCTGCCAGTGGAAACTCCCAGTTAGCCCCGCATTCCCTTATGCTAGCAGCTTATATCAAAAGCACAGCTCCACCTTCAGCCATGTGTTGACACAATTGCGTACGTGTGGTAGCCTGATGTCAGGTGACTGATGTGCCACACTATTACGTGATCGGGGTCATCAAGCGATCACGGAATCGAGGAGCGTATGCGTCAACGGGTCTCTGTGACGGACGAGGTAGAGGAGCATCTGCGCACCCTCATTCGGAGCCTCGGCCCAAACCAGCGCCTGCCCAGCGAGGTGCAACTCTGCGAGGAGACGGGAGCGGGGAGGTCCACCATCCGTGAGGCCATCAGAACCCTGGAGAAGGAGGGCCTGTTGTTCAGGCGCCAGGGGGTCGGCACGTTCACGGTGGTAAATCACGGACCGGTGGTCGGAGGTCTGGAGGTCCTTCGAGGCATCCCCAATATTATTCGTGCGGCCGGGCAGGAACCCAGGATTGTCTCGACCAGCATCGCCGTGATCCAAGACGTGAGCGACGAGGTCCGCGGAGCCCTTGCACTCGAAGGCGATACGGCCCAGGTTGTCTACGCGCGGCAACTGTACCTGAGCGAGGATGTGCCAATCATCCTGGGCGACAGCTTCGTCCCGGCCCGTCTGTTCCCAGATCCCTCTCTGTTTTGTGCTCGCCTGAGAGAGGCGTCAGAGAGAAACCTCTGCCTGTTTGACGTCTTGGAGCGTCACAAGGTCCACGTCAAGTATGCCGTCTCCGATGTGGAGGCGGTCGCAGCCCCCGATCCGGTAAGCGGCCTGCTCGGCGTCCGGTCGGGTCATCCGCTTCTGCTGCTCAAGGAGGTGCACTACTCTGGCCAGGGCAAGCCCGTCATCTATTCCCAGGATTACATAGAGTCAGCGCGTTACCGGTGCGTCGTAATCCGCCGCAGAATATGAGACGTCGAGGTGCGGACGAGTGAATTCATACTTGGAAACGGTTGATTTCCGCCTCCCAACCGGCCTTGAAGGCCGGGAGCAGTATCATATCCGCTGCAAACCAGGGGATGTCGCCCCTGCCGTACTGGTGCCCGGCGATCAGGGACGCATTCAGAAGATTGTCGCCATGCTGGATGGCGCCGAAAAGAAAGCGGAAAACCGAGGAATGATTACGTATACCGGCGCCTATAAAGGGTGGCCCGTCTCAGTCGTGTCGACGGGCATGGGCGGGCCGTCCGCGGCAATCGCCTACGAGGAACTGATAAACGTCGGCGCGAAGCTGCTGATCCGCGTCGGAAGCATGGCCGGCCTTCAGCCCGAGGTGCATGAAGGCGATGTCATCATCGCTTTCGCATGCATCCGCGATGACGGCGCGTCGCACTACTATGTCTCACAGAACTATCCCGCGGTCGCCTCGCCCGACGTGGTCCAAGCTCTGGTCAGCTCCGCTCGCGAGCTCTCGCTTCCTGTACATGTGGGAATCAACTGGACTCATTCCTGTTTCTACAACCGTTCCCCCGAGTACTTCCAGGCCTGGGCGAGAAAGCGTGTCACGTCCATGGAGATGGAGGGGGCGACTCTTTTCGTAGTAGCCGCCTTGAGGGGGGTCCGCTCCGGACTGATCGGAACCTGTTACGCGAATAGGGCTCTCCAATCGCAGCACGACGCGATCGACCTATCAGTGCCACCCATTGATAGGGAGGTGATCGAGCGCGGGGTTCAAAACTCCATCGAAATCTCCTTGGAAGCTGTAGTGAGGATGTACGAAAGCGGCTCAGTTCGCTAGAAGGCCCAATGCAAGGAGGAATGACTGTGAAATCGCCCTCCGCTATAAGATCACGGCTGACCCTGGTCGCCCTTGCCGTTGCGGTATTGCTAATGCTCACCCTGACGGTAATCCCTGCGACCGCCACAACCAAGGTTACCCTGGTAAGCGAGTACGGGACTCATACGGAAGCCTGGAAGACAGAGATGGATGCTTTCGAGAAGCAGTCTGGAATCGACCTCGAGCTTACCCAGATCCCTTACGCCAACTACTTTGACCAGCTGACTCTCAATTTCGCGGGAAACGTGGGCAACTACGATGTGGTGTACATCTCTGGCCTGTGGTACCCCGCCTTTGCCAACGCGGGTTACATCGCGCCGCTCGACGACCTTTCCGACTCGATAAACGTGTCCGACATTCCTGGAATAGAGAACGCCTACCAGAAGGGGAAACTGTACATAATCCCGTATATGAACGAGCTCGGCGGCATTGTCTACCGCAAGGATCTCTTCGACGATCCCGATGAGAAGGCGGCTTTCAAAAAGAAATACGGCTACGAGCTGCACCCGCCGCGGACGCTCAAGCAGTACCAGGATATCGCGGAGTTCTTCAACCGTCCCCCAAAGCTCTACGGTGTCACCCTCATGGGTAGGCGCAGCATCTTCCTGGCGACTCATTTCATGAACCGCTTGTGGGCTCATGGAGGGCAGCTCCTCGACAGTAACATGCGCCCCGCCTTCAACAGCCCTGCCGGCGTGCAGGCGCTCAAGGAAGCCAGGGAGATGTTCAAGTACGCCAACCCCGCCGCGAAGAACTACGACTTCCAGGAAGCCGTGACTGAGTTTACTATGGGCCGCAGCGCGATGGCCGAGTTGTGGACGACCTCACTCCTCTACGCCGACGATCCCGCCAAATCCAAGATTGTGGGGAAGGCCTCGTTCGTGGGGTTCCCGCGTCCGGACGAGAACCTCGGCAAGAAGCTCCCGATGCTCTACATCTCCTGGGGGTTCGCCATCGCCCAGAGCGCCAAGGACAAGGACGCGGCCAAGGAGTGGGTTAAGTACGTAACAAGCAAGGATGCCGAGGTTCGGGCGGCTGTACACGGCAACATCCCCGCCCGCTATAGTTCTCTCGGAGATCCAAAGCTACAGGCCAAGTTCCCCTGGCTGAAAGCCTTCAAGGAAGCCATGGAGCAAGGCATACCTACACCGATGGTTCCACTTATTCCCGAGGGCTCGGCGCTCGTCAACCAGTACCTGGTCCCGGCCGTCGCCACATTCATGACAGACGCCAATGCGGACGCCAAGAAGGTCCTGGATGAAGCGGCAAACGGGGTGACCGAGTTGATGCGCGCTGGAGGGTACTATAAGTAGCATACCGCCAGGGGCTCGAAATCCTCCGGGCGCTGACGAACGCATCCCGCGATTTCGGGCCCCTTCCCGGGCGCCAACGCTTGGCTGAGGAGGGCAACCACGTAGGGGGGCAAGGAATTGCGCATTTCAGGCAGACTCCAATCGAGGGCATTGAGAGAGAAGATGCTCTTCCTGACACCGGGGCTGGGCTACCTAGCGATCCTTTTTGCCGTACCCCTCCTATACACTACCGCAATAGCCCTCACACAGTGGAACCTTCTCCGCCCGGACCTGGGCATCCGCTGGACGGGCCTGAGCAGCTTCCTGGCGCTTCTCCGGGATCCATTTACCTGGGAGACCCTGGTGCGCACTCTGTGGTTTGTCGCCGGCTCGGTCGCCATCGAACTCGTCTTCGGCATGGTGGTGGCCTTGGCCCTGAATCGCGACTTCCCCGGGGCCGGCATCGTGCGTTCGATAATCCTTATCCCGTTTATCATCGCGCCGGTTGTCGTCGGCTTCACCTGGCGTTTCCTGCTGAACAACGATTTCGGGCCTCTCCCGTATCTCTTCTCCGCCCTCCACCTGAGGTTTCTCGTGGACCCGCCGCTGCTCGCCAATGCCGACCTCGTCATGCCCATGCTCATCCTCGTGGACGCCTGGCAGTATACCCCCTTCGTCGTGCTCGTGCTCCTGGCTGGCCTGAAGGCCCTTCCGCACGAGCCTTACGAGGCGGCGCTGGTAGATGGCGCAGGCCCGGTGCAGCAGTTCCTCCACATCACCCTGCCGCTCCTCCGCCCCGCGATCCTCGTCGCCATAGTCATTCGCACGATGACGTCCCTCCGAGTGTTCGACACGGTGTTCATCATGACCGGAGGCGGCCCGGGGTCGTCATCCGAGGTGCTCTCCTTCTACGGGTATCGCATGGCCTTTCAGTCCTACCAAATGGGTCTATCCGCAGCCATCGGGCTCTTGACGCTCTTTGTGGCCCTCATATTGACCGTGTTTACCCTTAGGCTGAGCGGCGGTCAGAGTGAGTGACGGATGGCTGAGGGGGTACAATGGGATGGTCAAATCTGTGCGCAAGACGCGGTTACTGGGATCATCGCTGGCCTTCATCGTGATCGCCATAGCGCTTGTCTGGACTCTGTACCCCTTGCTTTGGGTCGTGCTGTCCTCGTTCAAGCCCGAACAGGACCAGTTCGCCGTTCCCCCCGTGTGGCTAGGGTCCGAGGTGACGCTGGCCAACTACTACCAATTCTTTCACAACTCATCATTCCTGAAAGCGCTCGTCAACAGCACCGTCATCACACTCTCCTCGACGTTGCTGTCGCTAGCGCTCGGTATCCCCACCGCTTACGGGATCTCCAGATTCAAGATGAGGCATAAAGACGCGATCTCCATCGGTGTGCTGACCATACGGATGCTCCCGCCCATCGTCATGGTCCTTCCAATCTTCCTGCTAGCTCGGATGTTCCGCTTGCTCGATACGTACACGGTGATGATCGTGGTGGGCGCCTTCTTCAGCATCCCGTTTGTCATATGGATGATGCGGGGCTTCTTCGACGAGATCCCGCCCGAGCTTGAGGAAGCCGCCATGGTCGACGGTAGCTCGCGCACCTACGCGATGTGCCGGGTGATACTTCCGCTGACGGCTCCTGGAATCGCCGCCACCTCCGTCTTGACTGCTCTCGTCGTCTGGAACGAGTTCCTCTACGCGCTCGTGCTGACCGGGACGAACACTCGCACTCTGCCGGTCCTCGTCAACTCGTTCGTCAGCGAAAAGGCGGTGAGCTGGGGCGTCATGAGTGCGGCCGGAGTCGTCACGGCTCTCCCCCTGGTCCTGTTCGCCTTGATGATTCAGAAGCACCTGATCCGCGGCCTGACTGCGGGATCGATCAAGTAGGCGCGGACTGCGTTTCCGACTCTTGGAAGTGGGGGCTGCATCCAGACCGCACAGAGAACGTTCCAAACGCGCAGGGATCTGAGGCGAGCCTCATCGCCGAATAGCAGGGCCAGCATAGCACCGCTCTCCGTTGGAGTGAATATAGCGGACCCCGCACGCAGGGATTCCGCAAACGTGTTCTATTCTGCCAGTATATGGTAGCTTGCTGACCAGGTGGTGTATGGGAATGCTTCCAGGGTCGAATTGCGCATATAGAACCCCCTTTTCCCCAGCCTCGTGGCTCCGGGAAAGTGGATCTCATGGACGGATGAGGCACGTGCTCGAATTTGGTCAGCGCCTCCGATCCGTCTGGCGGCGCGGTCTCGAAAACATATGCATATGGACAGGCACGTTTGAGCATGCAGTCGCGGCAGTCGGCCCTGCGGGTTGAGCATGCGATGTTCCTGAAAGCCGTCCCGAAGCCGCCCCGAAAAGTGGATCCCTTGTAGGGAGGCGGCGCCCCTTCTTCCTTCCAGACCTACCCACTATGCGGGAAGGATGAGGCACGTCCCTGAGGGGGGCAGGGTGAGGTGGGCGCGACCGGCGTCAATGCGGCACTCGCACCCGGAAATCGGGCTGTGCCAGGTTTCGAGAGAGCGGGAGCGCATCGTCTCGGGCAGGTCCACTTCAAGCTTCTCCTGCTGAAATCCTGCGTTCAGGGCGACCAGCGCGGCATCCCCCTCGAACCGGCGCAAGAACACGAGCAGGCGGTCGTGAGCAACCAGAAGACGAAAGCTCCCTCTCCGGAGGGCTGGGTGGCGGTGCCTCGCACGGATGAGCGCCCGGCACGATTCGTAAAGCTGCATGTTCCACTTCTCACGCGACCAAGGCATGGCGCCGCGGCACCCGGGGTCGTTGGCTCCCGTCATGCCGATCTCGTCGCCATAGTAGATCATCGGCACCCCGACGTCGGTGAGCAGGAAGGCCAGGGCCTGCACGGCCTTCCCCACCCGCCCCCTGCACAGGGTGAGGAGGCGCGGCGTGTCATGGCTCCCGAGGAGGTTCACCATGGTTTCGCTTGCCGGCCCATAGGCCCGGCGCAGCGAATAAAGCTCGCGCACGAAGGTCCGGGCGTCGATGCACTGCTTGACGAGGAACCGCAGGACGATCTCGCGCCAGCGGTAGTTCATCGCCGAGTCGAACTGGTCCCCGCGCAGCCACGGCGCAGCATCCCCCCAGAGTTCGCCGAACAGGAACGCCTCGGCTTTGGCATCCTTCACCGCCGTCCGAAAGGACCGCCAGAAGGCGTGGGAAATCTCCCAGGGCATGTCCAACCGCCAGCCGTCGATATCGGCGACCCTGATCCAGTGCACTCCGACGCGGCGAAGAAGGTCTTGCACCTCAGGATCGTCCGTGTTGAGCTTAGGCATGGAGGCAAGCCCGCCGCAGGCGCGGTAATTGGGCCGGGGCCTGCACCTCACAGGAGAGCCGTCTATCTTGAACCAGCGCCTGTAGGGCGACGCCTCGCCCCTCGCGAGGACGTCCTGGAAGGCCGGGTGCCCGTCCCCGACGTGGGCGAACACCGCGTCGAGAATGAGCCGCATCCCGCAGGCGTGCAGGCGGCGGGCAAGGTCCGCCAGGACGGCGTCGGTCCCGAAGGCAGGGTCCACGCGGAAGTGGTCGGTCGTGTCATATTTGTGGTTGGACGGGGCGGCGAACACCGGCGTCAGGTAGAGGCAGGTGACGCCGAGGTCGTCCAGGTAGTCCATGCGGTCGATGATCCCCCGAAGGTCGCCGCCGAAGAAGTTCCTGCGGCTCGGGCGGCCGGTCCAGCAAGACGCCTGCTCAGGGTCGTTGGTCGGGTCGCCGTTGCAGAAGCGCTCAGGGAAAATCTCATAGATAATGGAGTCCTTCACCCAGTCCGGCGCACGATTAGGTGCCTGATCCCGTGTTCGATCCGGTGCCCAGGCGGGCGCCCGGTCTGGTGCCGCAGTGTTGCATGCGAGACGGTTGCTCATCCAACTACCCCTTCTACCCTTTCAGCCCCGATGTGGCCATCCCCTTGACGAGGTACGATTGGGCAAGCAAAAACAGGAAGAGCGCCGGGATGGTGCTTGTGACCACGCCCGCCATAAGCTTTACCCACTGTGTGCCGTATTTGCCCATGAAGACCTGCAGGCCCACCTGGATGGTATACATCTCCGGCGACCGGCTGACGATCATAGGCCACAGGAAGTCGTTCCACGAGAACAGGAACGCGAACACCCCAAGCGTGGCCACGGCGGGTCTCGAGAGCGGCAGAACCACCCGCCACAGGATGCCGAGGCGGCTGCAGCCGTCTATGAGGGCGGCCTCGTCCAGCTCGCGCGGGACGGCGAGGAAGGCCTGCCGCATCAGGAAGATGCCGAACGCGCTCACGGCGCGCGGCACGACGAGGGCCCAGTAGGTGTCCACCCAGCCGAGGCGCTCGACGATGAGGTAGGACGGGATGAGAAGCACGTAGAACGGCACCATCATGGTCCCGAGGAACACGAGGAAGAGCGCATCCCTGCCGGGGAAGCGGAGCCTTGCGAATGCATAGGCGGATAAGGCCGCGAACGCGATCTGTCCGCCCACGATTCCCGCGGTCATGATGGCAGTGTTCAAGTAGTAGCGGGCGAACGGCGCGGCCTGCCAGGCATCCACGTAGTTGCGCCACTCGAGGTGGACCGGGTAGAGATAGGGCGGGGCGAACGTCTCCCGGATTGGCTTGAGCGACGTGGTGATGCTCCACAGGAAAGGCGCCACCACGAGGACCGCCCCACAGAGAAGGACGAGTTGCCTCGCGAGCGACCCGAGGGCGCGCTGTCGGGCGCGCCGCGCTCTCCGCCAGGAACGCTCATGCCGCCGGTTGAGCCCGCTGCCGCCCGGGACTCCATCGGGTGGGCGGTTATCGCGTCGACGCCCCATAGATGCTCGCACCTCCCGCCCCCGACACCCTCCACTGAAGGAGGGTGGCGAGGAACACGAATATGAATATGGTCCAGCCGACTGCAGAGGCGTATCCCATGTGGAACAGCCTGAACGCCTGGCGATAGAGGTAAAGGCCCATGACCTCCGTCGCCCCCATCGGGCCGCCGGACGTCATCACGTAGACCAGGTCGAAGACCTGGAACGAGTCGATCACCGACATGATGGCGAGAAGCCACGTGGTCGGGGCGAGGAGCGGCCACGTCACGTGGGCGAACCTTGCCCAGGCGCCGCCGCCGTCCACCGACACGGCCTCGTAGTATTCGTCCGGGATGCTCTGGAGACCGGCCAAGTAGATCACGGTGTTGAGGCCGAGGCGCTTCCACACGGACACCATGATGATGGCGGCGAGCGCCCAGGACGGATCGGTGAGCCAGGCGGGGCCGGGCAGACCCATGCGGCGGAGCCAGAGGTTCACGAGGCCGCCAGCCGGGTCGAACAGGTACACCCAGACCACGCCCGCCGCAACCGTGGCGGTGACGGCCGGGGTGAAGTAGACCGAGCGCCAGAAGGCGCGGGCGCGCACGTTCCCGCTGAGGCACAGGGCCACCATGAGGCCGGCAACGAGGCCGAGGACAGTGACCCCGGCTGTATACAGGATCGTCACACGCAGCGAGTTCCAAAACTCATGCGAGCGCAGGAGCGCCCCGTACTGTGCTAGCCCGACGAACCGCCGCGCTGTGCCCAGCCAGTCCCAGTCGGAGAGGGACAGCACCAGGGACCACACCGTGGGGACGACGTTAAAGACTGCAAAGATCGCCGCTGCTGGGGCCAGGCAGATGATGGCGGTTCGTATCTCATCCCACCGGTACCTGTTGCCTGCCTTGATCCTTCGTTCTTTCACGACCGCTCGCTTCCCATCGATTTTCCTGCCCGCCTGCAGCCCCCGCCGAATCCCGCCGACCGCCGACGGGGGCCGCAGGCCGCGCCAGCCCTGTTGTTACTTCTTCTGCAAAATGGCGAGAAGAGCCTTCTCCGCGTTGGCGAGCGCTTCCTTCACGCTCTGCCGCCCGTAGTAGGCCTTCTCCATCTCTTTGGCGAACGCCAGCGAGCAGTCTGCATACTCGGGAATCGGGGGCCTCGCGTGAGCGTAGCGCTGCTGGTCCACAAAGACGAGCAGCCTCGGCTCAACCCCCTGCAACCACTGCCTGTAACCGGGATCCTTCGCGACCGACGCTCTCACGGGGAGCGCTCCGGTCATCTTGTCCCACTCGATCATGTTGGCGGTGTCGGTGAGCCAGAGCACGAAGTCGGTTGCCGCTTTCTCGCGTTTCTCGTCGCCCTTGAAGATGAAGATCTGCTCGCCGCCCATGTTGGTGGCGGGCTTCCCCCACTCCGGGTACGGGATGGGCGCGCAGCCGAACTCGAACGGCACCGAGTCTTTCCATATGCCTACCATCCACGGGCCGTTGACCACCATGGCGGCCTGCCCCTTACCGAACGAGTCCTTTCTGGCTAGCCCTGCTACCCTGTGCTTCTGGAAAAGGTCCACCACGAACTCGAGGGCCTTCTCGCCGCGCTCGTTGTTGAAACCCGGGCGCGTGTAGTTGTCCGTGAGGAAGTCCGCGCCGGCCTGCCACAGATAGGGCTGGAGATTCCAGGTAAGCCCCTCGCCCGTCTCGTCGACCTGGGAATACATCTCGAACCCGTACACGCTGCCGTCCTTCTTTGTCATGCGCGTTGCGTATTCAACGAGTTCATCCCATGTCTTCGGCGGGCGCTCGGGGTCGAGTCCGGCGGCGCGGAAGAGGTCCTTGTTGTAGAAGAGGGCGAGGTTGTTGGTGGTAAGCGGGAGCGCAAGCGTTTGTCCTTCATATCGGCTGTACTCGAGGAGCGACGCGTAGAAGTCGTCAACGTTTACTTTTCGCTCTTTCAGATACACGTCGAGAGGCGCGAGGGCGCCCGAGCGGAGGAGGCGGCCCATCCACGCAATGTCCGCGATGGCCAGCGCCGGGGGCTTTCCCGCAAGCACCGCCGCCTGTATCTTGGGCAGTAGCTCCCCCGTTGATACGAATACCGGCTTCACCTTCACGTCGGGGTGCAACTGGTTGTACCTGGCCGCGAACGTTTCGGCCGCTTTGGCGTTGTTGCCATCCCAGTAGTGCCAAAACTCGAGCACGAGCTGCTCCTTTCCGAGCACGGGCGCGGAAATCACCATGCTCATGCCGAAGAGGATCGCTCCAAGAACCAGCAGCCCCTTTCCCCACTTTCTGCTCATTCACGATTCCTCCCTCGTTTGGACTGCTCATCGGGACTAACCCCAAGTCACGAGACCCCAACCCATCATCAGGGGTGCACCCACAGTCATCGCTGTTGCCGTCGCCACCGTCTTGACCGCCCACCGTCATCGTCACTGCCGTCTTCACCGTCTCCCTCGTCGTCATCGTCATCGTCATCACTATCGCCGCCCACCTTCCCGACACCACCTCGCTTTCCGACTCAAACCTCCCTCATGCGGACCACGGCCTTCCCGGCCTGAACGTAAGCGTTTACGCGCCTGAACACTACACTCCTTGCTGCTCGCGGAACCCCATGTCAAGTCAACCCAGCCACGCCGCCACGCATCCGCGCGCGACCCGCGGAGACGGTCCGGCCTTGCGGCGCAGCTCTGCACGCCGAAAGGTAGGCCTCCACCTCCAGGGCCCGGTCACCGGTGCAACGCAGTGGGTGAGGTCTGCGCCGCAGCGGTCGCGTCGCGCGCGGTCACCCGGACGCCGGCGGCCCGACGGAGGCGCGCAACACGACCTCCGTCGGCAGCAGCACCTGCGGCCGCGCGACCTCCTCGCCCCGCACCAGGGGGAGGAGCATCCTCGTCGCTTCGGCACCTAACTGGTATATGGGTGCCCGAACAGAGGCGAGCGGGGGATTCAGATACTCGGACGCATCGTCGTCGTCGAATCCGATCACCGACATGTCGTTGGGGATGCGAATGCCTGAGTCCAGGAGTGCCCTCATGACCGGCACGGCGAAGAAATCGTTGAACACGAACACCCCGGTGGGCCAGAGGCGCTTCTCCGTGGACCGCAGGAACTCGCCGACAGCGCGGTACGCCTCCCTGCGGGTCATCCCCGCCTCGATCACCAGCCTCTCGTTGTATTCGAGGCCAGCTTCGATGAGCGCGCGCCTGTAGCCTTCGAGCCGCTCGATCCCGAGGTTGGTCTGCTGGGAGCCGCACACGTGCGCTATGCGCCTGTGGCCAGCACCGATGAGCGCACGCACAGCCTCGTAAGCCCCGGAAAGGTTGTCGATGTCCACGTAGTGCGTGTTAACCAGGCCTATCGCCCGGCCGATGGTAACGAACGGAAACCCGTAGCTGGCAAGCTCGAATGCGAAAGGATCGTTGACCTTGGCTCCATTCAGAAGGACGCCGTCCACACCGCTGCCCTTCACCAGGCGGAGCCCGGCGACGTTCTGTTTGAAGTCGTCCCGCGAAAGAACCGTGCATCGGTAACCCTCGTGGGCAAGGACGTCCTCGATGCCCCTGAAGAGCTGGCCGAGCGCGGGTTGCGTCTGCAACTGGCCGAGCGTCTGCATGCTAATGACGGCGATTGTCCTGGTGGACTGCGACACGAGGCTTCGCGCAGTGAGGTTGGGGTGGTAACCGAGTTCCTCGATGACCGCGCGGACGCGCTGTCTGGTCTCTTCGCCGACCCCCGGGCTGTTGGTCAGAACCCGGGATACGGTGGCGATGGAAACTCCCGCCACCCTGGCGACTTCCGTTATCGTGACGCTTTTCGGCCGTCCCGGCTTGCTGCCAAGAGCCATCCCAGCACAACCCCCGCCCTGTGAGTTCGACAATGGAACGTAAACGTTTTCGTTGTATTATCTATTCTCCGCCCGCAAGCGGATTCCTTCTCTGAGGCGGAAAAATCCCACCGCTTCAACTGCCCGGCATCTTTGCGAGGTGGCTCATGACAGGAAGGTTCGACGCCGCTGCACGGAAAGTTGGCTTTTCCGAGGCCACGAGAAAGCTCGGCATCGATCCCAACGAGATCGCGTCCCTGGTCGAGCCTGTGGAATTCGAATGACCTGGGCCGACATCGTTGCCGAGATCGCGCTACAGGGCGGGTACGTCGCGAGCCTGCGTCCCAAGGCCTTCGATGAATCGCAGGGCCTCCTACATCGCGACAGGGTCGTTGCAGAGATGGCGGTGGCAGCCGTAGTCAGGTTCTGCCAGAATCCCCTCCCCCCAGGATAAGGGCGGTGCGGGCTGCCGGCTGAGACAACGCAAGGAAACCAGCGACCTGCGGCCTCTTCTCCATGTCAGCCTGAAAGGCGTGGGCATAGGGATAGCGTATGCCCTGCATCACTCGGCCCTATCCCATCCGGCTGTTCCCGGGGGGAGAACTTCCACCACAAGGTCCGGAGCGCTCCAGGCATTCGCCTCTCTGATGATGCCCAGTACTGCTTTGATGCCCAGTACTGCTTTGTCAGGTACGAAACGCCACCCGGTTCGGCGGGCGTGGCGGGCCTGTCTGGCATGGCGATTCCTGGCCCCGGTGGCCCTTGACCGCGCGGTTCCCGGAAGACCCGTGACGTATGGAACGGGTAGGGAGGAAGGAGTGACGTGCGTCAGCAATTGGATACGACGCGTGACGCAGGGAACGGGTATGACTCGGACCCGTGATGTACATCACTGGACGGCTCTCAACGACGACGTGCGGAGCAGTTGAGGAAGAACCCGTGATGTACGTCACCCGTCCCGCTTCGACGAGTGACGTATGGAACTCTTCGTGGAGAACCCGTGACGGAGGGAACGGATAAGGGGGCAACAGTGATGTACGTCGGCGATTAGGTTCCGATGCGTGACGTATGAAACGGGAAGAGCCTGACGAGTGACGTAGGCCACGCGTCCGCCGGAACGTGTGACGTTAGGAACGGGTAGGGCCGTGACCAGTGACGTACGTCACCCGATAGCCCTCAATGATGAGATATGGAACGCTTGACGAAAAACCTGTGACGTGTGTCATCTATCGGCTCAAGCGACGGCAGTACCAGGAGATTCATACGTAAAGGACTAGTACCGAGTGAGAGCGCAGAAATGCTCCCGACTCTTGGGAGGGGGTTGACGGTGATTGCACGAGGGGTGTCAAAATCCGGCTGCCTAGCCCGATGGGCCGGATTTTGGCGATGCGCGCTCCGCTTGGGGCGCCGTCCCCGAGTGCAACACCGGCAACCCGGCAACTACTGGAAAAGGGACGGGAACTAATGCACCCTCACTTAGGGCGGGGCGCCCGGAATTCGGCCGGCCCGCGCGCCAAATTCGAACGCATCTCATCGCACGCGCCGTCCCCGGAGGGCAACGCCGACAACCTGGAAAAGTGGCGGTGGTTTCTGAACCCACACTTCGTATTGATTGATCGTCTATCGTTCACCACCGTGTTGCTCTGGTGCAATTGCTGTGGTTGGGCTAGAATGTTTACAGCCGGGTGAACCGCGGGCCTACGCGGAACTCAGCGAGCGCCGATTCCAGGTGATCTCAGGGAGGTCCATGTAATGGCTGTATCCAGGAACAGCAAGCCCTATCTTCTGGGGATAGACGTCGGGACGACGCACGTAAAGGCGGTGGTGTTCGACGATGCGGGGGTCGAGGCGGCGAGGTGCGTCGCCGACACGCCGTCGCGGCCGGACGGGCCTGGCCGGGTGGTGTGGGACCCTGATGCCATCTGGGAGACGGTCGCCAGGGTTGTGCGCGCTGCAGTCGATATGCTGAATGAACGACCGGTGAGGGGAGTCCGCGGCTCAGGGCTGAAGGTCGTCCCCAGGAGTTCGCGCGGACGTGTGCCTGACACTGAGCCTGAGACTGGGGCTGATGGTGCACCTGAGATAGCCGGCGTCGCAGTAGCGAGCGTGGGCGAGTCGGGCGTCGCGCTCGACCGCGAAGGCCGCCCGCTTTACCCGATAATCGCGTGGTTTGACCCGCGCACGGCGCCGCAGGCCGAATGGTGGGCCAGGGAGATCGGCCAGGAGCGTACGAGGGCCATCACGGGTCTCTCGGTCAAATCCATATTTTCGGCGCTGAAGATCCTGTGGCTCTTCGAGAACGTGAATGGGCTCCGGGACGCCATGGACGCCTGGCTGCCGGTGTCCAGCTTCGTGACGTTCAAGCTGACGGGCTGTGGCTGTCGCAGCGGCGGTGACGGCGGCGGTGGCGCCTGCCCCGCGGACCCCGCGGAATACGTTATTGACTTCTCACAGGCCTCGCGGACCCTCCTCTTCGACCAGACGAAGCTGGACTGGTCCCGCGAGCTTGCGGCCGCAGCGGGGATCCCGGTGCGGATACTGCCGCGGGCCGTCCCCAGCGGGACCCTTGTGGGTCACATCACGCGTGAGGCCGCGCAGGCCACGGGCATCCCCGCCGGTGTGCCGGTGTCCGCGGGCGGCCACGACCACGTCTGCGGTGCGCTGGCTGTGGGCGCCACGAGGCCCGGGGTCGTCCTCGACTCGTGCGGGACCGCCGAGAGCATACTGACGTCCTGCCCAGATGCCTCGGTGCTGAAGGCCGTCTGCAGGAACGGCTTCTCCTTCGGCCACCACGTGGTCGCAGACATGCATTACGCCATGGGGGGCCTCCTCGCGTCGGGAGGAGCGGTGGAGTGGTTCATTCGGGAGTTCTGCACAGAAAGCCCGTCCTACGAGCACGTGATGGACCTTGCCCGCCGGTCGAGCCCCGGCGCGGGCGGGGTCGTGTTCGTGCCACGCCTTCTCGGCAGCGGGCCGCCGACCCGCGACGAGCGCGCCACCGGCGCCTTTGCGCGCCTGCGGCCCAGCGCGACACGGGCGGACTTCGCGCGGGCCGTCTTCGAGGGCCTCAGCTTCGAGCTCAAGACTGCCATCGAGGTCATGGAGGCGGCCGTCGGCCGGCCGGTGTCGAGCGTCATCGCCACGGGGGGCGGGGCCAGAAACGACCTGTGGCTTGCGATCAAAGCGAGCGTGCTGGACCTCCCCGTCGAGGTGCCGCAGGTGACAGAGGCGTCGGCGCTCGGGGCCGCTCTGCTCGCCGGCATTGGGTGCGGGCTGTACCGGGACGTCGACGACGCGCTCGCGCGAACCCCGCGTATCGCCCGCCGCGTAGAGCCGGATGAGTCGTTGCGCCCGACATACGAGCGCGCTCACGCCATCTACAGCGCAGTCGCCGCCGCGCTCAGTCTCGCGGACAGCGCGGGCAACTGACACTGCCTCGTTACGAACGCGTTCCTTGCCAGAATCACGGTTTCAAGGGCTGCTCGAAGTGCCGATTCTCCGGCCAAACGGTGCAACCAGCTCTCGGTGCAACCAGCTCTGCCAAGTATGGCGCCATGAGTCTGCGCCATCTTCCCTGACGGTGTTGGGGCTCGCGGTGCTTGCCAGGGCGGAGCGCCTGGAACCTGGCTAGCCCGCGTGCCAAACAGGAGTGACTGTCTGGTGCTCACTCAGCCCGTGCTGCCTGTCGCGTGAAGCTCCTGAAGGCTCGTCGTCTGCAACCCCTGACGCCTCAAGGCCCTGATCCCCTCCAGCGCGGCGAGGGCCCCCCGAACAGTAGTAATGACGGGGACACCGCGCGCAAGCGCCTCGCGCCTGATGTGGAACCCGTCGTGTCCCGGTCCGGACCCTCCAGGCGTGTTGATCACGAGCGCGATCTCGCCCGCCCTGATGTGGTGGATGACACTCGGCTCCCCCTCTCGAATCTTTCGGACCGTTCGCGCCGCAAGCCCCCTGGACCGAAGGAACTCCGCGGTCCCCTCGGTGGCCCACAGGTCGAACCCCAGCTCGGCAAGGGCTGCAGCCACCGGGACGATTGCCTGCTTGTCCCTGTCAGCCACGGTGATGAGCACCGTCCCGGCCAGCGGCAAGGGCGCCCCGGCCGCCATCTGGGCCTTGGCGAAGGCCATGCCGAAGCTCTCGTCGATGCCCATCACCTCGCCGGTGGACCGCATCTCCGGGCCGAGCACGATGTCCGTCCCGGGGAACTTGATGAACGGGAACACAGCCTCCTTGACCGCCACGTGCCTGGGCGTCGGGTCCGAGGTGAGGCCCAGCTCGACGAGGGTCCTCCCCATCATGACCTGGGTCGCGACCCTGGCGAGGGGGACGCCGACGGCCTTGCTTACAAACGGGACGGTGCGCGAGGCCCTCGGGTTTGCCTCCAGCACGTAGATAGTGCCATCTTTCACCGCAAACTGGACGTTCATGAGCCCGACCACGCCCAGGGCTCGAGCGAGCAGCTTCGTTTGCCTCTTTATCTCCTCGACGCACTCGTGGGTGAGGCCGAGCGGTGGGATCGAGCAGGCGCTGTCTCCTGAGTGGATCCCGGCATGCTCGATGTGCTCCATGACCCCGCCGATGACAGTCGCGGCACCGTCGGATACCGCGTCCACGTCGACCTCGACCGCCCCCTCCAGGAACCTATCTATGAGGACGACCTGATCTGACGACACTTCCATGGCGCGCTCGACGTAACTGGTCAACGCGCTGTCGTCGTGCACGATCGTCATGGCGCTCCCACCGAGCACGTACGATGGCCGGACGAGGATCGGATAGCCGAGCGCGCGCGCAATGGCTCTCGCCTCCTCGACGGACCTCGCGATGCCGTGGGGAGGCTGCTCGAGGCCGAGGTCGGCCGCAAGCTCCGCGAACTTCTCGCGGTCCTCGGCAAGGTCGATGCTGCGGGGGGAGGTCCCGAGGATCCTCAGGCCCTGCTTCTCCAGGGCGAGCGCGAGCCGCAGCGGCGTCTGGCCGCCGAATTGCAGTATGACCCCATCGGGCCGCTCGACATCCGCGACGTTCAGGACGTCCTCGAGAGTGAGCGGCTCGAAGTAGAGGCGGTCTGAGCTGTCGTAATCGGTGCTCACGGTCTCGGGGTTGCAGTTGACCATGATCACCTCGTACCCATCCTCCCTGAGGGCGACGGCAGCCTGGACGCAGCAGTAGTCGAACTCGATGCCCTGGCCTATCCTGTTCGGCCCGCTCCCGAGGACCATGACCTTCGGCCTCGCAGACGGCCTGGCCTCGTTCTCCACCTCGTATGTGGAGTAATAGTAGGGCGTGTGTGCTTCGAACTCCGCGGCACACGTGTCCACGAGCTTGAACACGGGGCGGATGCCGTGCGCCAGCCTGTAGCGCCTCACCTCAAGCTCGTGCGACGCCCCGGTGAGACGCGAGAGCTGGCAGTCGGAGAACCCGCGCCTCTTCGCCTCGCGGATCACCTCCGGACCGAGACGCTCGAGGGCACTCTCGCCCCCCGGGGAAGCCCCGTCGAGCCTCGCCCTGAGGTCGGCCTCGAGGTCGGCCATGTCCTTGAGGTGCCAGAGGAACCACCTGTCGATTTGTGTGAGGCGGTGCGCCTCCTCGATGCCCAGGCCCAGGCGGAAGGCGCGGTAAAGCTGGAAGATGCGGTCCGGGCCGGAGGTCGTAAGTCGCAACCGGATCTCGTGCAGGAGACCTTCGCGCATGGCCTCTTGCCTCCGCTGCGGCTGCCTTCCTGCGTCCGACTGCCGTCCCAGGTCCAAGTGAGGGTTTACTGATCCTTCCCGATTTTCGAGTCCTCCACTGAGCCCTGGACCCCCCCTGTCTCCCGGCTCTCCGGGATCTCCGGGCTCTCCGGGATCTTCCGGCTTTCCTGCCCGAGCTCCGTCGCCTGTGGGGAATCCCAGCCCAGCCGTGCCCTGGTCGAGGGAGCGGATCGCCTTCTGCAGGGCCTCCTGGAACGTCCTTCCGATAGCCATTACCTCCCCCACTGACTTCATCTGGGTCGTGAGGGTGCTGTCCCCCCCGGGGAACTTCGCAAAGTCCCAACGGGGGATCTTCACCACGCAGTAGTCGATGGCAGGCTCGAACGAGGCGGGCGTCTCGCGTGTGATGTCGTTCGCGAGCTCATCCAGGGTGTAGCCCACGGCGAGCTTCGCGGCGATCTTGGCTATCGGGAAGCCGGTCGCCTTCGAGGCCAGCGCTGATGACCTGGACACGCGCGGGTTCATCTCCACGACCACCATGCGGCCGTCCTCAGGGCGCACGGCGAACTGGATGTTGGATCCGCCCGTCTCCACCCCGACCTCGCGGATCACCGCAATCGCGGCGTTTCGCATGGCCTGGTATTCCACGTCGGTGAGGGTCTGGGCGGGTGCCACCGTTATGCTGTCCCCTGTGTGGACGCCCATGGGGTCGAGGTTCTCGATGGAGCAGACGATGACCACGTTGTCTGCGCAGTCCCTCATGACCTCGAGCTCGTACTCCTTCCATCCGATGGCCGACTCCTCCACCAGCACCTCGTGCACGGGACTGAGGTTGATGCCGGCGCTCGCGATCTCGGCAAGCTCCTTGCCGTCGCGCGCCACCCCGCCCCCCGTCCCGCCCAGCGTGTATGAGGGACGTACAACGATGGGGTACCCGACCGCCATGGCGAACTCGAGGGCGCCCTCGACCGAGCGGACATGGCGGCTGCGCAGCACGTCCAGGCCGATTCGGCACATGGCGGCCTTGAAGAGCTCCCTGTCCTCTGCTTTCTGGATGGCGTCGAACCCGGCTCCGATGAGCTCGACCCCATACTTCTCGAGGACGCCGCGGCGGTGAAGCTCCACGGCGATGTTGAGGCCTGTCTGGCCACCCAGGGTGGGCAGGAGGGCGTCAGGATGTTCGCGCTCGATGATCCTCTCCAGCACCTCGGCGCATATCGGCTCGATGTAGGTCCTGTCGGCCATTTCGGGGTCAGTCATGATCGTGGCAGGGTTGCTGTTCACGAGGATTATGCGGTAGCCTTCCTGTTTCAACGCCTTGCACGCTTGCGAGCCGGAATAGTCGAACTCGCATGCCTGGCCGATGACTATCGGGCCGGACCCGATGATGAGGATGCTCTCTAGATCTTGTCGCTTCGGCATGTGACCGTGTCCTCCTTATGCGCCACTCCCGGGTGGACCCGGCAGGCGGAGCGGACAGTGCCGCCCGTTGTGGGGCCGGTGGCTCTGCTTGTGGCCCGGCCGGCAGCGGGGTTTACGGCATGGCGCGTAGCCCGGCGGTTTGCCTCCATCATGCTGGTGAATTCCTCGAACAGGTAGCGCGAGTCGTGCGGGCCAGGCGATGCCTCGGGGTGATACTGCACGGAGAAACAGAGGAGTTCGGGCACTCCCATGCCTTCTATGGTGCCGTCGTTGAGGTTCACGTGGGTGACGCGAACAGCTGCGTGGGCCCGCTCAAGCCGCGAGACCGCCTCGTCTACATCGGACGGCGGGGCCGCCGCCCGGTCTTCCGACCCCTGCGAGGCCTCCGGCACCGCCGCACCGGCCACGCCCGCCCAGTCGTCCGCCGTGTCCGTGCGTCCTGCGGTGCTTGCGGGCCCCGCTGTGGTCGCGCATCCCGCTGTGGCTGCGTGCCATGCCGTGCCCACACGCCCCGCCGTGGCTGCGCGCCATGCCGAGGCCGCCCAGACCGGTGTGCCGGGCCCAGGTGCGCCGGACATGCGGGACGAGTCAGGTACGCCCGACGCGCCAGGCATGCCCGGTACGATGCCTGACGCGACGGCAGCCGCCAGGGGCATTTCGTGGGTGGACGAAAGGGCAGCCTGAACGCAAAAACCATGGTTCTGGGAAGTGATCTCGACTTTGCCCGTAACGAGGTTCTTGACGGGATGGTTGGCGCCCCTGTGGCCGTATTTCAGCTTGAAGGTGGAGAAACCGAACGCAAGGCCGAGGATCTGGTGGCCGAGGCATATCCCGAAGATGGGCTTTCGACCTACGAGCTTCTCAACTTCCCGAACCACCATGGGGACCCCTGCGGGATCGCCCGGCCCGTTGGAGAGGAAGATGCCGTCCGGGTCCTTCGCGAGGATCTCTTCTGCCGGGGTGTAGGCCGGCACGACCGTCAGCTGGCACCCCGCTCGCTCGAGCATCCGCAGGATGCTGCGCTTGATTCCGAAGTCCATGACGACCACGCGGTAGCGGCCGGACGTGTTCCACGTGTATTCATGGTCACACGTGACGCGGCTTACCATGTCGCGCCCCACAAGCCCGGGGTAGCACAGCACCTTCCGGAGCAGGCTTTCGCGGTCGAGGTCCGTGGTGGAGACGACCCCGCGCATGGCGCCCGCCTCCCGCACGTGCCTTGTGAGAGCGCGGGTGTCCACGTTCTCGATGCCGAGGACGCCGCTGGCCTCCAGGTAATCGCGCAGGGTCCGGGTGGATCTCCAATTGCTGGGGGCGCGGCTGTACTCGCGGACTATGAGCGCCTCTACCTGGGGGCGCTCCGACTCGACGTCCTGTTCGTTTACACCGTAGTTGCCGATCAGGGGATATGTAAACGACACGATCTGGCCTTTGTAGGACGGGTCTGTGATGATCTCCTGGTAACCTGCCATGCTCGTGTTGAACACGATCTCGCCGTACGCTTCCCCGCTCCCTGCGAAGGCCGTGCCTTCAAGCGAGAAGCCGTCCTCGAGCACCATCAGGGCCCTCATGTAGCTCCCACCTCACCAGCGGGTCAACCCACCGTCTGCTGCCATAGCCCGATCTGCTTCACTGCGCTGCTCCCACGCTGTCTTCCCGCTCCCCCCGTTCGCCGCCGCGAGCGCATTTGCCACGCACGTCTACCCTAAGACGAAACGATGGGATGAGCCAGGCAAGTCACAGCGATGCATAGTGATGCATATTATGGCCCCTTACTGGTATTATAGACAGGAGCATGTGAATGTCAATGGTGTGCATAAACTTTCGGTGCCCTGTTGCTCGCTTCGCGACATGCGACATGCGACGTGAGACGTGCGACATGCGAGGTGCGAGGTGCGAGGTGCGAGGTGCAAGGCGCAAGGTGGGAGGTAGGATGAACCAGGTGTGCCATTTCGTGGCCAGTCTCTGACGTCCGCGGACAAGAGCGACCACTCCGCGGCCACGCTGCGGCGCCCGTGGGTCAGACTGGTCATTCCGCGTCCAGTTGCCCCGACGGAGTGGCTGATTTTCAGCCAGTCGCTCGCCGAGGCTGGCCGCCCTGCGACCAACCCGCGACCTGCGCCGCGAAAAGTGACCACTTTCCAGCCAGTCGGCCGGGGACGCCTCGTCAATCTATGACCAGGTGCCGGCGCGCGGGCGGGCGCGTCAGCCCCTCACGGCGCGCCCCTCCTTGCTTACCACGCCACGGCCAACCCGTCTTTGCGAGGCTCGGAGCCGCAGATGAACACGCCGGTGTCGGGGTCGCGCCAGATGAGCTGGCCGCCGCCCCCCCGGCGTCCCATGACCGGGCTGCGACGCGACGCAAACGCCTGGCTGTAATCGATGAGAGGCCTCATGGAAAACGTCCTCCCCGAGCCCCAGACGCGCCTGACCCCTCATCCGTCCGGCAGGCGGCGCTGCGTCAGCCGCGTACTTGAACTTGCTGCCCGAACTTGCTCGCCTGTGCCTGCTTTCCCTCCACGTGCTAATGCTACCTTACCAGATGCGTAATGCTATCCAATTCGGCGGGTCTGGCAAGCCCATTTGATGGACCAAGTCCCTGCTCTGGTGGCCTTTGACAGCGCAGTCTTGCCAAGGGATGCATACGTAGCACAATAGCACCGTCACTTGAGCCGACGGGTGACGTACGTCACGGGTCGCTCCTCGACCGTTCCCTGCGTCACGCTTGAGAACCATCCCCTGATGTACATCACTGGTCCGGGCTTTACCCGTTCCCTGCATCACGGGTTCTCCATGAATCGTTCCATACGTCACTCGTCGAAGCGGGACCAGTGACGTACATCACGGGTTCCTCCTGAGCCGTTCCCTACGTCATCTCTGAGAGCTATCCGCTGATGTACATCACCGGTCCCGGCCTTACCCGTTCCCTGCGTCACGCATAGAAACCGATTGCTGACGTACATCACTCTTTCTGCGGCACCCATTCCGTACATCACGGGTTTCCTGGGAACTGCACGGTCAAGGGCCACCAGAGCCAGGGGTCGCCCTCCCAGATAAGCTCGCCAGGCCCGCCAAACCGGATGGCATTTCGTATCTGACAGAGCAGTCCTAGGTGAGGATTCGCCAATTCCTCCGGGCTTTCTCGCAGCTACAGGGCTCGCGGTGCCGCACTCTTTGCTCTTGAGTCATCGCGAGCCCCTCCAAGAGTCGAGAGCATTCTGCAGGAGACTGAGGAAACCAACAGTCTCCTGCATCCTTACTTGGCTCGTTTTCCGCAGTAGAAACGTCTTCCCAGCTAAAGGACGCAATGGTCACCTGTCGCAAGACAGTCGGAGGACCCGGGCAACTGGCCCTTCAGCAGGCCATTTGTCAATTTAGCCGCGCTGCTAATGCGGAAAATGGGCTTAGTCGAACGCCTGTGCCGGTCGTTGAGGCTTTGGCGCCGTGCTACTTCCCCTCAGTGCGCCGCTCGAACATCCGCAGCACCTCCATGGGCAGCGGGAAGAGGATGGTCGAATTGCGCTCCACGGCGATCTCGGAGAGCGTCTGCAGGTAGCGAAGCTGGAGCGCCGAAGGCTCCGTCGCGATGACACGCGCCGCCGCCGCCAGCTTTTCCGACGCCTGGTACTCGCCGTCCGCCGCGATGACCTTCGCCCGCCGCTCGCGCTCGGCCTCGGCTTGCTTGGCCATGGCGCGCTTCATCGTTTCAGGCAGCTCCACGGCCTTGATCTCCACCGCCGAAACCTTCACGCCCCACGGGTCGGTCGCCTCGTCGAGCAGCTTCTGGAGCGTCGTGTTGAGCTCGGTCCGCTTCGAAAGCATCTCGTCGAGTTCGTGCTGCCCCAGCACCGACCGGAGGATGGTCTGGCCGAGCAAGGTGGTGCTCTTGACGAAGTCCGCCACCTTGACCACGGCGAGCACCGGGTCGAAAACGTTAAAGTAGACGACGGCGTCCACCATCACCGGGACGTTGTCGCGCGTGATGATCTCCTGCTTGGGCACGTCGATGGTGAACGTGCGCAGGTCGATCTTCCTCACCTGATCGATGCCGAACGGGAAGATCACGTTGAGGCCGGGCTTCAACACGCCCACCTGCCGCCCGAACCTGAACAGCACGCCGCGCTGGTACTCCGTGATTATCCGCACCATGCTCGGAAGGAACACGAGCGGAATCAGTATGTACACCACAAATGCAGGGCCCGCCGCAAGGCGCAGACCGAAGTACGTCCACACCAGGCCGGTGAGGAGCAGGAATGCAAACACCGTCGTGGCCCGGGTGAAGAGGGCCAGCGCAGCCCACAGCGCCCACCACGCAACCACCGCCCACAGGATCACCCGAAACACTGTGATAACCGGGTCTGGCATCATCCCAACCGCCTCCTTTTGGTCTATGTCACCGAGCGTATGTCTGCCGGCAAGTCCGGTCGGTCACGCCTGTGCAGGCCCGCGCCCACCCGGCCACGAGAGCACTCTGTCCTTAAGGGCGATAAGCAGCGCCCCAAGGGTCAGCAGGGTGCCGAGGACGGCCACGGCAAAGTCGATGACCGGGACGAGCGTGACCACGAAGACGATGACGGTCCCGAGGAGCGCGGCGTGGAGAAGCGGAGGCTCCTGGCCCTTCCGGGCGCGCTTCAGTATCAGCCTGCCCACGAGGACCGCCACAAGCACCTTGAACGCGAATAGCGCCACAATCCCAACGCTGGTGAAGGCTGCGCCCAGCACCCATGCGGCAGACGCGCCCACGATGACGACCCCCAATATAACGAGGACCACAGGCACGGCGATGACCGACACCACGCCCACCCCGAAGCTGGCGAGCGCCCTCTCAGCCATGACGTCCGTGATGGTTCGAACCCCTTTGGCTGCGAAGAGCGCCAGGAGAGCGCCGAGCACCACAAACTTGATGAGGTTGAGGATGACTTGCAGCGCACGCCGCGCGGGCGGCACGGCCGGGGCTGTTGGAAGCGGGGTGAACCTGACCTCACCGTGGATCTTGGCCCCAGGGGCTATGTCGGCCGGTCTTTCGCCCGTGAAGCGGACATCGCCCCCGATCTCGGCAGAGTCTGTGATGATGAGGCTGGACGCCTCAACGATGAGGTCCTTGCCGATCTTGCCGTTGACCGTCACCACATCGCCGGCGACGCGGGCCTTGCCCGCCACGGTGCCATCGATGTCCAGCGTCTGGCAGGCCGCGGTGAGGTTCCGCTCGACGTGCGTGGGCGCGGAGATGGCGCCGGTTTGTGCAAAGAACATGAGGTTTCCGCCGACCTGGGCGCCCACGGTGATGTCCTGCGCTGCGAGGCGGGCGTCGCCATCCACCGTGTTCTGCACGGTGACGCTGCGCCCGGCAAGAAGAGCGTCGCCTCTCACGTTCCCGTCTGCCACGACGTTATCACCGGCCGCAACGAGGTCGCCCGTCACGGTCCCCTTGACGGTTACGGACCTCCCCGCCAGAAACGCGTCATCGTCGATGGTCTCTCCTGCCCCCACCACGACCGAGTCCCCGGTAGCGCTCCCCGCCGTGGACGCGGCGGAAACGCCTTCGAACGGGCCGAACGGCTGCAGCCCCAGGAGCGCGAGCCCGGGCTGACACACGCCCAGACAAACCACAAAGGCGACCACCACGCAGAACGCAAGACCGAACACAGCAAGCGCCTTCCGATTCATGGGTCACTCCTCCCGTTCCTCTAAGTGAGGGTGCGTTAATCCTTGTCCGTTTTCCAGTAGTTGCTGGGTTGCCGGTGACTGCACGAGGGGTGTCAAAATCCGGCCACTCGCCCGACGGGCCGGATTTTGGCGAAGCGCGCCCCGCCTGGGGCGCCGTCCCCGAGTGCAACACCGGCAACCCCTCCCAAAAGTCGGGAGCATTTCTGCACCCTCACCTAGTAGGGAAAACATGGGGGCGAATCCAACCCCGGTTCGTCGCCCATGCGTCTTCTCACTACTTTATATTCGCCCCAATTGTATTGTTTCCCTCTGCTGGCGGCGGGTACCCATTGATCCCTTCCCGGGCTGCTCTCAGTTCGTGTGACTCCGGTGAGGTGGAGTTTGCGCACATAGTCTGTTCCAGGAGGTGTTTCAAGAGGAAGGAGATGCTGGGTCAGCTCGCGAACTGGGGAACAGGAAACGGCCAGGACGGTCGGAGATAGCATGGTCAGAGGCGACGTGGATGGGACATGGATGGGGGGATCGGCCCATGGCGGACGCAACCAGGGACACTGCAACCAGGGACACCGTCTATTTCGGGTATTGCGGCGAGGTGAACACGGAAAGCGTGTTGCATGCAGTCCGGGAAAGGTGCCGGCAGCTCGGCATCCGGACGGTCGTGGTCGCTTCTGAGACCGGCAGGAGCGCCCTGAGGGCTCTGGACGTACTCCGGGGCACGGGCACAGAACTTGTTGTCGTCACCCATTATCCCGCGACCACATGGGGGCCGAAGGGTGACATACCAATCGGGTTGATGCGTGAGGAATACTCGCATATCCGCGAGGTCCTGGCGAAAAACGGAGCAAGGATCGTTCAGGGTTCGAGACCTCTCGCCCCTCCATCCCGGGCGATCAAGTGGGACTATCCTACGTCGGAGGCCATCATGGACAGGACCCTCGAGGTGTTCGGTGCGGGCACCAAGATCGCCATTGAGGCGGCGGTTATGGCGACCGATGCCGGCCAGGTGAACGAAGGTGATGAAATCGTATCGTGTGCAGGCACCTATAAGGGTCTCGACACAGCGCTGGTGGTCAGAACAGCATACAGCATGAACTTCTTCAGTACCTTCGAGGCTAGAGAAGTAGTGGCGAAACCAAGATGCCGCATAGGCAAGCTTCCCGAGCACGAACAGGAGAACTGGAAAGGAGACCTCGACAAGTACTACCACCGGTGATCCAGGAGCAATGTGGCAGGGCCGCTCAGGGACAATGTCCGCTCTGCCCGCTGATCCGGCAATGCGCCAATGCGAACTTCGGCAGCATTTGTGCGCGATACTTCATCGCGGACGCCCCGCCCGCCCCGCCCGTTAAATCTGGCAACGCAGCAATGTAGGGGTGATATACATGGAACACGTGACATACCTCGCCGACCTGCACGTCCACTCCCATTACTCCCGCGCGACCAGCGACACCTGCCAGCCAGGCCCCCTGGCCCAGGCCGCGGCCCGCAAGGGTCTCGCCGCCATCGGCACGGGGGACTTCACCCACGCGGGATGGCGTGCGGAGCTTGGCGCGGAACTCGTCGAGGCAGAGGAGGGCTTCTACCGGCTGCGCACGGCTGCGGGTCCTGAGGCGCGGGTGCGTTTCGTCGTGACCGGCGAAATCAGTTGCATCTACAAGCAGGGCGGCCGCACCCGCAAGATCCACCATCTCGTCCTGCTGCCGAACCTCGACGCGGCGGCCCGGGTGAGCGCGGCCCTGGAGGCGCGGGGGGCGAACCTGGAGGCCGACGGCCGGCCGATCATCGGCATCGATAGCCGCACGCTCCTGGCCATCATCCTCGAGGTTGAACCGGCGGCCGTGCTCGTGCCCGCCCACATTTGGACGCCCCATTTCTCCCTCTTCGGCGCCAACTCCGGTTTCGACGCCCTCGAGGAATGCTTCGGGGACCTCGCGGGCGAGATCGCGGCCTACGAGACGGGGCTCTCCTCGGATCCCCCGATGAACTGGCGGCTGTCGGCCCTGGATCGTTTGACGCTCATCTCGAATTCCGATGCCCATTCCCCTGACAAGCTCGGCCGCGAGGCAAACGAGTTCGAGGCGCCGTTCTCGTACCGGGGCATGGTGGCTGCCCTGCGGCGCCAGGAGGGCCGCGTCGTCGGGACAGTGGAGTTCTACCCTGAGGAAGGAAAGTACCACTACGACGGCCACCGAAACTGCGGGGTGTGCTGGCACCCTGAAGAGACCCTCGCAGCCAAAGGCATCTGCCGGGTCTGCGGACGGCCGGTCACTGTCGGAGTGCTGCACCGCGTGGCGGACCTGGCCGACCGTCCTGAGGGCTTCCGCCCGCCCGGGGCGAACATGTATACCTCCCTGGTTTCCCTGGACGAGATCGTGGCCGACGCCCTTGGTGTCGGCGCGGCGAGCAAGCGGGTCCGGGAGACGAGCACGAGGCTCGTGGACGCGCTCGGTCCCGAGATCTCCCTTCTTCGGGAAGCCGATCTCGATGGGATCGCGACCGTGGCCGGCACCGTCGTCGCCGAGGCGGTGCGCAGGGTCCGCGCGGGAGAGATCGAGTACCGCCCTGGTTATGACGGAGAGTACGGTAAATTGACGATCTTCCGCCCCGAGGAAAGGCGCCAGCTCTCCGGACAGGCCGCCCTCTTCGCGCTGCCCCGGCTCCTTGCCACGGACGGAGCCATGGCCGGAGCCGGGGCCGGGGCCGGAGCCGGGGATAGGGCCAGGGGCACCACCATGCGCCACCCTGAGAGACCAGAGGGACCTGAGGCACCTGGACCCGAGAGACCTGAGAGAGCGGAGGCACCGGCTCATGCGGAGGTGGAGGTGGAGGTGGGGGATCACGCGGCGGAACAGGTGGCACAGGCGGCGCTAGCGGCTCCGGCGGCACGAGCGGCGGCAGAGCCGCTACAGCGCAGGCCCTCCCTCGCCTCCCCGCTCGACGGGCTGAACCCCGCCCAGCAGCGGGCGGTCACGGCCACGGCCGGCCCGGTCATTGTCACGGCAGGCCCTGGGACAGGCAAGACCAGGACGCTCATCCAGCGGATAGTGTTCCTTCTCCAGAAAGGCGTGCGCCCTGAGGCTATCACGGCCATCACGTTCACTCATCGCGCGGCGGACGAAATGCGTCGGCGCCTCGTGTCCGCGGTCGGCGCCGAGGCCGGCGGCGTGCGGATCGGGACCTTCCACCGCTTCTGCCTCGATCTCCTCACTGAAGTGCGCGGGACGCCACCGCTGGTGCTCGACGCCCGGGAAGCGTCCGCTCTTGCGGCGGAAGCGGTTGCGGCGGCGCGAGTGGCGCGGGCGGTGCGAACGATGCGAGCAGCGGGGATCGCGGAAGCCATCTCTCGTGCCAAGAGCCAGGGGTTGCGGCCGGAAGATCCGGGGGTGCCCGCGGCGCTTGCCGAGCCGTACCAGTGCTATCAGCAACGCCTCGCCGCAGCCGGCGCCTGCGACTATGACGACCTGCTCCTGTCTGCGCTGGACCTGATCCAGAACGACAGGACGGCCCGCCAGACGGCCCGGAAATGGGCCGCACACCTGCTGGTCGATGAGTTTCAGGACGTGAACCCGGTTCAGTATCAGCTGGTCAAGGCTCTGGCCGGCGACGGCATCAACCTCTTCGTCATCGGTGACCCAGACCAGGCGATCTACGGCTTTCGAGGAGCGGACCATCGCTTCTTTGCGCAGCTGGCGGCGGACTTCCCCTCCGCCGCGAGCTTCCACCTGACCCTGAACTACCGCAGCACAAGCACGATCGTGCGGGCCGCCAATGCCGTCATTGGCGGGGCGAACGCCAGCGCGGCGGCGGAGCAAGAGGGGCAGCCAGGTGAGCAGCAGCTCCGCTACATAGCCGCAGAGGGCCCGCAGGCCGAGGCCAGGGCGGTGGTCCGCGAGATCGAACGTCTCGTGGGCGGGATCGGCATGCTCGCTGCCGACCGGCAGAGTGGCAAGGGTATGGCCCGTACGTTCAGCCTGGGCGAGATTGCGGTCCTCTTTCGCACGGGCCGCCAGGCGGAACCCATCGAGGAGGCACTTCTCTCCGAAGGCATCCCCTATCGGACCCTCGGCTGGCGGGCGTTCGTCGCCGCGCCGGAGGTCCGTGAGGCGCTGGACATCCTCCGCTACATCGACAGGCCGACGGACCTGCGCTTCATGATCGCGCTCCGCGGGACCCGTTTCGATCCGGGCGCCGAGGCCCTCGCCCTGCTGGCGCGGTCAGGGCCCGCAGAGGCTGCCGCCGCCCCCCGTCCCCCGTTGGAGGCCGCTACGAGGGAGCTACTGGGCGCGGGCCGCCTCACCGGCAACGGACGTGCGAGAATCCAGGGATTCCTGGACCTCGTCGCCGAGCTGGACGTCCTGGCCAAATCGGCGACCGCAGCGGAACTGCTCTTGCGCGCGGCAGGCCCCAGGAGCACGGTCTCTCGGGCGCTTCGGCAGGTGGCGAGGGCGGCCGGGGACCGGTCCCTGGCTGAGTTCATGTTTCGCCTCGCAACCGGCCAGGAGGCTGACCACGAACGTCGAGAAGACCTCGCGCGGCCGGGGGAGGAGGGGATCAGCCTCCTCACCATGCACGCGGCCAAGGGCCTCGAATTCCCGGCCGTCGTCCTCGTCGGGCTGGCCGAAGGCATCGTGCCGTGGAAGGACGCGGCGAAGGACGCTACGGACGGCGACGCCCTGGCGGAGGAGCGCAGGCTCTTCTACGTGGCCCTCACCAGGGCGGCGGAGGTGCTCGTGCTCATCGGCCCGCCCGGCGCGCCGGCGGGCCGAAGCCCGGCCCAGTCCAGGTTCGTGCGGGAGATCCCCGGCGAGCTCGTGGAATTCGTCGAATACGGCGGCGGCAAGGCAAAGAAACACCGCATTGAACAGCAAAGACTGTTCTGACGGGCAAGGCGAGCCAGCCCTCAGGCGCTTTGAAGAAAGACGAGCGGGAGACACGCGAGACACATGACGCTGAGTAATGGAGGTCGCCATCATGGCCATTGACACCCCCGGCTGGGTGAAGAGCGCAGTCGTCTACGAGGTTTTCCCCAGGAATCACGCGAGCGACGGCACGTTTGCCGGGATCTACCGTGACCTCGAAAGGATCCGAGGCCTGCATACGGATATCTTGTGGCTCATGCCCATCCACCCGGTGGGCAGAGCAGGGCGCAAGGGAACCCTCGGAAGCCCCTACGCCATCAGGGACTACCGCGCCATTGACCCTGAACTGGGCGACGAACGGTCCTTCCGAATGCTGGTCGACAAAGCGCACGCACTCGGTATGAAGGTCATGCTCGACGTGGTATACAACCACACTTCGCGGGACAGCGTCCTCCTCCAGGAACACCCGGAGTGGTTCCTGCGCGACGCCGGCGGCGAGCTCACTACCAAGGTGCCGGACTGGTCGGACGTGTACGATCTCGATTACCACCGGCAGGACCTCTGGGAATACCAGATCGAGACCCTCAAGAAGTGGGTCGACCTGGGTGCGGACGGTTTTCGCTGCGACGTGGCTCCCCTGGTCCCGCTCGACTTCTGGCGCGCCGCCCGCGCCAGGCTCGCACAGAAGAAGGAGATCATCTGGCTCGCCGAGAGCGTGGAGAAGTCCTTCGTCAAGTATTTGCGGGACAGGGGCTATACGGCGCATTCCGACCCGGAACTGCACGCGGCCTTCGACCTGACCTACGATTATGACGGGTTCGAGTACCTCAAGGGATACTTTCAAGGCCGGCGGCCGCTCCGTGATTACCTGAACCATCTCCACGTCCAGGAGACTCTTTACCCGGCGGGCGCCGTGAAGCTGAGGTTCCTGGAGAACCATGACAACCTGCGCGCCGCCGGGGTGATCCGGGATCGAGACTCCCTGGCGAACTGGACTGTCTTCTACGCGCTGCTACCGGGGGCAACGCTGCTCTACGCGGGACAGGAGATCCGCGCCCGAAGCACCCCGAGCCTCTTCGAGAAGGACCCGGTGGACTGGGAGCATGCAGACAGCGAGTTCGCGGTGTTTGTGGAGAAGGTGGTGCGGCTCGCCAGGGAGATCAAGGGCACCTGCACGGAGTTTTCCGTCGTCGAGCTCGCCGAAGGCGTGGTTGAGATCACGTGGGCTGGTGAAGGCGCGACCTACGTTGCCCTCGTCAACCTGGCCAACAAGTGCGGGGTGGTTGACCTCGACGATGGAATCGACGGCGAGGGAACCAGCTTCGATGGTCCCGGCCAGGTCGAGGTGTGCCTTGGGGAGCATGCCGAGGTCCGTCCTTGGGAGAAGGAGGGCCGCCGAATCTGCAGGCTGGATGGCATGCCGCTCGTCGTGAAGATGCCGGGGTCGCGGGCCAGCCAAATTCTCGACGCCCCGCCCTAGCAAGCACCGGCAACCCCAACACCGTCAGGAAAAGTGGCGTAGACTTATGGCGCCATACTTAGGACTAGGCCAGGGCCAAGCAAGGACGGGGTCAGGGCTTGGCCAGGAGCGCTCGGAGGTTGCGGCTGACGACCTCGTCGAAGTCGATCAGGCCCGCCGAGCGGAACTTGGCCTTGATAGCGTCCCATATCGGCCCGGAACGATCTACGGTGTTCGCAAGAATCGTCGCCGTTTCGTCCTCATCGAACGATGCCACCGGCGGTTCGATCCTGAGCAGCCCCGAATTCTGTGGGCACACCTCCTGGCAGATCATGCACCCTATGATGCAGTTGTGAGCCGAGGCTGGAAGCCAACTGGGCCACGGCTCCAGGTCCTCCGAGTGTAACGTCACGCAGCGTTCCGGATCGATCATGAACCTGTCAGGTCTGATGGCACCCGTCGCGCAGGCCTTGAGACAGGCGGTACAGTGCTTGCATTCCGTCGAAACCTGCGTGGCGTCGGCTTTGGGGTCTGCCGACGGTTCGAGCTCCGCATCCATGAGGAAGGCAATTAACTGGTGATAGCTACCGAACTCAGGGGCATATGTAATGTTGTTCCGCCCGTATGTCACGAGCCCGAGCCTTGCGGCGAGCACTTTGAGCGGCGCGCTGAGGCTTATTATGCGGCTTTTCCCCTCCAAGGGGCCCGCTTCCAGGTCGCGCCGGACACTCTCTCGCGTCTCCTCATGCCACCTGTAAGTGGGAGGCACGACGGCCTCGAACACGCCCCTCGCGGTCTTGAACGCGACCTTGTGCGCGGGCCGGGGCATGGAGATGACCACGACTGTCTTTGCATGCGGCAGTCCACCACCGTTGAGATAGGTGAAGGCGCGGAGGCTTCGCTGGTATAAGTATTCGCTGAGTTCTCCTGCCTCTCGCCGTCTCTGGAAACCAAGCCGTACCTCATCCACCACCTTGGCGTCGCTCCAGGTGATGAGGTACCCACGCTCCTCTGCCCACTTCTGCAAAGCGTTGTTCATTCACGGCCGGCCTCCTTGTCTGTGGTAGAGGTGTCTCGGTTCCCCCCGGTTTCACCTGTACCTCGGCAGGTCCCTGGTCTCCTTTAAGTACTCCTCCGGCCCCACCTCTCTCATCCGGGTGTTCATCTGCCTCCACCTTCTTTCGAGGTCGGGATCGAAGTTGGTCCTGGCGCAAGGGAACTCGGGGCACTCGAAGCAGAAGTCCACGCCCATCTGCCTGTAACAGGTGATCACGCCACAGCCGGTGTACCTGCAGTCCCCGTTGCGGCAGCCGCGGCAATCAGCCTGCGCCAGATACGAAAGGAGTTCCTTGAACGACGGATAATTGCTGAAGACCTCGAGCCCCGCCAGCCTCGAGAACCTCTCCGCGTATCTGTCGAAGTCCCCCAGCAAGTCCTGTAGCCTGGCGCTATAGAGCCCTACCTCGCCTTCATAGAAGGCGAAGCACTTGGCGCAGTTGAGCCCGCAGGGCGCCAGCACATCTAACACGTCCTTGTATGCCATCTCGAATTCCCCCTTTCGGACTTATTCGACGGGCGTAGTCCGACCGCTGCGCGGCACAGCCGCCCGACATAGGTGCCCGCCCTACCGTTCGACTCCAGAATCCCCTCAGACCTCAGCAAGTCGTATGCTTCAAGCACCGAAGCCGCCGCACCCGGTTCCGACCCCTCAAGACATGAGCGGGCTGGCTGCGAGGAGCAGAGTGACAATCCTCCTCCTCCCTATCGTGGAAGCGCCTCCACACCTCAGCCGCCTTCACCAGGTCGTCATACTTGAGTAATCCCGCCGCGATATTGGGGTCGTAATTCGCCATGAACAACGCGGCATCTACAGTCAGACCCACCCTCTTGTGCCTCATCTTTCCCTCGCCCCCGTTCATGTGATTAGGTCTCCGCTTAGCCCCATGCGTTCAGATCCCTTGCGCCCTTCAGGGCATACCCGACGGTGATCCGTTGAGCCCGCTCCGACCTGAGAGTATCATGGTAGCGCCTCCTGGCGAAGGTCCGGAGCGTTGGCGTTTCCCTCCACCTCTGGTACTTCGCACATTGATCGACCGCTGTGGCGATTTGAACACTGGCGAGCTCTGAACCCTGCCGGACAGCGCCACCCTAACTGGGTTCCGAGCCCCCCGGGGTAGCACCTGACCGTACCGGGCACTCGACTTTAGGCTTATAACCGGCTATACTATATATGTCAGTTAGACGATACCATGGAATGTATAACCTGTCAAGTGGTTATTATGGGTTATATATTGAAAAGGGGGCAAGAAGTAATGGACGAAGCAGACACCTGGGCAGGTAACCTCGATCTGATAGGAGGCAGGCTTTGCCTGGATTTTGCGAATACAGTGGATTGGCACGCCAGCGACCATCCCAGGGAATGGCTGACCAACTACCCTGACCTGGTGGCGTGGAGTCGGCACGCTGGCGCACTGACGGAGGCGCAAGCTCAAGATCTCGCCCGTGCGGCGGAGCATCGATCAGATGAGGCTGCTTCGGTCCTGGAAAGGGCGATTACTCTGCGGGAAGCGATGTATCGGATCTTCTCGGCAATCGTAGCCCGAGGGGAGCCCAAGGCTACGGACCTTGCCGCCCTGAACTCTGCCCTTGCCAGAGCTTTGACCCACCTGCGGATCGCCCCTGCCGGTGAGAGTTTTGCCTGGGAGTGGACGGGCGAAGACGAGCTGGACCGGATGCTCTGGCCGGTGGTGTGGTCGGCCGCCGAGCTCTTGGTCTCAGGAGACCTCGAGCGGGTGCGGGAGTGTCCCGGAGACGGTTGCGGGTGGCTTTTCCTTGACACGAGCCGAAACCGGACCCGGAAATGGTGCTCGATGGATAGCTGCGGAAATCGGGCCAAGGCAAGGAGGCACTACAGGAGGACGCGAAAGCGTAGCACCGAAGGCTCTCACATCTCCTGATCCTCGGCAGGGAACTCTCGGGAATTGCAGAACAATCAGGTGGCAGTGCTGCGCAGGAAGTGGGGAATGCGTCGTGGCGGAACTACCCGAACTTACCATTCTTCAACGTCAGATGGATGACTCGCTCAGCGGGCGCGCAATCGCCCTGGTCGAAACCCACCAGGAAAAGTGTCTGAATGTCCCGCCCGAACTGCTTGAGGAGACGTTGATGGGGAAACGGATCACGTCTGTCACCCGGCGTGGAAAATGGCTCTACCTACATCTCGAGCCTGAATACTACCTCCTGATCAACCTGGGCATGGGCGCGGACCTCTGGTACTACAGACCCGGCGATGGGTTGCCAGGCAAGTATCAGTTCCGCCTGGAACTGGACGACGGCGCCGGTTTCACCTGCCGGTTCTGGTGGTTTGGTCACATCCGGCTGCTGTCACCCGGAGAACTGCCCAAGCACCCGGAGACCGCCAGACTGGGGCCTTCACCCATGGAGCTCTCGGTAGAGGAGTTCGTGGCAATCGCTCGCAAGTACCCGCGCAGCACGGTCAAGTCACTGATTTTGGACCAGGACAAGCTGTCGGGGATCGGCAACGCCTAGGCCCACGATATCCTCTGGGAGGCCCGTCTGCATCCCCAGCGTAAACTGGGTTCGCTTACCGAGGACGAACTCAGGCGGTACCATCAAGCCATCCAGTCCATCTTGAACCGCGGCATCGAGAAGGGCGGGCTGGAGACGGACTTCTACCGGTCCGGCGGCAACCTCGGCAAGTGGAAGGAGTTCTTTTTGATTGGCTACAAACAGGGCGAGCCGTGCCCGCGGTGCGGCACGGCCATCGAGGAGATCAAGACCGGCGCCACCAAGACCTTCATCTGCCCGAAGTGCCAGGTTTCCTGATAAGGAACATGGATTTGCATCGTGTCTGTAACGGCGATGGGAGGTTACGGTGCATGACCTCAGGATGCCGGGAAGAACAAGATATGCGCGGTTTCTTTCAGAGGGTTTACGAGGTCGTCGCTCAGATTCCGCCGGGCAAGGTGGCCACCTATGGCCAGATCGCGGCCTGGCTGGAGTCGCCTCGGAGCGCCCGGACCGTGGGCTGGGCGATGTGGGAGGCCCCACCGCGCCTGGGCTTGCCATGCCACCGGGTAGTAAACAGGTCCGGCGCCATGGCGCCCGCACACGTTTTCGGCGGCGAGGGTAGACAGCGAGCCATGTTGGAAGCAGAAGGGGTCACTTTCAAGGACAACGGGTGCGTAGACATGGCGAAGCACATGGTAAGGGGGCTGCGGAACCTCGGGGCAATTTGAACGATGAAACGGCAGCCACGCTACTCGGGCAGGCGGCGCAGAAAGCGCACGCCCCAGAGCATCGGCGCGATGTGCACCGGTGCCCGCCCGGCGCTGGCGAGGGCGCGCTCGAAAAGCTCCGCGCCGATGGCGACGCGGGCGGCCAGCATGGCCTCGCCGGCCTCGGCGCTGGCCCTGCCAGGGTCGCCCATGTACGGCTTCATCGCGGGGTCGCCTACCCAGGCGAGAGTGTTCGCGAGGTGCTCGAGGTCGCAGCCGACGACGCGCCCACCCAGGGCCCGGAGCACGCGCCCGAGCCAGGCCACGAGCTCCGCCGCCCCAGTGCGCCGCGGCGGCAGCATCGACGGCGGGACCTCGCGAAAGCTCGCGGCCACGCGCTCGGGGCCGCAAGCGAGCATGAGTGATGTCTCGTTGGTGCCTGCGTGGTTGTCGGCATCGTCGCCGCACGTCCCGGGGCCTAGGCCCGTGCGGCGCAGAAACTCCGGGTCGTGCTGGACCATGAGCCGGTAGTCCACGCCGAACGGATCTATGAGATAGAACCTGTGCCTGCGCCAGAGCGCCCGGGCCGCCGCCTCGACGGCCATCTGGTGGCGCGGGCCGCCGTGGTTGTCCGCCACGAAGAGGTAGCGGAACCCTTGCTTCGCAAGGCCGCGCCCGTACGCCACGAGCACGCCCTCCAGGTGCGGCGCCGGGACCGAGAGGGAACCGGGCACCGGCAGCGCGTCGGAGCCGCAGTGGAGCGGCGGCAGCTTCACGAAGGTCAACTCAGGGTGGCGGCTGGCAAGCGCGGCTACGTAGCGGCGCAGAAGCTCCTCGGAGATGAACACGTCGGTGCCCACGGGAAGATGCGGCCCGTGGACCTCGACGGGGCTAACGCTCATGAGGAACACCGTCGTAGCTCGGTCAAGCGCCTGCAGATCGGGTAGCCTCAGCTCCACATACTCGAGCACTCGCGGTCTCGACTCGCCGGGACCCATCATCTCGTCACACCCCACCTCTGACCGATCTGCCCGAGCGGCGCCCCGACGCGATCCCAAAGAGCTGAACCCGCAAGATCGAGACAAGCCGAAAAACGGTCAGTCATCGTCTTGCGAGAGCCGCATCCCGGCGAGGCGCAGGCTGCCTCTGCCACCGCGGGCGCCTCGCCACGCCGAACGCGTAATCCTCTTCGTTTATGACTCCCCAGTCCTGAAGGACATGGTATGTGTCAGCGGAAGCCTGTGCGACAGTTCCGGATTCGACGCCAGTGGACAGAATCCTGCTCCCGGCCTCTTGCTGAGCGCGTCGCGTATTCTCCTATTGAACGGCGGGGCGCGGCCATCTCATAGCCTACACAGGCTGCATAAGATATACGGCCACTTGGCTAAGTGGGGGTCCAGAGGCCTGAAACTTGTCGGCCCTCCCGGCACCACCGTTCGAGAAACGGGAGGGCCCCTGATAGGGAGGCGACCATTGTGACCCCGAAGGGCAATCAACCGGGGGCGGAAACCTCAGGAGCGGTGGTGCCCGTGCCGCCGGGCGGGCACCGGCTTCCGCCCCTGCCGTATGCATACGACGCGCTCGAACCGTACATCAGCGAGACCCAGCTCCGGATCCATCACGACCGGCACCACGCGGCTTACGTCGAAGGGCTTAATGCGGCCGAGCTAGCCCTGGTCGACGAGAGGGCTCGCCTGGACTTCTCGCTCGTCCGCTACTGGGAGCGGGAGCTCGCCTTCAATGGCTCAGGGCACATCCTCCACAGCATATACTGGACGAACATGAGCCCGTCAGGCGGCGGCGAGCCCACCGGGCTGGTGAGAGACCATATCGTCGCGCATTTCGGCAGCGTCCTGGCGTTTCACGAGCAGTTCTCCAGAGCGGCTCTCGACGTGGAAGGTTCCGGCTGGGGCGTGCTCGTCTGGCAGCCCCAGTGGAGGCGCCTCGAGATCCTGACGGCCTGGAGGCATGAGGACCTGACGCAATGGGGCACGATACCCGTGCTGGTGCTGGACGTCTGGGAGCACGCCTACTACCTGGACTACCAGAACCGGCGCGCCGACTACATCAGGGCATGGTGGAACGTGGTGAACTGGCCTGACGTCGAAAGGCGTCTGCGCCTTGCCATGGCTGCTCAGGTGCCGATGCAGTCCCACGGCGCGTCAGCGCATGGGTCGATGCCGTTCGTGCCAATCCCGGGAGGTCCGCTTCCCGGTGGGAGTGGTCCCGCAGGGCTGGCGCCGGGGCCGGGGATCCCAGGGCTGCGGTGAAGATCACCACGTAACGAGCTGGATGCCGGCGCGGCGTGGCGTAGTTCGGCACGTGGTGCGCAGGCAGGTGGAGCGGGCCGGCGGGTGGCGCGAGGCCGGGCGGAGCAAGCCGTCGGACCGCGCCCAAAGTGCCGCACACAAGGCGGACGCATGACGGCGGGAGATGCCTGGCGCGTAATGTGTCCCGCCGGTGAACGGTTGCGGGCATCGGGCCGCTCACGTGTGCGCTGCCGCCCCGGCCACGGACGAAGCCTAACGCCGGACGCGCGGCACACCGTGCGAATCCACGACGCGGGTGCGCGACCGTGGGAGAGGCCGGAAGCGGGAAGGGCTCGCCCATGGTTCACATGGCATAGAGCACCGGGCCTCCCGCCGTCCTTCGCGGCAGAGGCGGCCGCCACGCGGCCGGCTTTCGTGCGGACGAGCGCAGGTTCGTTAGCCTCCGCCATTTCGCCACCGCGTTCCGGCCCGCCGGCTCCGCGGTCCTCCGTCAAACGTCAAAGGCCCCGTCGCCCGAGCACCACGAGCACCTGGAAAAGTGGCGCCCCTTTCCCAACTCGCACCCGGCCCAGCGGCTTCACGGGATCCCGAAACCGTTCCACCGCTGGAAACGCCCCTCCCTTGATAGGAGGCCGTAATTGTGGTAGTATGATGATGTCCGCCGACGGCCAGGGCCGCGGGCGGGCACGCCAGTTGCATAGCACGATTCTTTTGGGTGGGCCATTAGCTCAGGTGGTAGAGCACCGGACTTTTAATCCGGGTGTCGCAGGTTCGAATCCTGCATGGCTCACCAGCTATTTTGGGGTACTGACGGAGCATGTCGTCGTTCACATCAGAAGCTGTACGCAGCCTGGGCCTTCAGCACCACGTGGGGCCTTCTGACGAGTGTGCCAGGGATAGCTCCGCCGGCGAACTCGCCGCCCGGTCCTCCCTCAAGGGCACTCGCTGACAACGAGAGCGTCCACTGGTTGCCGAGAAGCATGCTTGTCCCTGCGGTCAGGACGGCGCTGCGATCGACGAGGTTCACAAGCGTCGAGCCGAAAACGGATGTGAACTCGTCGTGCTGGTATGTTAGCTGGGTGAACGCATAGTGGCGAGCCAGGTAAGTGCGGTCACCTGCGAGCCACGATACGTAATCGTAGAAATCCCGCGTTGCAGCACCGCGTGAGCTGTAGAAGTACTCGCCAGCCCAGACCATCTTCCCGCCGCCCCAGCTGCGATCGGCGCCGAGCACCCCTTCGACCCACGGGTCGGACCCATCGTGCGGCGCATGGTGAGCAACCTCGGCGTGCCACCCGAGCGCGAGGTCCCCGACCGCGAGATCGCCCTTGGCGTCTACCCCTACCATGGTCGTGCCTGTATCTGTCACGGCCGCGAGAGACCAGTCGGTGCCGCCACAGTTTGCGTGATACCTCGCCCCGTACTGCCACGCGGCGCCGCCGCCCTGGGTGGAGCTGCGCTCGTTCCGGGCCGCGACGAGGCTCCAGTAAGCCAGGGGCCCGGCCGGGACCCTGATGACTGCCGCCTCCACGCCCTTGCGCAAGCCCTCAGGGTCCAGCGCGTTCGGCGCGTTGAAGACGTCCGTGGGCGACCAGGCATATCCCACGCCCCAGCTGATCTGTTGTTTCCCGAGGCTGAGGTCGGCCCACGGCAGGAAGACCTTGAGGTATGCCCGCTCCAGCTCGGTCGTCACGGTCCAGTCGCCGTCGGCTCCAGGCGCGCGGCCGAGCGTCGCCCCCACGTCTGCGTAAAACTTCCAGGGATAGTCCCCGAGCCGCAGCTTCAATCTGAGCATGGACTCCATCGAGCTCGACCACGAGCTCTGGATCTGGGCAGCGTATACACGTGCTTGCCATTCGCCGCCCACCTGGAGTTCAGGTAGCGTGGCCGCATCCATCGTGGACTGCGCGGCCGCCGCGCCGCGCGAAAGCGCGAGCGCGGCGGCAAGGCACAGACAGACCACGGCCGCAGGACAACGTACACCTGTGTGCAGAGGCAAGACCCTCCGCCCGGTTGACTTGTGCACAGCATGCCGTCTCGCCGTTCTCATAGTATCATCCACCGCCTCGGTCGCGCTTTGTCATAGCCGCACGTCGGGCAATATCACGAGACTGACCCGGGCCCCGGTACACCGGTTCGATGTGTGAGGCGCGCCCGCGGACTGGCGCACGACCATCCAGGATGGCCGGACTCCGGCCGGACCCGGGGACAGGCGGAGACCCGGGGGCAGGCGTCAGCACCCTGCCAGCGGCTCCTGCCTCACCGAGCCTGCCAGCAAATCAGCGCATCAAGTTCCTCAGCGAGAACACGTCGTCGGAGATCTTCACGTCGAACTCGACTTGCTCCACTATGAGGGTCGTGGACGATCCCCGCTTCAACTTGTCTTCCATGACCACCCTGCTCGCGTAGGTGCGCCCGCCCTTCTCCTTGACCTCCTCGGCCCGCGAGACCTTGAGGAGTTTGCCGCCTGCCGCGTAGAGTTCCTCTCTCCTCGCCACAAACTTCTCGCTGTCAACCCAGATCTTCCGCTTCGGGTAGGAGACCTGCTTGCCGGGAAGCGCCGTGGCCTCGAGCACGTAGCACCTGGCTCCCTCGTATGTCTCCACTCCGGCCAGCTTGAACTCGTAAAGCTCACCCATCTTCTCGCTCTCGAGGGCGTCCTGGTACGAGAAGTCGCTCCCCATCATACCCTGCTGGAGCATGTGGCCTGAGATCTTCACTAGGTCCTCCGCGTCGGGAAAGAACATCCACAGCTCGTCGCCAAGCTTGAGGTACTTCGTTCCGCGATCGCCAGGGTTGAGGAAGGTCACCATGGCCTTCTGATTCCCGACCACCCATCCTTCCATTTGCTTCGTGATCTCACGGCTGCCGGCCCGGATGACGAGCTTCGCCACCAGGTGGGCGCTGGCCATGTACGCATTTGCATCCATCCTGGCGACGATCTCTTTCGCGGTCAGGTCCGCCGCCGCAGCCGCCCCGCCAAATCCGGTAAGCCCGGTAAAGGAGAGACAGAGCGCCACCGAGATGACGACCGCCGTCATGGGCATGACCTTCATCCTGACCCCCGTCCCGATCCTCATCTTCGCTTCCTCCCTGTGAATCCCTGTGATCCACTACTCTATCAGGTCCTGAGCGCCTGCGTCGGCTCGATCCTGGCGGCCTGGGCGCTGGGCCAGGAGACCGCGACCAGCGTCACCGCTATGCCTGCGACAAACGCGAAGGCAACGAGGTCCGGGCTGAACCTCGGATAGAGCTTCGAGGGCATCATGAACGCCTTGTCGAGGGTCGATACCCCCGGATAGGGTATCCCCACCCCGGTCAATACCTTGAGAGCGGTCGCGCCTATTGATGCCCCAATGGCACTTCCCATGACACCCATTACGCCACCCTCGAGCAGGAAGAGCCGCCGGATCTGTCCCGGCCGCAGGCCCAGGGCCCCCAGCATGCCTATCTCCCTGCGTCGTTCGTTGACGATCATCAGCATGGTGTTGATCACCACGAAGCTCGCAAGGAAGAGGATGAAGAAGTAGACGAAGTTGTATGCCGTCTTTACCATCTGCAACATCCTCATCATCTCGCTGTGCTCGTACCAGGGTTCAGCGACGTAGCGGGCGTCGGCACCCCTTGCCTTCAGCACCCCCTCAACGTCGCGCAACAGTTCGGGTACTCTGGCCTCGTCCTTCGCCATCACGAGCACCTCGGTCACGGCGCGTCCCATGTCGAGCATAGCCTGGGCTACGTCGAGGGGCACAAAGACCAGACCGTCATCGAGGTACTGCAGGCCGCTCCTGACCGAGCCAACCACTACAAAGGTGTAGCCCTTGAGGGAACCGAGCGCGGTATTGAAAACGAGAGTGAACCTGTCGCCCACCTCGAGGCCGAGCCTGTCCAGGGTCCTTTGACCCATGACGGCTTCACGCTCCCCGGGTCGCAGCAGCCGTCCCTCCACAAGGTAACGGGATAACCCCATGAGCCTGTCTTCCGCTTGCGGTTCCACGCCCATGGCCATGAGGCCCTCGAGTTCCTCGCCCTTGCTCACCATGGCGCCGAAACGGAGGCGCGGCACCACCTGCGACGCCAGCGGCACCTCTTCGAACGCGTTCACGACCGACTCATAGCCTTCCCCCTGAAACCCGTCCACCGGATAGTTCAGCGAGAGAAGCCGCTCCTTAAGTGGGTATTCCCTGGCGACGACCCTCACGTGACCCGAGGTGAGCCTGATGGAGTTGCCTACCACCATGTCGATGATGCCGTCAATGGTTCCTTTCGTGAGTATCACCACGAAAACGCCCACCGCGATCGCAACCAGGCTGAGCGCGGTGCGCGCCCGCGCTCTTCCGAGGTTGCGGAACGCTATCCGCATTAGGCTCACGATCTGCACCCCCCCATGCTAAGTAGATCGCCGCAAGCTCGCGCTACTTCTCAGCGGGTGAGTCCTGTCCAGGGTTGCCGGTGTCGCCATCCGGGGACGGCGCGTGCGGGGAGATACGTTCGAATTTGGCGCTCAAGGCTAGCCAAATTTCAGGCGCTCCGGCCCTGGCAGGCACGGCGAGCCCCAACACCGTCAGGGAAGATCGCGCAAACCTGTGGCGCCATACTCAGCCCTGACGCAGCGAGACGATCGGGTCCTGGACTGCGACTCTCCTGGCAGGCACGTAGCTTGCCACCCAGCACACCACGATGCCCAGCAAGAACGCCTCCGCGATCATTGGCCAGTTCCAGGCGCCGCGGATGACCCCGGCGATCGGGTAGCCGATGTCGAGGCCCTGATACCCCTCGAGGACGTTGATGCCGTAGTTCACCAGGTAGGCGCTGCCGGCTATGCCTATCAGGCACCCCGTGATCGAACCCAGCACGCCTATGCCTGTAGCCTCCAACATGAACAGGAGCACGATCTCCCTCGTCGTCATGCCCATCGCCTTCATCATCCCGATCTCACGGACGCGCTCCATGGCCCCGAGGAGGATGGTGTTGACCACGCCCACCACGGCGATGATGAGTATCATGAAAATGAGCAGGGCGCTGAACCCCTGTTTGCTCTGGCTTATCGCGAGAAAGTCCCGGGCGGCCTCCCGCCAGGTGAGCACCTCGCTGGACATGCCGGCGCCCTCCAGGGCAGCGCGCACGTTTCTGGACACATCCTCGGCCCTCGCGCCGTCCTCTGTCTTCAGGACGATCTCCGTCGCCGCGCCGCCCAGCGCGAGAGCTTGACTTGCAACGTCGAGCGGCAGATAAACCTGGCCGCTGTTCACCTGCGGATGAGGGCTCCTGATGAGGCCGACCATGGTGAGGTCGATAGCCTGAAACGCCTCGTCACGGGTGCGCGTGACGAGTGTGAAGCTGTCGCCCGGCGCAAGCTCGAGCACGCGCGCGAGGTCATACCCCAGCAGCGCCTCGGCCGCGCCCCGCGCCGGCCACCGGCCCTCGACGTACTCGGCCAGCGTGAACACCTGCCCGTCGCGCTCGGGGTCGATCCCCACGCCCATCACGGGGATCTCCTCCCAGCCGGTGTTGAGACGAGCACCGAATACGAGCCTTGGCGTCGCCGCCTGTACCCCCTCCGCGCTCCGCAGCGCCGCGAGCACCGCGTCAGGATCGAGGGTGCGATCGATGGGAAGCCTCTCCCGCTCGGCGGAATAACCCGGAGCGTGAATACGCACGTCTCCGGTCTCCAGGTTGATGAGGTTGTCGATGGCGTCGCGGTCAACGCCCGCCATGATGCAGTCAACCTCGATGAGCGCCGCCAGGCCCACGGCGATCGCAAGGAACGTCAGGAACGTACGGCGCTTCTGCCGCCACAAGTTCCTCGCTGCCAGCTTGAGCAGGTAACGCATGGCCTGTTACCTCCTCTTGTCTTCGGCGATCCGGCCGTCGCGGACGGTCACCAGCCGACGGGCATAATTCATCACCATCGGATCATGAGTGCTGAAGATGAACGTCGTCCCTTTCTTCTGGTTCATCTCCAGCATCAGCTCGATTATGGCCTTGCCCGTCTCGGAGTCGAGGTTGGCCGTGGGCTCGTCGGCGATGACCAGGTCCGGCCCCTTTACCAGGGCCCGGGCGATGGCCACGCGCTGCTGCTGCCCCCCGGAGAGATCCCCCGGCCTGCGGCCCTCGAGCCCGCCGAGCCCCACGTCCGCAAGGATGCGCATGACCCGATCTTTCACATCCGTCATGGCATCACCGAGCAGGGCCAGGGAGAATTCGACGTTCTCATGCGCGGTCAGGACGGGGATAAGGTTGTACGACTGGAACACGAACCCTATCCTGCGGCGTCGGATGTCGGCCAGTTGTGCCTTGGACAGCTTCGCCAGTTCGCGCCCGTCGAGGCGGATGACGCCCTCCGTCGGCGTGTCCAGGCAGCCGATGAGGTTCAGTAGCGTCGTCTTGCCCGAACCTGACGGCCCGGCGACCGCCGTGAACTCCCCGCCTTCGATCTCGAGGTCGATTCCACGCAGTGCCGGCACCGTCAACCTGCCCTGGCGGTAGTCCTTCCTTACCCCTTCCAGCTCCAACAGCGCCACACCTGTGCCCCCTCTCTGTTCGATTTCACTCTAAGTAGATCGCCACAAGTTCGCGCTACTTCTCAGCGCGCAAGTCCTGTCCAGGGTTGCCGGTGTTGCCCTCCGGGGACGGCGCGTGCGGTGAGCCTCGTTCGAATTTGGCGCGCGGGCTAGCCAAATTCTCGACGCCCCGCCCTAGCAAGCACCGGCAACCCTAGCAC
>JBLNDE010000005.1:0-60998 GCA_050261335.1 Bacillota bacterium
AGCCCGCAAATCCCTTTCACCAAGAAGAGGACCACCGCCACCACATGCCGAATATCCATCATGAGAGACCCCTCCCTCCATCCAAGGGAAGTGCAGTCATCCTCACGACAACTGCCTGGGATAACTGCCTGGGGTCTCTCTTCTTCATGGACCCCATACTTACCTACCTAAACTTTACGCTACCTTCGGGTGATCCTCCCTGCGCCCGGCCGAAACGAAAAAGCCCTCTGACGCGGCACACTCGCCGTCTCAGAGGGCCGGAGCGCTCCTTTGTCATCGGGCACGGGGCCAGGCGGGTCTCGCCGTGCGTCCCCCGGGGGACGGCGCCTACTTCCGCTTCTTCACAAGCCCCAGGGAGACTGCCTTCGCGTAGTCCTTACAGTTCTCACAATCCTTCCAGCAATCCAGACAGCCCTCTTCTGAATCCCAGCAATTGCCGTGCCTCGCGTATACCGGGCAGATGAGATACAAGCTCGCGGGACATCCTCTGAGCTGGCGGCAGCTCCTCAGGTTCGCGACAGACACACCCTCTGGTAGCTCGACCTCGGCCATGTGGCACCACTCCTTTATGCCAGTCAGTCCAGCTATTCCCCTGATATCCAGAGTGTACCACACAGCCCCGGACGAGTCAACCTCGCCCGCATCCGCTCACGCGGCTCCTGGCCGGCTCGAGCACATCCGGGCCGTAACACCGGCCTCCCTGAGCAGACCGTCACAGACTGCCGCTACTCTTCGGCGCGCAGGCCTTCGCCAGGGTTGCCGGTGTTGCCCTCCGGGGATGGCGCGTGCGGTGAGATACGTTCGAATTCGGCGCTTTGAGGCCGGCCGAATTTCAGGCGCCGCGCCCTAGCAAGCGCCGGAAGCCCAGACCCCTCAGGAGAAGTGGCGCAAACTCATGGCGCCATACTCAAAAGAGCGTCCCCCTGAACCTCTCCACGATGATCTCCTCCAGGTCCGGGTGGCCGATCTCCGCGAGCTCGTAACGTACGCGGAGCGCAGGTCTCGTGATGTTCAGCACCCGACGGAGGTCGATGGGCGTCCCGATGACGACCACGTCTGCGGGGGTCCTGTTTATCGTCTCCTCGAGCTCCCGGATTTGCTCCCTCCCATACCCCATGGCGGGCAGGAGCGGCTCGAGGCCGGGATATTTCTTCAAAGTGGCCTTGATTGACCCCACGGCGTACGGCTCCGGGTCCACAAGTTCCGCCCCGTGGCGCCGGGCGGTGATCACCCCTGCGCCATAGGTCATGCCGCCGTGGGTGAGGGTCGGGCCGTCCTCCACCACGAGCGCCTTCTTCCCCTTTATCATGTCGCCCTGCTCGAGCGTGACCGGGGATGCTGCGCGGATGACGGTTGCGCCAGGATTGACTCTCTTTACCGTGCTCTCCACCCTGTCAACATCGTCGGGCCTTGCGGTATCCACCTTGTTCAGCACGACCACATCGGCCATCCTGAGGTTCGTTTCACCCGGGTGGAACGAGGTCTCGTGGCCCGGCCTGTGCGGGTCCGCGAGGGTGATATGCAGGTCAGGCTGATAGAACGGCATATCGTTATTGCCGCCGTCCCAGAGAACCACCTCGGCCTCCTTCTCGGCCTCCCGCAGGATCGCGCCGTAGTCGACCCCCGCGTAAACCACCAACCCCCTCGCGATGTGAGGCTCGTACTCCTCGCGCTCCTCGATCGTGGTATCATACCTGTCGAGGTCGTCGAACGAGGCGAACCGCTGCACCTTCTGCTTTATGAGGTCACCGTACGGCATGGGATGCCGGACCACCACGGCCCTTTTGCCATGATTCCTCATGATGTCCGTCACCCTGCGCGTCGTCTGGCTCTTGCCGACGCCCGTCCTGACCGCAGTCACGGCGATCACGGGCACCTTCGATTTCAGCATCGTGGTTGCCGGGCCCATGAGCCTGAAATCCGGCCCCTTCGCAAGCGCGATCGAGGCCTTGTGCATCACGTCGAGATGGGCGACATCGCTATAGGCGAACACCACCTGGTCCACGCCGTGCCTTTCTACGATGGCGGGAAGCTCCTCCTCGGCAAGGATGGGAATGCCATCGGGGCAGCCCTCGCCGGCAAGCTCAGGCGGGTAGCACCTCCCTTCGATGTTGGGGATCTGCGTCGCGGTGAACGCCACCACCTGGTACTCATCGTTGTCGCGGAAGAACGTGTTGAAGTTGTGGAAATCACGCCCCGCAGCGCCCATGATGACTACCTTCGTCTTCCTCGCCACTTGAGACCTCACTCCCGTTCTCTGATGATTGAGGGGCGCTCCGCGTCACCCTTCAAGCCCCAGGCTTCGAACCATCAACGCCCTGGCTGCCTCCGGGTAGAGCCTTCCGAGCACCCCACACGACGCCATAATGTAGTCCCGGTCTACAACGCACCCGGCATGCGGCGGCGGGAGCAATCGCGTATCCCCCCGGCGACCCTTCGCCGCTTCCAGGATACTCTCCCCTTCCGGCAGCCTCGCCGCGGCGCCGCCCGTGCCGATAATCCACCTCACCCTGGTCAGGTCCTTGCCCTCCGCCACCGTAACCCTTCCAAGTGGTCCGTAAAGGTATCGCACCTCGCCCGCGTGCCGGGCGACGGCGATCCGCGCCGCCTCCGTCGCGAGCGCCAGGGCCAGGCGGACCCCTTTTTCAGTTGAAGGCACGGGTTCGAGCGCGGCCAGCCCATCCGCCGGGTCGAAGCCGAGGTCCTCCACGAGTCTGTCGCGTCCGATCAGGTCCACGATGTTGCCGGCGTTCACGAACACGCCGAGGTCGCCCTCGACGGTGCGCTTTGCGACAGGCTCCGGGCTCGTGAGGATCTTCGCGATCTCCTCCGACCCCTCGGTCACCGAGTGAACGTCGGTGGTGGCGCCGCCCACGTCGATGACCACGAGGTCCCCTATCGCATCGTAGAGCAGCTTCGCCGCGGCCATCACGGCACCGGGCGTCGGCATGATTCCGCCGTGCGCCATCTCGCGCACGCGGTCCATCCCCGGAGCGGTCACGATGTGCTCCTCGAAGACCCTCTGGATCGCACGCCTCGCAGGCTCGATGTTGAGGACGTCTACCCGGGGATAGACATTCTCAACGACCGTGACCGCGATCCCGGCGCCCTCGAGAATGGCCTTCACCTCATCCTGAACGGCCCTGTTGCCGGCGTATATCACAGGGGCCGCCACACGTGCCTCCGCGATGAGCCTTGCGTTTTCAAGGACCGTCTCTCTCTCGCCGAAGTCCACGCCACCCGCGAGAAGGATGATGTTGGGACGTATGGCCCGGAGCTTCGCGAGGTCAGCCTCGGACAGGCGCCCGGCGGTCACCATCTTGAGGACGGCCCCGGCCCCGAGCGCCGCCTCCTTCGCGGCCTTGACCGTCATGTCGTACACCAGCCCGTGGACCGTCATCCGAAGCCCGCCTGCCGCGCTCGACGTCGCAAGGAGCGCCCTGTATTCAACGCGCGCCGTTCCAAGAGCGCGCCCGAGGTCGTCGATGGCCCCCTCGAGACCCAGCCCGACGTCGCCTTCCTGCACAGTCGTGAGCGCCTTGCCCTGCCCCAGAAACATCGGGTTCGGGCCGTCCACCCCATCGAAGGCGTTCACCAGGGTTGTAGTGCTGCCGATCTCGGCAACCAGCACGTCCATCACCCGGCAGCCCCCGCGCCTGGTTCCGCACCTGCGTCCGCCCCTGTAGCCGCGCCTTCCCCTGCCGCTGCCCCTGCGCCTGCCCTTGCCCTTGCTCCTGCGCCTTCGCCTTCGCTTTCGGCCGCGCCCGCGCTGGGTCCGGTTCCAGTTCCCGCTCCGGCCTCCTTCTCGCGGAGCTTTCGCACGAGGAAGCTGGCCACATCTATGCCCCGGGTCCCCCTCCCAAACCCGGCGTCCATCCCCGACTCCACCGCGATGTCCCAGGTCACCTGGGTGCCTCCGGCGACCAGGAGCACCTTGTCACGGATGCCCTTCTCGACGCACAGGTCGGCAAGTTTCCTCATGTTCATCCTGTGGACATCGGCGTGGGTGATTATCGTGCTTATGAGGATAGCGTCGGCGCCCACCTCGATTGCCGCATTCACCAGCTTCTCAACAGGACAGGACGTGCCGAGGTAGTGGCATTCGATACCGAACCCCTCAATACCGCCGTGCTTTATGTCTAGTATCTCCCGGAGACCCACGGAATGCTCGTCCTGGCCCACGGTGGCCGCAACCACCTTGACGCCCCGTTCCTTGACGGACCTCCTGATCTCGTCGGGCGAGAGGGTCTTCTGCTCCTCCGGGAGCTTGAGGCTCGCAAGCTCAATCCCAAAGGGTACCCTGCCCTTCACCTCGACCAGGGTGCCCTCCGCAGGGTGCATGACCTCCTTGTGGATGGCCTTTGGCTCCTCCAGGCCTAGCCTGCGCGCGGTCTCGAGCGCCGCGGCCTCTGCCCGAGCCTCGTCGAGAGGCCAGAACATGGTCATGGTCACGACCCGGTCTTGGGCCCACTCTACCTCGGGATAAACCGCGCCGGGCGGGCCAGTCTCAAGCGCGGCCAGCCTGGACTCGACGTTGTCACTCGGGTCAAGTTCGTCAATGTACACGATCTTCTCCGGATTACACAGAGTGCACCCGCCGATGAGATCGCACGGCCGGTCAGCCCTGGTTCCCTCAGGAAGGTGGTTTTCACCGAAGTGAGCGCATACAGGGGCCATGTAATCTGGATCGCGTGGCACTATGGTCCCCGCCGCCACGCCTCCCTCCGGGTCCCGCGCTATGCCGTCGCCGTGGCGCTCGGGGTACATCCCCGAGTCAACGAAGAACCCGCGCCGCACGGCCTCGAAGTACCCACCAACATCGAGGATCTCCTCGAGGAACAGGACGGCGCGCTCTGTGATTTCACGCACCTTCCTTTCCAGCTCGCCCTCGGGGCTATCATCGAGCTTCACCATGCTTCGCAGGCCGTCGAGCCCTACCAGCACCTGCTTTGCGGTGTCCAGCGCCGCGATGTTGTTGTAGTGCCAGGGGACGTTCCGCCCTTCGTCAGGGGTGATGGTGCTCTGGATGTCCGCGCTCGTGAGCCTCGACAACATGAGGTTTAGAGCATGAGTGACCGTGGCCTCGCGCGTGGAGGACTCGATGTACTTCGTGTTCATCTGCGCCCGGAACCTGTACCCCGCGAACAGCCTGCGAAGGGCCACGGCATAGGGAAGGTCGAGGCGCATCTCCGGGGCGGGCGGCGCCGTCGGGGGAACGGTAGATAGACATATGTTCTCCTTCGCCATGCCCACCTTCACCGAGTATGCGCAGTTGATGGCGTGCTGGACCATTAGCTCGGGCATGACTTTCCACGCCTCGCGCGCGGTGGCGTTGGCGTTGTGAGCCCCGTCGATCTGTGCCATCGCTGCCCATTGCATCAGGGTCTTGGCCACCGCGGCGTCCACAAAAGACCTGTACATGTTGACGTTCCTGTAAAGGACGTTGTACTGCGGGTCCTGGTGGGCCCCGTTCACGCCTTCCTCGGCGAAGAGGACGGCGATCTCCGGGCCTGCGACCCCGCTCACGTACGAGTGGAAGTTGATTGGACGCCCTACCTCGTCCTCGATGAGGTCGAGGGCCTTGCGCGTCGCGCGCACTTGCTTGCGCGTGATGGGGACCCCGCCGACCCCTTCTGGCGTGCCCTCGATGAGCCCGTCGAAGTGGCTCTGGCCGGTGGTGCGGATGACCATTATGTGATCCGCGCCGTGCCGGGCGGCCATCCTCATCCGCCTTATGTCGTCCTCAAAGCGGCCGGACGCGATCTCCGTGGTCACCACCATCTCCGGCTGCGGGTCTATGCCGCCGAAGTGCTTGGCCGCTGGAAGCGGCACGGACCGCTCCAGGGGGCGTGATATCTGCTGGTACTCAAACGGCCCGAGGCTCGTTCCCGGCGGCAGCTTCTCGCGCCAGGTCCAACCGCGTCGCCTCGGCCTGTAATACTCGAGATCCCGCAGGATTTCCCGCACATCCAGCTTCTCGTCGGGGCAAAGCTTCCTCCCGCCCACCCCGCCTCACCTCCTGGCCTCAAAGAGGCCCACCACCTCATCCCACATCCTGCCCTCGGCAAGGGCAACCCCAGCCTCGCGCACGCTCATCCCGCGGGCGCTGGCGAGCTTCCAGACCACATGGCCCGCCCCCTTGCCGAGAAAGCCCTTCTCAACGCACCTATCGACTATGGCCTTCGCCTCCAGGCTCGAAAACCCCATCCGGAGGAGCACGGACCTCTCAATGGAAGGAGACGTATGGGTGCGCGCGAGATCCACCAGGGGCTGCACCACCCTGTCGGCAAGCTCCCAAAAGTACCCGGCAAGCTCCTCATCGCTCATGCCGGCAAGATGCCGGCGCCTCTCCTCGAAATCATCTGGCCGCATCATCACGCTCGGCCCTCCCCTCCCCCAAGCTCGCGTATAGTCTCCTCGACAAACGCCACGGTGGAGTTTGTGTCATCGGCAAGGAACCTGACGTCCTCCGTTGATATCTTCCTGCCCTTCGCGTGGGACAGGGCGTTTCGTACGTAGGACCTCCGGATGTCAGCAAGGGGCACTTCTTTCACACGGATCTGCGAGGGGTGCTCTGGTATGACTATCCGTTTCCCAGGCACGTTCTCGCGGGGGTCACCACGTCTTACCTCGACCCCCATGTCTCGCGCGAACGAAAGCTGCGCGTACGGGTGCTTCCCAGCGCCTGTGTACTCGGTCTCCTGGACCACCACCACCTGGTCGCGGTCCATCTCGCGCGCGATGGCGATGGCGGCGGCAAGAGACGTGTTTCCGGCGGGACCCCGCTCCATGCCTTCCAGCTTCGCCAGCATCTCCGTGACGTAGAAGACCTCCCCTTGCGTCACGGTGACGTACCTGTCCATGTAGCGAAGGGGTCTCGCAGCGTTGCGAGGCACGTCCGCCCTGTCGGGCCACGTCGCGAACGGAATGCCGAAGCCCGTGTGACCGGTTGTGAACGACTTCCTGTTGAAGTCGGTGTCGCTCGCCATGTGAAGGCCGGCAAGGTCCACGCTCGCGGCGATGACCTGGGTGTGGCGGCACCCAGCCTTGCGGAGGCCGCGCGCCGTCCCGGTGACGTTCCCGCCGCCCGCGTGGGTCACTATGACTGCGTCCGGGTACCGTCCCGTCGCTCGCAGCGTCTCCGTGCCCACTTCGTACCCAAGCGTCTCGATGCCGGCGATGCTGAACGGGGTGTAGAGGGACGCGTTGAAGAAACCCGTCTCCTCAAGGAGCCTCAGGAACACGTAAAAGAGCTCGGGCCCCACCGTAAGCTGGTGCACCTCGGCGCCGTACGCCTCGCACGCCCGCCCCTTCTCGATGATCTCTGGCTGGCCGCGGCCCTTCGAGTCGTAGGTTTCCTGCACGATGATGCACTTGACGCCCCGCTTGGCCGCCTGCGAAGCCACCGCCGCCCCGTAATTGCCGCTGGTGGCGGCGATAACCCCGGGGTAACCCTTCTTCTTCGCGCAGTATACCGACACAGACGCGCGCCTGTCCTTGAAGCTGCCCGAGGGGTTCGCCGACTCGTCCTTCACGAGAATGCGCGCGCCTTTGCCGGGAGCAGATATCCGTCGCACCAGCTCCGTGATGTTACGGAGTTCGACGAGAGGGGTGCGTCCGACGCTCGTCTCTTCCTGAATGGCGTGGATCTCTTCGAGCGTGTAACCGACCTCGTCCATCATCCCCTCGTAGTCAAAGGCGATGGCGCCGGTCTCGAACTTCTCGTAGTCGATCCCCACGGCTGACTTCATGATGTCGTGGCGCCTGGCCATGACCTCCGCGTAGCTTGTGCCGGATATCATGGTTCGTCACCCTCTCTGACCTCTCTTACGTCCAGAAGGCGCCACAGCTCTTCGCCTATGTGGAGAAGCTCAGGCACGGGCCTTGCGAAGGAGTGCGGGTATGGAGGATTCACCGCGACGAGCCGCCCCTTCACTTTTCTACCCAGCACCGTCGTAATGGTCACCTCATCGCCGACGAACGCGTCGTGATCGAGGTAGCCCTTGATCCGTAGTTCCAGGGGGACTCTCTGGGTGTCCTCGGGTACCTGCGGGGCCCGTTCGCCCGGCTTCAGGATGATCGAGTGTATCTCTACGTACTCCCCGGCCCGGACGCGCTCCGCGCTTTCGGGCCCTGCCACGTCAAGCACCTTCGCCATCCCCTCTCGCTGCCCGCGCAAGCCTCGTCATGTCCCCCATCGCGCACGCAGGCACAGGCAGGTCCTTCATGGTCACGAGGCCCGGCCTCGCCGCCACCACGTGCGGTATCATGTTCACCGCGATGGCGATTGTGCCGATGCCGCCGGGGATCTCGGGCTTTATGGCGAGGTTCACCGGTGGGGTGCCCTCGATCCATATGTAGTCGCCGGTCTCGACCCCCTCGAGCCCGGGCAGCACCTGCTGCGGATGCTCGAGGGTGATTACCTCCTCCCCGTTCATGAAAGCATGCGCCGTATGGTTGCATCCCGCCACCATGCCCGGCTTGACGTCAACATACGATGTCTGGCGCCTGGTGCTGGAGATAATCGGCTCTCTGGTCTGGGTGATCTCGTCGAGCTTCCACCCGATGGCGTCTGCGATCATGCCACACGACTGGACAAACCCTATGTGGCCAACGATCGTGCCTTTCGCGATACCGTCCCTGAACTCCTCAACGGTGGTACCCACCCCTTGAGTCCTCATGACAGTGGGGCCGAAAGGAGAGAGGTCGTTGACCCGCCTCGCCCTCACTCTCTTCACATCTGTGCAGATGCCCGTGAGTGCGATGATCAGGGTGTCCAGGACGAACCCGGGGTTGATGCCGGTGCCGAGGACGCTCACCCCATACTTGCGGGCAAGCTCGTTGATCTCCGCGGCAAGCTCCGGGTCGCTCTGCCGGAGGTAGGCCATTTCCTCAGCCACCGTGATGACGTTGGACCCTGCGGCCATGGCCGCGTCAAGCTGCGGGTAGATCTCTCTCGCAAACGACGAGGTGGCGTGAAGCACCACGTCAGCCCCGGCCTCTAGCGCCTCCTCCGGGTTGTTTGTGACCCGCACGCTGATCTCGCGCCTCAGCCCGAGGACCTCCCCGAGGTCGCGTCCGGCCTTCTCGGGCCTCGTGGCAATCGCCCCGACGATCCTGACCCCTTTCCGCTCCAGCAGCACCTTCGCCATGCCGGAGCCCATCGCACCGAGCCCCCAACATACCACCGTGATCTCGTCCACCGCCATCACTCTCCTCGCATGTGATTCCTGCCACATCAATCCCGTCGTCGCGGGCGCATAGGACCGCCGCCATGGCTCAAGCGGACCGCCAGAGATTCCCGCCACTTTTCAGCGCGCAGGTCCCCGTCAGGGTTGCCGGTGTTGCACTCCGGGGACGATGCGTCCGGTGAGCTGCGTTCGAATTGGGCGTTTCAAGGCCAGCCAAATCCCAGGCGCCCCGCCCTGGCAGGCACGGCGACCCCCGCACCGTCACGAAAAGTGGCGCAAACTCATGGCCCCGTGTCTAGTATGTCCGGCCCGGAGCGGAGACCCTGTTGCGGTCAGCCGCGGGCCTGAAAGATAGCATAGGCTATCAGCACACGCCGCCGGATGACTATGAGACGGCCTGGAATCCGCACAATTCACCGGGCCAGGATTATGCGTCTGTGCATATTCATGCATCCGCTGCATACGCCCGGGCGAAAAACGTGCCGCCCTCCCACTTCAATGTCCGGCAGCTTCTGGCAGCAGGTTCTGTAGTTCTCGCTATGCTATTCTATTGACGAACCGGGATTCCTGCCTCACCAGCGAGAACGGAGCCGAGACCGCATGGACGGCCGCCTCCGCCTGGTCAACCGGGGCACGCACACGTCTGCGTACACGAACGGACCGCCGTGTACCGGCGGTCCGTTCGTGCGGGCGAGAGCAGACTCTTGCGCTTTGTGCGAGACCGGGCCTCTTTCACACGCACCTGCGGTCTGGTCGGGTGTTCCCTTACTGGCAGGGCCCGTAGTAAACCTGGTTCGGCACCGGGGCAGGAGGTCCGTCGTGGACGATGGCGGGGAGCGCCCGCTCGTCATCGTCATCAGCCGACCGCTCGCCCTCACACAGCTCCTCGCGGCGCCTCAGAGCCATATCGAGCACCTCGTCCATGTGGTCCACGAACACCAGCTTCATGCTGTCGAGGACATTCTTCGGGACATCCTCAGTGTCCTTCCGGTTCTCGCCGGGGAGCACCACGGTAAAGATGCCGGCCCTGTGCGCTGCAAGGATCTTCTCCTTGACACCGCCCACGGGCAGGACCCTCCCCCGCAGAGTGATCTCGCCGGTCATGGCGACGTCACACCTCACGGGATGCCCGGAGAGGGCGGACGCGAGAGCGGTCGCCATGGAGATCCCCGCGGAGGGCCCGTCCTTGGGAATGGCGCCCTCAGGCACGTGGATGTGCACGTCGCGATCCTGATAGAAGTTGGGGTCGATCCCGAGTTCGTCAGCGCGCGACCTGATGTACGTGAACCCGGCCTGCGCAGACTCCTTCATCACGTCGCCCAGCTTCCCGGTGAGGGTGAGTTTTCCGCTACCCTTCATGACCGAGACCTCGATCGCCAGGATGTCGCCGCCTACCTCTGTGACGGCGAGTCCGGTCGCGACGCCGACCCTGTCCTCGGACTCCGCCACACCGTAACGGTACTGTGGTATCCCGAGGTAACCTTCGATGTCGAGCGCATTCACGACCACCTCGGAAGACGCGCCGTCGCCGGCCGACCCGCTCACGACCTTCTTGGCTATTTTCCGCATGATCGAGGAGATCTCCCGCTCGAGGTTTCGAACGCCTGCTTCACGCGTGTACTGGCGGATGATCGTCCTTATGGCGTCCTCGGTGAACCTGATGTCGTGCCCCTCGAGGCCGTTCTCCCTTATCTGCTTCGCCACGAGGAAGTGGAGGCCGATCTGCACCTTGTCTTCCTCCGTGTATCCCGGTATCACTATGATCTCCATTCGATCCGCGAGAGGCCTGGGGATCGCATGCAACACGTTTGCGGTCGTAATGAACATGACGTCCGACAGGTCGAACGGGATCTCGATGTAGTGATCGCCGAACGCGACGTTCTGCTCCGGGTCGAGCACCTCGAGGAGCGCGGATGACGGGTCGCCCCGGAAATCGTAGCTCATCTTGTCTACTTCGTCGAGGAGGATCACCGGGTTCTTCGAGCCGGCCTGCCGCATGGCCTGGATGATCTTGCCGGGAAGCGCGCCCACGTACGTGCGGCGATGCCCCCGGATCTCAGCCTCATCCCTCACGCCGCCCAGTGAAAACCTGACGAACTTCCTGTCGAGCGCCCGCGCTATGGATTTGCCGAGCGAGGTCTTCCCGACGCCGGGAGGGCCGACGAAGCACAGGATCGGTCCCTTGAGCTTGCTTGCGAGCTGGCGCACGGCAAGAAACTCGAGTATACGCTCTTTGACCTTGTCGAGCCCGTAGTGGTCCTCGTTGAGAACTCTGGACGCGGCCTCGATATCGACGCGGTCCTGGGTCTTGTACGTCCAGGGCAGGGCCAGGAGCCAGTCGAGGTAGGTCCTGACGACAACCGCCTCGGCCGCCATGGGGGGCATCTTCTCGAGTCGCTCGACCTCGCGAAGCGCCCGCTCTTCGACTTCTTTCGGAAGGTTCGCGCCGGAGATCTTCTCGCGGTACTCCTCGCCCTCCTGGGACCTGTCGTCCCTCTCGCCCAGTTCCTTCTGTATGGCTTTCATCTGCTCGCGCAGGTAGTATTCCTTCTGAGTCCTCTCCATCTGCTTTCGGACGCGCGAGTTGATCTTCTTCTCCAGCTCGAGGATGTCCATTTCCTTGAGGAGAATGGCACACAGACTCTGAAGCCTCTGCCTTGGCGATGCGGCCTCCAGCACCTTCTGTTTGTCCTCGGTGCGAAGGGGTAGATGGGCCGCGATGTCGTCGGCCAGCCTGCCAGGATCGTCTATGGTCTGCACCGACGAGAGAATCTCGGGTGGGATCTTCTTCCCCATCCTCACGTACGACTCGAAATACCCAAGGACGCTGCGCATGAGCGCCTCGGTCTCCTTCGTCACACGCTCGGAGACCTCCATCGGCTCGACCCTTACCTTGTAGAAGGGATCCGCCTGGACGTACTCGGCTATCCTGGCCCGCTGCACGCCCTCGACGAGCACCCTGATGGTGCCGTCAGGGTACCTCGCAAGCTGCTTCACTTCGGAGATCGTGCCGACTTCATGGATCTCTTTCGGGGCAGGCTCGTTCACCTTGGCCTGCTTCTGCGCCGCAAGCAATATGAGCCTGTCGTTCATCATCGCGTCCTCGAGCGCAGCAACGGATCTGTCCCTGCCCACGTCGAGCGGAACCGTCATGTAGGGGAACACGATAACGCCCCGCAACGGGAGGAGAGGCACCAGGTCCTTTGATCTTGCTGCTTTGGCTTCTTCCTTTGGCATGCTGCAGTTGCACCTCCTCGACTACTCCGGCGGACTTGTCCTCGCTCCACACTGCGAACCACGTCATGCGCTGCACCTGGGTCGCCGACAGGTCACGACCACCCGCCACGTCGTCACTAATCAGTGTATTCTGCCCGGCCTGTCCGATTCCTGCCCTCGAGTCAGAGGGTGCGGATGGGTGAACCGGTGGCATGCAGTAGCAGGCAGAAGGAGAGGATTGACGAACAAAGAAAGCCCTGCCTCACAGGCAAGGCTATCACAGCAAGCAACATTATGTCAACGCGCCTGGACTGTCAATTGTTGTCACAAGGAGGAGTCCTTAGCAGCCCCGAGGCGTCAGTCGAGGCATCACCGCCGGCCCGGAAGCCCTGCTGGAGGTACCGGCAATAACATGCGCACAGGAGACCGCGGCCACCTTTGTCTCGATCGTCACGCCAAGAGCGTCCGGCAGAGCGACCCTGCCCAGCATGGCAGCATGCACCACCTCCTCGATCCGCTCCACAGCCACGACCAGGATGTCTTTCCTCTCGCCGAAGCTCTCCTGCCAGTTCTCGCGCGGGATTATCACCCTACTCGCCCCGGCGATAGCTGCCGCCTCCACCTTCGCCACGATGCCACCGACGGGCTTCACCTGTCCGCGTATGGACACCTCGCCTGTCATGGCGAGCTTGTTGTCCACAGGGATCTGGGTGATCGCGGAATACACGGCGGTGACGATGGCCACCCCGGCGGACGGCCCGTCCAGCGGGATACCGCCGGGGAAGTTCACGTGGATGTCGTAGTCCTCCGGTCTGACGGACAGGAACCTCCGAAGAACCGTGATGACGTTTTCCACGGATCCCCTCGCCATGCTCTTGCGCCTCATTATCCTCCCCGTCTCGCCCATCTCTTCCTCGTCGATGACCCCTGTGGTTATGACCTTCCCGGCTCCTCTCTCCACGGGAACCGCCGCAGCCTCAATCTCCACGAGCATCCCGCTGTTGGGGCCGTATACGGCGAGGCCATTGGCATAACCGACCTGCGGCGCGCAAGGCACCTTCCTGAAAGGACGAGGCGCGTACTGGCCGGAGTTCACCACCCACTCGACGTCCGCCCTGGTCACCTCCTGTCTCCCCGAGGTGAGCGCAGCCCCACCGGCTATCTGGAGGATGTTGACGGCGTCGCGGCCATTGGCCGCGTACTTCTTGATGATCTCGAGAGCCCCCTCCTCGAGCACGAAGCCCGCTTTCTGCGCGGCGTTGGCGGCGATGGTGCCGACCTCCGCAGGGGTCAGCGCCCGGAAGAAGACCTCGATGCACCTGGACCGGATGGCCGGAGGGATCTCCTCCGGTGACCTCGTGGTGGCCCCGACGAGCCGGAAATCGGCCGGAAGGCCGTTCTGGAATACATCGTGAATGTGCTGGGGGATGTTGGGGTCCTCCGAGCTATAGTAGGCGCTCTCGAGGAATACCTTTCTGTCCTCGAGCACTTTGAGGAGCTTGTTTATCTGGACCGGATGGAGTTCCCCGATCTCGTCGATGAACAGGATGCCGCCGTGGGCTTTCGTTACGGCGCCGGGCTTCGGTTGTGGAATGCCGGCGATCCCCAGTGGTCCCGCGCCCTGGTATATGGGATCGTGGACCGAGCCTATCAGAGGGTCCGCTATGCCCCGGTCGTCAAACCTCGAGGTCGCCCCGTCCACCTCGACGAACTTGGCCCACTGCTTGAAAGGCGAGCGGGAGTTCTTCTTCGCCTCCTCCAGGACCACCCTTGCGGCCGCGGTCTTGCCAACCCCGGGAGGGCCGTACATTATGACGTGCTGGGGGTTGGGCCCGCACAGCGCAGCACGAAGCGCACGCAGTCCCTCTTCCTGGCCTATGATCTCCCCGAGCGTGGTGGGCCTCGTCTTCTCCGACAGCGGCTCCGTCAGGGAAATGCTGCGCAGCTTCTGGAGCTTCTCCATCTCCTTGCGGGACTCGCGGTCAACTGCGACCCTGTTGCCCTGCTGGGTTCTGAGGAGGTTCCAGAAGTACAGCCCTATGACGATTCCGAAGAACAGGTTTACGATCCCGAACACGTTGCCTGCGAAGTCCATGGAAAAGCCGCCTCTGCCCGGTGGAGTGCGTTTCTCTGTGGTCTATTATGTCCACCACGCCGGTGGTTAACTATCGCCAATCTGTCAGATACGTAATGCCATCCGGATGACATCCGGTTCAGCGACGCCGGCTGCGCCGCTCAGTGTGAGTCCAGAGATCCAGGCCGGTTTGGCAACCCCTGGAACAGCGGCGGCGCTTCCTGAATCCGCGCTCAGGTCGGGAAATCGGCGCCGTCAGCGGCACCTGAACCTACGATTCCTGCAAAGGACACGTGCCTGGCGGGGCAGTACCATGGCTTTACGGAGCTGTACAGCCGGAGGAGGCCCCAACGGGCCTCCTCCGGGGTCAAGCGTCGCAGAACCCTGTCCCCTTGCCGGGTGCAGTTTCGTCACTTCACGCCAGTTTCCTGGTCAAGCAGTCTCCTCCCGCTTCCTCGCGCCCTTCCGCTCCTGCAGCACCATGGTGGGCTCTGCGGATCCGTCCACCACTTCCTTCGTCACCACGACCTTCTTCACATCGCTGCGCGACGGGATCTCATACATGATGTCGAGCATCATCTTCTCCAAGATGGACCGCAATCCCCTCGCGCCGGTGTTCCGGGCGATGGCCTTGCGTGCGACGGCGATGAGAGCGTCCTCGGTGAGTTCGAGTTCGACGCCGTCCAGCTCGAACATCCTCCTGTACTGCTTGGACAGGGCGTTTCTGGGCTCCGTGAGTATCCTCACGAGAGCCTGCTCGTCGAGGGCGTCGAGAGGAACCACCACCGGCAGCCTCCCGATGAACTCCGGGATGAGCCCGAATTTCAGAAGGTCCTCGGGCATGACCTGCCTCAGGATGTCCCCTATGTTCGAATCGATCTTGGGCCGAAGCTCGGCACCGAAGCCGAGGGTCTTCTTCCCCACGCGGTTCTGGATGATCTTCTCAAGCCCGTCGAAGGCGCCTCCGCAAATGAAGAGGATGTTCGTCGTGTCTATCTGGATGAACTCCTGGTGCGGGTGCTTGCGCCCGCCCTGCGGAGGGACGCTTGCAACCGTGCCCTCGAGGATCTTCAAGAGAGCCTGCTGCACGCCCTCGCCGGATACATCGCGGGTTATCGACGGGTTCTCGGACTTGCGTGCGATCTTGTCGACCTCGTCGATGTAGACGATGCCTTTCTCGGCCTTCTCGATGTCGTAGTCCGCCGCCTGGATGAGACGTAGCAGGATGTTCTCCACGTCCTCGCCCACGTACCCGGCTTCCGTAAGCGACGTCGCATCGGATATGGCGAAAGGCACGTTCAGGATCTTGGCCAGGGTCTGCGCAAGCAGGGTCTTGCCAACGCCGGTGGGACCCAGGAGCAAGATGTTGCTCTTCTGGAGCTCCACGTCGTCCACGCGGACGTTCGCGCCTATGCGCTTGTAATGGTTGTACACCGCCACGGCGAGCGTCTTTTTCGCGTCTTCCTGACCGATGACATATTGATCCAGGATCTCCTTGATCTCCTTGGGCTTCGGGATGTTACCCAATTCGACATCTGCCTCTTCGCCCAGCTCTTCCTCGATGATCTCGTTGCAGAGTTCGATGCACTCGTCGCAGATGTAGACCCCGGGCCCGGCTATGAGCTTCTTGACCTGGTCCTGAGCCTTGCCGCAGAACGAGCACTTGAGCTGGCCTTTCTCGTCGCCGAACTTGAACACCCTACCACCCCCTACTTCTTCTTGGTCCTGAAGATCTCGTCAACGATCCCGTAGTCCTTCGCATCCTCCGCAGACATGAAGAAGTTCCTGTCTGTGTCGGCTGCAATCTTCTCCATGGGCTGGCCCGTGTGCTTCGCAAGGATCTGCTGGGTTATCTCGCGCAGCTTCACGATCTCCCTCGCCTGGATCTCGATGTCTGTCGCCTGCCCCTGTGCACCGCCGAGCGGCTGGTGGATCATGACCCTCGAGAAGGGGAGAGCGTACCTCTTGCCCTTCGTGCCCGCCGCCAGCAGGAGCGCACCCATGCTGGCAGCCATACCGATGCACGTGGTGGCGACATCGGGCTTGATGTACTGCATGGTGTCGTATATCGCGAGCCCTGAGGTCACCACGCCGCCGGGACTGTTGATGTAGAGGTTGATGTCCTTCTCGGGATCCTCCCCTTGGAGGAACAACATCTGAGCTATGACGAGGTTCGCCACATCATCGTCTATCGGGCCGCCGATGAAGATGATCCTGTCCTTCAGCAGCCTCGAGTATATATCATAAGCCCGCTCCCCACGGTTCGTCTGCTCCACTACGATCGGAACGAGATTCACGATCGACTCCTCCTCCCTTGATCATATGCGGACCCGCACGAGGTCACTCGCCGTTTGCGAGTCGAATCAGATTGTCTACCGTCTTCTCTCTAACTATCGCATCTTCTATACTGTGAATACGCCCTGCCCTTGTCAAGAGTTCCCGGATCTCGTCTGCGGTCTTGCCCTGTCTCGACGCGATCTCGGCGATGCGCGAATTCACTTCGTCGTCAGTGGCGGCAAATCCTTCCGCCCTGGTTATGGCATCGAGCACCAGATCTGTCTTGACAATCTTCTTCGCCTCATCACGGTAGCTCTTCCTGAGCGTCTCCTCGTCGAGGCCGCATGCCTCGAGGTAGCCTTCCAGGGTCATCCCCTGCTGAGCGAGCCCCCCCGCCAGGTCGCGGACCATGAAGTCCACCTGCCGATCCACGAGGGGTTCGGGGACATCCACCTCGGCCTCCTGCGTGATCCTGTCCACGACGGCTTTTCTATATTCCGCTTCCGCCCGACTCTCGGCCGACTTCTGAAGGCGCTCGCGGATATCCTGCTTCATCGCCTCGAGGCTCTCGTAGTCGCCGACGGCCTTTGCAAACTCGTCATTCACTTCGGGAAGTCTCCTTACGCGGATTTCCCTGATCACAACACGCGCCTCAGCTGGCTTTCCCGCGAGGTTCTTGTCAGGGTGGCTCTCGGGCACGATGGTCTCGATGACCTTCTCCTCGCCAGGTTTCAGCCCGATGATCCCTTCGCCCAGACCGGGGAGATCCTGCTTCGCTGCGGCCTCGACAACGAGGCCCTTGCCGTCGCCGCGGACCTCAACAGGTTCGCCGCCGCACGTAAGCTCGAGGTCCACGGTGACCAGGTCCCCTGCCTGCACGGTATCGTGATCAGCGGGCTCGGCGGTGGCACGGTTGCGCTGCAGGGTCTCAATGAAGCGATCCACCTCGCCTTCGCCGACCTCGGGCGTCACCTTCTCGACCCTTATCGCACGGTAATCTGGAAGCCTGACTTCGGGCCTCACGAGCACCTTCGCCCTGAACTTGAGAGACTTGCCCTCCTCGATCTGCTCTATGTCGAAATCGGGCTCGTCTATGGGGTGGATGCCGGTTTCCTTGACGGCCTCGGCGTATCCGCGCGGAACGAGGCTCTTCAGCGCATCCTCGTAGAGCGCGCCCTTACCGAGCCTCATCTCCAGAATCTGGCGCGGCGCCCTTCCCTTTCGGAACCCGGGCACCGTCACACGCTGCGCGAGCCTGCGATAGCTCTCATCGAGAGCACGGCTGACCTCGGCCTCGTCCACCTCGATGTCAAGATGAGCAAAGTTCTCCTCTATTCTCTCCACCGCAGCCTTCACCATATTCGCCGCCGCGACGCACCGCGGGGTCGTTCCCCGGGGCGGATGGCAGCTTCCCTCCTCCTGGTTTTCGTCCTCACGACAAAGTTGTTCGAATGCCGTCAAGAGCAGCCTTGGGGTGGTGCCGGCATGGCCGGAACGGAGAGGCCAGCGGCGCTGCACGCAAGCTGCCCGGGAATGTTCCTGTCCCTGTATGGCTATTCTACCGCAATCCCAAGCCGGTCGCGAGTCAATCGCGAGTCGGGAAGGAACGCGACGCACAAAACAATACCTCGGTAGGCGCAGATCCAGCGACCGCCGAGGCAGCGTCTCGTCCCAACCTTTCTGCCCATCGTATTCTAACACGCCCGAGGGGGGTTGTAAAGCCGCGCATACGCTTGCTGCGCTTGCGCTTGCATCACATCCGCCGGCCTCACCCCCGCAGCGGTCGAACCCGGGGCGTCGTCAGGCTCCCGCGCCGCACTTGGGGTGCCGTCCCCGAGTGCGACGCCGGGCGACCCACCAGACGCTGGCCAACTGGGAGGAGTCAACGAATCGTCTCTTGTGATGAGGGCCGGGCAGCCCAGTGGCATGGTAATTACATGCCGCCGACAACGTCAGGAAGCTCTTCGAGACTCGCAATGGTGATAACGGAAGGGTTGACGTTCCTGCTCACTCCTGATCGGTCGAGCCATACTCCACGCAATCCCGCTTGAGAAGCGCCGATGGGGTCTAGTTCCAGGCAATCACCGACATACACTACTTCCCCAGCAGATAGAGCCAGGTCCTGTAGGCTTCTTTCGAAGATGGCTGCGTTCGGCTTGGCAACGCCTATGTCTCCCGATATCACCGTAGACGAGAAGAACGAAGCTATGCCCGTGCAGCGTAGTTTTTCCCTCTGCTGTTCACCGTCCCCGTTTGAGACGATTCCAAGCCTGTAGTCGTTCAGGGCCCGGAGACAAGGGAGGACGTCTTCATACAAGCGCCAGTTCTCTTCGTACCGCGTCAGGTACTCGCCAAATACCCTCATGGCTTCCTCGTCTGAAACCGCCTTCCCCCATCTGGCAAACACACTTTGCACCCGTTTGACGCGCTGCTCTGCAAAGGTGAGCTCGCCTGCCAGGTGAAACCTCATGTGCCGCTCGGCTTCGGCATGCCAGACCTGAGCGAACTCCTCGACCGAAGAGCAGGGGATCAGCCGTTGCGATGAGTTGAACAGGCTCCGAACAGCGGCCCTTTCTGCGCCGATGTGGTCTATTAGCGTTCCGTCAATGTCGAACACGACTGCTCGTATCATCGCGTCACCCCGCTGACAATCCTGCCCGGGCTGAGACGCCATCTCCAGTCGCCCCGCCCAGAGGGTGCGTCTACATGGGCGACGTAAACTGACGATGCCGCCGCCTCGGTTCAGCAGCGCGATGGTTTACGGACCCAACTCGTGATCGCTGTTGAGCCTTCCTCGCGCCAGGAGTCGCCGATTATCTTGAAGTACCGGCTCGGGCTCCGGCTCTTCCCGTTGTGACTCGCGTGTCCTGTCAGGAAAAGCGCTCTCCTCGCCCGCGTGATTGCCACGTAGAATACGCGGCGCTCCTCGGTCTCCCGGCCTCCAGATATCGCATGGTAACCGGGGAACTCGTTCTCCGACAGCCCCGCCACGAACACGACGTCGAACTCGAGCCCTTTCGCCTGGTGGATCGTGAGCACCCGCACTCTCTCGTCGTCAGGGTCCAGGCGGTCAACGTTCCTCGCCAGGGCCACGAAACCCAGAATGGACTCAAGAGAGGACAGGGCGTCAAGCTCGGGATCATCGCGGTCCTTGAAGACGCGGAGAAGCTCCTCCAGGTTCTCCGTACGGCGCGACTCTGCACTGTAGTAGCCTCGCAAGCCCGACCTCTCGAGGACGCGCTCCAGCAGTTCGGGCGGCCGGAGCCGTCCCAGGTCCGCGCGCAGCATGTCCAGCTCCTCCGCCAGGGGGACAAACGAGCCGCCCGTGTCGCGCACGACACGCGCTCTCTCGGCAGCGCCGGCACTCACAAGGGGAGCTAGATGAGAGAGGAGGCCGCAGGTGGCGTTGACATCGTCCATCGCCCGGTGAGTGGGCTGGGTCGGGGCATTGAACCTGCGCGATAGCGCCTCCAGGGAGAAGTCGTCGCCGTCCAGGAATCGCCGGGCGATCTCGAGAGTGTCCACGCACTCCGGGACCGCTACCTCAACCCCGAGGCGTCGCCCGTAGGCCGATGTCATCCGCACGTCAAAGCTCACGTTGTGGCCGGCGAGCAGGCCTCCTGACGCGAATCGCGCGAACTCCTCGAGCACCCCTTGCGGCCCCTCGCCCTTCGCCGCGAGGAATGCGTCGCTCAGCCCGTGGATCCTCTCCGACTCCCCCACGCTGACCGTGTTCCGCAGGTAACGGTGGAAAGACCCGACGGGCCTCCCACGCTCCAGCCTGACCGCCGCCAGCTCCACGATCTCGTCCCTTCCGGGGTCGAGGCCGGTGGTCTCCGTGTCGAAGACCGTGATGGCGCCGCGCTCCAGCGCCTGCAGCAACCGGCCGAAGGGGTCCCCCGTCCCGAGGGTCGATGGGGCGACCATGTCCACGAGCCGCAGCCCCAGTGCCTCGGCGGCCAGGACTCGAGCGATGGTCCGGTCGCCTATCCCTCGTGCGGGCCTCTGCAGGATGCGGCGGAAACTTCGCCCGTCCGCCGGGCTGCACAGGAATCGCAGGTACGCGACGGCGTCCTTGACCTCCTGCCTGCGGAAAAACTCGTAGGTCTCCACAGTGAGGTGAGGAATGCGCTCCTCCTCGAACACGTCCGAGATGGTGACGCCGCGATGGTTGGGGCGGACGAGCACCCCTATGCGCCCATACCGAAGACGGCCGCCGGCCTCGTCCACCATGCTGCGCGCAAGATCGCGGACCTTCCGGGCGATCCAGCGCGCCTCGGCCATGCTGTCCCGCGCGAAGTGGACGGTCACCGGGTTCCCGGCCTCAGCCGCCTGCGCCGGGCGCGGCGGCGTGCGCTTGCTGTAAGAGGCTGCCACGCGCCCCGCCACATCGACCAGCGTACGCGTTGCGCGGTGGTTTTCCGCAAGGGAGAACTCGCGAGCGTCCGGGAAATCGGCGTGGAACTCGCCCAGGACCTTCGTGGGCGCGGACCCCCGCCACTCGTAGATGGTCTGGTTGAAGTCGCCGGCGAGGACGAGGTTGGCGCACCGCCGGGCCAGCGCTCGAAGGACCTTGTACTCTGAGAGGTGCGTGTCCTGCATCTCGTCCACCTGGATCATGGAGAAGCGCTCTTCCCACCGGCGGCGGATTTCGAGCGACAGCGTCAGCATTGCGCGGGTGAAATAGATGAGATCCCCGAAATCGAGAGCGTGATGCGACACGAGCTCCCGCTGGTATGCGATGGCAAGCCCGCGGCTGGTGAGAGGAAGGCCCTCGAATACCGAATCGGATACCACCGTCATGGAAAGCGCCGCGTCGGCCGCCTCTGACTTGGCCCGCTCGATCCTGCTATAGATCTCGGTCTCACGGTTGGGCTGGCTGCGCGGCACGGCCGCGGCCGCGGTCGCACCCCGTCTACCGACCGCTGCGGTCTCCTCGTGTCTTTGGATAGATCGAAGGATTTCGGCGGAATCTTCGTCATCGAAGATGACAAAATCCGAAGGAAGCCCGATCTGCCTGGCTTCAACCCGGAGCATCCAGGCGCATAATCCGTGAAAGGTGCGCACCACGACCATCCTTGCCCGGTCGCCGCAGTGGACCGCGATACGCTGCCGCAGCTCCTCGGAGGCGCGGTTCGTGAACGTCAGGCACAGGATGCGCGACGGCTCCACGCCCCGCCGGATCGCCTCAGCGGCGCGTTCCGCCAGCGCGAGCGTCTTGCCCGTCCCAACGGGCGCGTGGAGGACCGCGCAGCCTTGCTGGAACTCGACGAACTTGCGCTGGTCATTGTCGAGCTCGATGTCCTCTGCTGCGCTACACCCTGCCACCGCGGCCGCCGCGTTCCTCGCAACATCTCCCCGAAGCGCGCCCTGATCCGCCACCTGCCAGCGTCACCTCCAGCAATGTCCTGGCTCCGCCAAGAACCAGGCCGCGTCCCACCAGCGAGGACCGGCTCTTGAGGCTGTTTTCGACGCATTCCGGGGCTATCCTTCCATGGCAGGAGAGATCTGCCTGTGCAGGCTTACCTGGCCGGGCGTCCTGGTACCGCTCCTGCAAGGCCGAGTAAGGCCTGGAACTGTCGAGTGGCACGCTTCAGGGCGGTAACGCAAAGACGGATGAGCGTCAGCCATGCGACCGCGCCGGATGGCATCCGCTGGTTGTCAACTCCGGCGAAAGGAACGTGGCAACGGAGACCATCGCAGTCGACGACATTGCCATCGGCGCGGCGGCTCTGGGTGCCGTATCGCCGGGAGCGGCCGCCACGGCCGCGCTCGTTCTCAGGGAAACCGGCCTTGTCTACCAGGGTCGTTCGGGCACACGTATGTTCAGCGCCGCCGGAACGACGCTGGCTTCGGTCTCCAGCACGCCCGGTTGCTCGCCGTCGAGATCGAGGAGCACTCTTTCGGTGGAAGTCACTCTCACAGCGCGCGCCCGTCTGTGGACGACCTTGGGATGCGCAAGATGCGTTCCGCGATAGAGCCTTGGCAGGTTGGCGATGGCCTCGAGCTTGCCGAAATCGCGACAGAGCACCACGTCAAGAAGGCCGTCGGCCGGATCAGCCAATGGGGCTATTTGCATTCCACCACCAAAATACCTCCCGTTGGCCATGGCGAGCACGGTGACACTCGCATCGAAAGGCTCCTCCCCGTCGATGGAAATGCTGACCTCGTGATTTCGGTAGCGCAACAGGCTCACGACGGCGCCCCACAGGAATGAGCAAAAGCCGCCGGAAGCTTTGCTGGTGTGATTGACCCTGTCGACAGTATCGCCGCCAAGGCCCACATCGCAAACGTTCACAAAATACCTGGTGTGGACCTCGCCGTCATGTCCGACGTAACGCACCTTCCCGGCATCGATGGTGGCGACTCCACCGCCCATAAGGCAAGCGGCCGCCCGTTCGAGGTCCTTCGGAATCCCCACCGCCCTGCTGAAGTCGCAGCCCGTACCGCGCGGAAGGACGCCCAGGACCGCGCAGGGGTTCACGGGGCCGTCGTCGTCGAGAAACCCGTTCGCCACCTCGTTGAGAGTGCCGTCCCCTCCTACCGAGATGATGTACTCGTAACCTCCAAGCAAAGCCTCCCGTGCGAGCCGCGTCGCGTCGCCTGGGCCGCCGGTCATCTCCCATTCGAAAGACAGCCCCGCACCGTGCAGCCGCTCGGCGATTCGGGGCCACAGCTTCCCGGTCGAGCCGTTGGCCGATGCAGGGTTGACGATCACCAGTGTTGTATTCCCCACTACACAGAGCCTCCTCAAGGTCACGCCGGAATGCGATACACAGTCGACATGCCTACCTCGATGCGCGCAATGCCGTCAACACTGACCCGTGCGCCGTAACACGGACACCTAAGTGAGGGTGCATTAGTCCTCGCCCCTCTTCCGGTAGTTGCCGGGTTGCCGGTGTTGCCCTCCGGGGACGACGCGTGCGGTGAGATGCGTTCGAATTTGGCGCTTGAGGCTAGCCAGAGTGTCGACGCCCCGCCCTAGCAAGCACCGGCAGCCCGGAATCTTCTCCCAAACCGGCATGGCTTTCTGAACTCACACTCAGCCGACGACCATGGCCACCCCCGTCCACAGGAAATAACCCGCGAGGGCCAGCAGGAAAAGGCCGCAGGCAAGCAGCAGGCCGCGGTACAGCCGATCGCTGATGAACTGCCTCCCGGCCACCACTGCCAGGGACACTAGCAGGTACCACGAGAAGTCAGAGCCTATGTGCCCGAGATAGAACGCTCCCACCGACGCAGGGCCGCCTCGCAGGGCCAGCGCCACATACGCTGCCCCCACCGTCGCCCACCATAGCGTCCAGTAGGCGTTTGATATCGTGGCAAGGCTGCCCGCGACCACAGGCCCGAACCGGCCCCACCCGCCCGCGCCTCGTCGCGCGTCGAGCGATGCCTCATCGGCGCGCAGCAATGTCCCGCCGCGCCAGGCGTCCCGGATGATACCCCACGCCATCCACAGGAGCGTGGCGCTCCCCGCAAGCCCTATGGCCCCCGCCACATGCTTTCGCGACAGCACATCCCCTAGCCCGAAAACGAAGCCGACCACAACTATGAGCTCCAGCACTGCGTGCCCGGTCACGCAGAGCACTCCTCCCGCGACACCGCGCCGCGACGTCTCGTTGACATTCACAATGAGCAGGCTACCAGGCATTATGGCACCCGACAGCCCGACGAGAAAAGAACTCATGAAGGTACTCGCGAAATCCACCGACCGGGTCACCTCGCAATGCCAGATTGCGTTCTACTTTCATCATGCCGGGGCAAAACCCTGCTGACAGACGCACCACACGTCCAGGCTTCGTGGTACCATAGGCAAGGCGGATGGGCGGTGCGGTCTTTCCTGGGAGAGTCGACTGCGGCAGGAGGATATCGAGCGCCGACGTCGAAATCGTTATTCTAGAACGACATGCTCTGCGTGACAGAACACACAGGCAATAGCTGCAATTAAAGCGGCGTGGACGCGATGATCACAACCCTGTAAGCGGTTGCTTGGGGCTGCGGGAGCAAGTAGCGAGACCGGCCACGCATCTCTTGAGGTGCGTGGCCCGGTTCTTTTGTCTCCACAGGTCCGCAGGCAGATGAGCAGAGCCGGGGTGAGATGAGATGAAACTTGTTCGACGGGCAAAGCGCTGGTGGCGCAGGCAGCTCATAGTCAACCCGGGTCGTGTCGATTCCTGGCTCGTGAGCCTCTTCAGCATTCTCGCAACGGCCGTCATCGTAGCAGCAGTCGTGCGCTTCATCGGATAGCTGTCCGTCGCTGCATCACACCCTTCTCCGCTCTTCGACGATACCTCTGGGCCGTACAGGGCCTCCGGCTCCCTTGCGGGGGTGCTTTCTCGTGCGCGCGGCTCGGCGCGGCTCGGAAGGAGTGGCAAGAGGCGAGACAATATGATTGACCGCACCACGTGGTTCTCCGCTACAGCCGAGCATTGCATCAGGTGGCCGGACCGCCCCCAGGTGGTTCTGGGACCGTTCGGAATGACACGAGAGAACGCCACGACCCGCGGCGCTCGCCGCCGAGATGCGCTCGAGATCTGTCACGAGGCCTCTGAACAAGCCGGCGACTGGAGCCGGGCCGCCCAGCGCTCAGCGGTCCTGCCTGGGCTTCCGCGTCCGGGTGGCCCCGACTAACGGCGACCAGGGCTGCTCTTTCAGAAACCTCCTCAGAATCTACGTCCGCGCGATCCCGCGATCCTGGCCGGAAGACCACGAGATGCTGAACAACCTCCGGCAGGCCGCCGAACAAGGGGAAGGCCACGTTCCGGCAGGGAGTCCGCGCCCGGCTCGTGGAGGAAGGATGGGCGCCCGTCCATTGGTACACGCTCCAGGGCCATTACAGGATGGCCGTGGAAAGGCTAAAGGGACCGGTCAAGCCGGTCCCTTTAGGTTCCAGAATATGCCTCGGTAGCTATCCGCTAGCTACCGCCGTTTTCCGGGGAGGGAAACCGCTACTTAGCAGGCCGTACATGAATATGGGGTGGATGATGGGATTCAAACTCGGCCCCCGAACTGGAAACGCCGGACCAGGCATTGTGCCATCTAGCTCGGACTGAGTATTGCTGTCCAGTGTCACCTACGCCGCTTTCGTCCCCTCCGGAAACGCAAATTGGACAATGAATGGACAATGACCGTCTAGCTGTGATTTAGTCGATACCGAAGATGTCCTCCACCCTACAGCCCAGGGCCTTGGCCAACTTCAGCGCCACGCTCACCCGAGGGTCCTGCCACTGCCCGAGCTCGAGCATGGATATTGCCCGGTGCGAATAGCCGACCATCCGGCCGAGCTCCGTCTGAGACAACCCCAACGCCAGGCGCCGCTCCCGGATCCGGTTGCCGACCGTCTCCGCTCTGTCCTCCGGCACCCCCGCCTCCCGCAGGGCCTCCGTCCAGGACGGGAAATACTTTCGGGCCACGGCCTCCATAACCCGATCGCGCCGCCCCTCCCGGATCGCCTCGAGGACCTTGCTCCTGGACCACTTGACCGTCCGCCGGGCCTCGTCGTATGCGACGCCGGCCGCCTCCACGGCGTCGGCCCACGAGCCGAAGCGCTCCGCTGCCGACCCGGAGAAACCCGGGTCATACGCGGATGCGGTGCTCTCTGACAAGTCCGCGCCCCGAGCAGCGAGTGCCCGGATACGCTCGAGGATCTCTTCCTTAGACCACTCGCGAGCCCGGCGAATTAAGTCCGGTGCGTATCCCGCGGCGATAAGAGCCTTGCCCCAGGAACCGAACAGGCGCTGCGCCATGGCGACGAGCGACGGGTCCCATTTCTGCATCCTGTGAGCCGAGAGGTCCTGGCCTTCCCGGGCCGCCTGGCGGATCCCCTCGAGCACCATCTCCTCGGTCCACGAACCCGGCGGCAACCCCGGGCTTTTTCGAGCTTCCCTCTTGACGTCCTCTGGGCTAAAGCCGGCGGCCGCAAGTGCTGCGTTCCATGAGCCGAACAGCCTGCGCGCCGCTCCCGTGAGCTTCTCGTCGTCTATGACGACGGCCTGATAGTTGATAGGAAGGCCGCCGGCGTGGCGCTTGCGTACGGCCTCAAGGACAATCTCGCGAGTCCAGGCAATTCTGGCTCCCATGCCCGCCCCTCCCAGTCTCTATGCCTTGAGTATGTGTTTACAACGCAGAAGCGGACAAGTCCTGCAGGCCAATGCAGCGAAAAAGCCCGGCCCCGAAGGGACCGGGCTTGCCATTTCCTGCTGTTTGGTGCTATCTTCCGCTAGAACTGCCAGCCCAATGCAAACAGCACCCCCGGGTTCGTCGGTTCCCGCGGATGCACCACCGCGCCGCCGATGAGTTGTATCCCCATCTTCTTGGGCTGCGTCAGCGTCATTATGATCTCGTGCTGCTTGTTGATGGTGTCCTTCATGTCGCGGATGATGTCGAGCAACATCTTCCCTATCTCAATGACCTTATCGGTTTCCGCTTGCCGAGCCTCAGCGACCCTCCTCTCCGCCTCCCAATCGGACCTGTAACCGAGCGCGAGATCCCGGAGCTCGAGTATGATCTTGTCCCGCTCGGCAAGCTCGGCCTCGAGCTCGAGGTTGCGCTGCAGGGTCGCGAAATACATCGCCTTGTAGTCTGGGCCTTCCTGGGCGAGTTCAAGCGGCTTTACAATGACAGCCTCACTTGCCGCGGGCGGCTCCGCTTCTTGCGCCCAAGCGGCGGCGGGCAACAGAGCCAGGGCCGCTACCGCCAAGATCGCCACCATGAGATATGTGATTACCCGTCTCATTTCTTCACCTTCTTCATGATCTCATCAAACTTCTTGTCCCGCTCTCGTACCCGGGCGTCGATCATGGTCTGCTCCTCGTCCAGCTTGGCGGAGTTCTTCTCAACCTCCTCAAGCTGCTTCTCCAGCCCCGCCGCTTTCGCCGCTGCCTCTTCGGCCTGCGTCTTCAGCCTCTCGGCTTCAAGGCGGGCCCGCTGGTACGCCGCCCGGCTCGCCGCTGCCGATATCGCCAGGGCGAGGAGCAAGATCGCTACCAGGAGCATCTTCCAGTTCCTCTTCGCCCAGTCCACCCATTTGGCCGGACCCGTAACCATAGCCACCGTACATTCCTCCCTTGTCTACTGAAGTCAAAATCCACCTTGAAATCGCTTTGACCAGAAGCCCCCCGGACTTCTTGAGGGGCTTTATCCCGAGGTCGTACGCGACGATCGCGACAGCCCCGACCGGTAAGCCCTCCGTGTATGCGGCCATGACGAGGCGCCAGTCGAACGCGGCGCCCTTCGTGAGCAGCACCGGGGCGACCGAAAGCATAGAGGCAAGCATTGCGAACCAGCCCCAAAGGAAACTATGCACTTTCCGGCCTCGAGCAGCCAGCTTCGCGTCGATCCAGTCCCGCGTCGGAATCGTGACCAGGCCAACGAGAATGCCGAGGCTCACCACATACACCGTGTCAAGCTGGTACTGCACCCTCACTCACCTCCAAGGAACAGAGCAACCCCATTCGCGATGCCCTGGGCAATCCGGGCCCGCACCCCAGGGTCGTGGAGCCGCCTCTCGTCCTCCGGGTTCGTGCAGAATCCGCACTCGACGAGGCACGCTGGCATCTTCGTGTAATGCGTCACATAGTGCCTGGCCACCTTCGCGCCTCGGTCCTTGAACTCCGGCGCGACGCGCATTACCTCCCGATGCACCAGATCCCGAAGCCTCGCCCCCTGTGCCGCGCCCGGGTAGGAGAACGTCTCTATTCCAGCAGCCCTAGGGTCCCCCGCGGCGTTGACGTGAACGGATACGAACGCCGCCGCCCCCAGACGGTTAGCGGCCTCGCACCGGCCCGCGAGGCTGATGTATTGATTCATGCCCCGCGTCAAGTGCGCTGTGTAATCTGCCGCCCCGAGGGCCCGGGCCGTCCGGATTGCGATGTCGTATGCTATCTCGTCCTCGCGAGTCGCAAGCATGTCCCCCTGCCAGGGTTGGGGTGGGTCAACAGCCCCAGGGTCCCGGCCGCCGTGGCCGGGGTCAAGCACTACTATCATGCGGCTACCTCCTCGCTGCAAGCTGCAATATCAAGTTCGCCACGACACCGCCAAGGAGCGCGATCAGCCACGTCCGCAGGCTCTCGAACTGCGATGATAGCTTCTCGATCGCCCCATTCTGCCGACGCCGGTACTCCTCCTGGTCGTCCATCCGCTCCTCAAGCCGCGCCACCTTGATCGCCAACTCGTCCACCTCCACTGCGGTTCACCGCCTTTCTGCCAACACAAAAGCCGCCTTGCGGCGGCTAGCAGTGCAAGCCAATAAGAAAGCCGCCTTGCGGCGGCCTTGGTGCTGCCTCATTTGGAGTCGCCCACTACCGAAGCCTACCAAAACGGCGCCCAGGTGAACATTGTGGTTGAGTACCAATCTATCCCTGCCGAGCCACTGGCATGTCCGTACGCCCCGACTTTGTAATGCACTCCGTCCTGTCCGATAACCTCGTATATGCCGAGGGCGGGCGGAAGCTCGGTCACGAAACCGTCGTTACTGGGCGCGGGAAAGTGCTCGAAAAATCCCCATTCCCCGAAATAGCTTGAGTCCCCAAGCCAACGAATGCCATACGGCGCCTTGATAACCCTAGCCGGACCGTCAGGCGATGCGCCGATCCAGAAATCAGCTTCGCTGCGATCAAGGACGATGCCCCGCGTCCGCGACCAACCCTCGCTCTCAGGCGATCCCGAGCTAACAGTCAGCTCAAACTGGGGCCCGTAGGCGACTACAGCCATGCTCGCCGTCGCGTCGCCGCACTTGGCGTAGAGCTTCCCTTTTCCAATTGCGGAACCGGGAAACGCTGTCACCAGCACCAAGTCGGTCCTGCCATCCGGCATGTAGTAGACAATGCGGATGCACTCCGGGATGTCGGTTGTCCACTCGACAGCCGGTTTATCAATGACGTTACCAGCCTCGTCCTTGACGGTGACCCACGCGTACCAGCCATTCGTTTCCCACAACGGGTCGTCTGCGATGACGTGACCCAAGTCCTCGCTCGGGGTAACCGGCCTTGCCGCCAGCTTCGCAGACGCCGGCACGCTCCAGTCGTGCTGCATTATGATCGTGTAGCGCGAGGAACGCGTGAGCCCGAAGCAACCGGTCACGCACACACATAGGAACACGGCAAAGACACCGGCAATCAGCCTTCGCATGAGAAGCACCTCCTTGTCAGATTCGCATGACAAGCAAGATATTCTTCCTGTTCTTGATTGTCCCTGCCATGCCTTGGACTTTGAACGTATGCGTGCCCGCCGCGAGACCATCCCAATACATGACCATGAAGAGGTTATGCCACACATCGCTATATGCTACGACGCGCGTGATCGCCTTGGGCGACTTCGGATGTCCCACACAAACGAGCTGTATTCCGTAGCTTCCGAAGGCAACGCCGCGCAGGAAGTCTACCTGGGCGATCTGCAGGACGCCTGACGGACGCGCAAGAGTCAGCGATACCGTCAAGCCCGGTATGTCCATGTAGCCGCTGCCGCTCATCTGCACCTGATCGGATGCCTGGACAAGGACAGACTCGTCCGCGTATACGGTCCCCGGCGCGATTGCGTCTGTGTCAACGTATCCCGCAACGATGGCCGGCACCTTCCTCCCTCCCCTCTCACCTATAGAACAGGGTCACCTGCAACAGGCGTTCGCGGACGTACATGCCCGTTGCCCCTATAAATTCCCGCGCCCCCTGATAGTACATCTGAAACGTATGCTGCCCGGCCGGTAGGCTCGGAACGCCGTAGAACAGCAACGCATTCTCAGCCGCGACGTACGGGACGTACATCCCTAACTCCGGGTCATAGACGAGTTTGGCGTACGGCGACAAAACGGTCTCCGCAACCATCGTGCCGTCCAGGTAAAGCGCAATGCCCATTGTGAGGCGCTCCTGCAGGTCTCCGTATTGTTCTGCCCGGCCCGTGAAGAGAACAATCGCCCCACAGTCTATGTCGGGAGTGACCGTGATCGTCATATCGGGCATCGCGACGTACGATCCGCTCTTGGTGCCCACACCGTTACTCGCGTACACGCATGACTTCTGCGTAATCGTGTGGGGTATATCATCCTGGGTTACGCCGCCTGCTACCACTGCTGGCATGGGTATCACCTCTTCATGATAGCGACAATATGGCGGAGGTTCTTCCAATAGGACGACGTCGCCGCACTCGAGCACATCGCCTGAACCTTGAACACGTGCGTGCCCGCCGCGAGCCCAGTAACAAAAGCGCAACACGCCGAGGGCATGTATTGGCCCGCGCCGGCCGACTCCGTTGTCATAACGGATTCGAGCTGAGGCGCATCATCCACAACACACCGTAGATAAAAGCGTTTGCCCAGGTAATCACTCCTCATAGACGATTGAAAAAGGCAAAACGCTTTTGCACCCTCGGGCACGTTCGCCACTGTGATCGTTACGGGCAGATCGACCCACACCGAGGATGACCACGAGCCTCCGCTTTCTGTTTCGATATAGACTTCGCCCTGAGTTATGGCGTGCAGGGCGATGTCCGCCATGCTAAGGAGTCCGGCCAGCACCTCCGGCATGACTGTCCCCTCCCTACTAATACGCGGGCGCACTCTTGTTACCCGAGGTATCGTACGCGATCGCCTTCACGTAGTACGTCCGCCCCGGCACAAGCCCCGTTATCTCGATCCTCGTCTGGCGCCCTTTCGCCTTCAGGGTCGACGCGTCCGGCGTAAACCCAGCACTCGCCTCGGACACGTGGATCTCGAACCCGTCCCAGTCAGGATCTGTCGGCGTGTTGAGCACGACGAATATGCCTTTTACGATGCCGCCGGAGGCTGCGAAGGTTGGCGCAGCCGGGGCGCTCGTGTCCCGCGCCGTCGTGACCGTCACGGGATCCGACCACGCAGACGCGTTGCCCACGCCGTCCACCGCGCGAACCTGGACCTCGCATACCACGTTACCAGCCACAGGCGAGATTTTCTGCGTGGTGCCCACGCTTGCGACATATTGCCACTGATCGTCCCCTTGCCCCTGCCTTCTCCAGCGCACGTCATACCGCACCGTGTCCGGATCGCTCGCGGTCCACGAGGCCACGATGTACGCGAATGTCACCTGCCCGACATACTCCAGGCCGGTCGAGAGGGTCAAGTTGGCCGGCACAGCCGGCGGCGCCTCATCGGGCAGGGCCACAGCGCCCGGCTCACCCGACACCGGACCGGCCGGGTCTGACACCTGGCGACCGAGGACGCCGCGCACCCGGTAGTAATGCACTGTGCCAGGCTCAATGCCGCTGTGAGTATACGTTATCCCGCTCCAATAAGGCTCAAGGACGCTCCAAGACGCCCCGTCCAGGCTGTGCTCGATGATGTAGTAATCCGCCTGGCCGCTCCAGCGGAGCCGTAGCATCTTGATCCCCGGGGCGATTGTCAAGCTCCACGGCATCCCAGGCCCCAAAGGAGCCCGCGGCGGCCTCGGCATCTGCTTCTTGACGATCCGCTCGATGATGTTGTCGAGGGTGGTGTTTAGGCCGAGCGTCACATTCTCGCCCGAGGTGTCGCACTTTCGCTCTTCGTCCAGAACCCTGGCGGTCGTCACCACGCCTCTGAGCGGGTCAACCACGGTCACCGTGTCATACAGGCCGAAGTCTTCCAGCTCCCACACGGGGACGCGAGTAACAACGAACTCCTCTTTGGGCCACGCGTTGGCGGCTAGATACGCCCGTCCCGCCGAAGTCAGCTTTTCTAAAGTGTCGCAGCTGGAATCCTCGAACACTCCCGGCAGCTCCCCATATACCGCGATGCTCTCCTCATCCCTGAGGACCGTTTGAAGCTGCGCAGGACCCTCGCCGGCGCCGAGACACAGGACCACGTTCTGGATCTCGTCGGCATTGTCGGAGAGGCGCTGAATGTCCATCGTCGATGTGCGCCTGAGCACTACGTTACGAACCTGGCCGAGTTGTCGAGCGAAATGCAGTTTCTTCTGCCCGTCCACATAGAACTCAAAGCCGTAATCCTCACACCAGGCTTGGAGGATTCGGAGAGCATTCTCTCGGTTGAATGTGTAGCCTTGGACCATGGTCCCCGTGCTAGCCGGAATATTCCCGGCCGTCACGGGACCAGGAAGACGTGCAATGACCTCAACGCCGCTTAATACCGGCGTGAATCCTGTCGGCACACCATTTTGATCGGGGCTAGTGGTGTCATCGGTGTAGAGGTGCATTCGCACCTGGATAAATCGGTCGCTTCCGGTCAGGGCTACGCCGTCTTCTGCCGCGAACACCGAAGCCAATTCCGGACTCCAGGCTGACCAGTTAACCCCATCAGGTGAGGTTCTGAACTGCGCCCTGATCCTTACCGCTTCGCCTACATCCTCAGACCAGCGAAGGAGGTCATAGCGGGTTATGGCCCCGAAGTCGAACTGGACCGTGATGTAACCATGTGGGACATACGCCCCCGCAACATCCTTCGCGAGGACCACCCTCCCCGGCCAGGTCAGCACGTCCACGTTCCATTTCTCCACCGCATTCAGCCAGTCATCACCGGTGTTTTTGGCCTGGATCTTGAACCCCAGGGTCAGGTCCCTCACTGCGTCTGCGAGGTCCCAGTTGTTCCACCGCTTCCAGGCTTGGGGCACGATGATTCGGCGCAGAAGAGCCTCATTGGTAATACACTCGACGCGGTAGGGATTCTCGGTGAAATCCCTGGCAATGATGTAGCCAGCAGCCCGCTCTACTCCATCCCGGTAAAGGATGCAGTGCCTGGCTGCCTGAAGCTCCAGCACGCGCTCATCATCCGCAAGGACCCCAAAAGAAAAGCCGGTGGCCTGGTTCTTGCGCCGGCGGCACTCGGCGCCAACTGGGTTATAGGCCGCGACGAGAGACCCTGCCGAGTCGTAGAGCCATGCCTGATAGCCACTCTGCAGGACGGCGATACGGACCGTGAGCTCGATGCCCACCGTGCGGCTGCGCGACAGGCCGACCTCGACCACTTGCGCGCATAACCTGCTGCGCGATACGCCTGCCTCTATTGCCATGGGCACGGTTCTGCTGCGTCCTAGTACGTCCACGACGATGAGCATGGCGTGCGCGCCTGTTCTTGTGATCCCAACTTCAACGGGCATAGGGGCCGCGACCGACTGACCTAACCGTCCGCCTACCGATTCAAAAGGAAATTCTAGCGGGAACTGAAAGCCCGACCAAGATGGACGTGCCATGTCTCTGCCTCCCTGGGGGCTGCAGTGCAAATCTAGGTCCTATTGTCTTACAAATACCAAAGCGTCAAACAGCTTGCACCGCAAATTATAACTATTGCAATGCTTGAGCAGCCCGAGATAAGACTGCACGCTAGCATTCACCTCGTCAAAGCCGACCTCGCCCCTAGCATAGGCCCTCTGGAGCCATTTCAGGCGTCGCTTCATTTTCAGAGCTGTCCTCTTGCGGAGCTTGCGGTGGGTCGGCCATATCCGGTACCCGCAAAAATCAACTCCTTGGTCCGCTGTCCTAATGGTGGTCTTATTGTTAAGCACCAGGTGCAAACGGTCCTCCAGGAAAGACCCGATCTCGTCCTTGAGCTGCCATAAGTACTTCTTATCCGGGTGCAAAATGATCACATCGTCCATATAGCGGATGTAATGTCGAACTCTCAGAACGTGCTTAGCGTACTGATCCAGCTCGTTCAGATAAAGGTTGGCAAACATCTGTGAGGTCAGATTGCCTATAGGCATTCCTACCCCTTTGACCCTCTGGCACTCGAAACAGTGGTCGCCCAGGGGAATGCCGAACTTCGTATCCTCCGACCGGATAATAGTCTCCAACAGCCAGAGCAGGTCCTCGTCTGCTACAATCCGCCGCAAAATGTCCATTAGAACATTGTGGTCTACCCGGTAGAAATACTTGCTTATGTCCAGCTTAAGGACGTATACCCTGGGGTATCTTCTGGCCAGATACCGGAGCCAGTATTGGAGCCTGTCCGCTGCCCGGTGGGTTCCGTAGCCCACCCTGCAGGCGTAACTGTCCGAGATATAGCGCCGCTCCAAAAGCGGGTTAAGCACCCTGTAGATGGCCCACTGGACCACCCGATCCCGGAAGGGCAATGCCATAATCAGCCGTTTCTTCGGGTCGAAGATGAAAAACTCCCTATACCGGCCCACTTTGTACGTTTTCCAGATCAGCTCGTTCTGGATGCTGATCAGGTTTTCCTCGAGGTTACGGGTAAACGCCAGAACCTCATCTCGAAATCTTTTGCATTTACGGGCTTTCTTGTAGGCCTCCAGAAGGTTCTCGAAATCGTAGACCTTGGGATATAGCCCTTTGAGTTTCTTCATGCCATCACCTCTAAGAAGAGGCGCCGGGCGTGGCACCCTTCGCCATTGCAGGCTACTAACTACCTTCCCGGCAATTCAGTTTTTTGCCGGTCCTGGATGGGACGCGGCAGGGAAGAAAGCCCCTTTACCCCTGCGCACTGGAGACCGGCCCGTGAGCCGGCCACTTCTGGCTACAGGGTGAAGCCGCGCGGAAGCCGATGTTGTTGTCCGAGTTCGAACGGGCGTTGTTCAGGTTCAGAGCAAACACCCCGGCGTTGGAGCCATTGTTCCAGTTGCCGCCCCGGATCGGGAGGCGCTTTGGCTTTCTCCCCAAAATGATTAACGGGCTGATTTAAGCCAGCCGCCAATCATTTTTCCTATTTCAGCCATCATTTTGGCCCAATTCTCGTATTTACTCAGCGGCAGAAACCCCAAGTCCTTAGCCAGTCTTACGTAGTACCGCAGAATATCCAGTTGAACGTCGGCCTCCTGGATGGCGTTCTTCTTGTAATACCGCTTGTTAGCCATGATGATGGCCTCAAGCAGCTTGAACATGGCCCGCTTGGTCTCAGCCGCCAAAGTGTGCTTTTCGCTCTTGGGGTATTGCCGCAGGGAAATATACCCATACTGGATCATGTCGTAGGTTTTTTGAAGAACCTTCAACTCCTCAGCCAAGGCTTTTACCCCCGTGTTTCAGAAACTGGAGGGCGGGCTGTCGCCCGCCCAGCAGATTTCAGGTTTCAGAACCCAGATTACACGGGAATAAAAGCCGCGCGGAAGCCGATGCTGTCGGCCGAGTGCGACCGGGCGTTGTTCAGGGTCAGAGCAAACACCCCGGCGTTGGAGCCATCGGCCCAGTTGCCGCCCCGGATCGGGAGGCGCTCGCCATAGTTTCTAACATAGAGAATATCGCCACCTAACCCCGCACCAGGAGGGGCAACAGCAAGATACTTCAGCATGGCCAGGATCGTAAATCCGGATTCTGCAGCTAGACTTTCAAAGGTCACCGCGCTATAGGCATAATAAGCATCCGAGGTTGGATCCGCCGTGTACATAGGATTCGTCCTGTCCGGGCTCAGAATCGGATCGCCTATCTCATGCGAGGTCTGCGTCGCGTCTCCGGCCACGGTACAGTCGAAGAATGCCCCCGTGTCCAGCCATCCCGTGACGTCATGGCTATTGTTCGCCGTCTGGAAGTTATTCATCGCCGCCCCGCCGGTCCCATGCACATAGATTTTACCATCGTGTAATTTCAGGCCGTCTTGCCATTCCCAGACATTGCCGTTGAGATCATAGATGCCATCAGGCGTCCCGTCGTGGCTCCAGGAGGCTGGTCCGCTGCCCGTAGCTACACGGCCAACATGCAAATAGTTTGTGCCATCGAATTTATAGGCTCGCCCATTCCAGTTTGAGCTATAGGCCCAAGTATAGGTTTCACGGCCGAATTTCTTCTGGTCATCAACGTCGGTGCCAGCGTAGTTATTCCCCTTTGGCATTAGCCCGTTCTTCCAACACCAGAGCGCAATGGCCGCCCATTCGGCATTGGTCATCAGGTGCCAACCAGGGCCGTTGGCAATGCAGGCATTTCTCGCTTGATCGAAATTCACGTAGACGGCAGGATCTTGGCCAGGAAGAGACAGAGCCCGGCCGTTTTCGAGCACGGCCTGGTATTTTGCAATATAAATTTCCTTCTTGATCACGCCGTTGACAATAAATGCTGGGTGCGGGTCGGCAGGCCACGAGGAGTCGATATCCGCCAACCGGAACATGGGTACGATGACCACTACTATGGGCTGACCATATTGATTATAGAGGACTGTGTTTTTGCCGCCGCTGGCCGCCTCCACGGCCTGACGGAAACTGTCCTTGATCGAAAAATACACTTACGCCACCTCCGGTAAGGCCCAGACTTTAACCTCAAGGGCTGAAAGATCAAGCGGGATAGGTTCTCGCTGCAAGATAGGAGAGCCTAGCTCGTCTACTTGGCCGGTATCAATATAATTGAATTGCTGTGGAGGTAAGTTAACCTCGACAAGCAGCCAATAGTGAGACGTATTAGGATAGACGGAGATGGTACCATCATCGTTGAGATATACTCTCATCGTCTGCCCCTGATACGGTGTAAAGTCAATCGTAGTGGCTGGCACTACCTTGCCGTCGAAATTAAAGCTCTCAATCACTAGTTGAGAGCCAAAAACTGAGACACTATCGTTTGGGCCGTTTATATTTACAATCATTTATGGCGTCACCTCCGCAATCTGCCAGTCGAAAGAGGTCGTGGCCGACCCCGAATTATAGACTATAATCGCATTGGCGGATTTAATCACCCAAACCTCACCAAGAAAACCGTTTGGGTCGGCAGTCGGCGTAATTAATACCCTATAGTTTGTGTGGCCGATGGAGTGCGAGATTGTCCGCCCCGTAGGCCCGGCGAACGAGGAGGTGCCAGCGAGTACGCGGCGGCCAGGGTATATCCATCCGCACACTGTCTCATTCGCGCGTTCATTCGTGATGCTGTTTGCCCCGATTAGTGCGGCATTAGCTTCTACTCTAACTTGGGCTAAGCTGAGTTCATAGACTACGCTATCTCGCTGCAGCGACGGCGGCGAAGGTGTTGCTGCCGGAGTGCCTGTTTTCACGGCCAAATATGCTCTCCGTTGGTCAGTGGAGAGATCAAGCCGCACGACTACGCGATCAATGCGCGGGTTTGCGGGGTCCGCCGGGGCAATCGGGAGCGTCTCCGGCAAGTCGTACACTTCGAATAGCCGTCCCTGCACGAACGCCGCGCCCAAGTCTACGCTAACACTCATCCCCTCAGGAGACGTCGGGCTGACCGCAAGCGCGCCTTCGTAACCGTACACCACGCCATCGCGCCCAACAAGCCGCGCGAGCACCCTGCTCATGTCCGAAGTGTTATATATCCTGTCTCCTGCAACCGAATCGAAAAAGTAGCTTCTTTGGGCCATGGCCGCGCCTCCCTAGATTACGTATTCGTCCCAGGTCAGGCTATGATTGATGTTCGTCCGCTTGAACGCTGCCGTCACGTTCGGGGCCGTCACCCTGCGCCACACCCTGACACCCGTCGCAAAGGGCCCGTCCGGCAAACTAAGTGAGTCCGCGTATGTCCCCGGGGCTCCGTTGTTGTCCGCCGCGTATTGCACGTCCACCTGCGCGTCATCGCCTTGCGACGTGAGGGCGATGTTCTCGTAGGTGAGCGCGAGGTTATCACTCTTTATCCACAGGCTACGCTCGTCCGTCATATCCACACCCAATGCTACCGCCTTGTGAATGGTGTCGGGATTCGTAGCCGTGACCTCCTGGGTACACGCAGCATCGAAATATAGCTTAAGGCCCATTGCGATTCCTCCCGCCCTAATAATATCGAGGACACCACGCCACGGTAACTTCCGCCTGATGTGTCGAGGTGGGATCATCTGCGTATTGTATGCTGTTTGCTCCTGGCACAAGCGCCCAGCCATACAGCAGCCAAGCGTTACTCATCTTGCCGACCACGTTCGTTTCGACGGTTGGAGCCTTCCCAGGCTCTGTGCTCAAGCCCCACTTGCACAGGTAGCGCGCAAGGTCTCCGTCCGTTATCAAGGCCTCCCTTGTCTCGCCGTTCCACACGAGCGCCTGGCCCTGCGGGATGGTGTCGCCAAGCGCCGCGAGGATGCCCTCTGCGCTCATGAGACTGGGCCGTATCAATTGCCCGAGCGCTTTCACATACACGATAGGTTGCTGCCGCTCCACTGTTCCAGGCTGCGTTACGGTCCAGGTGCTGGGGCTGAGCACCACCGTCTGAGCGATTCTCTGCAGGCCGCTGTAGAAGAACGGGTCCGCCGCCTCGAACGTTATGTTGAGCGTGAACAGCCGTCCTCCGAAGTATCCTGCCTTGTAGCTGTGATCCATGCTTTTCTTGTAGACGTTGACGTAGCGCGTGGCGCCTTCATGTCGGTACAATTTGAGGGGGTTCGCCCGATTGACGAACCCCGCTATCATCTCTCTGATGTTATCCGCATCGTCTTTGTCGAGGCCGGCCATCGTTCCTGACACCTGGATGTTCCGAGGGTTCATGCTGGCAAGCGGTAGGTCCACGACCCGTCCCGGCCGGCCTTGAATCCTCACTCCCGGGAGGTCGGTCTCGTCCGGCCATCCCTGAACTGCCAGCTCTTCAGGGAGGAGCATCTCCTCACCGTCTGCGTTGACAAGCCTGACCCGCACTACGCACCACTCCCCAGCACAGCCAGCTCGGCCCGCCTGGACAGCGAGGCCATGAGCGCGTCGAAGTCTTCCTTGTCCTGAGCGTAGATGTTGATCGTGCTGATGTGGTACTCGTTGACCACCGCAGCGGCCCCGGCTTCAGCAGCGGCCTTAACGCCAACGAAGGCGAGAAATGCGTCTCTCATCTCGTAGATGGCTTTCTCGATGCCCATCGCGTACACCGGCAGGCTGTCAAGGGCCGTGAGCGGCCGTAATGTCTCGATGAGGAGGTCTCGCGTTGGGCCGGTAATCTCTGATATCTGAGTGCCCTGCTTGCCGCCCCCGCTCTCGGGTTTCTCAGGTTCAGTCAAGCCCACCTCTTCCCTCCAGGTCGGCGAGATCGTGGGAATGTGCACGCCGAGCCAACCCAGGGCCCAGTTGACGACGTTCGCGATCGCGTTCCACACGCTCACCACGACGTCGGCGACCCAGGCGAATACCTTGCCGACCGCCTGGAATACCGGGATAAGTATCTTCGAGAGCACCTGGACCAGGGGTATCAATGGCTCCAGGACCGCCCCCACCATGTCCGCGAGGGCTTGGATTAGAGGATTGATGACGTTCAGGAGCGCCGCGAAGGTCTTCGACTGCTTGACAAGCTCAAGCCACACTTGTAATGCTGCCGCGATTGGGTCGCCCCCCGAGGACTTGAAGCCCTGCTGGAACGCCGTTATCAACGAACCGAGATTCCCGAGCGATTCCGCGAACGCCATACCGACGTCTTGGGCCCAGCTTTCCGTCTTCCCGGTTAGCTTCTTGTCCAGGTCATCGAGCAGCGCGCTGATGGCGGCGACCATTTCCTGCCCGCCCTGTTCCATGCGCGAGAACGTCTCAAGCGCGTTGACAAGGACCGCGCGCATGGCCTCGAGCTCAGCGCCTTTTAGGCCTTCCATCAGCGCCGTCACGCGGGTGTAGTACTCCGCCGCACGCTGCCACCGTGCTTCTTGCGTGTCCGCGTCGAGGCTCGCCAGCGTGGCAAGGTAGCGCATCTCCTCCTGCCACGTGATAGCCCCGAGTGTCCGGCGGGCGGCGAGTTCCTTGTCGAGCTCGGCGACTACGCTTTGAACGTTCTTTTGCGTCTCGGCACGCAGCTTCTCGGCTCTCTCCCGGTCCAGGGCCTCGAGACGATTGTTAAGCGCGATGTACGCGCCGGCGATCTCGTTTGCGGCTTCGCTTTCCGCCCCAACGCGAGCCTCAACGAGGGCAAGCATCTCATCAAGGGTCGCCCGGGCAGCCATCACCTCTTCCGTGGTCATATGGTCGAGGTTGCGCGTGACGTTTGCGACGGCCTCTTTCGTCTTGTCCGTCACCTGTGCGAGATACCAAGCATGCACGTCGGCTTTGTCGCCCACCGTCGCCTCGTTCGCCTTGCGCTCCTGGTCCAGGCGCTCAAGTTCCCTCTGAAAGGCGGACTTGTTTCTATCAGCGAGATAGGCATTGATCTCATCGGCCACCTGCTTTTCGCGGGCCGCGAACTCCTTCAGCTTGGCGTCGACCTTGGCGATAGCGTCCTTATAGGCCTCGCCCATGCCCGCCGAAGCATCGCGCCACCTCATCAGGCTTTCTACGGCCGCCCGGAGGTTCGTCTTCGCTAGTTCATCAGCTAGCGCGATCTGATGATCCGCCGCCTTGTCAGCGCTCTCCTTCGCTTGCTGCTCCTGATCCTTCCGGACCCGCTCGATTTCAGCGTCCACCGCGAGCCAGGCAGCCGAGTACCGCTTAGCGCCGGCCTGGATGCCGGTGAGGTACTGGATGTATTCCTCCGGCGATATCTCCTTGTGCTCGTACTTCCATCTCTGTTCGGCTGCGATGAGATCTTCCTGCTCCTGCGTAACGCGGGCGATCTCGCGCGCGACTGCCTCAAGAGCCTGCTTGTAAATCCGCGCCGCGCCGGCCCCTTCGTCCCCAAGGGCGAGCATGGCATCGTACGCAGTGGCGTACCGACTATGGAGGTCCTGGAGTTCTTCCAGGGAGAATCGCGTCAGATCTTCGGTCGCTCGTACGGCTGCCTGGGCCTGCTCCTCGTATAGCTTGATACGAAGGGACCGTTCCTCGATGAGGAGAGCCTTGCGCCGGGTGCTGCCTTCCTTCTCCGCGTCGATCCATTCCCGAATCTGCTTGAGCTGCTCCTCGGTGCTGAGAGCCCCCATCGCGACCATGAAGCGGAATCTGTCTTCCTCATCCTGGCGGAGCTGCTTGTTTAGATCCAGCCTAGCCTGAGCGACTGCGGCCTCGGCAAGCTCAATGCCTTTCCCGGCCTTGCGGGCAGCTTCGAGCTCTGTCTCTCGTTTCTTTAGTTCCTCGCGCAGGAGGTCGGCCTTGGTTTTCTTACCGGACTCCAAATAGTAGGTATTCCAGGCATCCTCGACCTTCTTCTTGTAGGCGGCCTCTTCATCTTTCTGTTTCTTCTCCCATAGGGCAAGTTCCTGACTGAGCTTCTTCCGTTCGTCCGCATTGAGCCGGGTATCCTGGAGGAGCCGGTTCAGGTGGTCAATATGGTTCTGAGCGTCGTAATCATAGAGCTCGGCGTAGAACTGGTATTCCTCGTATGCGTCGCGGACTTTCTTTTGCCGTAGCTCCTCACGGAGCCCGGCAAGCTGCACCTCGAGCTGCCGTTGCTCCTCGATGCTGGCGCGCCGGTAGGCATCCGTCTGCTGAATGGTTTCAAGCTCTTTGACCTGCTCCTCGATTCCCAGGCCCTCGACAGACACCCGATATCTGAGCGTCGCCATGGCCTTGGCAAGCTCGCTTTGTCCTTCGTCAGCCTTCTCTTTGATGCGCTGATATCCGCTCTTGACCTCCGCGCTTGCCGCAGCCGCCGCCTTCAGCCAGTCACCTTCAAACTGACCGAGCGCGGCCTCTATCACGCTGGCAAGGTCCCTGGCTCGAAGCTCGGCCCACGCTTTTATAGCTGGGTCCTCTGCCTTCAGGCCCCGTTCTATGTCTGCCCAGGCCTCCTGCAGGACACCGAAGGCATCAGAGCTGAGCGCCTTGATCCTGCTACTCCACTTCGTAAACGCCTCCATGTCTGACGCTTGTTCAAGCTCCTGCCAGCCGGCCTTGATGTATGCGCTCATGGCGGAAGCCGCGCGCTCGAACAGCTTGCCAAACTCCTCTGCGGACTTGGGGAATTCACCGCCGTACTCCGCCAGCTTGTCCTTGAGGATTCCGAGCAGCTTGCTTGCTCGTTCCTCGGCGAGAGTCCGTTCCACGACGTCGGACGATTTCAGCCCTCTGGCGACATCTGCCCAAGCCTGCTTCAGGACGCCGTAAGATTCCGAGCTCAGCTTCTGCACCTCGGCGTTGAACTTCTCGAACTCGGAAAGCTCGTCTGCGGTCGCTTTTCCCGTGGGTGTCCGTGCAGTCGATGATGTCCCGGCACCACTAGTGCTGGGTACGGCCGTCACCGCCGGTTTGCCCGCGAGCCACTCCTCCAACTGCTTCTCTGCGTTCTTGAGTTCCAGGATCCCGGTCTTGGCCTTGAGGAGGGCGCTGCTTAACTCCGCGAACGTACCGTAGAGCTTGTTATAACTCTGTTCCGTCGCGGCGAACTGAGTTGCCGGCGGGCTGAACGCGTCGAATATCCCCTTTGCTATCGCAGCTTGGAGGATCTGTTCCCGCTGCGCGTCCGAGGTAGCCTGGCTCATGGCCAGAACGACCTCGCGCATCTTGTAATAGCGCGGGGCGATTTCGTCCAGCTGTGCCTTGACCTTGTTGAATTGAGGCTCCAGGAGCCTGACTTGCTCCTCGAGGCCCGGGAGCTCGTATTTCGCCCTCATCGCCGCGAGCTCCAGCTGCTCCTTATGAAGTTGCCAGAGCTCGTCCCGCACCCTCTTCGCGGCATCGGCGTTTCCTATGAGCGCCCGGCCCATATCGTCATACCCGGTCACGGCCTGGGGAGCAAGCTGGACTATGGCATCTATGACCTGGCGGAGCCTTTCGTGCTCCTGCTGGGACTTATCAGGCTTACCCTGAAGCTCCTCATACTCCTTGATGAGCCGATCCAATTCCCGCGCCTGAGATTCGTACGCTTCCGCCTGGTTCATCGCCTCGCTGATGGCCCGGCGAGCCGCTGACACCTGGCGTTCGATCTTGCCGTCAAGGTCCTGGCTCGCGCGCACCCACCCCGCGATGGCCGCAACAACCGCGCTCACAGCCAGCACGAGACCCATAGGCCCCCTCAGATAGCCTATCAAAGCGCCGATACCCGCGGTTGCCGGCCCGAGAGCCGCAGCGAAGAGTCCCCACGCGACCGCCGCCTGCCTTACCGGTTCCGGCAGGTTGGTGAACGCCTCGATGACAGGCTTTATGCTCTGCATGAGCGAATTCAGCATCTGCATCAACTCCGAGCCGATCGCCCGCCCGAGAGCCGCCACCTCGTTCTGGAAGAGCTTGGTCTGGGAGGCCATAGTTTGGACCTGCTTCTGGTACGCGCGCTCAGTCGCGCCCGACGCAGCAGCCATAGCCTCCATATCGCTGGCGTAATCCCGCATGTCGTTACGGATGAGGCCTAGCACGCCCTTCAAAGCACGGACGTTGGGGAATAGCGTACTCAGGGTCTCGATATTGCCGCCGGTCGCCCTCAGGACGTCCTCCAACACCCCGGCGAAGCCTTTCGCCGCAAGCGCGTTGGCGTTGAACTCTATCCCGAGGTTCTTCGCGGTCTTCGCGGCTTCGTCGCTCGGCTGGATGATGCTCAGAATGGCCTGGTTCACAGCGGTGGCGGACTCGGCGGCATTCACCCCGCCTTTTGTGAGGGTCGCAAAAGCCGCGGCGATCTCCTCGAACGGCACCTTGGCCGTTGCAGCGGTTGAGATTACGTCACCGATGTTCCCGGCGAGTTCCGCAAAGGTGAGTTTGCCCCGGTCCACCGCACGGAACATGATATCCGCCAGCCTGCTCGCGTCGCTTGCCGCGAGGCCGTATGCGTTGATGGTCGACGTGAGGGCGTCCATGGCCGTGGCCGTATCGCTCGCTCCAGCCTGCCCAGCTTTTGCAGCTACCTCAAGGACCTTCATGGCATCGGCAATGTCAGTGATACCAGAGCCGATAGCGTCGTAGAGGCCCTCTGCGAGCTGCTGCGCGCTTTGGGGGACCTCCAGGGACATGGCCTCGATCTGAGCTGATATGCCAGCAAGCTCAGCCTTGGTCACATCCGCGATGGTCCAGACATTGGCCATCGCTGATTCGAAGCCCATTGCCGCCTTGGATGCAAAACCGCCCAAAGTTGCCAGAGGAGCGGTGATGCCGAGAGAAAGCGAGCGACCCACCTGCGAGAAAGACTCTCCGATCGCTCTGAACCGAGCGTTGACGTCGCGGTCGAATGCCTCTATCTGCCGAGTAGCCTCCTGCATGCCGCGCGTAAGGCCTGCATAATTGAGGCCCATCTCGGCCCAGATTGTCCCCATCGAACCCCACGGCATCAACATCACCCGCCGTCAAAACGCAAACCGGGCGATCAGATTCTGTATCGCCCGGTTTGCTTCCATTGCGCCTGCCGCTGCATCATCCAGTCCAGCGACACGGGCCCCCTGGAGACAGGCTCCCGGCGCCCGGCCTTGGCTTTGATTTCTTTCTCCGCTTCCTTCCGCGCTTCTTCGCGCATGGCGATCAGCACGTGAGCGCAGGCCTCGTCGAGGCAGAAGGCCTCGTACGTGCCGAGTTCCGGCAGGTAGTCACTTGGCCTTACCCCGAACTCCTTTGCCGTCACCGCCAAGCGCAATAAGAGATTCTTGTCTCTTGCGAAAAAGCTCCAGGGCTCTTAGCCCCTGCTGAGTGTAGAGGAAGATCGCCGTCCGCTGAATGTCTGTCAGGTATTCCGCGACTTCCTCATAGGCCGGCTCCACGAGCACGGCCTTGCAGATGGCGTTCAGCATCTCGATGAACTGCTTGAATTCCTCCGACGTGGAATCGGTCATGGGGTTGAACTGCCCGCCCTTGGAGATGATCTTGTAGACGATCGGCAAGAGCTCGTTCGGAATGACCCCCTGTTGCACCAGAGCCAAAAGCGAAGCCCGGCGGACCTTCGCATAGAAGACCTCGCCGGGCTCCCAACCGGGAAGCGCCACTACCTGACAGGCTTTGTTCCGGATCTCCTCTATAGGCGTTACCTTAAGCTCTTCACTCATGAGCTACACTCCTTATACTGGCAGGCTTGCCACCCTGTCGATTGTAAACGCGGGCTTGCTCTGCGCCTTGTTCTCGCGGCCTTTGATGGTATAGCTCGGCACCACGAAGTTCCTGTCTTGCTGGGCGAACGTCGGAATACGCCCCTTTGCGTTCCAGAGAGTTACCTTGATGTAGCCTACGATGTCCGATGCGTTCTGGGCGCCCTCAGCGTATTCCGCCGCGTAGATCTCAGCCTTGAACGGAGGCCGCGGGCTTGCCTTCTGCTCGGCGATTGTAGGTGGGACGTAGCCTGTATAGTCAGGCGCAGTGCCCACCAGGGTCCCGCCGCCGATCATGGCCATCGCCTCGAAGGCGAGGATGGCGTCCTGGAATGTGGCATTCATCCCGACGAGGACGTCATCGTCCTCGACGGTAGCTACCACACTGTCCCCGCCCCGAAGCTCCTGCCTGGATCCCTCGATGATCTGCGGATCGTACGATACCTGCTGCGGAGTGGTTATCCGCACAACCTTCCCGTCCACTTTTTCTGACCCATCGGCGTTCAATTCGGTGAGCACCAAGAGCTTAACGCCGTAGGTCGGTCCAACTCCTGCCATCTCCGATCAACCTCCTAACGGAATGGTGAAGTCAATGCGCTTCGCCAGCGCCTGCAATGCGTCATCGTAGAAGTCTCGCCCGTCCTGGTCCCACTCGACGAGAAAGGCCCGCCCGTCCTCGGTGGTGAGCACCTTGCCGGCAAGCAGGCTCTTGATTTCTTTAACCGCCTCGTCCACCGGAAGGTAGCTCCCCGGCGCGAAGTACACCCAGATCGTCACGTCCTGGAACGCGCCCCGCCGGTTGAACGGGCTCCGAGGCCTCTCGCCGAACAAAGCGACCCCGAATGGCTTCGGGGTCGAGGCATTGGCCTGGTAAGGCTGCTTCCACGTCTTCACGCTCTGGCAATTCGCCGTGAGATGTTGATACAGGGCTTTTCTCACCTGCGAATCACCTCCTGGGCGTCGCGGATGAACTCGGGAGCGTTGCGTTTGGCGACAGGTTCAAGGATCGCATACTTCTGGCTGTGGGCGAGCTCGAGGTACACTCCGTACTCCATACTGTGTGATATCCGGACTCGTAGCACGTCCTCTGTCTCCTTTGGCTCGCCGAATAGCCCTTGCCGCGCGTTCCCGGTCCGGTCAGTCCAAGGGGCCTCCTGCTTTGCTTCTGACTCCATCTTAGCCCCGTAGTGTTGCCCGAGAGCAAAGAGAGCGGCTCTCGTCCGCCGCTCCCACTCCCGCATGTTGGCTATGACCTTGTCCGCCCCGGGCATTTAGCTCACCTCTTCGAGGTCAACATGGAGGGCTACCACTTCACCCCCGGTAGCCGCCTGGTCGACACCCCGGACCCGGAAGCTCCTTCCCTGCGCCGTGAACGTATCGCCGCCCCGAATATCCGCGTCCCACCCGGCGAGCATGCCCCATCGCTGGACCTGCATCTGCACGGCCTCGGTTGCAATCTCCTTTAACTGCGCATATGTGCTCATAAACACCCGCACAGTCTGGGCCGGAAGCGTTATCTCCTGCCGGATCGTGCCCCCGGCCCCGTCGTCCATCTCGACTATGCGCTTGATCCAGATGTCAGTCGGGTTGCGTGCTATCTGCCTTGCAACGTTCCGCCGCGCGACCGCTGGATTCATTTACAGCACCTCCGGCGGGGTGATCTTGAGAAGCACACTGCCGACCCCTTGGGCTTGCGCCATAGCCGCGTATTTGTCCGCCATCTTGAGGGCGTACTCCTGGCGTTCCTTCAGCGAGGTGAGGCGTTCCGTCTCCTGCCCGAGGGTCATCTGGTCTACGTCGCCCATCTCGGCCTGATACATGCCCGCCTTCATGGTCCAGCCCGCGGACGCGGCCTCGAAGATGCTATCAGCCTCCAGGAGCAGTTCATCAAGGTCAGCATCGGTGAATCTGGTGTCCGCTTCTGTCCCTCCGACAGGGATCCTCTCATCAAGAAGCTTGCGGAGCCTAGCCCGAAGGCTGTCATCAGGAGTCATAGACCATCACTCCTCAGAGCTGCACCGCCGCCACCGTTACCGAGGCAACCGCCGAATACGCCACCTCGACCTGGCCGCTCGCGTTGTTGAAGCGCGCGGGGTCCAGGGGCCCGATCCACCTCTCGGACCCCGCCGGCACCTCGACCGTAACGTCGTGATCGAATCCCTGGTCGCACTTGCGTTGCGAGTTCACGGTCACGGTCACAGGGGACGCCGAACCGTTCTTGACCACAAGAAGCGTCCGCCCGTTGTTGGCGAACTTGTCGCCCGCGACGTCCGCCGCGGCGAAGCTCGGCGTCAGCCCGGCGCTTGTGAGCCTCTGAATGGTCAACACTGCCATCGGTCATCATCTCCTCTGCTTGCCAGACTTCCTGGGCTTCTCGGGCTGAGGCGCGGGTGTCGCGACCTCGGAAACAGCCACAGGCGCCTCGACCGCTACTTTCTGGCGGGAATTGGCTACAGCCTGCGGTTTGAAATGCCCGCAGCCGTGCTCCGCCGTCACTCCGTCAGGCGTCCACCTCCGCCTCGGCGACCCGGGATAGCAGTTCATTGTCGGCAGGCTGGAAACATCAGCGCCTGGCTTCCAGGGAAACCAGGCGCAGTCAGCACACCTCGCCACTTGCTATCACCGCCTTATGAGGGCAGCGTGAGTTCCTCCACGGCATTGGCCGGAGAGGCAATCACGCCACGGCGCGCGCGGCTCACCACGTTCTGCTCGACGAGCCGGAGAAGGTCCCCACTCTGAGCATCCGTCATGAGGTCGTGCTTCAGAAGCTCACGGAAGTACTTCCGCGGCTCGATCAAATACGCCTTGCCCGCGTCGCATCCGGGGTAGGTGTAGGTTTTCTCGCCGACCACGGTCGACCAGCCGTCGTAGAAGACAAGCGTGTCGATCCCCGACAGCGCCGGGTACTCGGTCCCGCCTATCACCATCCGCTGCATGGCCTGCTCGATGTCCCACCGGAGAGCCGAGTTCGCGAGGAGCACGGTAGGCCTCCTGGGCGACCTCGTGTCGGTGTTCAAGTCCTGCGCGGCGTGCTTGAGGCCGTTCTTTATGGTATTGCGCAGCTTCTCAAGGTAGGTTCCGCCGGTCGTGTCCGCCGCCGTCTTGTTCTTTGCGGGGTAGTTGTACGACAGGATCGGGTACAGATGAATGTGGTTGAGGAGGGCATTGTAGGCCTCGCCCAACGCACGGTTCATCTGGGTGATCTCCCACGTCTTGTCGTACATGCGCATGTCCTCGGTGATCTGGAACCCGGCCGCGTAGGTGATGATCGGCACCGTGTCCTTGGCGCCGATCCTCCGGCTCCCGAGCCGCACGCCCTCAAGCTCCATGTGCTCCGCGAAGACGACCTGACAGCCGACAAACGGGCGGACGTCCACGAACTCGGTGAAGTTCGCGTCCTCGATGCGCTCGTAAACAGGCCCGTACAGGAGGGGCACCGCCTCGCGCCCGAGAGCGAGGTCAACCACCGACTTCTGCACGACGTCGTAAAGCCCCGCCGGGGTCGTGAGCATCTCCCCGAGGGGCTTCGTGAACTCGAACGTCTCCATCTCGCCGTTCACTATCTTGGTCTTTGCCACGTGATCCCTGCCGTCGAACCTGAACGGGATCACAAGCTCGATCGTCTGCCGTTTACGCTCGTCCTTGAGCGTTCCGATGCTTATGACCTTCACCGCTTACCACCTCCGTTAGCTCGCCATGATACCGGCGGCTCTGAGTTTCGCAAGGAGCGCGTTGAAGTCGGCCACGAGGGTAGCAACGTCTATGGCTGTGCTATTCGCCTGCGCTGCGGCCTGCCTCATAGTGTCGGGAGATTGATCGACGAGCTTGATCTCAACAACGTTGTTGGCGTCTTTCGCCACGGACACCTTTGCCGCGTAGCGGTTGCCCGCCGCAGACTCGGTGAACCTCTTGTTCGCTGCATCCCAGAATAGGTCCGCCCCGAGAGCCATCACATCTGCGGTGTTGATCTGGCTGGTCTCAAAGCCGACGCTCGGGTCGATGACCAGGATCACCGGCTTCGTCTCGCCGGGGCCGGTCGTGACCGACTGGACCGCCATCCCGATGTAGCCGTCGAGCAGGTAGAACTTCCCCTGCTCGATGACGGTATTCTCGGGAACCGTCACCCGTACGCTCTTGAGTTCTCCTGTAATCCTTCCCACAGTCCTTCACCTCCCCTAGATCTGCTCGCGCTTGACGCGAAGCGTGGTCTTGGTTTCGCTGGTCCCGCCGATGATCGCGGGCTTGTCGGTGTGGTAGGCGTCGATGACGGCCTTGACCACCTTGTCCCCGAGGAACGCGTCTATCTCGCCGGCGATCTGCTCCTTGGTCGCGCCCCGCTGGATCCTCGATTTGTGGTACGCCCACAGCTTGCCGATCTGGGTCTCGGGGCTGGAGATGTCCTTCTTCACCGCTTCCGAGGTCAGCTTGGTCGCGAGCATCTCGCCGACCGCCCTGTCGTGCTCGGCGGCTTTCTGGGCCTCAACGGCCTTGGCAGCCTCTTCAGCAGCCTTGACGACATCCATCTCCCCGGAGACCTTTAGTGCCTCCCGAACCTTCCTGATGGTCGTCGCGCCCTCCTGGGCAACTTTCACCACATCCATCTCCCCAGTCACGCCGAGGGCCTCCCGGACCTTGCCGAGGGTCTCCGCAGCCCCCATGACATCCTTGAGCCACTTGGGATCAATCTCCCCCGCGATCTCCTGGGCTTTCCAGCCCATCTCCCCAGCCACCTGCGCCCGGGTGACGTCACCCGAAGCGAGCATGGCCTTTAGCTGCGCCACAAGTTCCTTCCACGTCATTGCTTTCTGTACACCTCCTGCGTTTCTCATCTCGCCCGACGTCACGGGCTCGTATATGTGCTTTACTTGCACCTCCACGGGATCCCCCACAACCACCTTGTCCCCGTCAACCGCGTAGTCGAGTTTGTACAGCTTCCGCTCCGTTCTCGGGCCACCGACCGACACGACCACGTAGTTCTCGAAAGTCCGCTCGATGTAGACCCACTGGCCGGCAGAGACGTCAACGCCAAGCTTCTGTGCGGCGGCCACCCGCAGGTCTTCCATCAGGCTCTCAAGGCTCCCGTCTATCTCCCCGATGGTGTCCATCTCGCCCACGGCAACGATCCTGGTCGGCATGCCGGCCCGGCGCGGGGGCGTCCAGTCGATCGAGAGGGGCTCGTACCCGATGACCTTGGTCTCGCCGTTCTCGTACGCGAGCTTGGGGATGCCCCATATCGAGACGGTCTTGATGATTCCCCCTCGGATCCACCGCTTGAGGTCTGAGGCCGCCTTGTCCACCACGCCTCGGAAATACGCCTTGCCATCGCGCCACAGGGCGCCGACCCAATGCGTCACCGGCGTCCTGAACTCCCAGTCCACGTTTTCGAGGTCCTGATGGCCTTCGTGGCCAGGGAGCCCCTCCGCGTTGACCACGTCGACGATGTCCTGCAGGGCGCGCGGGAGGTAGTCCCAACCCCGTTTCGACTTGCCGGCGGGAATCTCCACCACGAGCTCGAGAGGATCATCATCGCCGGCCCTGAGGGCCTCCACATCCACCGCGGAGGATACCGGGACCTGCTCGACGCTCATCTCCCCACAGATGCGCGCCGTGACGGATACCATCTCGCCGGCCAGGCTCTCCGGGGCTGGCATGTCGAGCTCGCGATAATGCCGGAGAAGGTGCTTTCGCGCTTTCTCCTTCTCCTCAGCGGTCAGATCCGGCTCGCTTCTGCCGCCCGCGAGCGCGGCCGCGGCGACGATGAGGCCGGCGCGGTTCAGGACTACGGTCCCGTCGTCCCGCACCTCGTGATGAGGACCCCAGCAGTCAGCCTGCGTGAGGTCCTTGTTGACTTCGGCCTTGATGACCGCATATACCTCGCGGATAGCCTCAGCCACCCCGGTCGCCGCCTCTTCGAGGCCTCGCTTCAGCAGCTGCCAGATCCTGCTCTTGTCCACATCGCCCCAGGACTTTCCGCTTACCGACTTCGCGATCTTGAAGCTCTTCGGCACACTGTCACCTCCCTTCGGGGCACAAGAAAACCGCCTCAGCGTTCGCCTCGGCGGTCAACTCTTGCCGCTGAATTTCCCTGTTTGGATGTCTCTGATGAGGATCTTCCCTGTTCGGTTGCTCACCTCTGCCTGCTTCTGAGCTATCTTGACGGGCCCGGGCGGCGAGGCTGCAAGTTTGACGATCTGCTGTCCCAAGGCGGCACCTCCCTTCGCGCCGAACAAAAGACCGCCCTGCCTTTCACAGTAGCGGTCGTCCTCGACTTCCTGGTATCTCCGGGGCTACAGGCTTGCTGGGCCCTTTCCGTTGAAGGCGTCCATCTTCGCCTTATACTCCCTCACCAGCTCCTGAAATGCCACAAGCGTTTCGGGCTTCAGCGTCCCCCGCTCCCTCTGCTTAGTGAGCCTTGAGCGCCTGTGCTCAATGAGCTGCTGCATCTTGCGAAGCTCGGGGGTGGTCCGGCAGACGATGTATTCCTTGCCGCACTCGGGGCAGGTGAAGTAAGTCGTCTCGACTTCGCCCTCGCGCCTGGTCAGGACGAGGGGCTCGAATTCGGCTTTGCAGGAGTCACACCTAGCTACCATCCTTGTCACCCTTCGCCCGGGACGCCTCGTAATCAGCGCGAAGCGCCTTGATGACGCCCTCCGCCTGCCTGACGAGCCGCTCGAGGTTCCTGAGCTTGCGGACCTGCGCCCTGGTCAGCTTTCCGGTTGCCTCTCCGGTCCTCAGGATCGCAAGATACGAAACGAGCTGGCTGAAGTAGACCAGCTTACCCTCTTTGCGGTAATCCGGCAGCGCGTCCCACACCTCAGCCGCCTCGACCACGTAGTCGAGAAGCCTGTAGGACGCACGGAGCCAGGTGTCGTAGTAGAGGCTGCGGACGTCGCCCATGTCTACAGTTCGCCTTCGATGGCCACGCTCTGGATCCCTTTTTGCAGGAGCATACGCGGGTTGAACATACCCCTTGCGTGCTCGGGCGTGCCCGGCTCCGCATAGATGGGCACCGAGGCCAGGGCGCCGTCTCTGAACTCGCCGGTCTCGTACTGGAGCCGAGTGCGCAGGGCCTCCTCCAAAGCGTCCCTGATGTAATCGTTATCGGCACGCACGAGAGTGCCCTTGCCCGACCTATCGAATTCGACAGCGGCTTCTGCGCGTCGACCGTCGACGCAGCACTGGTATCGTATGATCACAACGCGGGCACCTCCCAACCCTTTCTGACAATCAGCTCCCGGAGCAGCTGAAAGCGCCGGAAGGGCATATTGTCGACAACGTCGTACATCTGCTGTCGTGTCGTCCGGCTGCGCTCAAGATAGAGCAATCGCCATGTCTCCGCAAAGTCCTCCAGCGGATCCGTGTCTCCGTAGTACGTCATGCCCTGCCGATCCTTGGGGTAGCCGGTCACCTTCTTGTAGCGTTTCAGGTTCCACAACTCGTCCCCGCGGCGCTCCAGAGGCAGCTCCCACATCTCATCGAAGAACGGCATGAAGTCTGCCGTGTTCGCCCTGTGTGCCGCGTGTCCGACCTCGTGGACCACTGTCTCGTACGCGTGGCTCAGCCTATCAGGCGCCCACTGCCCCGGGATGACGAACGAGTCTCTGGCTATCCGCACGATACCCAGGGCCGGGTTGAAATCGCCATACGCCCCCCAGAGATTGTCCCCCAGCCTCAACTTCGTGAACATGGGGTTGTCCCGGGTCGCCTCGACAGGCATCCGATTGAACGCCTCTGCAAGCTCCATGACGGCCTTCCTCAACTTGCTGCCCTTGACCCGCTGCGAGAGGCTCTGCAGAAACCCGCTCTCGAACTCGAGGTCCGCCTTGAATGCCGCCTGGAACCGCTGCCTCAGCGCGTCGACCGCCGCATCAAGCTCAGGACCCTTCTTGCCTACAAGCTTTCGGATCCCGCTCTTCCATTCCGTGACCGACACGCCTGCCCGACGCTTGGGATCCTGACGCGCCGGGGCCGGCGGCGTCGCAACAGCAATCGGCGATTGTTGCGCGAATTGCCCTTCCCATATCTCATTATACCACTTTTCCAGATCTGGCTCACTGCCGGGGTCGTCGCGCCACCGCTTCAGCCTCTCGACTAACTCTCTTGTATCCTCTGTTATCGGAACCGTAAAACATAGGCAATTTGGGTGCGGCGTTATCGGCTCCTCCCCCGCCGGATATCCCCCGGGCCCCAGGTTGTAGAGGTCCGCCTCCGCCAGGTCGTCACACACATCGCGGAACGGGTGGCCGGATGACAGCATCCAACGCACGCCCCGGTAGCTCGGGTTCACCCGGCCTGCCGCGTACGTCCCCTCCTGGAACGCCATCGTCATCTCGGTGCGGGCAAGCCGCAAGGCCTCGTAACTGAGGTTCTTGGGGATTCGCTTCCCCATGCGCGCCATCATGTTCGGGTAGTCCTGGGTCAGCGTCCCCCGCCCGTGGCGCACGTACTTCTCGATGTCCCGGGCGATCTTTACGGCGTCCCGGCCCCGGGCAGTGCCGTCCCAGATTATCGAGAGAATGGCCTCCCGGGCTTCTGTGCCCTTCTCCCAGATTCGGCCGGACAACTTCATGCCGTTCCGGGTCCTGGCCCAGATCGCCTCGACCGCCCGGGCGTTGACGTCCCCGAAGCCTCGCTGGATCTTCCAGGCGCTCAGAGGAATCGCGGCGTCCTGGACAGCCCGCAGCAGCTGCCGCTGCAAGGGGCTTGCGCCGGCCTCTACCGCTCGAGGTAGGTCCTCCTCGAGCTTCTTCGTGATGGCCTGGCTTATCCGGTCAGCCTCAGCCCTGAGGGACTTCTCGAGGGCCTTCAGGTGGTTCCGGGTAAGAGGCCCTATCGTCGGCTTGAGGCCCCGGATCTCGTCCGCCACCCGGTCGGCGGCGTCGAGATATATCTTCCGTAGCGCCGGTTCCTGCCGGAGCCTCAGCCGGAGGAATTCGCTCCTGGCCTCGAGGACGTAGCGGGCAAACTGCTCGTCACTCTCGCTCTTGATGCGGAGGATGTTCTTCCAGAGCATGTCCTCAAAGCGCTTGTCGGCCACGCTCAATCACCCGCATTCCCGAGGGCCATGTTGATGAGCTTCTGCTCCTCCTCGGCAAGCTCGCCGTCCTCAAGGCGGGCCATCAAGATCCTGGTCTTGATTATCCGCTCACGCTCTCCAGGGATCTCCGGGTCATCGCTCAGGTAGTCGTTCATGGTTTCGATATACTGCCCGAGGAACTGGACAGCCGCCTCAAGACTTATCAGGCCATTCTGCAGCGCGTTGACCAGCGCATTCACGATGCGCTCCAGGGTTTCGGCCACGTCCTTTTCATCTCGCGGATCAACCTCGTCCCACTCCAGGGTAGTCGCGTACGTCGAGAACTTCTTCCCCTCGGCCTGGGCCGTCATGGCAAGCACGATACGGGCGAGCCTCTGCCAGGCCTCGGTGCAATGCTCGCGCTTGCGGGCGATCCTCCGGACTAGGATCGGCATCTGCTCCTTGACCGAGCTGAGCGAACTCGGGGTGTGTACGCCGAAGGCAAACTCCGGCGTTTCCGAGGTATCCACGATGCAGTAGAACAGGAACTTAAGGAGCGCAGCCGCGTCGCCGATCGCGCTCTTAACCTCGATGAATTTCGCGTCCTCTTCATCGAGAAAGATCAAGAGCTCATGGCCGTCAAGGTTGATGGTGCCGCCCTTCTCGGCGAACGTCTTCGGATCAGTGATGCCGAAGTTGTTGGCGAGGAACCGCGCGACGTCTTTGAGCTTGAGCTTGAGCCTGGGCGTCGAGTGCATCTTGAAACCCTGAATGGCATGCAGCATCACGTCGTGGTACGCCTTCATGAACGGCTCGATGGCCTCGAGGTCCGACCGCCCGAACTCCTCGGTCTCATCGCCTTCGTTCTTGAAATGCACGATGGGAATAAATCCCCACCGGTTAGACTCCTCGCCAGGCTGCACGTCCGGCGGGACGTCGCCCTCGATCTTGATAATGCGCTTGTCGCGGCTTATCCGCTGGGTGACGGTACACCTCTTGCTGTTGCCGGCGTCGTCCAGCCAGGTGTGCTCAGATTTCAACACGTATTCCCGTACCGCCCTGGTTATCGGGTTTCGGACTATCTGGACCACCTGCTCGGGCGGGATGATGTTGTAGACGAGGCGCGTCTTGGCCTCGGGATACAGCGCGGCGTCCTCGGCCTCCTCCCGTGTGATCCAGACGAAGGCATCCCCGTCCCGCATAGCGTCGCGGTGAGTCTGCTGCATTCGGGAGACGTTCGCGCCGAAGAAGTCGTCGAGCACGGCCCGGGCGTCCTCGTCTTCGCTTCTGAACCGCGGCACGCCCATGAAGCCCACGGGGGTGTTGACCACCGGCTTCGCGAACCCGGCGCCGAGCTTGTAGTTGTCGTCCGTGTTGTTGTAGAGAGCCCGGGCCTTGGCGTAGTCCACACGGCTCGAATCGAGCTTGTAAATCGGCCCGTAGGTCGCGCTGATTATGCGCCAGGGCAGCGAGCTCAGCGCGTTCCTAAGCTTCGATATCTCGCCCGCGGCCCAGGAGAGCCAACGGGGGCTACTGCGCTTCATCTTGGTCATCCTCGTCACCGTCCGCAAGGAAGCCGTTCTCGGTCAGGAACTCGTACAGCCCCGGGCTTAACGCCTCAATGATGGTTTCAATCTTCACCGCCTGATCCGCATCGCTGTACCCGGCAACCTCCAGGATACCGTGCATGGCCTCGTGCAGAAGCGTCGTATTCCTCCGCTCCTTGGAAGGAGCGGGTCCAAGGACTATCTCCTGACGGGTGTAGTCGATTTCGCCCCACAGGAAGTTCCCGGCGCTGTCCCGGTGTTCTTCCCGCCTTTGCCGGACACGGTATTCGTACGGCCCGATCTTGACCTTGTCTGGTATTCGCATGACTGCCTCCCCGGCTTTCAGTCGTGTACTTTCAGACCCCGCAGAATCTCAAGGGCCGCAGGATCCTGAACACTTCCCTTACCCTTGTCCGCCGCGTGCAGCGCGAGCGCCAGCGCCCAGAACTTGTCTGCGTGGTGCTTCTCATCGTGGTCGGCATCGAAGCGAACGTTGCCGGCCGCCGTCACGATCTTCTTCACCGAATGGATCTGCTGCATCAAGTCTCGGTCGGTCGTGATCCACACGTTTCGGCCCTCGAACGCGATCTTGGTGAGCGGGGCGAGCTCCGCCTTGACTTGGCTCGTCAGGGTGACTCCCTCCGCGCGGCCGGGGAATTTCTCCGTCAGCTCCTCTGCCAGCTGCATCCCCATGCCGGTGGCGTCAATGCAGAGGCGCCTGACATCGCTTCTGGCCGTCAGCAGCCGGTACAGCGTCTCCCGCTGGTCCTGGAACCTCGTCCGCTCGAGAGTCAACAGCAGCCTCTGGCAGAACCTCTCCCCGACCTGCTCGAGGACGACAAGTTCCGACGCGTTCCTCTTCCGCCCCACGTCATAGCCGGCCCAGAGCGGCCCCTTCGCCCGGTAGGACAGGAACCCCTCGAGGTCGCGGTGGCACTCGAGCTCGTCCTCGTCCTTTGCCGCCGCGAGAATGAGGTCCCACGGGATGTACGCCGTCGCCTCATCGATGAAGACGCATTCGTACTCCTGCTGGAAGCTCTCAAGATCCATCGACCGCCGGATGAGCTTCAGGATCTCGGTCCCGAAACGCTCCACCCGCTCGTCGGTGGACAAGGCCTCGGCCTGCCGCACCGCCTCGCGGACGTCCGTGCAGAAGTCAGGGCAGCGCCACCAGGGAATCCGGAACCTCTTAAAGTGCGGGTACTTCTCAGCCTCGCCCTCGAGGACCTCATAGAAGATCCCGGTCTTGCCGAGCGGAGTGCTTGCGACTGTCAACGTCCCGCCGCCCCGGGTGATGATCGGCACGGCGGCGACGTAGATGCGCCTCGCGTTGCGGTAGAACGCGAGTTCGTCCAGGTACACGTCCGCCTTGCCCTTGCCCCGGGGCTCCCGGCAGGGGTTCGAGATGAGCCTTGTGCGCCGGCCGCGGGCATCCCTGAATTCGAGCTCGGTCTTGTTGTCGGTGACGAGCATCTTCTGCCATGCCAGGGGCATGGTGTCGTAGAGCATCCTGGCGTAGCGGATTTTCTCCTTGGCGTCCTCGAGGTTGTAGCTTACGAAGATCGCCGTATGCTCGGGTTTCAGGTGGGCTTTGGCTAGGGCCTCGGCCGCAAAGGTAAACGAAAACCCGGTCTGGCGGCTCTTTAGGACCGCCCTGAACCGGGCTCGACATTCATTGAATTCGACCTGGTAGTCATATAGCTTTGTCGGTTTATCGTCAACCTTGGTGGCGCCCTGGATGAACCCTGAAACCGTGGAAAGCCACGCCTTGATCTCCTCAGGAATCGGTTCCTTCTTGACGACTGTTAGCATTGCAGAACCTCTCCTGCAGGTCCTCAAGGGTTACCGGGATGGGCCCACCGTCCGGTCCGAAGTGCTCGTGCTTCGTCTTCTCGGAATAGACCCCCGCCATCTCGAGCAGGACCTTGCCGTGTTGAAAGCTTCCTCGAGTGGCCTCCTTGACGAAAGCATTCATCACTTGGCCAAGATGGCGCTCTGAAAGTGCGGCAGCTCGTCTTTTATATTCCTCGCGAAAGTGAGGCTTATCGAACGCGCGGTAGTATGTCTTTCTGCTGCAATTCACCATGTCGCAGATCTCTGAGATGGACTTAAGCCTATTGCTGGGGTCTAGCAGGGCTTCGATGAGTCTTCTCTCTGTTGGGGTCAACCTCTTTTCTGTGGCATTTTGTACCACTGTGAATCACTCCAAAATGTCTGGTACCTCCCGCCCCGGGGCGCTCCAGTGCAGGTCAATCCCGAGCAACGTTGCGAAGTCCTTCACGGTATGGTCCACTAGCCGATCGCCGCGCTCCGGGATGTGCATTAGTTCATGCAGCATCACTAGCGCCCGCTGTCGGCTCGACATGTAGTCCATGTTCTGCTTGTAGAACACGACGGCCCAGGGCTTGTGGGTGAAGAATCCAATGGGATGGCCCGTGAGCCGGTAGCATCGCGCTAACGCCGTGGGCGTGGTTTCGAGTTCCCACAGAAACAGCACCTCGTCCGGGTCTACATGGGCCACCTCGGGGCGCTTGGCGATGACCCTCACAGCGAGTTCGGCCAGATCCGGCGCCTCTTGCCACACAGCCATCGGCATCACATCCTGGCCGTAACGATGATCTCTGGTAGCCAGCTGCCCTCGTTGGCCATCCGTACCTCACCCCATTGGATGTCACAGCGGGGCTCATCGGGGCGGGTAAGGAGGTGAACCCCGCCCCGGCGGCCTCGATAACGCCCCGCTTGCGGCACATCCTAGAAGGCCTACCGCCACCGACGGCGAATGCTTGTTGGGGCCCAGGAAATAGGGAGGTATCAAGAACATGGGACGCACCGACATCGACGCTGCCACCGAGATTACAATCGCGTGGCTCAATGCCCTGGCTGCCTCGGGTCAGGGGAACATCCAGTCCCGCTTAGGACTGGATGCCGATAAGCAAGCAGAAACCGTGTGCAAGTTCTTTAAGGCAGTTAAGAAGGCTACCTATGAGGTCTCCCCGGACGAATCCCCAATGAGGAGTGTTAGGAAATAGTGTTCTAGGTCCTGGGCCCCTCCAACCCATCAAGAAGAAAGCGGCTCCTCGCCGCCAATTCTCCACGCTACCATCATAGCACGGAAGATACCCTCGATCCTGTCATCTTTCTGTCACACAACCCACCCCAGCCGCTCGGCAATGATCTCAATCACTTCTCGCCGCCACCGGTAGAAAGTCTTCATCGATATGTGCAGCTCGTTCCATATGCCCTCGTCCGTGAGCCGCCGCTTGAAGTACTTCTCTTCGACCAGCCTGAGCTTCGCCGGCGCTTCGGGGTCCTGGGACGACCGCAGGAGCGAGAGCATGTATTCTATGGCCTCGACCCGCCGGGCCATCTCCCTGAACGCGAGACTGCCGAGGACCTTTTCGCGGTACTGCCAAACGTCCTGGGCTCGCTCCGCCGTGGGGTCCGATATCCGACCCTCGCTTCTCCCGGGGACCACGCCGTAGACCCGCTCCTCCAATGCCTTTCCGTCAAGGCCGACCACCTGCTTGGTCACGAACCCCACGCTCGGCCAATAGCCCGGCGGTGACGCTATGTCGGTGATCTCCTGCTGCATGCGCTCAAGCTCGCGCTTCACGACATCATAGGTGTATAGCTCGTGTTCAATAGCCTTGAAGTTGGCCCTGCGTTTCGCCCGAGGCCACAACCCGTTGTTCACCCGTGCCTCACCTGCCTTACCGCTCCCCTGACCCGCTTGTATGTGTCGTGGCGTTCTATCAGCTGCCTCATCTCTTCCTCCCGTTTCGCCGCAAGCCATGCTTCCTGCCCGGTTACGAGCTCGCTGAAGTCCTGATACGCAAGCCCGCACTTCCGGTTGAGACACCGCGCTCCGGTACCCTTGACACCCGGCCACACGAGCGTCTCCTCCCCGCACCTGGGGCAGGTCCACAGGGTGACCGCGCGCGGCCGGCCGAGGACCTCACGAGCTCGGCGCCAGAGATCGTAGTCGATGGCGCGGTCTGTTGCTGTTGCCTTGTCCCTGTCCACGCGATCACCCCCCTGAATGAGAAGAGCCGGCAGCCCGGAGACTTGGTTGTCTCCGAGACCGCCGGCATCGCCTCTTTGCTAAGCCAGTCTTAGCGTATGTTGTTATACTTAATCCGTAAGCGGCTTATCGAATGGCGACAGCTTCCCACCTTTGAAGCGGCATTCGCGAGTCGCCTCGCTGTCCTCCTCCAAACATTCACGCACCCGCAAGCATTCCCACATGCCCGGTAGCACATTATCTTTCTCGTCGTGGCCCATCGTGCGGGCATCCACAAGAGGTCGCTCAAGCGTCACTGTTCGTCCCATGAGTCGGCACAACTCCCGCCGACGCCTTTCATACTGATGCTCCGCCACAGTCATCACCCCACCCTCTCCCTCTCGTACTTGTCCACCCAGATCGGCTTGCCGCCTTGCATCTTGATGATGATCTCCCCGTTCACGACCTGGTCCATGGCGCGCTCGACCCGACGCAACGCCTCCTTTCGGGAGATGTCTTTCGCAGGTGACTGGATGTCTTTCTCCAGGTCTTGCTTCGCCATATGTCTGAATCTTCCTCCTTGGTTGGACAAGAACCGAGATTATCTCCCAAACACCGCCCACATCCCGATCGCCGCGAAGCCCGCGAACGCCAGAACCATGACGAGTACCAGGCCGAGGATCGCGATCTCCGTCACGCTGGCCGGGTTGACCTTGAGCCGCATGTTGGCCTACCCCCACCGGGCGTCACCATTCGTGGCACGTCCAACTCTGCCGGCGGCTCCCACTCCCACAGCCCCAGCGCGCCCTTGGCCGGGATGGGCGGGCTCACAGGCCTGACGCCCCTGAGGATCCATGCGTACCGCCCCGAAGTGTAGTCCCCGAAGTGGACCTCAGGATAAGGCGGCTCATCGAATCTACCACAAATCCTCCTGCAATCGATAAGCCTGCATATGGCTACAATGCAACCGAGCGGCAAATCCAGCGGGGCTTTCATCTTGGGCAGTGA
>JBLNDE010000006.1:0-6064 GCA_050261335.1 Bacillota bacterium
GCAAGTCCTCTCCAGCGTTGCCGGTGTTGCACTCCGGGGACGGCGCGTGCGGTGAGCCTCGTTCGAATTTGGCGCGCGGGCTAGCCAAATTCTCGACGCCCCGCCCTAGCAAGCACCGGCAACCCCAACACCGTCAGGGAAGATGGTGCAAACTTATGGCGCCATACTTTGCCCTGTCCCCATCCCGTCCCCACCACCCTTCCGCCCCATCCCCCGATCGCTCCGCGCCCTCTCGGTGCCGGCTGCGTCATGTGCCGCGTGGTGCGAGCCGCTTTTCGGCGGTCACCGTATGATCGTGACACGACTCCTGATAGAGGCCAGGGCAATGCCGAAGACCAGCGGAAGGCCGAGATAGCCGAACACTGGGTACACTCGGCCCACAAGGCTCGCGAAGCCTACCTGGGCGAGAAGCGCGGCCAGGATCGTCACCAGGATAGCGACGACCGGCTGGGGCAGCCTGGACTGCTTTTCGAGCCTCCGGGACAGGCCGAAGCAGCCCGTCGCTGCGGTGGTGACCATGGCGCACCATAGTGAGATCGAGTATAGCCCTCGAAGCCCTGGCCCGAGGCGTGAAGCCGCCAGCAGCATTGGTACCTCGGTCGTCCACACGGCATCTCCGTGGACCGCCAGTGTAACGTGAATCGCCGCCATGAATAGGGTCAGGGCCACCCCGCCCGTGGCTGCTCCCCGGCGCGCCGCTCGCGCGCGGGCAAGCTCGTGGCCCATCGACGCGAAGGTGCCGATGACGATAAGGAGGTTGTAGGAGACATAGAGGACGCTCGCGACAGGCCAGGCCGGGAGAAGGCTGTTCCGGACGATCACTTCCGGGGCAGGGGTGCAGGGCGGGCGCAGCAGGCCGCGTCTTACCTGGACCAGGGAGAGTGTGGCAACGAGGATGGGTGCGCCGAGAAGTACGGGGCTCATGAGCGCGTTGAGATAGAACACGCCTTCGACGCCCCTCGTACATGCGATAAGGATCACCAGGGCTGTGAGGCCTACCCCTATGTCCGGTGGCAGACTCGTCTGCTCCTTGAAGAGGGCCACGGTGCCAGCGAGCATGATGCATACGGAACAAAACATGAACGCGGTGAGCAGCCCGTCGACCACGGGAGTCATGGCTTTCCCGGCAATATGCCCCAGAAGGTCCTCGGGAGAGGACGTCCTGTGCCTTGAGACCAGGTCGGCGAGTAGCACGCCGAACACGACGAATAGAGCCCCTGCCATCCCGACGCCGAGTTCACCGCCGGGCGAGAACTGGCCGAAGAAGTGCAGATGCTCCTGGCCGGAGGCGAAGCCCGCTCCGACTACAGCGCCAAGATACGTCGCCGCGAGCTTGATGCCGGTCCAGTCTATACGAGGCGTTGTGATACATCGGGTTTTCACATCGCTCCTCCTGGGCCGAGCCGCTCGGTCGTTCGGTCGTTCGGTCGCTCGCTCGCCGACCGGCATGCCGGCTGGCTACGCCGTGTCCACTGACCGCGCTCTGCCGGCTTACCGCATCCCGCCCACCGGCCACATTTCGCGCGCATCGTGGTAGACCGCCACAGGCTCGCGCTGCTTTTCAACGGGTGAGTCCTCGCGAGGGTTGCCGGTGATTGCACGAGAGGTGTCAAAATCCGGCTGCCTGGCCAGACGGGTGGACTCTGGCGAAGCGCGCCCCGCCTGGGCGCCGTCCCCGGGTGCAACACCGGCAGCCCGGCGACTACTGGAAGAGGGACGAGAACTGACGCACCCTCACCTGGCCAGGTTCTCAACGCCCCGCCCCGGCAGGCACCAGCAACCCCGGCACCGTCAGGGAAGATGACGCAGACTTATGGTCCCATACTGTATGCCCGCGCTGTCGCCAACGCCCACATCGTAATGCATATGCACGCTGCCGGCGGCCGCAGCACCTCCCGTTTCCGGCGGCGCTCTCAGCGGGTTCACGGTGGGACCCGGGCCCGCCGAGAGGTTGTTGTGGCGCTGTGGGGTTGGACAGGAATATCCGGGACGGCGCCCCCATATACTGCAAGTGGCATTCTTTCGATCCTCGTCCCGCGCCAGGGCCTGGGCATTTCGCGAGGAGGGGGCTCAATTGGGCCTGTTCGGCAGCGGCCGCGATTCCGGCGGTCAGACTCACATAGACGACCCCGATGCGGGGATGGTGCTCGCCTCTTCCTTGCGTTCTCTCATTTCACGGGACCTGCCCGACCCCGCGCGCAGGCCCCTGGTGTTCTTCTGCATAGGGACGGACCGGTCGACCGGCGATTCTCTCGGGCCGCTGACAGGGACGCGGCTTCTCAGCCTGGGGGTCGACGAGCGCCGGGTATGGGGGACTCTCGACAGCCCTGTCCACGCAGCAAACCTGCAGGCAGCCATCGCGAAAGTGGATGCAGCGTTCAGGAACCCGTATATCGTCGCGGTAGACGCGTGCCTGGGCAGGCTTGACAGAGTGGGTACCGTCACGGCGAGCAGAGGACCGTTGCGGCCAGGGACGGGCGTGAGCAAGACGCTGCCCCTGGTGGGGCACGCCCATGTGACGGGTATCGTAAACGTCGGGGGGTACATGGAGTACATGGTATTGCAGAACACCAGGCTCTGCCTGGTAGTGAGGATGGCCGAGGTCATCGCGACAGCGCTTTCCTCGGCCACGCGGGATTTCGTTGAGGCGTCGACGGCGTTCGAGATGGCGCAGAGGATCGCGGCGACCAGATGGGACTCCGGGGGCTGAGTATGGCGCCATGAGTTTGCGCCGCTTCTCTTGAGGGTGTCAGGGTTGCCGGTGCTTGCACGACGGGGCGTCGAGAATTTGGCTGGGCTTAAGCGCCAAATTCGAACGAGGCGCGCCGCAAGCGCGCCGTCCCCGGAGGGCAACACCGGCGACCCTGGAACAGGACTCACCCGCAGAAAAATAGCGCGAACTTGTGGCGATCTACCTAGAGCAACTCCAGTCGTTTCTCCAGGTCTCGCAGCACCTCAGCGGGACGCTTCCCGGTAACGTCGAACACGGGAGCCTCCGTATCGATGGTGGATATCCCGGAGTGATCGACATCCATTCCGGAAACGAGCACAGCGTCAGCAACGTCAAGCCCTTCATCCAGGCTTACCACCTGGTAGCCCTCTTCTTCCAGCATCTCACGATAGTCGGACAGAGCGTCAGAGACTGCTATTATCCCTTTCATACCAGCACCACCCCGGGGCATATCATCCCACGGTCTTGCCCGCGGTATTCCCCGTGGCTTCAGGGGGATCATGACCAGGAGGACCCTGCGGATCATCGCCCGTCCCGGCCGGCGCCAGAAGGTCCTGCACCTCCTCATCGGACACCTGGGAGAAGTCCTCGTAGAACTGCCCGACAGCGAAGAACGGCGTAGGCCGGGAGAGCACCACCACTTCGTCGGCCTCCGCCTCGAGCCTCTCAACGGAGTCGGGCGGCGCAACGGGGACCGCTGCTACGAGCCTCCCCGGATTCTCCTCCCTCACGCCGCGCAGCGCCGCGAGCATCGTGTAGCCGGTGGCGATGCCGTCATCGACGACGATGACCGTCCTGCCCTGGATGCGCGGGGCGGGCCTCGCCCCACGATATAGACGCGATCGGCGTCGGATCTCGGCACGCTCGCGGGCGATAGCCTGACCTATGTACTCCTCGGGAACGCCCAGGGCCCTGACGAGGTCCTCATTGATCAGGGCGCCGCCGTGGTCCGAGACCGCACCTATTGCAAGCTCGGTATCGCCGGGAGCGCCGATCTTTCGGGGTATGACGATATCGAGTTCGGCGGACAGCGTACGAGCGATCTCTGCCGCCACCGGAACTCCGCCTCGAGGGAGCGCCAACACGAGCACGTCGGTGCCTCTGTATTGCCGAAGCGCCTTCGCGAGGAGTTGGCCCGCGTGAGCTCGATCCCTGAAGACCATGGTCAGCCTTCCTCCGATGCCTCGCCCTCCGGGAGTGCTGGAGGCTCGACCTTCCCCGGGAGGAGCCTGCTTTGTGGCTGTGCAGCCGTCATCTCGCAGGACCCCTTGAAGACGGCTCCATCTTCTATGGCGAGGACCGCGACCTTTACATCTCCATATAGCTTGCCGGTCGGAACGATCTCCAGTCTTCCCTCCGCGTACACGTTCCCCTGGACCTCGCCCGCTATCGTGATGTTGCGTGCGTGAACTGACGCCACGAGCCGACCCGGCTCGCCGATGACCACATCGCCGTCGGCCTCTATCTCGCCGTCAATGCGGCCATCGATGCGTATCGTGCCGGCGGCCTCGAGCCTACCTTCGATTCGAGTGTCCTTTCCGATGATCGTGTCCACCCTGCGTGGCTGTGATGGCTCAGCGGGACGCTTGCCGAACATGACAGGTCTCCCTCCTCTTGGCGGTAAGCGCGGGGCATCTTTCTTCTGGCTCGGTCCCTGAGATGACGGTGTGAAGACCAGGTGAGCGCGTGTGTCACGTCCCATCGGGGCCGTAGGAGCACGGGCGGTCTGCTACATGTAGTTCCGGGGGTTGGCAGGTCTGCCGGAGACGCGCACTTCATAGTGGACGTGTGGGCCCGTGCTGGTCCCTGTGCTGCCAACGTATGCTATCACCTGTCCGCGCTTCACGCGTTGCCCTGAGCGGACCACGTTGCGCGAGTTATGAGCATACACCGTCTGAAACCCATACCCGTGGTCTATGATCACCAACCGTCCGTAACCCGCCTGCGTGCCGCTCAGGCGAACGATGCCATCCGCTGTGGCGGTGATGGGCGTTCCTGTGGGAGCCGCTATGTCTATACCGTCGTGCCCCTGCATGCGACCGGTGAGCGGATGGCGGCGCCTGCCGAAACTTGACGTCACTCTGCCCCTCGCGGGCCATCCCTGTGGGGTATGGTCCAGCTTATCCCTATAGGATACGGCAGAGCGCTTGAGAGAGGAGAGATCTCCGGCCACTCCGGCGGTGGTTCGCGCAAGCTCATCGAGGCGAGACCGCGTCTCGAGGGCCAGGGTGCCATCGTCGCCGGATAGGGAGGGCGCATCCTCCTCGCCTCTTTCCTCGCCCGGCGCGGTACCCCGTTGATAGTCACCCCGGCTGGCCACTGATGTACTACTGGTAACGGACACTTTCTTGCCCTTTATGATGCCCATGATCTCTTTGCTCATCGCATCCAGACGTGCGAGTTCCTTTTCGAGCTCGGCCGTGCGCTGGGCAAAGTCCTCGAGTTGCTTCTTGTTCGATGCGTTGATCCGCTGGAGATCGGCGTTCTCCTTCGCGAGTTTGTCGATATGCGCGTCCTTGACGACCTGCTGGTGGTAGAATCGCGCCACAGTCGCCGTCATACCGAAATACGACAGTACAAGGAAGGCGACCACTGCCACGGCGACGGCCGATCCCATGTACACGAGAAGAAGGGGTATGCTTATGCTCCGGATGGAACCGTCTGCTGTGGGTATGGCCATGATCGTGAGCGTGCCTCGGCGGCGTCTAGCGAACTTGCGCCTTAGCAACCTGCGCCACATCATGGTTCGCCCCTTCCGCACAATAGTCTCGCCCGTCACTCTGCCCGCGGATGGTGATGGAAGATCTTTCGCTGCCCTGGAACGAAGGCTGGTCCACTAAGAAGTATATGAAGATCTGCCGGGAACATGACAGAGCAGGTAGTGTTCACCAAGACACACAGAGCAACCCAGAAAGCACGTTGTGATTTCGACGTCGGTGCCGGATTTCCTGCTGCGTTCTGCACGGATGTGCCGGGATTTTTGCAGCGTCTCCCGATAGTGAGTTTGCTTCCGCTGGCCTCCTTCTATGCGCTGCCCACAGGTTGGCAGCATGCGAGAGACGCGGGCGTTGCGCGCACGGCTCCCGCTCGGCTACTGCCGATCCCGGAGCTGAATATGGCGCCGTAAGTCTGTGCCGCTTTCCCCGACGGTGCGCGGTTGCCGTTGTTGCACTCTCTCTTTGAGTCACCGGCAGCCCCTCCCAAGAGTCGAGAGCATTTCTGCACGGGATCGTTGAACTTCCCCAGTACCTGCCAGTTTGGCGGAGCACGGCGATGGTTTTGCGCGATTCAACCGAGCCGTGTTGCCGTAATGTGGGAAACATCAACAGTCTC
>JBLNDE010000007.1:0-32064 GCA_050261335.1 Bacillota bacterium
GTTCGCCAGCCGTGAGTGGATAAAGCATGTCCTCCGCGCAATCACATCAATCCAAGAGGTAGCCTAGGGATAAATCCGACACGAACAAGGGGAGCTTACCTACTAACTCTTGACACGGACAAGCTGGGCGGTTCGCTTGACACGGGCTGACCCTCTGTGGTATAAACGATGTGGAAGCGAAATCCCCCGATTGGCTTAGCCGCCAGAGGGACGCAGCACAGTTCGAAATCCACGTATTTGCGCGAGCGCCAGGGCGGGCTTGGTGGCGCATCAGCGTGAGTTCAGGTGGCCCCGTAGCTCAGTGGATAGAGCAGCGGTTTCCTAAACCGCGTGTCGCACGTTCGACTCGTGTCGGGGCCACCATTTTCCTATTCAAATCTCTACCCAGCCTGCAGGAGAGGATCAAGTGGCGGCTGATCCAGATAACCAGTGTCTTCGGGCCGAGATCGAGGTCTTGCGTCAGGGCCTCTTCAGAGTCATCGAGGCGAACGGCGGCAACCTGGCTTCAGAGGAGGTCCTTGCGTTTAGCAGGAGGCTTGATGAAGCGGTGGTCATGCTCCAGCTGAGGATGCCTGGCGCTAGAGAGGCCTGTGACGGCTGCGCCGCCGAGAGGCGGGTCACCACGCGAATCAGCGCAGGGTGATGCCGGGATCGGTGGGGAGGGCGTGCCCGAACCCCGCACCATAGCGCTGGCGCCTCAGAGGGCGCGGGGGGGCGTGCCAGGGGTCTTGCCGCGGACCAGCGACAATGTTATCATAATAGATAGGTGAGCGGTCGCGTCCCATGGATGACGAGATGTTCATGCACAGAGCCCTCCTCGAGGCAAAGAAGGCTTACCTCAAGGGCGAAGTTCCCGTGGGAGCGATCATCGTCGCCGACGGTCAGGTGGTAGCGAGGGCTCACAATCGCAAGGAGGAGTTGCACGACCCCACGGCCCACGCCGAGATGCTGGCCATAAAGGAGGCGGCCTCACGCCTTGGATCGTGGCGGCTCCTCGGCACGACGATGTACGTCACGTTGGAACCGTGCGCGATGTGCGCGGGAGCGCTGGTCCTGGCGAGGGTCGAACGGCTGGTGTACGGCACCCCCGACCCGAAGGCGGGTGCGGCCGGGTCGGTGACAAACCTCGTGCAGCACGAGGCGCTGAATCACCGCATGGAGGTTACAGGCGGAGTCCTCCAGAAAGAGTGCTCTGCCCTGTTACAGCAGTTTTTCGCCGACCTCCGCGACTCATAGCCCGGTAGCGCGCAAGCCATATGGCGGGCCGCGCGGCAAGAGCGGCTGAGAGCAGGCGGGTCCGGGGACAATAGGCGGAAACGACCGTAGCTCTCGGCGACGTCACAACTGCAGATGACAATCGCGATACCCTCGATGCCGCACGACCGGCGACGTCGGGGACATTATTGACCGCGCGGAGAGATGGCTGAGAGGTCTAAAGCGCTCGCCTCGAAAGCGAGTGGGCGGGTAGCCCCTGCCCCGTGAGTTCGAATCTCACTCTCTCCGCCACCCTTTGCGGAGAGGTGGCTGAGTTGGTCTAAGGCGCCCGCCTGGAGAGCGGGTAGGCAGAAGCTCTCTGCCTCGCGGGTTCGAATCCCGCCCTCTCCGCCATGTTGTTCTTGTCACCGGGGGATAGCCCGTGAGAGTTTGGTCGTGCTAGATGGGGAGGTAGCGGTGCCCTGAACCCGCAACCCGCTATAGCGGGGTCGAATTCCCACCCGAGGCCGCTTCCTTTTGGGGCCTGGTCCTGCTAAGCGGCGAAGATGGCTGGGTCCCGCGCAACGGATGTCTGTGAATCCCGTCAGGACCGGGAGGTAGCAGCGGTAAGCAGAATGTTCCGTGTGCCGCGGGGGCGCCTGGTCGGAGCTGGCTGACAGGTTACCGCCTGGGAGGAGCGTTCGACGGTGGGTGCACGACCATCATGCATGTTGCCGGCCGAGCCGTGCGTTGCGGCGGGCCGGCGTTTTTGTTGGCTTTGTGAGAAGCCTCGCCGTGTCAACCGCCGTCGCCTGGAGGCGACAGTCAGCCGCCGCCCGCCCTGCCACCAAGTATGGCGCCACAAGTCCGCGCCATCTTCCCTGAGGGTGTTTGGGGTTGCCGGTGTTGCCCTCCGGGGACGGCGCGTGCGGTGAGATGCGTTCGAATTTAGTGCGCGGGCTAGCCGAATTCCAGGCGCCCCGCCCTGGCAAGCACCGGAGACCCTGGAAAGGACTCACCCGCTGAAAAGCAGCGCGAACTTGTGGCGATCTACTTGGTGGCACGCCGTGCACGCGGCCACGCTGCGTGCCGTGCAGGAATCCGGGCCGCAAACCAGAACTACATACCGTCGGCGTCGGCAAGAGCCGCGAGGGGGGAGAAGGAGTGACATACGTCTCGCTATACAGGCGCTGGCGACCACAGACGTTCGACCAGGTCGTGGGACAGGAGCATGTCACACGTACCTTGCGCAATGCCATAGCCGCAGGACGCACCTCACATGCGTACCTGTTCTGCGGTCCAAGAGGCACCGGCAAGACCACGGTTGCCAAGTTGCTCGCGAAGGCGCTGAACTGCCAGAACGGTCCGACGCCTGACCCCTGTGGCGCGTGTGATGCCTGTACCCGCATCAAGGAAGGCCGGTCCATGGACGTCGTGGAGATCGACGCCGCATCGAACCGCGGCATAGACGAGATCCGCGAGCTGCGCGAGAAGGTGAAATTCGCGCCCGTCGAAGAGAGGTATAAAGTCTATATCATCGATGAGGTGCACATGCTCACACAGGAGGCGTTCAACGCGCTCCTCAGGACCCTGGAGGAACCGCCATCCCGGGTGGTGTTCGTGCTGGCCACCACCGAACCGCACAAGGTGCTCTCAACGATTCTCTCGCGGTGCCAGCGTTTCGACTTCAGGCGGCTCACGAACCGCGAGCTTTCGTCGCGCATCGCCGAGGTGGCGTCCTCGGAAGGCGTCGAGATCTCCGAAGACGCTGTAAAGCTCATCGCTTCCTCGGCTCAGGGCGCGGCCCGCGATGCGCTGGGCCTCCTTGAACAGTGCATGGCTTACACCGGCGGCACCGTAACCTATGACGACGCCGTGGCGGCTATCGGGGTGGCGGGGTTCCGGACGGTCGCAAGCTTCGCTGACGCCGTCATCAGCAGGGATCTGGCCGCAGCCCTCACCCTGGTGAGGGACCTTGTGGACAGCGGGCACGACCCCGCCCAGTTCCTTCGCGATGTCGTGGAGCATTTCAGGAACCTTCTCGTGCTGAGGGCGTGCAACTTCAAGGCCGATCTTGTGGACGCGCCTGAGGCGGCGCTCGAGGACCTCCGAAGACAGGCTGAGGCCCTTTCCTCGGGGGACGTGTTGCGCGCGATGGATGTGCTGAGCGCGGCCGAAGCGGACATGCGGTACTCTGCGGCCCCGCTGCTTACCCTGGAGGTAGCCACCATCAAGCTGGCAAGCCCCGGGGACGAGGCCCAGGCGCCCCCGGCGATTTCGACGATCGCGCCTCCTGCGTCGCGCCCGCCGGCGACATCGAGCCAGCGGTCCCTACCAGCCCGGCCGGACGCGGCGTCCGCGCGCCCCGCGTCAACACCAACCTCCGAGGCCGAGGCCTCATCGGTCTCTCTGAGCCTCGAGCATGTCCAGACCAGGTGGAATGAGGTCCTGGGCGCCCTGAAAGGCAAGGGGCCGGTCTTGACGTACTATGGCAAGACGTGGCCTGTGGCTCTCGCCGGCACCGAGCTCATGCTCGCTTTCGAGACGGAGTTCCTGAGGAACCAGGCGTCGACGCAGCGCTACATGATGGTCGTGCAGCAAGCAATCAGGGATACCCTCGGTGTTGATCTCGTCGTGAAGTGTGTCGTTGCGTCACAGGCCGGGGCAGGCGGTGCCGGGGCAGGTGACGGGGACTCCTCTTCCAGTTCCGGCGAATCCAGCGGCGGTCCTGGTGCAGACGTAAAGCAGGACAGGGGCGCACCGGAGGACTCCCTCGCCGGTCGGCGGGGCGTCAAGTCGGGTGCCGCGTCTGGTACTGCGTCGGATGCGGTGCCGGGTGTGGCCCCGGCAAGACCGCCCGTCCTGGAGGACGTGCCCTGGCCCGACACAGACGATGCCCCGCCGCCCGGAGACGACGCCGAGATCCTGCCGCAAGCCGGCACGAAGGGCGCGTCCGAGCTCCCTTTTGCCGGCGGCGTTGCGGCGGCGGATAGCGGCGCGAGGAGCACCGATGTGAGCAGCGATGTCGGCAGCCCCCAGGGCGCGACCGGGAACGGCCACGGAAACGACAATGGTAATGGCAACGGCGCCGACTCCCCTGACGAACAGGAAGAACAGTTCGCCGAGAGCCTTGCGAGGGCGAGGGCGGAGATCATGGACCACCCGGCGGTCAAGGCCGCGCTTTCGGTTTTCGGCGGCAGGGTTTTCAAGATCGAGATATAACCGGGCGCGGCCTGGGTATAGAATGTAGGGAGAGGCGGAGAGGTGCGAAGACCGGGAGACAGGGGAACCCAGATACCATAGACGACATGTCGGGGGGATGCCAGGTGTCCTATAACAACATGAATATGGGCAAGATGATGAAGCAGATCCAGAAGGTGCAGGCCGACATCATGCGCGTGCAGGAGGAACTCAAGGGCATGACAGTGGAGGGCACCGCAGGGGGCGGCGTGGTCAAGGTCACGGCCAACGGCCATCAGGAGGTCGTCGCCATCGAGATATCGCCCGAAGCGGTTGATCCGGATGACGTTGAGATGCTGCAAGACCTCGTCCTTGCCGCCGTGAACGAGGCCTTGCGCAAGGCTCAGGAGCTTGCCGCGGGCGAAATGGGCAAGGTCGCGGGGAGCATGGGGCTGCCGGGGCTTCCCCAGATGATCTGAGATGACGCGACCTGCCCTGCACACGGTCTTGAGAGGAGTTCTTTCATGCCACGTTACGCCGCGCCTCTTGCAAAACTCATCGACCAGTTTACCCGCCTGCCGGGCATCGGTCCGAAGACTGCCCAGCGCCTCGCGTTCCATGTCCTCAAGACTCCGCGCGAGGACGTGGCGCGGCTCGCAGATGCGCTGCTCGAGGCGAAGGACAAGATCCTTCATTGCACGGTGTGCGGCAATATCACCGACGTCGACCCGTGCCAGATATGCGGTGAGACCGCGCGCGACCGGTCCGTGCTCGCTGTGGTGGAAGAGCCCAAGGACGTCATGGCGCTCGAGCGCACAGGCGAATTCCGGGGTCTGTATCACGTCCTGGGGGGAGCCATATCGCCCATGGACGGGGTCGGCCCTGACGACATCCGCACCAGGGAGCTGCTGGAGCGCCTCAAGGACGGCACGGTGAAGGAGGTCATCCTCGCCACTGACCCCAACATAGAGGGCGAGGCGACCGCCATGTACATCGCTCGGCTCATCAAGCCCCTCGGCGTCAAGGTCACGCGGATAGCCCATGGCCTCCCGGTCGGGGGCGACCTGGAATACGCGGACGAGGTCACGCTCACGAGAGCCCTCGAAGGGCGGCGGGAGATGTAAGTAGATCGCCACGGATCCGCGCTGCTCTTCGGCGCGCCTCGCTAGATTCGGCATTCGGGCTTGCCGAATCGAGAGCGCCCCGCCCTGGCGAGCACCGGCAACCCCGACACCGGCAGGAGAAGTGGCGCCGGCTTGTGGCGCCGTGCCGTAGTCGCCTCTACCCGCCCCCGTCCCCGGCAGCGTGCAGCCCTATCTGGCCTGTGCAGGCATAATCCCCCGCTCGAGGAACCATACTGTATCCCGAGGACAACCGTTCCAGTCGAGATGGGACGCCCTTGGGGGGATCAGTATGGGAGCGACGGTGGAGGAGCGTGGCCTGCCGATGACGGGGGACGGGGCGCCGCGGGGCGGGGCGCAGTGGACGGGCGGTCTCCGCGATGAGCCACGGGGGTGTGCCGCAGGGCATGCTTCCGAGAGTGGGACGGTCTCCCAGCCAAGGCCGGACGCCGGCGTGCCCGCAGGTCGGGAGCTGCGTCCGCGTCCTGCTCCGGCCCAGGGTGCGGCTTCAGCTTCAGCTCCAGCATCAGCGCTAGCATTGACAGCGATTCAGGCCAAAACCCGAGCCCAGGCCCAGTCTCCAAGTCCAGAGCCGGCCACGGATCCGACCCTGGCTCCAGGCTCGCATTCAGCGCGAGGGCCGCGACTGGGGCCCAGGACGCACGCGTCGCTCCACCTGGCTCCTGTGGTGTATTCGGCACTCGTGCGGTTCGCCGCGTTTGCGACATGTGCCCGTGCCCGCCTCGGCCTCGGGGCGATCACGGCGCTTTCGATGCTCGAGAGAGTGCGGGGCTGGTCCGGTGCGAGGGCTCGTGCCGGCGAGATGCGCGAGACCGCGACTATCCCGACATTTCACGAAGCGGCCGAGATCGCGCGTAAGGAGTGGGTCCGCGCCGTCTCGTACTTCGACCAGGCGGCGGACCCTGATCTCATAGACTACGCCACCTATTCGCTGAGAGCCGCCGAGCGAAAGTACGTCTATCTCCTGAAGAAGGCGCGCGAGGAAAGCGCCTCCACCACGCATATGGCCGCGAGATGACACATATACAAGTCCATGGAGGAGCAAAGAGACCGGCCTTCCCGTCCTGACCGGGGAGCGTGAGGGGAGGGGCCTCGTGGAATGGATGCGTCGACCGTTGCAGCCTACGCCTTTGGCCTTTTTCTGCTTTACATCGTGGCGTACATCCTCTATGTACCTCTAAAGATGATCGTTCGCCTCATCTACAACACCATAATCGGTGGACTGCTGTTGTGGCTGGTGAACCTGGTCGGAGGAGTTTTCGGCCTGTCGGTGGCCATAAACCCCGTGACGGCCCTCACCGTGGGATTCCTGGGGATCCCAGGGGTGGTGCTCATCATCGCACTGAAGTACGTGGTGGCGGGCCGCCTCTGAGCGGTCTCCAGGCGTCATCCCGGGCTGGTGCCTCTAGGTGGATCGCCACAGGTTCGCGCTACTTTTCAGGGGGTGAGTCCTGTCCAGAGTTGCCGGTGTTGCCCTCCGGGGACGGCGCGCTTGCGGCGCGCCTCGTTCGAATTTGGCGCTTAAGGCTAGCCAAATTCTCGACGCCCCGCCCTAGCAAGCACCGGCAACCCTAGCACCCTCAAGAAAAGCGGCGAAAACTTATGGTGCCATACTTAGCAACTGCGGCAGCAGGCGTGGCCTTCTTTGGGCGAGTGGGTCATGCGGGGGAGGAGCACATGGAGCTTAGAATTGGGCTTGTAGCACCGTATCCACGTCTAGCGGAGCTTGCGATTGAAGTATGCGGCGAGCTCGGTGAGGACCTGGAAGTGTGCCGTGGCGACCTCAGCGTGGGCGTCGACGTCGCCAGGGAGATGCAGTCCCGTGGCTTGGACGTGGTGATCAGCAGGGGCGGCACGGCACTCGCTATTGAGCAGGCGGTGGACATTCCGGTAGTCCCGATCCAGGTGACAGGCTTTGACATCGTGAGGGCCATTCATGCTGCCAAGCAGCTTGGAGAGGCAATTGGCGTCATCGGTTTCAAGAACGTCATCTACGGCACCGAGGGCATCCAGGATGCTCTGGGCGTCTCGCTCCAACTCATCTACCTTGAACGCGAAGCTGACGCCGAGAAGCAGATCGCGGCGGCGGTGCGAGGGGGTCTCCAGGTCATCGTTGGAGACGCGATATCGGCACGCGTTACGGCGAAGTATGGTGCAAAAGGCGTCCTCATTGAATCCGGCAAGGAGGCCATCATCAAAGCGATCGAGGAAGCCAAGCATGTTGCCACTGTCCGAAGGCGCGAACGGCAGAGGGCCGAGGAGTTCAAGGCCATACTGGATTTCGCGTACGAGGGAATTGTTGCCATAGACCAGTTCGGCGTTGTCAAGGTGTTTAACCCCATTGCCGAGCGACTCCTCGGGGTGAGTGCCGCCAGGGCTATCGGCAGGCCCATCACGGAGGTCCTTCCGGGTGTTGGTCTTGACCTCGTCCGAGCAAGTGGTCGACCCGAATTGGGCGCAGTGCAGCGCCTGGGCAGCACGCTCATCGTGAGCAATCGCGTTCCCATAACTGTAGGTGTGGAGACCGTCGGCGCTGTCTTCACTTTCCAGGATGTCTCTCGAATACAGCAAGTGGAAAAGGAGGTGAGGCGTGAACTCTATCTCAAAGGGCATGTGGCGAAGCACACGTTTGATGACATCATCACAGTTGACGACGCTATGCGTGAGGTCATCGCGCGGGCCAGAAGGTTTGCCTCAACCGACTCGACCGTGCTGATTTCCGGCGAGACAGGGACGGGCAAAGAGCTTTTTGCACAGAGCATCCACAACGCGAGCCGCCGTCGTAACGGACCTTTTGTGGCGGTCAACTGTGCTGCCCTGCCCGAGAGCCTGCTGGAGAGCGAGCTGTTTGGCTACGAGGAGGGTGCGTTCACGGGTTCGCGAAAGGGGGGCAAGCCGGGTCTATTCGAGCTTGCTCACGGCGGGACCATATTCCTCGACGAGATCGGTGACATGTCCATGCAGATCCAGGCCCGCCTTCTCCGGGTGCTTGAACAACGGGAGGTCATGAGGCTCGGTGCCGACAAGGTTCTCCCCGTAGACGTTCGCGTGATTGCTGCAACCCACAGAGATCTCAAGAGAGCGGTCAGTGATGGGACGTTTCGGGCAGACCTATACTACCGGCTAAACATACTCAACATCACTCTTCCACCCATGCGGGAACGGACCTGTGATATTCCGGAACTCGTAAATCGCTTCATGGCGGCGTCTTGCGCCAGACTTGGCATACCGCAGAAGAAGCTCAGTCCCCGGGCGTTCACTGCCCTAGTGAGCCACTCCTGGCCTGGTAACGTGCGCGAGCTGCGGAACGTGTGCGAGCGGTTGGCGGCCGGCGTGGAGTTCGGCGAGATCGATGAAGGGACCGTGTGGAAACTGCTAGGGCGTGACGAGTGCATGACGGAGAGCACGGGGTCTGACGGGGGGTCTAGCGGGACTGTTACGGTTGCAGTCGAAGGGGGTCTTCGTCAGATTGAAAACGAGATCATGCGACAGGTGCTCAGGAAGGTGGGTGGCGACAGAACGGAGGCTGCGCGGTTGCTGGGCATCAACCGCAGCACACTCTGGAGAAGGCTCGGGGCAGGCACCAGGTAATAGGCTGCTCTTTGAGGGAGGGAGCGGGAGGGAAACCCCGGAGAAGACCAGTAGAGCTCGCCAGGACTTGATGAAGTCCGGACTAGCTCACCTTTCATGTTGCAGATGACGTTGCTATATGCAACGATAGATCGTCCCGCACAAGCGCCATTCTGCGACAACATATCCCAATCCAGTTGCGACATGCAACATCGGCCCGCGGAGCTAGGCGCCGCGGGCCTGTCTTGTCTTCGGGAACAGCCATTCGTGACAGGGCTCAGGCCGGTGCTTCAGCGGCCGTTTGCCGCCGTGATCGCTTCCAGGTTCTCCTCGGCACTCGGGGGCCTCGATGTTGGTACCGGAATTGCATGATCCGGTTGTCGACGATGACGGGCTTTTGATGACGGCGGGCTCCGACGGGGCGGCGCGCTCCGGATGGATATAACGCCCGCGCGGACGACAGAGCCGAGCCGTGGACGAGAGGTAGGTGACTCGTCGGGGCTGGGGCAGGCAGGGATGCTGGTTTTTCCCTGCGGATGCCCGGTGGGCTTTTCCCGACCTGGGCGTTGAGGGCAGCAACAAGACTTGGTGTAATCGCGGACGACCTCACGGGAGCGAACGACACAGGCGCACAGTTTGCTAAACACGGACTATGCGCGATGGTAGTTCTCGACATCGACTCGATAGACGCACTGGCGCATCAAGCGGATGTGGTCGTCGTCGACACTGATAGCAGGTGGAGCGATCCCCGGACCGCTTACAACAAAGTGAGAGCAGCGGCCGAGGTGCTCAAGAAGGCCGACATTTCAACGATTTACAAGAAGATCGATTCGACTCTCCGTGGTAATGTAGGCGCTGAGATCGACGCAGTCATGGACGTCCTTCAAGCCGCAGTAGCCTTCGTAGTGCCGGCCTTCCCTGCCACTGGCAGGGTAACCATAGACGGCAGACAGCTGCTGAGGAACGTACCTCTCGACAAAACGGAAGTCGCATCGGATCTTCTGTCGCCTGTCGTAGAATCCCACGTGCCGACTTTGCTTTCCAGGCAGACCAGGAGAAAGGTCGGACACGTGTCTCTGGAGGTCGTAAGAGCTGGCGCTGACGCGCTGCAGAACGCATTCCAGGACAGGGTCCGCGCCGGCGACCAGGTCATCGTAGTCGATGCATCTGAGCCACCAGACCTGCGGATTATCGCGACGGCTATTGCTTCCCTTGATGTTATGGCAATTACAGTTGGATCCGCTGGGCTTGCCGCGGAGATTCCAGGGGCACTCGAAATGGTGCCGAGGAACGAAAGGCGGGAGACCGCGAGGGTGCGCCGCGGGGTCCTGATCATGGGCGGCTCGGTGAGTCCGACTGCCAGCGAGCAGTTGGAGTATGCGGTTACTTGTCTGGAATTGCCCGCCATTATCATCAGTGCGGACGACATCCTGTCAGGACTCGATACAGAGGAGTGTAAGACGCTTGAGATAGTGCGGAAGGCCTGTTCAGTTCTGTCAAAAGGGCAAGACCTGGTGCTATTCCTCAAGCCGAATGAGGGCCTCAAGATCCCTCGCCTCTCTCCGGACGCACCGGCTCGAACCTGTGCTGGGACGACTTCACCTTCGGGTGAAGCTGCTCTGGCTGCCGAGACGGAAGGCCATGACACGTATGGCGGACGGAGCTGTCAAGGAATCCCGCCGTCTCGTCACGTCGAGGATAGCCGCAGGATCACGGGGTACCTGGGAACACTGGCCAGCAAGATCCTGCGCGTCTGCAATGTAGCCGGGCTCGTTCTCACTGGCGGTGACACAGCGGTTGCAGTATGCAAGGCTCTTGGGGCGAGCGGGGTTGCGCTGCGAGACGAGATTGTCCCCGGCGTGCCCTCGGGACGGCTGGTAGGCGGGCCTTATGCTGGGTTGATGATGGTGACAAAGGCCGGTAGCTTCGGTGATAGAGACGTGATCGTCAGGGCCGTACGCTATATACGCCACGACACAGGGTAACCGTGCGGGAGGTTTCCGGGTTCTTCGGCCAGTTGCCTCGGGTGGGAGCGGGCCGAGACCGGGCGAATTGCGGAAAGCCGCCGAGCGCTCGGTGCTCGATCCGGCGGGGGACGGCCGGGAAGACCATTAGGCATAGTAGCTATTCGTGCCAGCGATAGCTCTCAGGGGGGTCGCGGAGTTTGATACAGGATGGCAAAGCGTGTCGCCGGCGTGGAGGTACGTCCAGCGACCAGGACTCACACGTGAATGACGGGCTTCCAGTGATTGCTGTGACGATGGGCGATCCTGCCGGAATCGGAGCAGAAATCGCGGTGAAGGCTCTGGGTGACCCAGCGGTGCGGGACGTGTGCCGGCCGGTCATTGTGGGCGATGCGAAGGTCGTGGCAGATGCCGTCAGGTTCACGGGTAGCTCCGCCCGAGTGAGGAGTCTTTCTGACATCTCACAGGCTCTGTACGAGGACGGCGTGGTCAATGTCCTGGATCTCGACAACGTAGACTTTAGCAGACTTGTCTACGGCCGGGTCAGTCCTGACGCCGGGCGAGCGGCTTTCGAGTACATCAAGACAGCGATAGAACTCGCCCTGGCGCGAAAGGTTGAGGCAGTAGTTACGGGGCCGATACACAAAGAGGCTCTCAACCTTGCAGGGTATCACTACTCCGGACATACCGAGATCTTTGCGGATCTCACGGGCACGAGAGACTACGCGATGATGCTGGTCGACCAGGGTATGCGAGTCGTACACGTCACGACCCACGTGTCGCTCCGGAGAGCTTGCGACCTTGTGAAAAAGGACCGGGTGCTCGTCGTCATCAAACTTGCCGACGAGGCTGCCAGGGCCCTGGGCATATCATCCCCTCGAATCGGGGTGGCCGGGCTGAACCCCCATGCAGGCGAAGACGGCCTATTCGGGACGGAAGAGTTGGAGGAGATTGGCCCGGCGATCCAGGAAGCACGAGCGCTCGGGATCAACGCTGAAGGGCCGATCCCGCCCGACACGCTTTTTGCGAAGACCCGTGGCCGCCAGTACGACGTGGCGGTAGCCATGTACCATGACCAGGGGCACATTCCGCTCAAGACTGTGAGCTTCAGGCTGGACAGCGCCACCGGGCGCTGGACCGCCGTGAGCGGCGTCAATGTCACGCTCGGGCTTCCTATCACAAGGACTTCAGTTGACCACGGCACTGCGTTCGGGAAGGCGGGCAAAGGCACGGCAAATCCTGAGAGCATGGTTCAGGCTATCAGTCTTGCGGCACGATTTGCGGCTGGGCGGAGCTAAACCAGCGAACCCAGGGATCTGCCAAGGAGGATGTGAAGTTGGATACGATGCAGGCGTTGGTGAAGGCGAGACCGGAACCTGGTGCCGAACTCTCGACGGAGGCCATTCCGCAGCTGAAGCCGTTTGACGTTCTGGTCAGGGTCAAGGCAGCCGCCATCTGCGGGACCGACGTCCATATCTACGACTGGACTCCTTACGCTCAGGCCAGGGTAAAGCCTCCTATGGTGTTCGGCCACGAGTTTTGTGGAGAGGTTGTGGCTACGGGTCCCAACGTCACGCGTGTGGCTACCGGCGATCTCATCGCCGGCGAGACGCATGTTCCGTGCGGAAACTGCCTTTTGTGCAATACGGGTCTCGAGCACGTATGCAAGGACATGAAGATCCTCGGAGTGCATATCCCCGGAGTTTTCTCGGAGTATGCGGTCATTCCCGAGTCCGTAGCCTGGAAGCTTCCTGCCGATACCCCGCCATTAGTGGGCGCAATCTTGGAGCCGGTTGGAGTTGGAGTTCATGCGGCGTACGCAGCTGACGTTCGAGGAGCAACTGTGCTCGTGACAGGATGTGGTCCGATCGGGCTCACGACCATTGGAGTCGTCAAGTCGCTGGGCGCGAGACTTGTCATTGCAAGCGATGTGAGCGAAAAACGCCTTGAGCTTGCGAGGGAATTCGGAGCGGACATCGCGGTAAGCCCTCTCCGTGAGAACGTTGTCGAACTAGCACGTAGCGCCACGAGTGGGCTCGGTGTGGACGTGGCCATCGAAGCATCGGGTGCCGCGAGCGCCGTGCGACAGGCTCTCGCAAGCACGCGGCGGGCGGGTCAGGTGGTCCTCTTCGGTCTTATGGGAGGGCCGGTCGCGCTCGACCTGGTGGAGGATGTCATCTACAAGGAACTGAACATCAAGGGCATCACAGGGCGCGAAATGTGGCGGACCTGGTACCAGGTGATGGAGATCGTCCGCTCGGGCGCCATAGATGTCAAGAAGCTTGTGACCCACGAGTTTCACATGAGTGAGTTCGAAGAGGCGATCAAGGTCGCGAAATCGGGCGGTGCCGGCAAAGTCGTTCTCTACCCCGGGCGGTGAGCAATTGTCGCAGCTTGCACCAGGCCGCACCGGGGCGCTCGTGCCGATGTGCGTGCCGCGTGCTGTCGGAAAGGAGGTCTTGTTCTGTGGAGAAACTGATCATCACCGTTGCTCTCGGGGGCGCCGAAGTCGCGCGGAAGTTCAATCCGAACGTGCCCACGACTGCCGAACAGCTTGCGCAGGCGGCTTACGACGCGTATTGCGCTGGCGCTTCCGTAATCCACCTGCATGTCTATGATGAAACTGGCCAGCCTACCGAGGACCTGGGGATCTTCCAGAAGGCCGTAGACCTGATTCACGAGAAGTGTCCGCTCATCATCGAGGGATCCACCGGTGGTGGCAGAGCTGACTTTTCCCCGGAGCAGCGGAGCCGGTCTATTGAGGCGCGTGGAGTTGAACTGGGGACGCTCAACATGGGCTCGGTGAACTTCTTCGGCAGGCCGTTCATCAACGCGCCTCAAGACCTTGAGTTCTGGTCGAGGAAGATGAAACGGCTCGGTGTCAAGCCGACGCTCATGATATTCGAGGTCGGTATGGTCAGAACAGTGGAGCGGATGGTAAAAGCCGGCTTGCTCGAGCCTCCGCTCTACTTCGACCTGGTCATGAACGCGGAAGGCGCCATTCCTGGCACGCCCAAGAACCTTCTGCACCTCGTAGAGTGCCTCCCGTCCGGATCACAATGGTCCGTCAACGCGTTTACCCCGGAAAGCCAGCTCTGCATGACCACCATGGCCATTCTCATGGGTGGGCACGTCAGGGTGGGTTTCGAGGACAATATGTATTACACGCCCGGCGTGCTGGCTCCCAACAACACTGTGTTTGTTGAACGGGTAGCCAGGCTTGCCAAGGAGATAGGCCGCGATATTGCCGGTCCCGAGGAAGCCCGGGAGATTCTCCGGATTCCGCCTGGGGCGTAGTACAACGAAACGGAGGGTGATACCAGTGCCAGTTGTCAGAGCATGGGAGGAAAAGGGAACACACGTGCCGGAGCCGTACGAGCGCATCATCCGGATCCTTCTTGCACCGGACCGGAATGGCGTGCGGGAGTTGACGTTCTGCAATGCGTTGATCTATCCGCACAGCCAGACCGACTTGCACACCCATGACCGGCCTGAGTTGATATACGTTGTATCTGGAAGAGGAGAGGCCGTCATGGGTGAGGATGTGGTGACCATTGAACCGGATGTCGTTCTTTGGGCTCCTGCCGGGGAAAAGCATCAAGTCAGGAATACGGGGGATGACATGCTCAAACTGGCCACCGTCTTTGTGCCGGCCTATACTGCTGAAGAGCTGATGAAGGGTATTCTGGCTGCCGCCAAGAGAGACAGAAAGGCATGATGCACGAGGCGTACTCCAGTTCGAAGAAGAGGGTGATAATGGAGCGGGAGGACAGTGCCAACACGAGGGTGGAGCTGCGGGCTTTCCGTAGACAACATGACCGGAATTGGCCCAAGTCGGGGAAAGCGGAGGCGCACTTGGCAGGCGCGGGCCGCGGCTACCGTGGACTGTTTGGGGTCTGACATTGGGGGCCTCTGAAGCTAATGCCATAGACGTTCTCGATGTACGAAGAGGGAGGGGACAGTGAGCCATGAAGAGGAGAAATGCATACAGGTTGCTGTTTCTCGGACTTTGCACCGTGGCTCTGCTCGCGGCGAGTTGGTCACCCGGGGCTGCGGCACCCGTTACCATCAAGTTCGCACACGTAGCGACAGTTGATGACTCCAGGCATCAGGCTGCGCTGAAGTTCAAGGAACTCGTGGAAACAAGGAGTAAGGGTGCAATCAAGGTCGAGATATACTATGGCGGTCAGCTCGGCGGTGACCGCGACGCAATTGAGGGACTACGCCTCGGAACCGTGCAGATGACCACTGCCGGCGCTGGGATATACGCGCTCTTCGAGCCCAAGATGGGAATTACGGCTCTGCCTTTCCTGTTTGAGAATTTCGAGGAAGCGTGGAAGTTCCTTGATGGTCCGGTCAACGCCGAGGTCACGAAGCTGCTAACCAGCAAGGGGATCAGGGGCCTTGCGTACTGGGAGAACGGGTTCCGATGCATCACAGACTCGGTGCGGCCGGTAAAGACACCTGCGGATGTGAAAGGGCTGAAGATCCGCACACCGGAGAACCCGGTGATCCTCTCCACAATGAAGGCTCTCGGCGCGAATCCGCTTCCAATGGCCTGGGCAGAGGTTTATGTAGCGCTGCAGCAGGGAGCGATCGACGGGCAGGAAAACCCGATTCCACTCATTTACACCAGCAAGCTCTACGAGGTTCAGAAATACCTCGCCATAACGAACCACGTGTATGAGCCGTTGCTAACCGCGATCAGCGAGCGATTCTGGCAGACGCTTACACCGGAGCAACAGAAAATCGTTGCGGACGCGGCTGTTGAGGCTGGCGCCTTCCACCGCCAGCTCGTGAAGAAACAAACTGAGCAGCTCGTTGAGGTGTTGAAGCAAAAAGGGATGCAGATCACGTATCCCGATCTCAAACCGTTCAGGCAGGCAGCTGCCAACGTGCGTGACCAGTTCGTCGGGGTTTTCGGTCGAGAGCTGATCGACAAGGCTTACGGTTCGAGGTAACAGTCAGATCGTCTACCGGGAGAGAACTGCCGAGTGGGTGGTGCTTACGTTGCCACCACCCACTCTCGCCTTCCGGGTACATCTCAGCCTGCAGCGCACAACGTGTAGTTGGGGGGCCTTTCCGTGGACGTGGTTCTTGACAGGGTGGACCGTCTTACCAAGATCATTCTCGTGGTACTGATAGCTGTCATGGCAAGCGTGGCGGCTGCTAACGTCTTCTGCAGGTACGTGCTGAATGCTGCTCTCATGTGGGCGGAGGAGCTGGCCCGATACTGCATGATCTGGGCGGGCTTTCTGGGATCGGCCTCGCTCGTGCATACCGGGGGCCACATTTCTGTCAGTGTCGTCGTCGATCTCTTACCCGTCCGAGTGAGAAGGTACAGTGCGGTTGTGGTCCTGGCCGGTTCAATCGTGTTCTTCGCGGTTGTAATCGTCGAAGGGATCCGACTCATGGTTCTCACCAGAGGCCAGGTAGGAGCGTCGTTGCGTGTGTTACCGATGAGCATCGTCTACAGCGTGATTCCAGTATCGGGGTTTATCATGCTTCTGAACTCGATGTGGCAACTGGCGCGGATGTGGCGCCGACGGGCGGAATGACCGGGGGTGAAGCCGATGGTATCAATGATCCTGCTTGCTAGCTTTTTCCTCTTTACCGCAGCGGGTTTCCCCATAGCTGTTGCGCTGGGCATCAGCACGTTAGTCGGACTCATGTTCCAGTCGAACGTGCCGCTCGTCCTGGTTGCTCAGCGGATGTTCACAGCGATGGACTCCTTCCCCTTGATGGCTCTGCCTCTTTTCCTGTTGGCAGGGGCACTGATGGGAGTCGGGGGCATAAGCAGGCGAATCATCAACCTCTCGGCCGCGCTCGTGGGTCACATAACCGGCGGGCTGGCACACGTGTCGATCCTCGCGAGCATGATCTTCGCGGGCATATCCGGGTCAGCCGTGGCGGATACCGCGGGGATCGGGGGTATCATGATACCATCCATGATCGAGAGGAAATACCCCCGCCCGTACGCTGCCGGCGTGACAGCTGCGGCAAGCACGATCGGAGTGATCATTCCTCCGAGTATTCCAATGGTTATATGTGGCGCCATGGTATCGGTATCCGTTGGTGGTATGTTTCTCGGGGGCGTGGTGCCAGGAGTGATAATCGGGCTGGCGCTGATGGCGGTAGCATACTACTATGCTGGAAGAGAAGGCTATGCGAGATGCAAGCGAGCGTCCTTGAAGGAAATCCTTGCCGCATTCCGAAGCGCGTTCTGGGCGATCACGATGCCCGTTGCGATCGTGGGCGGGATAGTTGGAGGCGTATTTACGCCGACTGAAGCCGGTGCCGTGGCCGTCCTGTATGCCCTGGTCATCGGGACCTTGGTGTACAAGGAATTGACACTCAAAGACATCGTGCGGGCGCTATGGGATAGCGCTCTCAGCAGCGCGAAGATCCTCTTCATAATAGGCACGGCCTCCCTCTTCGCGTGGCTCCTGACGGCGGACGGATTCCCTCAGCTCGTCGGGAGAGCTCTGCTCTCCACCACGAAGAACCCGACGGTGATGATGTTCATCATTTCGGGTATTCTGCTAGTGGTCGGCACTTTCATGGAATCCATTGCCGCTCTCATCCTGCTGATGCCGGTCTTGTTCCCCATCTCTCAGCAACTCGGCATAGACCCTGTCTACTTCGGAGTCATCGTGGTAATCGCTCTGGCCATTGGCCTTGTTACTCCGCCCGTCGGAGTTTGCCTGTATGTCGCCACCGACATCTCTCGACTGCCTTTGGGTGTCACCTCGCGTGCCCTGCTGCCGTTCATAGCCGTGATGATGGGGACTCTCATCCTGTTTCTCCTGGTTCCAGATCTGATATTGGCCTTACCAAGACTCTTGATGCGGTAATCGGCTGCGCCAATCAGGGGCCGCTGCCATCGTGCGGGCAGCTGTACGACGGCCCCGCAAAACTGGAGACGAAGCGGGTCGATTTCAAGCCACAATGGAGCCATGAAGAGGATGTACTCACCGAGTCTCAAAGCGCAGGTTGTCCTCGATCCCCTCATGGGAAACATCAACGGTCTCGTGCGTGAGACCGTTGGTTTTTGCCACTAGCTACCAGGCGCTCTGGTTAGCTGTGGTTATGTGGGGGCCATTCACGTCCGGAAAGCGGACCACCTGCAGGTGCCGTCCGGTCGAGGTGCCCTGCGAGAGAAGTGGAAAGCTCTTACCTGGATCACCCACGCGGGCTGCAACGCAAAGGGGCCCATTACAGACTCCATACTGCCATATGTAGTACATGGCTGACCAAGGCGTGATGTGCTCCGAACGAACTCATTGAGTATGGCGCCATAAGTCTGCGCCCCTTTTCCCGACGGTGTGGGGTTGCCGGTGTTGCATTCGGGGATGGCACCCCAAGCGGGGCGCGCTTCGCCAAAATCCGGCCCGTCTGGCCAGTGGCCGGATTCTGACACCCCTTGCGCAATCACCGGCAACCCCTCCCAAAAGCCGAGATCATGTCTGCGCCCTCCCTTAGCGCCAACATCAGTCTTCCATGAGGTCTGTCCCTGCCTTCCCGTGACAGGTGCGAAGAATCTTCTACAAAAGATCTTCCTCGGAAAGAAGGAATCGGACCCATCGTGTAGAATGGTGGTACTACCATCAGACAATCCGTCTATATGACTGTGGGTGATGGTAGTGCCGCTGAAGCCGGTCCGAAGAACAACATTGCCTGATGCCATAGTCGAGCAGCTCCTCGGCGCACTCATAGACGGAGGTGAGCTCAGGCCGGGCGACAAGCTGCCGTCCGAGAGGGAGCTTGCCGAGAGGCTCCACGTCGGCCGGTCGGCCGTGAGGGAAGCTCTGCGCTCCCTCGTGGCTCTGGGCATAGTCCGTCGGAACCGGGATGGAGCGGTCATCAGCGACATACAGAGGGAAATCCTTGCGGAGCCGCTCCGCCTTGCGTTGCTCGTGCGTCAAAGCAACCTGCGCGAGCTCTTCGAGGCAAGAAAGGTCCTCGAAGTCGAGCTCGCCGGCCTCGCGGCCGGGCGCGCAACCGAAGAGAACATCGCAAAGATGTCCGACTGTCTTGCGCAAATGCGCGAGCATGCCATGTCTGATACTGACCGATACGTTGCGGCGGACGTCGCGTACCACATGTCGATGGCCGACGCGGCGCAGAACCGGGTGCTATACGAATTGTTTGCTTCCGTGCGGGAACTCCTCGTCGAGGCTCAGGCCGAGGCGGTCAAAGCAGAGGGCATCACGGAGAGGTCGTGCGACTTCCACGCGAGGATACTCGAGGCCATCAGGGCGCGAGACGTCGAAGCCGCGAGGACGACGATGCTGAACCACCTCAACGACGTGGAGAGCGCGCTGCGCGAGGTCGGCTCGGCCGCGATGGGCGCCAGGTCCCAGTGACGCCCGTGGCAGCGACCGGCCGCCGGTTACCTGAGAGCTAGAGGTGAGGTATGTTGGAGAGCACCGGGAAATGGCAGAGCGACAAGTGGTTCGTCAGCCCGTACAACTACGATGAAGAAACAACGCGCCAGCTGAAGTTCTCGCCCGATATCCAACTGCACGACGTGACCCTGCGCGACGGCGAACAACAGGCCGGCGTGGTGTTCACCTGGCAAGACAAGGTCAGGATCGCCGAGGCGCTAGCCGAGATGGGCGTGACGAGGATCGAGGCTGGCATGCCGTCTGTGTCCGACGACGACGACAGGGCCGTCAGGGAGATAGCCAAGCGTCTTGCGGGCGTGCAGGTCTTCGCCTTCGCAAGGTGCATGATCGACGATGTCAAGCGCGCCCTCGACTGCGGGGTCGCAGGGATCGTGGTCGAGATACCCTCGAGCAAGCACGTCATCGAGCGGGCGTACGGATGGCCGGTCCAGAAGGCGATAGACCTATCGATCGAAGCGACGAAGTACGCCGGCGACCACGGCCTCTACACGGTGTTCTTCCCGATAGACGGCACGCGGGCGGAAGAGGAGTGGTTCTTCGACATGATCGCGAAGGTCGCGGCCGAAGGACACATGGACGCCCTGGCGGCCGTGGACACTTTCGGGGGCGCGTCGCCCCACGGCATCCTGAGATTCATATCGCGCATCCAGGAAAGAGTCCAGGTTCCCATAGAGGCGCACTTCCATGACGACTTCGGGCTTGCTGTGGCCAACACGCTGCTCGCTCTCGCCGCCGGGGTGAAGGTCGCCCACGTGACCATGAGCTCCCTCGGCGAGAGGGCGGGGAACGCGGCGCTGGAACCGCTTGCGGTGGCCTTGAGGGTCCTTTACGGGGTGGACCTCGGACTCAAGCTCGACAGGATCGCAAGTGTCTCGAGGCTCGTGTCCGAGCTTGCGGGCGTCAGGACCCGGCCCAACCAGCCGATCACGGGTGATGCGCTGTTCCGCGTCGAGTCGGGCATCATCACTTCCTGGCTCGAGAGGACCGTGGAGACCCACCCTGTGGAGATCTTCCCGTACAGGTGGGATCTCGTCGGGCAGGCTCCTCCCGAGGTCGTGGTGGGCAAGGGTAGCGGCAAGGAGTCCATCGTCCACAAGCTGCGAGCGCTCGGCCTGAGCGTGCCCCCGGAGACCGCAGTGACCGAGATTCTCCAGGCCGTCAAGGCCGCGTCGCTCACGAAGAGGGGGCCGCTCACGGATGACGAGTTTCTCGCCGTCGCAAAGGGAGTTGCCGGATGTTGCCTTGAAGGGGGCGCAACCTGCCGTGGCAATTGAGGCCGGCGTTTTGGAAGAACTAGCTTTCGACCTGATCGTGAAGGCCGCCACTGAAGCGCCTCCCGGTCTGGTCAGGCTTCTTGAGGATGCTCTCGATCGCGAGCAGGAGGCGATCGCCAGGGCCCAGCTCTCGGCCATACTGAGCAACATCAGGCTGGCTCGGGAGAAGCGCGAGAGCATCTGCCAGGACACGGGGCTTCCCAGTTTCTACCTGGACTTGGGCACGGAGTGTCGCCTCGAGGGCGATGTACATGCAGCGCTCAGCAGCGCGGTCGCGCGCGCTACCGAAAGCGTCCCGCTGCGGCAGAACGTCATACATCCCCTTACGAAGGCGAATTCCGGGACCAACACCGGGTGGGGAATGCCAGCGGTATTCACGACGCTCCTGCCCGGGGCGGACTACCTTGACATCGCGTTTGTCCCCAAGGGCTTCGGCTCGGAGATACGCTCGTCTATCACCTGGGTGTTAACGAGCGAGGACATACGGAAGGCGACTATGAAGGCTGTGCTCGACGTGGTGGAGGATTCGATGGGGGAACCGTGTCCTCCGGTCATCGTCGGCGTCGGGCTGGGCGGGACTGCGGATATCGCGATGCTGAACGCCAAACGAGCCCTGTTGCGCACGCCGCTCGGTCGGCGCAACGACGACCCCGCTGTGGCCGAGCTGGAGACGAACCTGCTCGACGCCGTCAACCGGACCGGGCTCGGGCCGATGGGCTTCGGCGGTTCCACGTACGCGCTCGCGTGCTCCGTCGAGATCTGCGGGGCGCATACCGCCGTCGTCCCGATAGCGATCATATTCCAGTGTTGGGCGCATCGGTACGCGAGGGCCAGAATCGACGCGGCCGGACACGTGAAGATGCTGGAGCAGTAACTCACCGAGGCAGGTGTGAACATGGCTAAAGGCGTCACCCTGACAATGCCGCTAAAGGACGAGGCCGTTCGTGACTTGAGAGTCGGTAATACCGTCTTCCTGTCAGGAACGGTCCATACGATGAGAGACATGGGCCATCGAAGGGCCGTCGAGATGCTGGCCCAAGGCGGGCGGCTGCCGTTCCATCTGGAAAGAGGAGCGCTTTGGCACTGTGGTCCCATAGTCGCGAGGGATGCCTCCGGGTGGCGGGTGATAGCAGCCGGTTCGACGACGAGCTCACGCTTCACTCCGCTTGGCTCCGAGCTCATACGGAAACTCGACATCAAGCTCACTCTGGGCAAAGGCACGATGGGACCGGCTGCGGCCGCCGCGATGAGGGAGAAGGGAGCGTGCTTCCTGACGGCCACGGGCGGATGCGCCGTGCTCTATGGCGATCAGATCACCCGTGTGGTTGAGGTGCACTGGGCAGACCTTGGGCTCCCGGAGGCCATCTGGGTCCTCGAGGTGAAGAACCTCGGTCCTTTCGTCGTGGGGATAGACAGCCAGGGGGCAAGCCTATACGACCTGAAGCGCGAGGAGCTTCGCAGGAATCTCGGGGAGACATACGGGCGGTATGGGTTGGATGCTCGTCGGAATTACGCGTATCTGCCCAAGCGCGTCCCCGCCGGTGGAGCGTGCAGCGAGTGAGGCCCGACACCCCGGGCTACCCACGCCAAAGGAGGTGGCTGTTACACAAGAGCCGCGCTTATCGCATCGGGATCACCCGTTGCCCATGTGACACAGCACTGAGACTTGCTAACAAGGGAGGTAACAGACGATGTTGCGTCGTACAGCGGTGGTTGGGCTGATGAGCCTATGCATCCTCTCCGCGCTTGCAGCGCCCGGGTACTCAGCCGAGCCGAAGGAGCTCAAGATAGGGATAATATGCACGCTCTCGGGGCCGGGAGTCTCATGGGGGCTTGCCGTGAAGCGCGGCGCCGAGCTGGCGATCGACGAGGTCAACCAGGCCGGGGGTCTCAAGGTCGGCAACGATGTCTATAAGATAACGACGATAGCGTACGACGACCAGTTCTCCGGCAAAGGCGGAGTCGCCGCTGCGAACCGGCTGGTCTTCGAGGACAAGGTCAAGTTCATCATCGGCACGAATAGCGCTGCATCGGTCATCGCAGCCCAGGAAGTCACAGAGCCGAATCACGTCATCGTGATGACCGACGGTTACGGGGCGAAGGTGCTGAGCCCGAATAAGCCCTACACCTTCCGGGTCACTCCTACGACGACCGAGTTTGCCATCCCCATGACCGCGTGGGTGGCAAAGAACCACCCCAACGCGAAGACCGTCGCTGTCGTATCGCCGAACGACGAGGCAGGGTGGGATATCCAGCAGATCGTGATCAAAGGATACGAGGCCGCAGGTGTCAAGGTCATCCACCACGACTTCTATGAGCGTGGAACGAAGGACTTCTTCCCGCTTCTGACGCGTGCACTTGGTACTCGCCCTGACATACTGGACATAGACGGTTCCAATCCCGGAGAAGCTGGGGTTCTGATCAGGCAGGCGCGGCAGCTCGGGTTCAAGGGGCTCATCGTGAAGACCGGAGGCCCCGGTGTCGAAGAGATAGTCCGCGTCGCAGGGACGGGCGCCGCCGAGGGGTTCATTTTCTACAGCCCGGTATCCCTGGAAGACCCGGCGTACAAGAAGTTCCTCGACACCTACGAGGCGAAGTACGGCACGAGGGAAGCAGACCCACTGACCCCGCTTTTCTATGACGGCACGAAGCTCCTGCTTTCTGCGATGAAGAAGGCGGGGACCCTCGACGTGGAGGCAGTGAAGAAGACACTTGAAGGCATCAAGGAGTTCCAGGGCCTGTTCGGCAAGAACGTCCTGACAGGCAAGGATGTATACGGGATCGCCCACCAGGTCGACGCCCCGTTCTACATCGGCCGGATTATCAACGGACAGCCGACCACTGTCGCCAAGATCGAAGTCGCAAAGTAGGTTCGGGAAGCGCAGGGCTCGTCGTTCCCGTGGTGTGGGAGGCGTCGTGTCTCCCTCCCACACCACACCGCACGGGCCCGCCTGGTAGTCTTGGGCGCGCGGAGGAGTGAATGCCTTGCTTCTCAGTCTGCCGATGATCATGCAGGTAGTGACGAACGGCCTGTGCATGGGGCTCACATACGTCCTCATGGCCCTCGGCTTCACGGTCGTGTTCGGGATAATGGGGGTCGTGAACTATGCTCACGGCGAGTTCTACATGCTGGGCGCGTTTCTCTGCCTCACGTTCATGACCCTGGGAGCGCCGTACCCTCTTGCGCTCGCGCTCGCGGTGATAGCCGTTGCGTGCCTCGGCGCGCTTCTCGAGAGGTACCTCGTGGACAGGTTCAGAAGCGACCTGCGCACGTGCATGATCGTATGCCTTGGGTTGTCGACGGTTTTCAAGAACTCGGCGCTCGTGTTGTGGGGCGCGCAAGATCGCTCTCTACCGTTTCGGATCGACTCGGTGCTATCGATCGGGTCCCTGATTTTCCCGGCGGACCGGCTCGTGGTCGTCGCGGCCTCGGTTGCGCTGCTCGTGGGCTTCAACCTGTTCCTGAAGCGCACGAGACAGGGGCTTGCTATCCGCGCCATGGCGCAGGACGTGGAGGTCGCATCCGCGTTCGGCGTGCGGCCGTCGTCCGTGCTACCGCTCGCCTTCGCCATCAGCGCGGGGCTCGCTGCAGTCGCCGGCGGGCTCATCAGCCCCGTGTTTTCGCTCTCTTACGACATGGGGTCGTTTCCGCTCATGAAGTCTTTCATAGTCGTGATCCTCGGCGGCCTGGGGAGCATACCCGGCGCGCTCGTGGCCGGGGTGATCATCGGGCTGGCCGAGAGCTTCGCCAGCACCATGTTTGGGGGATCGGTATCAGACATCATAGGGTTCGTGATCACTGGGGTTGTGCTGATACTGAAGCCCTCGGGGCTGTTCGGCAAGAGCTCGCGGCTGGGATGACGCCGGCTGCGCGCACGGCCGCGCACAGCAAGGAGCAAAGGACAAGGAGCAAAGGACACGTGATCTTATGACGAAGGAGCGCACCCTCTCACCCAAGCGGTCGAGCATATGGCCTGTGATCGGGCTGGGCGGCATCCTGTTGCTGGTTCCGAGCCTCGTCGGGGATGAGTTCTACATCCACACGGCCATAATGGTCTACCTCAACATCATCGGAGCGACCGGCCTCAACATGATCATGAAGACGGGCAGGCTGTCCCTTGCCCAAGCGGGATTCGTCTCCGTGGGCGCGTATAGCTCGGCGCTGCTTGCCCTCAGGCTGGGGCTGCCATTTCCTGTCACGTTTCTGGGCGCCGGCGTTATCGCGAGCGCGCTTGCGTTTGCGGTGGGAGCGGTGATACTGCGCCTGCAGGGGGTGTACTTCCTCCTCATCACGTATTGTCTTGGCGAGACGGTGCGTCTCGTCTTCACGAACGGTGTGAACGTCTTCGGCGGCGCGAACGGCATCTCGGGCATCCCGGGTGCAGTGATCGATCTCCCCTGGCTGGCTACTCCCATCGAGATATCATCGAAACAAGGCTTTTACTACCTCACTCTCATCGTGGCGATAGTCGTAGTGATCTTCACGATCCTGCTGTACTCCAGCCATGTCGGCCGAGCCTTCCAGGCCATCAGCGAGGCCGAGGGCCTGACCGAGTGCCTGGGCATCGACACCACGCGATACAAAGTCGCGGCGTTCGCGCTCGCCGGATTCTTTTCGGGTTTGCAGGGCGCTCTGTTCGCCCACTACTTCCGGTTCATCGCCCCTCAGTTCTTTGGTTTCTGGGAGTCCGTCGACCTCGTCGTCATGAACGTGGTGGGTGGCGTCAACACGTATCTCGGGCCGATCATCGGGTCACTCGTCCTGACGCCGCTGCCTGAACTCCTGCGCGGGTACGTGGATTACCAGCGAATTCTGTACGGCGTGATATTGATCCTTGCGGTGGCCTTCATGCCAGGAGGCATCGCGGTCGCGCTCTCCGGGTGCCGGCTGCCGTCCAAGCCACGGAGATTCCGCCGCGGAGGAGCGGTCGAGAGTGAATAATCTTCTGCGCGTAGACAAGTTGTCGAAGTCCTTCGGGGGGGTTGCGGCCGTATCGGGCGTCGGGTTCGAGATGCGGAAGCCCGAGATCGTCGGGCTCATAGGCCCGAACGGCGCTGGCAAGACCACAATCATCAACCTCATCAGCGGCGTGTACCGGCTCGACCACGGCACAGTCGAGTTCAAGGGGGAGGACATCCGCAAGCTGAAGCCGAGCGCCATCGTGCGGAAGGGGCTTGCGAGGACCTTCCAGGCGACCGTCCTCTACAAGCATGCGACCGTGCTTGAGAACGTCTTGAGGGGCTTGCAGGTGCGTGCGGGGTTCAACCTGGCCGAGACGATCTTCAGGCCGGCAGCCGCTGGCAGGAGATACCGCGCAGCTGTCGATGAAGCCATGTCCCTCCTCGAATTCGTCGGGCTCGACTCATCAGTCGCCCAGGCGGCAGCAGGAGCTCTGCCGTACGGGCATCAGAAGGCGCTCGGGATCGCGATCGCGCTTGCCACGCGGCCCTCGCTCCTTTTGCTCGACGAGCCGGTCGCCGGCATGAACCCCGAGGAGAGCAGCCAGGTCGCGGAGCTGATCCGGGGCATACATGGGAGGGGGATCGGCATCATCCTGGTCGAGCACAACATGAAGGTCGTCATGGGCTTGTGCCACAGGATCGTCGTGATCGACCAGGGTGCGAAGATCGCGGAGGGAACCCCCGACGAGGTGCAGAGGAACGACGAGGTAATCAGGGCCTACCTGGGTGATGCAAGTGAGTATGATTGAGCTTACCGACCTCGAAGTGTGCTACGGCCCAGTGAAGGCCGTGCGTGGAGTGACCATGACGGTCAGGCCCGGCAGCATAACGTCGCTCGTCGGCGCGAACGGCGCGGGCAAGTCGACCATCCTGAAGGCGATCACGGGACTCGTGCCGATCTCGGGCGGCTCGGCCCGAGTGTCGGGGACGGACATCGCAGGCCGTAAGGCGTCCGAGATCGTGCGTCTCGGAGTGGCGCTTTCTCCCGAGGGCAGGCGGATCCTCCCGCACCTGACGGTGCTCGAGAACCTCAGGCTTGGAGCTTTCACGAGGCGGGACGCGGCTGCTGTCAAGAAGGATCTTGAGAGGGTGTACTCTTTCTTCCCGGTCCTTGCGGAGAGGCCGAACGAACTGGGAGGCGCGCTGAGCGGGGGGCAACAGCAGATGCTCGCGATTGGGCGCGCCCTCATGGCGCACCCATCGATCCTGCTGCTCGATGAGCCGTCGCTCGGGCTCGCTCCCATCATCGTGCAGGGCATCGCGCGGATAGTCAGGCAGCTGGCCTCGGAGGGGGTCACGATCCTGCTCGTCGAGCAGAACGCCCGGATGGCGCTTAGCCTGGCCTCGTACGCATACGTGCTGGAAACGGGGAAGATCGTGCTGGAGGGGCCCGGCAAGGAGCTGCTTCACAACGACTACGTGATCAAGTCGTATCTCGGCGGATAGCCCCGCGTCAGACTCGCGGAGCTTCACTACTGACGGGAGGAGATCATCGATGATTCTGGACGGTGCGGTGGACCTGCACATACACAGCGGGCCATGCATCTTCCCGAGGGTCGGCGACGATTTCGAGATCGCGAAGGCCGCCAGGGAACAGGGCATGAGGGCGATAGCCCTGAAAAGCCATCATGAGAGCACCGTGAGTCGTGCGTACCACGTCATGCAGCGTCTCGAGGGCATACGCGTCGTCGGAGGTATCACGCTCAACCACTACGTGGGCGGGCTGAATCCAAGCGCAGTTGACGCCATGTTCCAGCTTGGCGGGAAGATTGTGTGGATGCCGACCGGCGATGCCGACTACCACTGTCGGATGTTCGGCAGGCTCGGGTCGTGGGGCGTGAGCATCATGGACGCCGATCGCACGCAGGTACAGGGGATAAAGGTCCTCGGGCCGGACGGTGAACTCCTGCCGGCAGTGAAGTCCATAGTTGAACTCGTTGCGAAGAACGACGGCATCCTCGCGACTTCGCACATCTCTCCCGAGGAGATCAGAGTCCTCGTAAACTATGCCGTCAGCCGAAAGGCGAAGGTCGTCATCAACCACGTGTACTACATGCCGAGGACCGACCTGGACTTCCTCGTGGAAATGGCCGATGCTGGCGCGACGTTGGAGATCTGCGCAGTGCTGGTGTTCCCGTACTGGGCCTATAACACGTTCGACCAGATCCGCGAGCTCGTCGACACAGTCGGCGCGGACAAGTGCATCATCTCGACGGATGCCGGGGGGATTCAGACCCCATGGCCCCACGAGTCCTTGCGCGTGTTCCTCAACAACCTGCTGGACAAGGGGCTCAAGCGTTCCGATGTGGAAATGATGAGCAAGGAGAACCCGTGGAGGCTCCTTGGCCTGTCGTAGACACGCTCTTCTGATGGGAACCCGGGAGCCAGGAGGTGGAGTTTCGATGATAAACGCGGTCGGACGAGACGTTCCAGATAGCGCGGTTGTGCTCGGAACGAAGGTTGCGCTGCGACCGTATCAGGGGGCGTTCGCGACGCGACCCGCTCAGGTCGCGAAAACCAACACTCCGAGGTTCACGGAGCCGGGGCGGGCGAAGGTCATCGGATCCATCCAGGAGGCCCTGGACCAGGTCGGCCTCAGGGACGGAATGACCATATCGTTCCACCATCATCTGAGGCTTGGCGACGCCGTGATCGAGACCGTGCTGCGCGAGATAGCGAAGCGAGGAGTGCGTGACCTCACGTTCACTGCCAGCGGGCTGCACCCCGTGACTGAGACGTTAATGGCGTGCATCCGTGAGGGAGTGATCACGAGGATTCACCACGGGGGGATGCTGAAGGAACTCGGAGCGCTGGTGGCCCAAGGAGCACTCAAGGAGCCTTGCGTCATCCGTACCCACGGCGGGCGCGCGCGAGCCATTGAATCGGGCGAACTTCCCATCGATGTGGCCTTTGTGGCCGCCCCGACGTGCGACACTTACGGGAACGCTACCGGGATCGACGGCCCCTCCGCTTGCGGCGCGCTCGGCTACGGTATCGTGGACGCGAGATCCGCCCGGCGCGTCGTGGCTATCACGGACAACCTGGTCCCGTACCCGCTTCACCATATATCGATCCCGCAGACGACGGTAGACTGCATCGTTACCCTTGACCGCCTGGGCGACCCGAGCCTCATAGCTAGCGGCGCCATCAAGCGCACCAAGAACCCCCGCGATCTGCTGATCGCGGATCAGATCGGCAAGGTCATAGAGCATTCCGGCCTCTTGAAGCCCGGCTTCTCCATGCAAGCAGGGAGCGGCGGGATCTCGCTCGCCGTGACCCGGAAGGTGACCGCGATCATGCGTGAGAAGGGCATCCAGGGGAGCTTCATGCTTGGCGGCATCACAGCCGTCTGCGTTGACCTCCTGAAGGAAGGGCTTTTCCACACGCTCCTCGACGTGCAGTCATTCGACCTCGAAGCCGCGAGATCGGTCGGAAAGACCGTGGGGCACGTGGAGATCGACTCGTCGTTTTATGCCAACCCGCATACCGCGGGCTGCGCCGTGAACATGGTGGACGTGGCGGTGTTAAGCGCTCTCGAAGTGGACTCAAACTTCAACGTCAACGTCCTGACCGGGTTCGATGGAGTCATCATGACGGGGCCTGGGGGGCACAGCGACACTTCGGCGGGAAGCAAGCTCGCAATCATTGGCATTCCCCTTGTGCGCAATCGAGTGCCGTGTGTGGTGGACCACGTGGGCACGGTAGTGACCCCGGGCGAAACGGTTGACGTCGTTGTGACGGAGTACGGGGTCGCTGTCAATCCGAGACGCACGGATCTATTGAACGCCCTCGAGGGCAGCTCACTCCGACTCGTGGACATGCGGGAGCTCGTGCAGAAGGCGCGTGACATCGCGGGCGTGCCTGAGCGGCCGCGCTTCACGAAAGACATCGTCGCGCTGGTCGAGTACCGCGACGGGACGATAATTGACGTGGTCAGGAAGCCTGACCTGTAATCTCTGGCTTGGAGGGGTAAGCGATGCGAGAGGCACAGGAAGGCGCGTGGACATGCCGGTCGCTGCTCTTTGTGCCGGGGGACAACCCGTCGATGATCGCAAGCGCGACGGTGTACGGCGCGGACGCGGTGATCCTCGACCTGGAGGACTCGGTTCCTCTCAAGAGCAAGGAGCCCGCGCGGATTCTGGTGAGAGAGGCGCTTTCTTGCGTAGAGCGCGGGCGGGCGCGCGTCGGGGTGAGGGTCAACGCCCCCGCGACGGGCATGGCCGGTGACGACCTGAGCGAGATCATCGCGGGAGTTCCCGATTTCGTGGTGGTCCCGAAGGTCGAGTCGGCAGGGGACGTGGCCCAGGTGTGCGCGCTCCTGGACCGTGCGGAGGACGCGGCGGGCGTTCCGCCCGGGACCACGAGGATAATCGTCACGCTGGAGACTCCTCTCGGGGTCGTGCGGGCGTACGAGATCGCGTGCGCGAGCAGGCGTGTCGCCGGCGTCGGGTTCGGAGCCGAGGACTTTCGCACGGCGATGGGGATCGGGCGCACGCAGCATGGAGAGGAACTGCTGCTCGCAAAGTCGATGACTGCGATGTGCGCGAAGGCCGGCGGCGTCGCGGCCTTTGACACCGTCTACTCGAACGTGGACGACGAGGCGGGATTCCTCGCCGATGTGAGGCGGTCGAGGGAACTCGGTTTCTCCGGCAAGTTCTCCATCCACCCGAGCCAGGTTCCAGTGATCAACTCCGTCTTCGCGCCGGATGCCGCCGAACTTGAGCACGCGAGGAAGATCGTCGAGGCTTACGAGGCGGCCCTGAAGGACGGAGTCGGGGTGGTCGCCGTGGACGGCGCCATGGTGGACGAGCCCATCGTCCGCAGAGCGTACGCGGCCATCGCCGCCGCAGGCGGGGGCGCCGCGGGGCGCGACTGCGCAGGCCGGGGTAAGCTGCCGCGGCGGAGCGCGGCGCGGCCCAGACCCCTGCGGGTCTCGGGGCTCGTGCGCGAAGCCGAGGCCGGCACGGACCGCAAGGGCGACGTAGTGGTCAAGGTCGCGCCAGCAGAGGCGGGGCAGGGGACGAGCGTCAGCGTTACGAGCACCGTTGCGCTTCTCTACGGCGCGGCGATCGAGGCGACTGTGCGACGGGTCCTGGCCGACATGGGCGTGGCCGAGGCGCGAGTGGTCGTCGCTGACAAGGGCGCGCTCGACTTTGCCATAGCCGCTCGCACCGAGGCTGCGGTTCGCGCCTCAGCCCGCGAGTGCCAGGGAGGGCGATGACCGGAAGTGATTCCCAGGACGATACTAGGCAGGACCGGGCTTGAGATCACGAGATTGGGCTTCGGGACGCTCCCGATGAGCTACATGCAGAAGGACATGACTCCCGCGGACGGCGCAGCGGTGATCCGAAGCGCCCTGGAGCGCGGCGTCACTTTCGTCGATACCGCGCACAGCTACAAGACGTACGCTCACGTGCGCAAGGCGGTCGAGGGCTGGCCGGGACGGGTCGTCATCGCCACGAAGACGCAGGCATCGAGCTACGCGGAGGCGGAGGAGCACATCCGTTACGCCCTCGACGGACTCGGCGTGGAGAAGCTGGATATCATGCTCCTCCACGCCCACCGCCTGGAGGAAGACGTGTTTCGCCAAAAGGCCGATGTCTGGGAGTGCTTGCGAGAGTATAAGGCGCGGGGCCTCATCCGGTTCATCGGGATCTCCACGCACAGGGTGGGCGTGGTTGGGATCGCCGCTCGGCGCGATGACGTGGATGTCATCCACCCCCTCATCAACATGACCGGGCTCGGCCTGCTCGGCGGCACGGTCGCCGAGATGACCGCGGCGATTCGGGATGCGGCCGGCCGCGGCAAGGGAGTATATGCCATGAAGGCGCTCGCCGGGGGCCACCTGATCGAAAGACGCGAGGAAGCCTTCCGGTTCGTCCTCGGGTTGCCCGGCGTTCACGCCGTGGCAGTCGGGATGGTGTCGCAGGCGGAAGTGGACATGAACTGCCGCATATTCTCGGGCGAGAGCATTCCTCAGGCTGAGCGCGTCGGTACCCCGAACACGAAGCAGCTGAAGATCGTGCGGAACCACTGCAGGGGGTGCGGCGCGTGCGCGCGCACCTGCCCAAGCGGCGCGCTCTCGATCGTCGATGGTAAGGCTGCGGTTGACCCAGCCGCGTGCGTCCTGTGCGGATACTGCAGCGCTGCCTGCCCACAATTCGCAATTCGCATGGTGTGATCCGGACGATTCTCTTCGCGTCAAGTGCTGTGAAGGTCATGAGTATATGCAAGATTCGGAGACGGCATGTTAGTGTAAAGTTAGAGTAGGCGAAGTAGGGGAATCTGGGAGGGATGAAGAAATAGAGACCTCACAACCAATCCAGCACGAAAGGAGTGAGGTCTCTATGGCAGAAAGCGAACAAATCGC
>JBLNDE010000008.1:0-139966 GCA_050261335.1 Bacillota bacterium
GTTCGCCAGCCGTGAGTGGATAAAGCATGTCCTCCGCGCAATCACATCAATCCAAGAGGTAGCCTAGGGATAAATCCGACACGAACAAGGGGAGCTTACCTACTAACTCTTGACACGGACATGGTCCACATCGGGCTTGCGCGAACCTCCGTTGTACCGTAGGATTGGAGAGGACGTGAAAGCGCGAGACGCCGCAGGGAGTGGGAATCGGATGATCGCCATCCAGGCAGAGGGAGTATGCAAGTCATACGGCATAGACACAGTGATCGACGGAGCATCGTTCCGGATCAGGGCCGGCGAGAAAACCGGTCTCGTAGGGCGGAACGGTGCGGGCAAGACCACTCTCCTCCGGTTGCTCGCCGGAACCGAGGCACCCGACGCTGGGCGCATCGTGGTTCCTGAGGGAGTGCGCTTCGGCCTCGTCGAGCAGGATCCGTCCTTCGACTCGACCGCATCCCTCATTGACGTGGTGTATAGCGGCCTTCGGGAACTACTCGACATGCAGAAGGATATCGCCCGGCTGTCGCGCGAGATGAGCGCGCCGGAGGTTGCGTCTTCCCCCGAGAAGCTGAAGCGGGTGATGCGCGACTTCGCGGCGCTCACCGAGGAGTTCGAGAGGCGCGACGGTTACTCGCTTGACAGCAGGGTCCTCGGTGTTCTATCGGGGCTCGGCTTCTCCCGCGAGGAGCATGGGAGGCCTGTCGGCAGCTTCAGCGGCGGCGAGAGGACGAGGATAGCGCTTGCGAGGGCTCTTCTCGCCCGTCCCGAAGTGCTCTTGCTTGACGAGCCCACCAACCACCTGGATATCCCATCAACCGCCTGGCTCGAGGACTTCCTCGCCGGCTACGGGGGAACTGTGATCGTAGTCTCCCACGACAGGCAGTTCCTGGACTCCGTTGTTACAAGGATACTCGAGGTGGAGGACCACCACGTCATCGAGTACACGGGGAACTATTCGGCGTACATCGAGGAGAAGCACCGGCGGATCGAACAGCAGCAGACGGCCTACGAACTCCAGCAGAAGGAGATCGCGAGGCTCGAGGGCATGCTCAGGCACTATACGGCCCTTTCTGCGCGGAACAACAAGTTCGCCAGGCGCGCGGAGGATGTGCGCAAGAAACTTGCGCGCATAGAGCGCGTCGAGAAACCCGTTGTGAAGCGAAAGAGCATGGGGCTTTCCATCTCAAGCTCGGGGAATAGCGGCGAGCAGGTGATCAGGGTGAAGGGCCTTGCCATGAGATTCGGCGACAGAGTCCTCTTCGAGGACGCTGACCTTGTGGTGAGACGCGGTGAGCACATCGGGATCGTGGGGCGAAACGGCGTCGGCAAGTCCACGCTGCTGCACATCATCACGGGCCGCACCGAACCATCCGCCGGCACCGTGCGCCTTGGGGCAGGCGTCGTGATCGGGTATTACGACCAGCAGCATGCAGACCTCGCACCTGAAAGGACCGTGCTCGAGGAGGTGCTCGGCTCGACAGGCGTCACGCCCCAGGAGGCTCGAAACCTGCTTGGGCGCTTCCTCTTCAAGGGGGACGACGTGTTCAAGTGCATCCGCGACCTGTCGGGAGGCGAGAGGAACAGGGTCGAGCTCGCCAGGATCATGGCGTCAGGCTGCAACCTGCTCATCATGGACGAACCAACGAACCACCTGGACATCGACTCCATCGAGGTTCTGGAGAGAGTGCTCGCCGGGTATGAAGGTACGCTCCTTCTCGTGTCTCACGACAGGTACTTCCTCGAGCGGGTCGCGGACAGGATCATAGAGGTCGAGGACGGCCGGATAGTGGACTACCTGGGAGGCTACACACATTACGTCGAGAAGAAGCTTGCACGACAGGCAGGCGGAGGCGACGGTTCCCCCTCCAGAGGCGAGGGGGCCGGGGCGCATGCCACGCCAGGTCGCGTCGCCCGGAGCGCGCCCCCTGGCGCGCGGGTCCGGGGCGGGCGGCCGCAGGCGGAAGAAGAGGATGCCCGCGATATCGACGCCCTCGAAAAGGAGATCGTCGAACTGGAGACCATCATCAAGCAGCTCAATGCCGAGCTTGCTGACCTCGAGATCTACCTGTACCCCGAGCGTATGGCAGAGAAGGCCAGATCTCTGGCAGATGCTGAGAGAAGGCTCTCCGAGTGCTACAGAAGGTGGGAGAGATCAGTCGAGGCTCTGTAGGCCGGGAACCTCCCAGTCCCAGCCCGATGCCAGGACGAGCCTAACGTACGGTCCTGGCGGTTGCGGGTGCCCTGCGGCAGAGCCTCCCGCCGCGGCGAGCGCCGTGCGGTAGCCGAGGACGAGCCTCGCCCCGGCGGCGATGTCGTACGCGGCCCTCGCGTCCAGTCCGAGCACCGACACGCCTCCAGGATCCTGGTGGGACCATGACCCTCCTGCGCCAAGGAACAGGCCTGGAGCTACCCGGCGGTGGATATAGGCTGCCAGAGTCCCGGTTGTGACGCGAACGGGCACCGGGGGCGTTGCGTCATCGACCCGCTTCACCGATAGGAGTCCTGATGCGGTCGTTCGCTCGTCCAGCACGAAGGAGCAGGAAAGTATTCCCTCAAGCTTTCCGGCTGTGACGCCTCCATCGATGAGCCGCCTCTCGCCGACAAGCGCCAACGCCGCCACCGCATCGAGATGATCCGGCAGTGTCGTGCCGAGCTTCAGCGACAGAGTCTCCTGGCGGGGCCCGAAGCAGGCTCGAAGGTCGACCCGGTATGCCCCTCCTCCTGGCGCGCCCCCCGCAAGGAGAAGCGACCCGCTGAGTTTCCTGTCGTCAGGCTCATACTGAGCCGCGAGTGTGAATGGTGAGCCTGTGCCGCCGCGCGGGGAGTACCACAGTCCCACAACCGTGTCGGCTGCACCTCCGCTCCGACCTGCGTGGGCGGCATCTCCGATGGAACGGCGGTGCGCGAGGGATAGGCCACCGCCCTGGCAGAATGGAAGGGGGAAGGCGAGTTCTGCCGTCAGGCGCAGATCTCCTTGCATCAAGAGCCTGCCTGTAACTCCGGACGGTCCCGTGTACGCGACACTCACCTGGGGCGCAAGGACGAGCTTCTCGCTGCCGTCGCCAGTGCCGCGGCTCTCACCGTCATCTGTGTCAGCCCGGGGCCCGCCGGGCACGGCCGCCATTGTGGAGATGCGTGCACCTGCCGACAGCGTCAGGGCATCTGTCAGGCGCCCCTGCCAGCATCCCGAAACCCACGGCGAGCCATCACGTACGCCATAGCCTCCCGCTAGCTTCAGGCCATCCGCCGGCATGATCTCCATTCCAACGCTCACGTCAGGATGGCCCTCGCTTGTTTCACGTCCGGAGGAGAGTCCCACGACAAGCCTGGCGTTCCCGCCGAGCGGAGCGGCGAGCGTCGCCCGCCCGGAAGACCACGGTTTCGGTCCGGACGAGGCCAACTTACTTGCCCCCTCGTCCGTCATGTAGATCGCGCCGCTCTCGCCACCCAGGCTGATCTCGAGCCCGCTTCGCGTGGTTGTTTCAGCGTGCCCCTGCACCTTCCATGAGGTGCGCCCAGCACTCGTCTCTGCCTCGACGACGGCGGTTCCCGAAAGCACCACGGATCCCACCACGCCGGCGCGAGGCCCGTCATCGGCTTTACGCAGGGGGATATCCACGCGCGCTGTCTCCCCCAGGGCGATGCTTACCACGACCGCCGTTGACATGGGCTTCCACCCTGGCGGCAGGCTTGTTTCAGCCACCCGCAGAACGTAATCGCCCGGGGTCGGCACTTCGATGACGAATCCGCCGTTTCCGTCGGATCTGACCGTTACGCCAGTGTCCACAGCCAGGATGATCCCCTGCACGGGCCGATCGCTCTCACCCATTCCGCCGTCGCCGTCGCTGTCCATGAAGACTCTGCCCACGATGGCTCCCCGGTTTGCTCCCGTCCCGCTCTCGATGACCAGAGGGACGCAGACCTCCTCCGATCTCACCATCAGCCTTCCAAAGGTGCCCGACGCGCGCGCCCGGATCACGCCGCCTGCGAGTTGGGCGTCTGGTCCTACCGCTGCCCTGAAGGATAGGCCCGCGACCGCCCTCCTCTCAACTGTACCGAGATCCCACGAGATCCCCGCCGCCGTGGTCGTCCACGCGGCAGGGCGCCGTCCCGGGCCGGCCTCGACCAGCCCGGTCTCCGGCACAGGGCGAAGGCCCGGCGGGAGTACGAAAGTCACTTTCACGTCGGCCAGGTCGAGAGGTCCTGTGTTCGCCAGTGAAACGCCAATTGCCACGATGTCCCCGACGGCGGCGGGTACCGGGCGGGCCATGGCCGAGAGCTGGAGGAACGTGCCGGGGCGCCGCTCGTCCGTGCTGTCATGTGTCGATATTCCTCGCGGACTGCGTTCAACCCTAATGTAGCCCCCGGCTACTATGTAGATGGACGCAGTGATCGAGTACGAGTATATGCCGTCAGGGACCACCTGGCCGTCACTACCCCTGCCGTCCCAGGTTTCCACGTACCATCCATCCGGGGGCCTGGAAAAGGACCTGGTATAGACCGCCCTTCCCTGGGAGTCGGTGATCCGCACGTTGACATACGGGTACGCAAGCCGGGAGTAGTAGTACTTTATCGCGACGGTCGGGTGGATGGCGGGGTTGAAAGGGTTCGGATCCACGTACGACGCCGCGAGCATACCGTAGCTTGTCGTGTACACCAGGCTGCTCCGGTACGGCGCTCCATTCGCTGGAACCGCTGCATCATATCCGACGCTCAGGCGGTAATCCATGGCCACGACGCCTCCGCTCACCGGCCCGTCCGTAACGAGCGTCACGGGAGACGTGCTGCAGCGCTGAAACGACGCCGGCTGCCCGTTCAGCCGCCCGGCGACCTCGAGGTTTCCGATGGGGAAAGTCGCGCCACCCTCCCCGGCTGCGAAGTCGCCCGTCGCCCTCACCGTAAGGTTCCATGGTCCTGTCCTCTGCGTTTTGACCGCGACATAGGCGACGTCCTGAAGCGTGCGAGGCAGAGAGGCCGGACTCATCTCCCCGAAGTCCACCTCTCCTGCCTCCACCGCCATCTCGAGCGAAGGCTGAAAACCCGAAGTTGCCACCGGGGCCGCGGACGCCATCACCGCCACGATGCACACAACGATTCCGACTGACGCCACGCGCCTGCACCTCGTCGCCATCCGCAATGTCACCTCTTGCTCCCGACAGTGATGTCGCCGCCCACCACGAAAGGCGTTGAGGTCGACAGATGTTCGTTGCGCCATTGCAGGGTGGCCCTGACCGTGTAGTAACCGGGCAAGAGGGCCTCAGGCCAGGCGAGACGAATCGTGGTCGAATCCCCCGGTACCGGGCTTACGCCTTCGAACGGGACTACTCCCACGCGCTTCATCTGGTAGTCCCAGATCTCCACGTAGCCAAGGGGATCGGGGTGCGAGCAGTCCGGGTTCTCCAGCGTCAGCTCGATGGGGAGGTCGCGCCCTTCGCTGACCGCGGGCACGCTGAGCCGCACTATTCTGGGGACCGTGTCGCGCTCGTCCCCCGGGACCACCGGCTTCGGCCGGACGTCGACGCGGGTGGAAGCCACGCGGGCGCCATCGAGTACCCTGAACGCGATGATCCCGGAATCGGCGGCCCGTCCGCCGCCGGTGAGCCGCACCTCCGCGACGTACGTGCCCTCTCGGAGCCGTGCGGTGTGCACCAGACCCGACAGCGCACGGACGCATTCCGGAAGACACAGGGCCGACGCCAGCGAGGCCTGCGTGACCACCTTGCCATCCCGGTCCCTGACGAGAACCATTCCGGCAAAGCTTGCATGGATATTGCCTGCGTTCTCGCACCAGGCGATCACCCGGATACCGTCCCTTTCGGCGCCTTCCTCGACGGCCAGAGAGGTGAGCACGGGCTCCGCCTCCAGGCGCGCTGCCGAACCGCGCGGCGCGACTGTCAGGAGCGTGAGCACGGCGACCTGCGAGGTGGCGCCGATGTTGCCCCGTGACGGTCCTTTGGCCTGCCCGGCGCGGAACACTATGACAGGATATGCGCCCCCGGAGAAGCCGCGATTCACGTGAACCCTGGCGCGGACGAGTCTCGACTCCCCTGGCGGCAGCCGGAACTCCTCGGGGTCGAGGGTAACGTACACCCCGGCGGTGCCGGGATCCCTTATGGCCTGGTGCACCGGCACACCCGCGTGATCATGGCCGCCCGCCTCACAGGACCCCCTCACGTCAAGAGTGGAGGTTCCTGGATTCGTGACGAGCACCGGCCCGATCGCGTCGCCGTCTCTTACCGTCGTCGCTATACTGGCGGGACTGACGCGGATCGAGACGCCCTGCGACCCCGCACCAGGCGAGGCAAGCGAAACGATGCCTGCGCAGACAAGCGTGGCAAACGCCGTCGCTCCCCTGCTCAGCCAGATGGCCCTCGTCACAGGTGCGCTCATGCTTATCACCCCTTCCACTTCGTCCTTAATGGTCTGAGATCCGGAAACCACACCGCCGATCCAGGTCATCAGCGAGTATGCGTTCGTGGCAGTCGCTGCCAGACACACGCTCAATAGGTCTGCGTGGCCACGTACGTCACTTCGATTCTGTACGCGTGCCCCGGATCGGGCAGCGCCTCGTCGTCATAGCTTGCTGCCTGCCTGAAGATGACTGACACGGCGGTGCCCGATGAACCGGTCGGCGGCATGCCTGCGGCGACGACGGTCTCGCTTCCCGAGATCGGGGCGAAATCGGCGCCATCCTGCCGCTTCCACTCGAGCGGAGCCGCCATTGTCCGGGGTGCCGGGGTGGCGTAACCCGTTCCGGTCCACTGCCTCATGCGCCCGTCCTGGGCATCCGAGCGGATCTTGAGCGCCCACGGCGCGTTGGACCGCACTGTCACGGTTTGCGGGGCCGTTAACGCCGGGGGAGCGCCTGTGATGAGATCCCCCAGGCTCACAGCCCCCGGGAACGAGGCTTCGAGCGAGGCGAGCACCCTGCATGTGACGGGGACCGTCGCCTGGTCCGTGGTGCCGGCGTCCGTCGGGGCGCTCAGCCCGACCACGGCGATCATGGCGAGGACAACCGATGCTGCGGCGACGCTGCGCAGGCCTCTTGGAACGAGGCGAGAACTCATGATACCACCGCCCTTTCCCATTTCTCTGCCCGGCGCCCCTGGGGGCTTCCGGATGCGGGGAATGGTTCGCCGGGACAGTCGCGGCGTCCTTCCAGCTTATGGGTGATCAAAATGGGTGATCCAGGGAGCGTCGGGTGCGGGGCGCCTACCGCGGTTCGGAGGTTCAGCGGCTTTAGCTGTGCATGGCGTACGGAGCAACGGCGCGTGACGCACGATGCAGCGGTGCAGCAGCGGAAAGGCGCCGCAACGCCGCGGCGCGTCTGCAGGAGTTCCCGGCCGGGTGTAGAAACGATCCGGCGGTAGAGGAGGGAGTCTGTTGGAGATATCCGCACGTATAGTGGAGTTGCCGCTCGCGACGCCTTTTACGATCTCCCGCGGAACACAGACCATCGCTCGAAACGTGGTGGTGGAGTTGAGCCATGATGGTGTAGCCGGGATGGGGGCGGCCGCACCGTCTTCGTTCTACGGGGAATCCGCGGAACACGTGATGGCGTCTGTGCCCCGGCTGGCCGAGTGTCTTGGCGATGATCCCTTCGCGATAGAAGCGGTGTTCGACAGGATGAACCGCTCCATCAGGCTCAACCCGGCGGCCAAGGCGGCCGTCGACATGGCCATGTGGGACCTTGCCGGGAAGCTCTCCGGCCTGCCCGTCCACCGTATGCTGGGCCTCTCCGGTCTCGCGCTTCCGAGGACCTCGTTTACGATTGGAATAGACGATCCGGACGCCATGGCGCAGCGCGCTGCCGAGGCGGCGAAGAGATTCTCCGTGCTCAAGGTGAAGCTTGGGAGCGCGGACGACCTGGAGATCGTGAAGGCGATCAGACGGTGTACCGGCGCCACGATCCGGGTCGACGCCAACGCAGCCTGGACGGCGAAAGAGGCTGTCACGCTCGCAGCGCAGATCGCGCCGCTCGGGGTCGAACTTCTGGAGCAGCCGGTGCCTCCTTGGGACCTGGATGGGCTGAAATTCGTTCGGGAGCGGGCGGCCGTGCCGGTGGTCGCGGATGAGAGCGCCGTGACCTGGGAGGACGTGCCCCGGCTGGCAGGGGTCGTGGACGGCATCAACGTCAAGCTCATGAAGTGCGGGGGCATCACCGGCGCTCTTCGCACGATAAGGGCTGCGCGGGCCTGCGGCCTCAAGATCATGCTCGGGTGCATGGTAGAGACGTCCATCAGCATCGCGGCCGCGGCCCAGATAGCCGGGCTTGTCGACTGGGCTGACCTCGATGGGAACCTCTTGTTGTCGCACGATCCCTGGAAGGGCGTTTGCGTGCGGGATGGGGGCGAGCTTGTGCTCGCCGACGCGCCTGGCCTGGGGGTCTCGCCCGCTGAGTGAGGAGGCTGTGCCCGCGCTCCGCAAGTGCTGCGCAGCTCGCCCTGGTGCTGGATACGCGATAACGTGCGGTAGGGTCATGCGGTTTAGCGCCGCCCGATCCAGCAGGTATCCGCCGCCTTCCGCTTGCATAGGGATAGGGCAGGGCAGGTTGCCGACCCGGGACTGCCCGAAGCGGGTGGCAAGAGGTGTTCGTGCCAAGGAGGATCCTGGCCTACTGGCTCGTGGGGTTTACCGTAGTTCTGGCCAGCGCTCTGTCCGTGGGCAGCGTCTACATCCTGCCCGCCGCCACGGCGCGGCTTTACACCAGGACGCACGGGTACCCGGAGGTCGTGTACGCGCCCTATTACACCGAGGGGCCGTGGGTGACCGCAGCGTCAGCCGTCCTTATCGAGGGCACCACGGGGACGGTGCTCTATGGGAAGAACGAGCACGTGCGCATGCACCCCGCCAGCACCACGAAGATCATGACGGCGATCCTCGCCATCGAGCTCGGCGACATGGATTCGGAGGTGGTGGTGAGCGGCAACGCGGCAGGGGTGCCCGGCTCATCGCTGTGGCTTCGCAAGGGCCAGAGGCTGCGTCTGGACGATCTCGTCCGAGGTACGATGCTCAGGTCGGGCAATGACGGCTGCATCGCGATCGCAGAGCATGTCGCCGGATCAGTGCCGAACTTCGTGCGGATGATGAACATCAAGGCCCAGAAGATAGGGGCCCTGCACACGAGGTTCGCGAACCCTCATGGACTGACCGAGCCGAACCACTACTCCACGGCCTTCGACCTTGCGCTCATGGCACGGTACGGCTTGCAGTATCCGCTGTTCGCCGACATCGTCAGCACGCGCGAAGCAGAGATAGAGCTCACGCAGGGCGAGGCGCTCGAGCGCCGGAAGCTGGTGAACACCAACGCCCTGCTGTGGTCGTTCGAGGGGGCCGACGGGGTCAAGACAGGCACCACCGCCGCCGCAGGGTACTGCCTGGTTGCGTCAGCCACGCGGGGCGGGGTGCACTTCATCTCGGTGGTCCTCGATTCCAGTGCGAGGTGGGCTGACTCGGCGAGGCTGCTGGACTACGGGTTCAACCACCACAAGGTAATGAGCTTTGCGTCCCGGGGCCAGGTGGTTACGAGAACGCGCGTTGAAGGGGGCATGGATCGCGAGATCTCCCTTGCGGCAGGGGATGATCTTCGCGTTGTAGTGCGTAATGACTTGGCCCATCTCATCGAGGAGAGAATACTCATTGACGGGGTTCCACAGGCGCCGGTCCGACGCGGCGAAAGCCTTGGGAGGCTGGTGATCCTGTTCGATAAGGACGAGATGGCATCGGTGGACCTCGTGGCGGCGACCGGGATGCCCCGAAGGTCTCTTCCCCGTGCATTCCTGGAAAACTTGAAGGGCATCATTCGAAGGGCGGGGCGCAGGTCTTCGTCGAGATAACGCCGCAGTGGAATGGTACGATGCTGCGCGGACCTGCCGACGAAGGAGTGAGAGGGCATTGGTGACCAGGACACCGGTGAGAACTGAAGTCGCGGTGATAGGGGCCGGCCCGGCCGGGCTTGCGGCCGCGCTCTACGCAGGGCGCGCAAGGCTTGCCACGGTCGTCCTCGAGCGGGGCGCTGCGGGTGGACAGGCCTCCACCACACATCTCATCGAGAACTACCCTGGGTTTCCCGAGGGGATCGCCGGGCCGGACCTCATGCAGAGGATGGAGCAGCAGGCCCGCCGGTTCGGGGCCGAGTTCCACTACGCAGAGGTCCACGCTGTTGCGATTGGCGACGGGGGGCTGGTTGTGAGTTCGAGCGAAGGGGAGCTCCACGCAGCGGCAGTGATCGTCGCCACAGGGACGGAACCGGTGCGTCTTGGGGTTCCAGGCGAGGACAGGCTGCGCGGAGCCGGTGTGTCGTACTGCGCCACATGTGACGGCGCGTTCTTCCGCGACAGGCGCGTCCTGGTCATCGGCGGCGGAGATTCGGCGATAGTCGAGGCGCTCTTCTTGACGAGGTTCGCATCGAATGTGACGGTGGTCCACAGGCGGGACCAGTTGCGCGCGACGAAGGTGGTGCAGGAAGACGCCTTCAGGAACCCGAAGATCGGCTTTGCGTGGAACTCCGTGGTGGAGGAGATCCTCGGCGCGGAGAAGGTCGAGGGAGTGATCCTCAAGGACACCACGACAGGCGAGACGCGACGCCTGGACGCCGACGGCGTCTTCGTCGCCGTTGGCAGCCGACCTGATACCGGATTCGTGGCGGGTCTCGCAGATATGGATCCCCGCGGCTACATCGTGACGGACGACCGCATGATGACCCGGACGCCGGGTCTCTTTGCGGCGGGAGATGTCCGTGCGAAGGCGGTGCGACAGGTCGTTACCGCAGTCGCAGACGGCGCCATGGCGGCTGTCGAGGCGGAGAGGCACATATCAGGGCACTGATACGGCGCTGTTGGATACGAAATGCCATCCGGTTTGTTGGGCGTGGCGGGCTCGTCCGGCGGGGCGACTCCCGGCCCCGGTGGGCCCCAACTGTGCGGTCGTGTCGTGTAGTTCCCGGCAAATCCGTGATGTACGGAACAGAAAGAGCCTGACGAGTGACGTACGTCATCTTGCCTCTTGCATGCGTGACACAGGGAACAGGCGACGTAGGATACAGTTGAGGAGGGACTCGTGACGTTTGTCGCCCATCAGCTCGAGTGACGGCACCACGAGGAGGTCCATATGTGACAGAGCAGTACTAAGTGGGGTGCAGAAACGCCCCGACTTTGGGACCGGTTGCCGCCGAGATGAGGCGCGGTGGTCCATGATTCCACGCGCAGGCGAGCAGGTTCGCGGGAGCGTTCGTGGTACAGCGAGAGCCGCCGACAGCACCCCATGGATGGGGCCTGCGGCGGCTCCCGCCGGGTTTTGGGTGGTCTATTGGCGTGGGTCGGTTGTCGCTGTTGTTGCTGCCGGGAGGGTGTGTTGTTGCCCTGTCGGTTCCCACACGGTATATGGTAAAGGGCGCGCGCCTCGAACACTCCTTGATGCCCGGTGGTCCTATCTGGTCGTTCCCTTTTCATCCGGCTTTCACTAACTCATAACGCGAGTCGCGTTCCAAGGTTCCCGGGTGGAGCGCAATTTCGTCTGGTTCTGCAGCTTTCCGTTTGCTACCTCCCCGTCCAAGGAAGGAACTCCCGCTCTCATGGCGAAAAAGTAGGAGCGTTGGCCCGTCCTTTGGGGACCCGCTGAAGCCCTGGTGGGAGTGAAACCAGGGTTTTGGCCTGCGTGCAGGGGTTGTTGCTTTGTACGCGTTGTAGTAGAATAGGTAACGGTCGGGAGGTGGGAGGCTTGGCTTATGAGGCCCTGAAGCGGTTGCAGGACGCCGAGGCGGGTGCTGACGAGGTTGTCAGGGAGGCCGAGGCGCGTGCCAGGTCTATCGTCCAGGATGCCCGCGCCTCCGCGAAGATGATCGTGGAAAACGCGGCGGTGGAGGCCGCAGCCGAGGCTGCAGCGAGCGCAAAGGCCCAGGAGACCGAGGCTCGGGCCGCCGCAGCCAGGATCGCGGAGAGAGCGGCGGCCGGGTGCCGCGACCTGGAGATCCAGGCGCGGGCCCGGATGGCTGAGGCGGTGGATCTTGTGGTGGAGAGGATCGTGACGGCAAGTGGCAATCGCTAGGATGAAGAAGGTCCTGCTGGTTGCGCCCACGCCTGAGGCTGAACGTATCACCGAGACCCTGCAGGAACTCGGGGTTCTCGAGATCGCAAAGGGCGACTACGGACTCGACGGCAGGGATTCCTCTGAAGGCGCGGACCTCCACTATGGGCGCGCACAACGCGGTGGCGCACCTCCGTCAGAGCAGATCGCCGACTTCGAGGAGATCGACCAGCGCCTCGCGGAGCTCAAATACTGCATAGAGTTCTTCGACGAGTTCGAGAAGGTCAAGAAAGGCTTCATCCAGCAATTCGCCGGAGGCAAGATCCCTCTCGATGAATCGTCGTTCGAGGCGTACGGGAGCCTCTGCGATGAGGGCCACAGCATCTATGAAAAGTGCCGCAAGCTGGATGATGAGACCACGAGGATACGCAACGAAGAGAGCCGTGTCAGCACCACTCTGAAGCAACTCCAGCCATGGGAGTGGCTGGATGTTCCACTCGCGAGTATTGCAGAGGAGCGGGCGTTCTGCCTCATCCCATGCGAGATTCCCGTGAAGGCTTTCGATGAGGCCGTAAAGGAGCTCGAAGACGCGTGCTACGCCGTGCATGTGGAGCACGGCCCGGAGGGCAGGCGCACGGTGGCTGCCGTGATCATGTGTCTTGCCGCGGACAAGCAGCATGTCCTCGACATCCTGGCCGGATGCGGGACATCGCCATCTGGATTGCCGGCGCTCGAGGGAACTCCTGACCAGGAGATCCGCAAGTGTTCCGACGAACTGTCGCGAATCGAGGTCGAACTGGCGCGTGTTCGGGAGGAGGTCAAGCCGCTCCTTGCGGAGCGCGTCAAGGTGCTGTCCCTGTATGATAGCCTGTCCATGGAGCGTGAGAGGCGACTTGTCGAGCGTGATTGCCCCGCGACCCGTACGGCGTTCGCGGTCGAGGGTTGGGTCAGAGCGTCCGACGTGCCGGCCCTGCAGGAGGCGCTCACGTCGAGGTTCGATCTCATTCACATCGAGTCCCGTGATCCGCTCGCAGACGAGGTCCCGCCGGTTGCGCTCGATAACCCCGGCCCGGTCACTCCGTTCGAGGCGGTGACGGAGATTTACAGCATGCCGCGAACCGGGTCGGTAGACCCAACGTTCGCTCTGGCCCCGTTCTTCTTCATATTCTTCGGCATGGCCCTCGGCGACGTCGGGTACGGAATTGGGCTTACGGCCCTGTCGCTGTTGCTGCTGAGAAAGGTGAAGATGGCGGGCCTTGCGAAGAAGCTCTTCACGCTCCTCGCCATGTGCGGGGTGTCGTCGGCGATAGTGGGAGCGCTGACCGGCGGCTGGCTGGGCAATCTGGTCAAGATCCCGCCGCTGTGGTTCAACCCGATGGATAACCCCATGCTCATGCTGGGCGTGTCGTTCGGCCTCGGGGTCATACAGATCTACGTCGGTCTTGGAATCAAGTTCTATGCCAATGTCAGGCAGGGCAGGGTGCTCGACGGGATCTTCGATCAGGGGTTCTGGTACGTGTTCCTCACGGGCCTCCTTCTGATTCTGGGCGGCTCCGGCCTGAAGAACGCTTCGCTTGGCGCAACAGGCCAGTGGCTTGCCGTCGCCGGCGCGGCGGGCCTCATCCTGACGCAGGGCCGCGCGCACAGGAACCCCATCAAGCGCCTTGGGTCCGGGATCTTGAGCCTCTACGGCGTCACGGGCTATCTCAGCGATGTGTTGTCCTACTCGAGGCTGCTTGCCCTTGGGCTTGCGTCCTCCGTGATCGCGGTCGTCATCGATGACATGGCCCTTCGGATGCTCGGTATCCCGTTCGTGGGATGGATACCGATGATCCTGCTTCTCGCCGTGGGGCATGGGTTCAACCTGGCCATAAACGTCGTCGGGTCTTACGTGCACTCGAGCAGGCTGCAGTACGTGGAGTTCTTCAGCAAGTTCTTCGAGGGCGGCGGTCGGAGGTTCCTGCCGTTCAGAAAGAGAACGAGGTACATCGAAGTCATGGAGGAAGGGGAGGCTTAACACAAGATGGGTGTCACTGTTGGTATGATCCTCGGGTTCCTTGGCATTGCCCTGGCGGTAGCGCTACCGGGCGTCGGGTCGGCAGTGGGGGTCGGTCTGGTCGGCTCCGCAGGTTCGGGGGTCGTGACGGAAGACCCTGACAAGTTCGGACAGATATTGCTCCTGCAGGTCATCCCGGGGACGCAGGGGATATATGGGCTGCTCACGGGGTTCGTCCTCATGATGAAGCTGGGCGTGTTCAGCGGGAACGTGCTCAGGCTGACCACATTTGAGGGGCTCCTCGTCATCATGGCGGTGCTTCCCATTGCCGTAGTGGGCTGGCTCTCCGCTATTCACCAGGGGAAGGTCGCGGCGGCCGGCGTCGGGGTTGTGGCCAAGAGGCCTGAGGAACTCGGCAAGCCCGTCACTTTTGCAGCTATGGTGGAGACATATGCAGTGCTAGCGTTCCTCGCCTCGCTGCTTCTCATCATGTTCGGCCTGCCTCTCAAAGGAGTGGCGTGAATGTCTGCTCTCGAGAAGATGCAGGAGAAGATCCTGGAGGATGGAAGAGCCAGGTCCAAGGAGATTCTTGGCGCGGCAACGGCTGAGGCCGAGGCGATACTGGCCGAGGCGCGAGCTGAGGCGGCGCGTAAGCGCGATGAGGAGCTTGCGCGGGGGAAGGAGAGGGCTGACGAGGATCGGCGGCGCACCCTCACCCTCGCGGAGCTCGACGCTCGCAAGCAAGTGCTGGCCACGAAGGCTGCCCTCATCGATGAGGTCTTCCAGGAAGCCCGGAAGCGCCTGGCTTCGCTCGATTCCGCCCGGTACAGGGCCTATTTGAAGCGGGAGATGCTGAAGGCGGTGGAGAGCGGCGACGAGCAGGTCGTCGTGAGTCCGCGTGACCTTGAAACCGTGGGTCCTGAGGTCGTCGCCGAGGTGAACGCGGAGCTGGCACGGCAGGGCCGCAAGGCGGCTCTTCGGCTCGCGGACGCTCCAGGCGAGTTTGACGGTGGGTTCGTGATACGCACGGGCAGCATGGAAGTGAACTGCACGTTCGATGCGATCCTGGGGCGGGAGCGGGAGGCGCTCGTGGTGGACGTAGCCAGGGTCCTCTTCGGCTGATGCCGAACACCATGGCATCCCGGGAGGTGACATGCGGCAGATGCTTGGGCTTGAATCGAAGTACGCGTATGCGACCGGGCGCGTGAGGGTCCTCGAGACGAGGCTTCTCGACCGGGGTCGTATCGATCGCATGATCGATGCCCCCGATGTTGAGGGCGCACTGAAGGTGCTCGCAGAAGCAGGCTACGCCGGTGCGCAGCTGTCTGAAAAGGCGCGTCCGGCCGTCGATGACATCGTGTCCGGCGAGGAGGAGAGGCTCGCGCGACTGGTCCGGGAAACCACACCGGACCCGCGGCTCATGGAGTTCGTCACCGCCAGGTGGGACTTCCACAACCTGAAAGTCATGCTCAAGGCCAGGCTGCACCGGGTTGCCCCGGAAAGGGCCGTGGCCAGGAGCGGGACGGTTGATCCCGCCGTCATCGAGCGGGCCATCGAGGGCGAGACCAGGGATCTTCCTCCCCATCTCGCGAAAGCCCTCGGTGCGGCGAGAGCCGCCCATGACATCCACGCCGTGCCTGAGACCATCGACATCGCCGTGGACTGGGAGATGTATCGGTACCTTCTGGCCGAAGCGAAGTCCCTCGGCATCCAGTATCTCGTGGACCTCGTGGAGACGGAGGTGGACCTTCTCAACCTCTCGGTGTTCTTCAGATCCAGGAGGATGGGAAGGGAGAGGGACATGGCGGCGGAGGCCATGGTGCCGGGGGGAAAGATCAGCCCCTTGCGGCTCATTGCCTGCTATGAGCAGCCCCCGGAGGCGGTGGCCGCGGGGCTTGCGGGCACAGGTTATGAAGCCCTGGCACGGCAGGCGGCAGCCGCGCTCGCCGAGGGGAAGCCCCTCAGTGAGCTGGAGAGGCTCTCGGAGGCCGCGATGTGGGAGGGTATTCGCAAGGCGCGGTACGTGCCCCTGGGCCCCGAACCCCTTATCGGGTACATGTTCGCGAAGCTGCATGAGCTCAAGCTGGTAAGGTTGGTCCTTGTGGGAAAGATCTCGGGCATGTCCAGGGAGAGCGTGAGAGAAAGGCTGCGTGATGCCCATGTATAGGTTCGCAGCCGTTGGCGAGGAAGAGACGGTTTTCGGCTTTCGCGCACTTGGGGTCGACGTGTTTATCGTAGGGCGCGAAGACGATGCTGCATCGGTTCTGCAGGAGGCGCGCAAGGGCGGGTACGCCGGCATCTTCGTGACAGAGCAGGTCGCAAAGGCCGTGCCCGACGTCATCGAGGGGTTCGGTGGCGCGCCGCTTCCTGCGGTGCTCATCATTCCGGGCGTGGGCGGTTCCCTGGGGCTTGCCTCGCAAAGGATGAAGAAGATCGTCGAGAAGGCGGTCGGAGCCGATATCCTGTTTCAAGAGAGAGGGTAGGATCGTCCATGGACTCAGGAAGAATCATCAAGGTTTCGGGGCCGCTCGTCGTAGCCGAGGGGATGCAGGACGCCAGGATGTACGACGTGGTGCGCGTGAGCGAGAAGAAGCTCATCGGCGAGATCATCGAGATGAGGGGCGACAGGGCATCGATCCAGGTCTACGAAGAGACCGCCGGGCTCGGGCCCGGGGAGCCGGTGTATTCGACGGGGGAGGCCCTTTCGGTTGAGCTCGGACCCGGCCTCATCGAGTCCATCTACGACGGGATTCAGAGGCCTCTTGACAAGATCCGTGCCGCAGTCGGCGACCGCATCGAGCGTGGTGTGGAACTCCCGGGCCTCGACCGCGAGCGCAAGTGGCACTTCGAGCCGCGGGTGGAACTCGGCGACCAGGTAGGCCCAGGCGACGTGCTCGGGGTGGTCCAGGAGACGAGCGTGGTGGAGCACAGGATCATGGTCCCCCGCGACGTCGAGGGAACCGTCGAGGATATCCGGGCCGGCGAATTCACCGTGCTCGATGTGGTGGCCAGGGTCAAGACGGCGTCAGGAGTAAGGGACATAACCATGCTCACGCGCTGGCCTGTGCGGCGGGGCCGTCCTTACAGGGAAAAGCTCGCGCCCTGCCAGCCGCTCATCACGGGGCAGCGCATCATCGACACGTTCTTCCCTGTGGCCAAAGGCGGAACAGCGTGCGTGCCCGGCCCGTTCGGCAGCGGCAAGACCGTGGTGCAGCACCAGCTTGCGAGGTGGGCTGACGCTGACATCATCGTCTACGTCGGATGCGGCGAACGAGGGAACGAGATGACCGAGGTGCTCATGGACTTTCCGGAGCTCACGGACCCGCGCACCGGGGAGCCGCTGATGAAGCGCACGGTGCTTGTGGCGAACACCTCCGACATGCCGGTGGCTGCGCGGGAAGCCTCGGTGTATACGGGAATCACGATGGCCGAGTACTTCCGTGATATGGGCTACAATGTGGCGCTCATGGCCGACTCCACGTCGCGCTGGGCCGAAGCCCTGCGCGAGATATCCGGCCGGCTCGAGGAGATGCCGGGTGAGGAAGGGTATCCAGCATACCTCAGCTCCAGGGCCGCGGAGTTCTACGAGAGGGCGGGCCGCGTAAGGTGTCTCGGCAGCGATAACCGCGAGGGCACGCTCACGGTGGTGGGGGCGGTGTCGCCTCCGGGCGGAGACCTCTCGGAGCCGGTGACCCAGGCCACGCTCAGGATTGTGAAAGTGTTCTGGGGCCTCGATGACTCCCTGGCGGCGCGACGCCACTTCCCGGCCATCAACTGGCTCATCAGCTATTCGCTGTACCTCGAAAGACTCGAGGAGCACGTAACTGCGACCGTGGCGTCCGACTTCGGGGTGCTCCGCGCGGAAGCGATGAAGATCCTCCAGGAAGAGGCCGAACTCGAGGAGATAGTGCGACTGGTCGGCGTGGACGCGCTCTCTGTCAAGGACAGGCTGACGCTGGAGACCGCGAAGAGCCTGCGCGAGGACTTCCTGCACCAGAACGCGTACCACGAGGTGGACACCTACACGTCCCTCGCGAAACAGCGCCTCATGCTCAAGGCCATTCTCGAATTCCATCATGCGGCGCTTGCGGCTGTAGAGCAGGGCGCGGGCCTCGACGCCATCCTCGACCTTCCCGTGAGGGATGTCATCGCGAGGATGAAGTACGTGCCGGAGAGCGATACGGCCAGGCTCGACAAGGTCCGCGAGGACATAGCGAAGGCGTTCGCCGCCCTAACCCAGGCTGGGGGTGAAGAGGTTGCTTAAGGAATACCTGACGGTTTCGGAAGTCGCGGGGCCTCTCATGATGGTCGAGCAGGTCCAGGACATAAAGTACGGGGAACTGGTGGAGATAGAGATCGCCTCGGGTGAGACCAGACGCGGAAGGGTGCTCGAGGCGTCGGGCTCCAGGGCCCTCGTCCAGCTCTTCGAGGGATCTGCCGGGCTCAACCTGGCCCGGGCGAGGGTGAGGTTCCTCGGGAGAGGCATAGAGCTAGCGGTATCCCCCGACATGCTCGGGCGGGTCTTTGACGGGTTCGGGCGTCCTCGTGACGGCGGCCCGGCAGTGATCCCCGACAGGAAGCTCGACATAAACGGCAACCCGGTGAATCCTTACGCCCGCGACTATCCTTCGGAGTTCATCCAGACAGGGGTCTCGGCCATAGACGGCCTGAACACCCTGGTGCGCGGCCAGAAGCTACCCATCTTCTCCGCGTCGGGCCTTCCCCACGCGAGCCTGGCGGCGCAGATCGCAAGACAGGCGCGGGTGCTGGGCACCGATGAGAAGTTCTCCGTCGTCTTCGGCGCAATGGGCATCACGTTCGAGGAGGCGGACTACTTCATCACTGACTTCCGGCGTACAGGCGCCATCGAGCGCGCGGTGCTCTTCCTGAACCTTGCGAACGACCCTGCCATCGAGCGCATATCCACGCCGAGGATGGCCTTGACGGCAGCGGAGTACCTGGCATACGAAAAAGACATGCACGTGCTTGTGATCCTCACGGACATGACCAACTACTGCGAGGCCCTGCGTGAGGTGTCCGCGGCGCGCAAGGAGGTGCCGGGGCGGCGCGGCTATCCGGGGTACCTCTACACCGACCTCGCCACCATTTACGAGCGAGCTGGAAGGATCAAGGGCCGGAAGGGGTCCATCACTCAGATCCCCATCCTCACCATGCCCGAGGACGACAAGACCCACCCCATCGTGGACCTGACCGGCTACATCACGGAGGGGCAGATATTCCTCTCGCGCGAGCTACATCGCAAGGGGATCTACCCGCCCATCGACGTCCTGCCGTCCCTGTCGCGGCTGAAGGACAAGGGCATTGGCAAGGGCAAGACCCGCGAGGACCACGCAGACACCATGAACCAGCTCTACGCTGCGTACGCGCGCGGCAAGGAGGCCAAGGAACTCGCGGTGATCCTTGGCGAAGCCGCACTCTCCGAGGTCGATAAGCAGTTCTCCAGGTTCGCGGATGAGTTCGAGGCGCGTTACGTGAAGCAAGGCCCTGAGGAGAACCGGTCGATTGAGCGGACGCTCGGCATAGGCTGGGAACTCCTGGCGATGCTTCCTGTGAGGGAACTCAAGAGGGTGCGCGAAGAGTACATCGAGAAGTACATGCCGAAGGCGCGGACCGCGTAGGCGGCCGGCCGGCGGGCCATGTGAAAGGGAGGGAACCGCAAGGCGCGCCCCGTTCGGCGACGGGGGCCGGGGGGCGCCGGAGCGGTGCGCTGATGGAGGTCAGGGTGAGCCCTACCCGCATGCAGCTTCTGAGGCTCAAGAAGCGCCTCGCAATGGCTGAGCGCGGGCATAAACTGCTCAAGGACAAGCGTGACGAACTCATGAAAAGGTTCCTGGACCTCATAAAGAAGGAGCAGGCCCTGCGCGGGCGTGTGGAGGCCGGCCTCGGCCGAGCGCTGCCCGCTTTTCTCGAAGCCAGGGCCGCCATGTCAGGCGAGGCACTGGAGGAGGCCTTCATGGCGCCCAAGGTCTCATGCGGTGTCGACGTGTCCACCACGACCATCATGAACGTGAAGGTGCCCGAGTTCACGTGGCGCGGCGAGAAGGCCAGTGACATCTACCCGTACGGGTTCCACGGCACAAGCGCGTCGCTCGATGACGCCGTGGCGGGCCTCGCCGAACTGCTCCCGATGATGGCGGAGCTCGCCGAGGTGGAGAAGTCGATCGAGCTATTGGCCGACGAGATCGAGAAGACGAGGCGCCGTGTCAACGCGCTCGAGTACGTGCTCATACCGAACCTCCGGAGCACGGCCCGGTACATCACGATGAAGCTGGACGAGATGGAACGCGGAAACCTCACGCGGCTCATGAAGGTGAAGGACATCGTGCGGGCGAAACAGGCGTAAGTAGATCGCCACAAATTCGCGCTACTTTTCAGCGCGCAAGTCCTCTCCAGCGTTGCCGGTGTTGCCCTCCGGGGACGGCGCGTGCGGTGAGCCTCGTTCGAATTTGGCGCTTTAGGCTAGCCAAATTCTCGACGCCCCGCCCTAGCAAGCACCGGCAACCGCAACGCCCTCAGAAAAAGTGTCGCAAACTTATGGCGCCATACCTAGACTGCCGATCTCGCACGTCCCTCGCGACGCCGCGGGTTTCCGCGCGCGGCACGCACCGGGGGGTTCGCTCGGGGCCCTTCCTCGGTCCCTTCTTCTATTGCTTCAGCCTGGGGTCCAGCGCATCGCGCAGGCCGTCGCCCAGCAGGTTGAAGCCGAGAACGGTCACGCATATGGCGATGCCCGGGAACACTGACCACCACCATTTGCCTGCGAGCAGGTACTCCTGGCCTCGCGAGATCATGTATCCCCAGCTCGGGGTGGGCGGCTGGGTACCGAACCCCAGGAAGGTCAGACCGGCTTCGAGCATGACGATCCCGCCCATTCCGAGGGTGGCGGACACGATCACAGGCGCGATCACGTTGGGCAATATGTGCTTGAAGATGATCCTCGCGTCGCTCGCACCCGAAGCCACAGCGGCCTGAACGAACTCCGTCTCCTTGATGGCCATCACCTGGCCCCTCACGATCCTCGCCACCCCTATCCACGATACCACGCCGATCGCGGTGTACACCAGAGTATCGCTTGGGGGGAGGTACGCGACTATTGCTATGACGAACAGCAGGAACGGGAAGGCGAAGATCACGCTTATGAGCCACGATACCACATCATCGATAAACCCTCCGTAGTAGCCTGCGAGCGCCCCAAGAGCCGTGCCGATGCCCACCGAGATGACCGTCGCGGCGAGGGCCAGCCTGAGGGACACGCGCGTGCCGTAGACCACCCTGGAGAACACGTCCCGGCCGTACAGGTCAGTCCCGAACCAGTGCTTTGCACTCGGGGGGGCAAGCTGCGCTGAACCGCCCTCCGTCCAGATGAGCTGTTCGATGGGATCATACCTGGTTACCCAGGGCGCGAAGACTGCGGACAACACTATCAGCAGGACAAGGGCGAGACCGAACATGGCCGATTTGTTTCTCTTGAGACGCAGCCACGCATAGTACCAGAGGCTTCGGCCCGCCTCTTCCTTGTCTGCCTTGCCTGCCTTGCGGGCTGCGGTCGCCCGGGCCCCGCTGGGGGGCGCTGTGGCGCCGCCGGCTTCTGGAATCCTGGTTCCGGTATCCGACATGTTGTGCCGTCCTCCTACTCGTAACGTACCCTCGGGTCGAAGAACCCGTAGGACAGGTCAACGATGAGAGTTGCCCCGAGGAAAACAAGGGCCATGAAGAGCACAACCCCTCGCTGGATCGGGAAGTCCCGGTTTATCACGGCTTCGACGGCAAGCCTGCCGATCCCTGGCCAGCAGAAAATGGTCTCGGTGAGCATGGCGCCGCTCAACAGGCTGGGCACGTCCACGCCTATGACGGTGATCACGGGGATCATGGCGTTCCGCAGAGCGTGTCTCCACACCACGGACCCCTCGGGGACCCCCTTCGAGCGGGCGGTCCTTATGTAGTCCTGCCGTACGACTTCCAGCATGCTCGATCGAGTGATCCGGGCAATGAGGGCGGCGGGCCGTAGACCCAGGGTTATGGCGGGAAGGATGAGATAGCGCAGGCCCCCATAGCCGGTGCCAGGGAGCCACCCGAGTCTGACGCAGAACACCACGATCATGAGAAGCCCGAAGAAGAACACGGGCACCGAGACTCCGAGAAGGGCAAGGATCATGCTGGCGTAGTCCCAGATGGAGTATTGCTTGACCGCCGATATGATGCCGAGCACCATCCCGAAAGGCACGGCAACCAGGAGAGCCGCTCCCGCCAGCTTCGCCGAGGCGGGGATCCTGTCAGCCAATGCCTGGGTGACCTTCATGTTATTCCGGTAGGACCGTCCCAGGTCGAATGTGATGGCGTCCCTGAAGAACTTGGCCATCTGGATGTACCACGGCCGGTCGAGGCCCATCTCGCGCCGGATCCGCTCGATGGTCTCGGGATCGCCCCTCTGACCGGAGAGGATCCTGGCGGGATCTCCCGGCACGACGGTGCTGAGGATGAACACGACCAGGATCACCCCGGCGAGAACGGGGATCACAGCGAGCAACCTGCGCACTATGTACCTTCCCACGGCCGCAACCAGCCTCCCTCGGACGTTTCTGCTTTTCCGGGGGGTGCCGGTGTTGCACTCAAGGGGGCGGCGCGGTTGCGGCCCGCCTCCGAGGGATCAGGCATTCGGGCGTGCCCGACTCCAGGGGTCCCGTCGTGCAAACACCGGCGACCCGGAATCTTCTCCCAGACCGGCATGGATTCCTGAACTCACGCTTGACGCGCACTCACGAATCCAGACTCAGACTCAGACTCGGATACCTCGCGATTACAGATCGAGCCAGATCTCCGTGAACTTGTTGCAGTACTGGCCGAACGACGGGAGCCTGTAACCGCGCACGAACGGCTTCAGCATGTTGTGGCTCGTGTAGTGGTAAATGAAGACCCATGGTGCATCCTCGACGACGATCTGCTCGGCCTTCTGGTAGAGTTTCCTCCGGACCTCCTGGTCGGTGGCGAGCCTGGCCTGCTTCGTGAGGTCGTCGAAGAGAGGGTTGTGGTACCTCGTATAGTTGCCTGCGTCTCCAATGTTGTCGGAGTTCAGCAGCACGTAGAGGAAGTTGTCCGGGTCAGGATAGTCGACGACCCAGCCCATCCTGAAGAACGGCACGCTGCCCTGGGTACCGCACGTATCGAGGTGGGCGCCCCAGTCCACGTTCTTGAGGTCGATCTTGATGCCCGCCTGGCCGAACTGGGCCTGGAGAGCCTCGGCTATCCTCTTGTGCCCCTGGCTCGTGTTATACTGGAGTGTCACCTGGATGCCCTTGGGATATCCTGCCTTCTTGAGGAGTTCCTTCGCCATATTCGGGTCGTAAGTGTACCCTTTGAGGTTCTCGTTATAGGCGAACATACCCGGAGGCAGCACACCCTTGGCAGGCATGGCGCGGCCGTTGAGCACGAAGTCGATGAGGGCCTGCCTGTTGATGGCGTAGTTGAACGCCTGCCTGAGATACTTGTTGTCCTTGAACGGCGGGAGCGTCTGGTTCATGCCGTAGTAGTAGGTGCCAAGCTGCGGCCTCTCGAGGTAGGTGCCGAGTTCGTTCACGGCGGTCTTCACGCCCCTGATGACTTGGAGGCCCTTGGACGCTTCGGGGTAGTACGGATCGTCCACGGTGGCGGCATAGAGGTTGCCGAGCTTGAATTCCGTCCACTCAATGGTGGCGTCAGTTATGATCCTGAACTCGATGCCGTCGAGGTAAGGCAGCCTGTTGCCCCACTTGTCCTTCATCCAGTAGTCCTCGTTGCGGGATAGCACGAGCTTGTCATCGTGCTTCCACGATTCGAACTTGAACGGGCCGGTGCCCACCACGTGGAAGTTCCAGTCCTTGCCCCATTTCAACACGTCTTCCCTGGGCAGGACCACGAAGGTGTTGTAGCTCAGCACAGCGACGAACGGTGCGAACGGGTAGGTGGTCTCGATCTGGAGCGTGTACTTGTCGAGAGCCTTGATGCCCGAGATCGACTGAGCCTTACCGTCGCGAAACTCCTTGTACCCCTTCACCATGTCGATGAAGTACGCGCGCGGGGAGTTGGTCTTCGGGTCGCAGATGTAGTTGAACGTCCACACCCAGTCGTCCGCGGTGACCTCGCGGCCGCCGTTGGCCGTGGGCTTGCCGCCCTCGGTGGTCCTGTGGAAGTGGACCTCCTTGCGAAGCTTGAACGTGAAGGTCTTGCCGTCGGCGGAAGCCTTCCACGACTCCGCCAGCAGCGGCGCAAGCTCACCATCGGGGTCGATTGCAACCAGGGTCTCGAATATCTGGTAGCCGACCTCCGCGGAGGTGGTGTCAGTCGCCATCACCGGGTCCAGGTCAGGGGGATCTGCGCCGAGGGCGTCTTTCCAGATGCCGCCGTACTTGGGCTTCTGCTCTTCGCCGCCGGCAAGCGCCGTGCCTCCGATCACCATGGCAGCCACCAGCAACAACACGACTGTCATGCGGCCTCTATGGAACATTGCTCTACCTCCTTCGTTGCTCACGTACGCTCTCTCGAGATTCCCGGAACTCTGAGCATCAGACGGCTTCACGAAGGCTTCTTATCGTAACCTGACCACTGCCCACCTCCCTTCAGTCTTGTGAGTTATGCGTGATAAGATTGGGTAATCTTCGCTTCAATCAATATTCTGCGCATAGCGGTCATTTCCTTCTAGAAGTGCAAGTTTTGGCACTCCTGTAGAAATGCAGGGAACCCGGATGGCGCGTCGAAACGCCCCATTAGTAAGGTCTTCCCGATACCGTCCTGTCACACGTGTATTCGTCGCCGGGATCATGGAGTCGAAGGCCGCTGACGGCAGTGATTCCCCGGCCGAACGGTCCGGCCGGAGCCGCTGGAGAGGAACTGGCAAACCCTCAGGGAACCTGGGGCGAACCTTGCGTGATCTTCGAAGGGGACGGAAAACCTAATAGATGGTCGCGGGGCGACCCGTGACAGCGGCGTCAAAGGAGGATGGACTACCGTGGTGTCAGTTGAGACCCTGGACAACGGCCTTCGCGTGGTGACCGATGAAATGCCCCACATGAGGTCCGGGTCGGTGACGGTCTGGATCGGGGCGGGGGCCAGGTATGAGGATCCCGAGATGAACGGGATCTCCCATTTCATCGAGCACATGCTCTTCAAGGGCACGCAAAAGCGCGACAGCAACCTCAAGATCTCCGAAGCCATCGAGGGAGTCGGGGGCATGATAAACGGGTTTACGAACAAGGAGACCACATGCTTTCTGGTGAAGGTGCCCTCGGATCGTTTCGCGCTCGGACTGGACGTCCTTGCGGACATGGTCCTTCACTCGCTCTTCGATCCGGAGGCCCTCGAAATGGAGCGCGGGGTTGTCATAGAGGAGATCAAGATGGTGAGGGACAGGCCTGACACGTGGGTCCACGTTCTCCTTGAGGAGATGATGTGGCCGGACCAGCCTCTCGGGCGCAGCGTTGCCGGCACGGAGGAAGTCATCCGCTCCCTGAGCCGGGAGAAGGTGCTCGACTACTTCCAGTCGCTGTATCAGCCGGCCAACATGGTGATGTCAGTCGCGGGCAAGGTGACCGCCAGGGAGGTCCGGGATGCGGCGGCGGGCCACTTCGCAGCGCAGTCGGGGAAGAAGCGCAGGCATTTCGCTCCCGCCCGGTTTACCACGAAGGGGCCTCTTGCGAAGGTCGAGAAGCGTGACACCAAGCAGGCCAACCTCGTCCTGGGCCTTCCGGGCTACGAGCGGCTGCACCCGCGCCGCTACGCCCTGGAGCTGCTGAACGCCGTGCTCGGGTGGGGCATGAGTTCCAGGCTCTTTCAGGAGATTCGGGTGAAGCGGAGCCTCGCCTACTCGGTAGGATCTCAGTACTCGGCCCACCTCGACGCCGGGATTATGCGGGTATATGCAGGCGTAGATCCGGCCAGGGGCAGGGACACGGTGGCCGTGATCCTGCAACAGCTTGTGCGGTTGCGCGACGAAAAGGTCGGAGACGATGAGCTTCGAAAGGCGAAGGATTTCTACAAGGGGAGCCTGGCGCTGCGCCTGGAGGACACGCTCAACCTCGCTCTCCGCAACGGCGAGCACATGGTGCTCACCGGCAAGATCGTGCCTGTGGAGGAGGTGCTTGCGAAAGTGGAGGCAGTGACGCCGGACGACATCGCCGAGGTCGCCGCGGATCTCTTCAAGAAGGAGAACATGCGCCTCGCTGCGGTGGGCCCGTTTGAAAAGGAAGACGAGATGGCTGCCGCCCTCGACGCGTCTATGCTATAATACCAGCGTGGGAGAGGGGCGAGGGGCGAGCGCCATGGGCCACCCCAGCGCTGTTGTGATACGCGAGGGCAGGGGTCCGGTCACGACACGGATCCGGCCGCGCGACCACAGGCAGCTCAAATACGTCCGGGGGACTGCCATGGGCCTTTAAGCCCATACCACGACTCGGCGCCGGCTTTGCGGGGGAGGAGGAGCTTGCATTGCACAACGTCACTGAAGACGTAAGACACGAGATTCGGACCGCCGTCGCGGAGGCCATCGCATCGAGTGAGCTGGGCGTGCAGGTTGGACGCGTGCAGGCGTGCGATGTGCCTGTGGAGCTTACGCGGGACAAGTCCTACGGCGACTTCTCAACCACTGTTGCCATGTCCCTCGCGAAACGGCTCAGGCGACCGCCGAGGCAAATCGCCGAGAGCATAGCCGAGGCGCTGAGGTCGACGGCGCGGAAAACCCGCTACATCCGGCGCGTTGAGGTGGCCGGAGCGGGATTCATAAACTTCTTCCTCTCCCGGGCGTGGCTCGAGGATACTATCCGTGCCGTGCACGCAGCGGGCCATGCCTATGGGACGAGCGACGCCCCGGTGGGCCGGCGCGTGCAGATCGAGTTCGTGAGCGCGAACCCTACCGGCCCGATGAACGTCGTAAACGCCCGGGCTGGCGCCGTGGGGGCGGCCCTCGCGAGCATCATGAGGGCTGCCGGGTACGACGTGAGCACCGAGTACTACATCAACGATGCCGGAAACCAGGTGGCGGTCCTCGGCGAATCGGTGGAGCTGAGATATCGACAGCTCCAGGGTGAGAGCGTCGAGTTTCCCGAGAAATGCTACCAGGGCGCGTACATCACGGACATTGCCCGCGAGGCGGCGGCGGAGCACGGAGAGAAGCTCAAGGCGATGGCGGCGGACGAGCGGACACGGTTCTTCCGGGAATTCGCGCTCGCGAGGATGCTCGAGAGTCAGAAGCGGTCGCTCGCCCGCTTCGGGGTGGACTTCGACGTGTGGTTCAGCGAGCGCACGCTCGTTGAAAGCGGCGCGCACCGCGAGACGTTGGAGATCCTGCGCGAGCGGGGGATGGTCTACGAGAAGGATGGGGCGACATGGCTTCGCACCACTGATTTCGGCGACGACAAGGACAGGGTGCTCGTGAAGAGCGACGGCGAGTACACGTATCTCGCCGGGGATATAGCATACCACAGAAACAAGCTGGGACGGGGTTTCGATCTCATCATTGATATCTGGGGACCTGACCACCATGGTCACGTGACACCGACCCGGGCAGGCCTCCAGGCGCTAGGATACCCCGGCGAGTGCCTGGAGGTGCTGTTACTCCAGTTCCTGTCCATCCTGTCCGGCGGCGAACGGGTGAAGATGTCCAAGCGGGCGGGGGAGTTCGTGACCATGGACGACCTCGTCGACGAGGTGGGGCGCGATGCGGCGCGCTATTTCCTGTTGATGCGGAACATCGAGAGCCATCTCGACTTCGACCTCGATCTCGCGAAGAGCCAGTCGCAGGAGAACCCCGTATACTACGTGCAGTATGCTCATGCCCGTATATGCAGCATCTTCAGACAGGCAGAAGAGAACGGCGTCACGATCGTGGAACCCTTCGACGCAGACCTGTCCCGCCTCGTAGAAGACGTAGAGCTCGATATCGCCCGCAAACTTGCGGCTTACCCGGACGAGATCGCCACGAGCGCCGCGGATCGCGCGCCGAACAGGCTCGCAAAGTACGCTCTAGACCTTGCAGGATTGTTCCATTCATTCTACAATAGTTGCAGGGTGATAAGCGACGACGCCGGGCTGACATCGGCGAGGCTCGCGCTTTCGGGAGCAGTTGGTACCGTTCTCCGGAACTGCCTCGACATCCTCGGCATTTCGGCGCCTGAAAAGATGTGAGCACGGAGTGCCGGCACCCGGAGGTTGCGATGTCAGGACCCAGAGAAGAAGTGGTAAGGGCAGGTGCCGTGGTAGGGGGGGCGGTGAGAGACGCCTACGGGTACCTCGGCACCGTGGTGCTCGTCAGCCTTGCGTGGTTCGGGTGGTTCGCCTGCGGCGCGCTCCTGTTGAGCCTCTTTGTCAACTCCCTCATCGCCATGGTGCCGGTGCTGGTGATCCTCGCCGCCCCCCCACAAGGGGCGGCCTTTCACGTGATGGCACTCATAATGAAGGGGCAGGACGTTACGCCTCGCGACTTCGTCGAGGGTCTCAGGCGTTTCTCCCTGCGCTCGCTCGCGATCGCCGCGACAGCCGTCGGCCTTGGGACGATCGTCGTGGTCGACATCATCTGGTTCATTACCAGGCCGGGCGTAGCGTTCAAGATCATCGGGGGCTTGTGGCTGTACGCTCTGATCTTCATGGCAATGATGGCACCGTATTTGCCTGCTATCATGGTGCAGCAGGATACCGGGTTTCGCAAGGTCTTCAAGAGGGCCGCGCTGCTTGCGCTGGCCAACCCGTTCTATTCGCTGCTCGTCGTGTTGTTCGAGGTGGCCGTGACGGTTCTCTCCGTGATCCTGGCTCCGGCCTTCAGCCTGTTATACATGGGCGTCATCGCCTTTGCGAGCAACCGGGCCACGAGGTCGCTCCTTGAGAAGTACGGGGTGTTCGATGACGATGAGCCATCGCCCGAGGGAGACTCGGAAGCCAAAGTGTGAGGGGGTGTTTCTGTGATTGCGAAGGTGGTTCTGGCTGGTGCGGCGGTTGTCGCGGCAGGGTGTCTTGTAGGCGGCGCGGCCAGGGCTGCGTCCCCCGGCGAGATCACGGTCAGGTGGCTCGGACACGCATGTTTCCTCATCACCTCGCCGAGAGGTGTCAGGATCCTGACTGACCCCTTCGATTCCACGGTCGGCTATCCTGTGCCGCAGGCCGAGGCGGACGTGGTGACCTCGAGCCACGATCATTTCGACCACAACCACGTGTCAGCAGCGCGCGGCAACCCGACCGTGCTGAAAGGGAACGGCCGGTACGAGAAAAACGGGGTCAAGATCTACCCTGTTGCCAGCTTCCACGACACCGAGCAGGGCGCGAAACGCGGACCGAACACGATCTTCGTCATGGAGGTCGACGGCGTGAGGCTGGTGCACATGGGCGACATCGGCCATGACCTCTCCAGGCACCAACTGGAGGACATGGGCAGGGTCGACGTCTTGTTTGTGCCTGTAGGCGGCACGTACACTATCGATGCCGCCGCGGCCAGACGGTTGGTGGAAGCGACCTCGCCGCGGGTGGTGATCCCCATGCACTACAAGACCGCGGCCGTCCAGATGCCTATTGCGGGGGTTGACATGTTCCTGAAAGGCCTCGACAACGTGGTCAGGTGCGACTCGAACGAGGTCCGTCTCAGTGCCGCGTCGCTGCCGAAGGCTACAACTGTGTACGTGCTGGACTATAGATAAAGCCCTCCAAGTGCGGGGTTCGCAGCTTCGTCCCGGGCTGCCGGGATGCTGCGGGTTGCCGGCGCTTGCGCCACGGGGCGTTCAGGGCGTGGCAGTCCCTGCGGGCCGGATGTGACGAGGCGCGCTGCAAGCGCGCCGTTCCGGCCGTGCATGACTGGCAGAGACTCGCAAAGCGACGCCGATTTCTGAGCCCGCACGTGGCCTTGTAGCTTCGAGCGCCGTGGCTGAAGGGAGCGGAGAACTTGGCAAAGTACGTGTTCGTAACCGGTGGGGTTGTCTCAGGGCTTGGTAAGGGCGTCACCGCTGCTTCCATCGGACGGCTTCTCAAGAGCAGGGGCCTTCGGGTCACGGCGATAAAGCTGGACCCGTACATCAACGTGGACCCGGGGACGATGAGCCCGTACCAGCACGGCGAGGTCTTTGTCACCGACGACGGTGCCGAGACCGACCTCGATCTCGGCCACTACGAGAGGTTCATCGACGTGGACCTGGGCAGGCTCAATAACGTCACCACCGGCATGATATACTGGTCCGTCATCAGCCGTGAGCGAAAGGGTGACTTCCTCGGCGGGACCGTTCAGGTGATCCCTCACATCACCAACGAGATCAAGTCCAGGATAACGCGGGTGGGCAAGGAGTCAGGGGCCGACGTGGTGCTCGTCGAGGTGGGCGGCACTGTCGGCGATATCGAGGGCTTGCCTTTCCTGGAGGCAATAAGACAGCTTCGAAGCGATGTCGGCCGGGAGAACGTGATGTACATCCACGTGACGCTGGTTCCGTATGTCGGGGCCGTTGGCGAGCTCAAGACCAAGCCCACCCAGCACAGCGTGAAGGAGCTTCGGAGCATAGGCATTCAGCCCGATGTCATCGTATGCAGATCTGAACGTCCGCTCTCGGAGGAGATCAAGGCCAAGATAGCGCTCTTCTGCGACATCGACGAGCGAGCAGTGATCCCCAATGTGGACGCCTCGACGATATACGAGGTGCCGCTGATATTCGAGCGTGAAGGCCTCGACGACATAGTCATCGACAGGCTTGGCCTCCAGGGCGCTGCCGGCGATCGGGACCTTGCCGAGTGGCGCGATATGGTGCATACGTTCCTCAACCCCAGGCAACGGGTGAGCATAGCGATCGTCGGCAAGTACGTCACTCTTCCCGATGCATATCTTAGTGTGGTGGAGGCCCTGCGCCATGCGGGGATCGCACACCAGGCCGAGCTGAGGGTGATCTGGGTGAACTCCGAAAACCTCGGGGCGGGGGACGCGGAGAGAGAGCTTGGGTCGGCCGACGGAATCCTCGTCCCGGGCGGGTTCGGGTGCAGGGGAGTGGAGGGCAAGATCCTCGCAGCGGCGTACGCGCGGGAGAACAGGATTCCGTACTTCGGCTTGTGCCTCGGGCTTCAGTGCGCGGTCGTCGAGTTTGCCCGTTCTGTGTGTGGTCTTAAAGATGCTCACAGTTCCGAGTTCGATCCGGATACTCCTCACGCGGTGATTGACCTCATGCCGGAGCAGAAGGGCGTGGAGGAGATGGGCGGGACGATGAGGCTGGGAACCTACCCATGCAAGCTCGTGCCGGGTTCCCTCGCGATGAAGGCGTATGGTGAGGAGATCGTCTACGAACGTCATCGCCACAGGTTCGAGGTGAACAACGAGTTCAGGGATGTGCTTGCGAAGGCCGGGCTATGGGCTACCGGGGTTTCGCCGGACGGGCGCCTGGTGGAGATAGTCGAGGCCAAAGATCATCCATGGTTTCTCGCCACCCAGTTCCATCCGGAGTTCAAGTCCAGGCCCAACCGGCCGCACCCGCTATTCCGGGACTTCGTAGCCGCGGCTCTGCGCCGGTCGTTGGCGACGCGGGGTGTGGGTGTGACCGGGGAGTGATTTCGCAAGGATCCCACCGAGCGAAGCGGAAGGAATTGCCGTTTTTGTGGCGAAGTATCAAGACGGATCATGCGTGCCGTCCCCCGTTCGACATGTCGAGCCTTCTTGTCCCGTGGCAAGGGGCGGATGCCCCGGTGTCACAAGAGGTGTTCCTGGATTTTACGTAACCCCCCTGGCAATGCTATAATACCGGTGTGTGACCAGGCCTCCACTGACGCTGCGTGTTGTTGCCAGGCACTTGAGGTGTTGGCGCTATCATCTTTTTCACGTATCTCCTAAATGGTTCCTCTTGTTAACCTTCTATCATGCGACCGCGCGACCTTGACGGTCGTTCCCGTGGCATGGCTCCGTGATCCCATGGCGAGCGTCTCGTGGCCTGGAGGGCATGGAGCCGATAACCGGATGAATCCACAACGAAAGGACTGGATATATCGATGGCACGAAATGGACAGGGCATTCCCGAGGAGTCGATGAACATCAGCGATCTGGAGGCCAAGACCATCCACGACCTGTACGAAATCGCAAAGGACCTCGGGATCGTGAGCCCGACGAAACTCAGGAAGAAAGACCTGATCTTTGAGATCCTGAAGGTGCGGGCCGAGAAGGAGGGCCTCATCTTCGCCCAGGGTATCCTGGAGATCATGGCGGAGGGGTTTGGATTCCTCAGGGTGTCAGGGCTCAACCCCAGCCCCGACGATATCTACGTTTCTCCCTCCCAGATCAGGCGGTTTGCCCTGCGTACCGGCGACATGATCTCCGGTCAGGTAAGGCCGCCGAAGGAAAGCGAAAAGTACTTCGCTCTTCTAAGGGTAGAGGCGGTGAACGGTACAGATCCCGAGATGGCCACGAGGAGACTGTTCTTCGAGGACCTGACGCCGATATACCCCAACGAGCGCCTGCGCCTGGAGACGACATCGAAGGAGATAACCACCCGCATGATCGACCTCATCGCGCCGCTCGGCAAGGGACAGCGCGGCCTCATAGTATCTCCTCCGAAGGCCGGCAAGACGACGGTCCTCAAGAAGCTCGCGAACTCCATAACAACCAATCACCCCGAGGTGGAACTCCTGGTGCTCCTCGTCGACGAGCGCCCGGAGGAGGTCACTGACATGGAGCGGTCGGTAAAGGGTCTCGTGACGAGTTCGACCTTCGACCTTCCGCCGGAGAACCACATCCGTGTGGCCGAGATGGTGCTCGAACGCGCGAAGCGGCTGGTGGAGCACGGCAAAGACGTGGTGATCCTCATGGACAGCATCACGCGTCTGGCGCGTGCGTACAACGTTGTCGAGCCACCAAGCGGGCGCACGCTGTCGGGGGGCCTCGATCCGAACGCGCTCCGCAGCCCCAAACGGTTCTTCGGAGCGGCGCGCAACATCGAGGAGGGGGGCAGCCTCACCATCCTGGCGACCGCCCTGGTCGAGACCGGAAGCCGCATGGACGACGTCATCTACGAGGAATTCAAGGGCACGGGCAACATGGAGTTGCACCTCGATCGGAAGCTGTCTGAACGGCGCATCTTCCCGGCGATCGACATAAACAGGTCGGGAACGCGCAAGGAGGAGCTCCTCTTGACCGAGGAGGAGCTCGACATGATGTACGTGCTGCGCCGGGCCATGGGGAACCTTGGCACCGCGGAGATGACCGAGCTCATGCTGGAGCGGCTCCATCACACGAAGAACAACGAGGAGTTCCGCCAACTCGTTGTGAAGTCGGAGTTTGCGGAGAACGTAAGGGCGCTGAGATAGGGGAGGGTCGGCCGACCTCGCCGGTTCGGGATAAGCTTCCGGGTTGACGGTGCTTGCTAGGGCGGGGCGCTCTCGATCTGGCAATCCCGAATGCCGATCCAACGGGGCGCGTCGCAAGCGCGGCGCCCGCGGAGTGCAACACCGGCAACCCTGGAAAAGTGGCGGTGACCTGTGAACCCGCACCTAGTAAAGGTGGCACGCTGCAAAGTGGCCCGGCGCCACCTGTTTGAGCTTCGGGTCTTCCTCCCGGCATATGGGCTTTACGCTCCTGCACCGCGTCTGGAACCTGCAACCCCTCGGCGGGTTGACGGGGCTCGGGACCTCGCCCTCCAGAACGATCCGTTTCCTCTCCCTTTCAACCCTGGGGTCAGGGATGGGGATAGCCGACAGGAGGCCCTGGGTGTAAGGGTGTACCGGGTTCCTGTACAGTTCTGCACTGGGGGCAAGCTCAACCAGCCTGCCGAGGTACATCACGCCGACGTTGTCGGATAGATGTTTCACCATGGCCAGGTCATGAGCGATGAAGATGTACGTGAGGCCCCTCTCTTCGCGCAGGCGTGAGAGAAGGTTCACGACCTGGGCCTGGATCGAGACGTCCAGCGCCGAGATGGGCTCGTCCGCCACTATGAACTTCGGGTCCACGGCGAGGGCGCGCGCTATCCCAATGCGCTGACGCTGACCGCCGGAGAACTCGTGCGGGAATCTGTTGGCGTGCTCCGCCGACAGTCCCACCACATCGAGCAGTTCATGTATCCGCGCGAGACGGTCCCTGCCCCTTGCCAGACCGTGGATGTCGAGAGCCTCTCCTATGATGTCCCCCACCGTCATCCGCGGGTCGAGCGAGGCGTACGGGTCCTGGAAGATTATCTGCATGCGGCGCTTGAACCGTTTGACATCGGCCCCGCGCAGCTTGCTTACGTCTTCTCCTTCATACACGATCCTGCCACCTGTGGGGGCGTACAGCCCCACGATGGTGCGGCCCACGGTGGTCTTGCCGCAGCCGCTCTCGCCCACGAGGCCGAAGACCTCGCCCTTCTTCACGGAGAAAGTCACGTCGTCGACGGCCTTCAGCACGGCCTTGCGGCTGAACTGGAAGTACTTCTTGAGGTCCATGACCTCGAGCACGACATCATGAGCATGCGTGTCTTGCACCATCAGCTTGCGCCTCCCCTGGCCCCGGCAGCCACGGCCCTGCCGGAGTGTCCGTCCCTGACATGCGCCGCCCTGGGGTCCATGAGCCAGCAGGCCACGGCGTGGTTGTCTCCTGCCGGGAAGGTCCCGGGCTGGTGGTCCAGGCACACTCTCATCGCGTAGCCGCAACGGGGCGCGAACGCGCACCCCTTCGGAGGCACGAAGAGATCCGGAGGTGTTCCGGGGATCGCCAGGAGATCCCTCCTGACCTCCTCGTGAAGCCTCGGCACCGACTTCAGGAGGGCCTGCGTGTATGGGTGCTGAGCATCATAGAAGATATCCTCGGAGCTGCCGGCCTCGGCCACCTTTCCCGCATACATGACCACTATCCTGTCAGCGAGCTTCGAGACCACGCCGAGGTCGTGGGTTATCAGGATTATGGAAGTATTCATCCTTGTTTGCAGGCTCTTCATGAGGTCGAGTATCTGAGCCTGGATGGTCACGTCGAGGCCCGTGGTGGGCTCGTCCGCGATGAGGAGCTTGGGGCTACATGATAGCGCTATGGCGATCATGACCCGCTGTCTCATTCCGCCGCTGAACTGGTGCGGATACTGGCGGAACCTCTCCCTCGGGTTCGGCATCTCGACCAGCGACAGCATCTCGACTGCGCGCTGCCTCGCCTTCTCGGCGCTGAGCTTCTGGTGCTTTATGAGGCCCTCCGTGATCTGCCTTCCCACCGTCATCGTGGGGTTGAGCGATGTCATTGGGTCCTGGAATATCACTCCGATCTCTGCGCCTCTCACGCTCTGGAGGTCGCGGTCGCTCATGGCAGTGAGATCCCTGCCGTCGAAAAGCACCGTGCCTCCCTCGATCTTTCCCGGAGGCATCGGTATCAGCTTGATGGTTGATTGCACGGAGACGGTTTTGCCGCAGCCTGATTCGCCCACGATCGCCAGGGTCTCGCCCCTGTTGACGTGGAACGAAACGCCGCGCACAGCGTGGACCTTGCCGGCGTAGGTGTAGAAGGAAACCTCCAGGTCCTTGACGTCAAGAAGCCTTTCTCCGGCCATCCCTCTCACCTCCGCAGCTTCGGGTCAAGCGCGTCTCGCAGGCCGTCGCCCACGAAGTTGAACCCGAGCATCGTCATGATGATTGCGATTGCAGGAATGATCAACTGGTAGGGGTATATCCGGAGATACTGGTACCCGTCGTTCGCCATGGTGCCGAGGCTCGCGAGGGGCAGTGGCACCCCGAGCCCGATGAAGCTCAGGAACGCCTCGCCGAATATCGCTCCAGGTATCGTGAAAGTCATCTGAACGATGATGACGCCCATGGCATTCGGGATGAGATGCCGGAGGATGATCCCGAGGTGGCTGGCGCCAAGGGCCCTTGCCGCCAGCACATACTCCTGCTCTTTGAGCTGGAGCACCTGGCCGCGGACCAGCCTCGCCATGCCGACCCATCCGGTGATGGTCATGGCCAGGATCACCGACCAGAGGCCTGGCCCGATGACCACGAGGAGCAGGATGGCGACGATGATGTACGGGATGCCGTAGAGAATGTCCACGACCCTCATCATGACGTCGTCCACCGCGCCGCCGAAGTACCCCGAGATGCCGCCGTAGATCACGCCAACCACGAGGTCAATGAAGGCTGCCATGACTCCCACGAAGAGCGAGACCTTGATGCCGTAGCACAGCCTCGCGAAAATATCGCGCCCGAGGTTATCGGTGCCGAACCAGTGCTCTCCGGACGGCGGCTTGTTCGTGTCGAACAGGCTCTGCTCCCTCGGGTCCCAGTGCGTGAAGAGCGGACCTGCGAATGCGAACACGAGGAGGGCGATGAGGATGACGAGGCCCGCCACGGCAAGGCGGTTGCGCCTGAAGCGCCTCACAACCTCCCGCCAGTAGCTTATGGGAGGGCGCGTGATCGCTTCGCCCTCGCCGGCTCCGAGCTGCAACGGTTCGAACATATCCCGGGTTATCTCTTGCGCTGATGCCAATCTCATCACTCCCTGCTTCTCATGAGCCGGATCCGCGGATCGACGATTCCGTAGGCCACATCGACCAGGAAGTTCAGGAACACCAGGAGAACGGCGTAGAAGATCGTCGTCCCCAGGATGAGGGTGTAGTCCCGGTTGAAGATGCTCTGCACGTAATACTTGCCGAGCCCCGGTATCCCGAATATCAGCTCGATGACGAAGCTGCCTGTCACGATTCCCGCGGTAAGCGGACCCAGGATGGTCACGATCGGGAGGATGGCGTTCCGGAGAACGTGCCGGAAGACGATCTCTCTTTGCGAGAGGCCCTTCGCCCTGGCGGTCTTTATGTAGTCCTGGTTTGTGACTTCAAGCACGCTTGTTCGCATCATCCTCGCCATGACCGCGAGCGTGCCGAGGCCCAGGGCGGCGGCGGGCATGATCGTATACCTGAACCCCTCCCACCGCGCTATCGGGAGCCACCCGAGCTTGAGCCCGATGACGTACTGCATGAGGCCGCCCATGATGAACCCCGGCACTGATATGCCTATGAGCGCCACGAACATCGCCAGGTAGTCGAGCCACGTATTGTGCCTGAACCCTGCGAGGGTACCCAACACGAGACCGATGGTCACGGCATACGCGAGCGCCTCGAGGCCGAGCAGCGCCGAGACGGGGAATCCGTCGCGGATCATGTCGTTCACAGAACGGTGGAGCATCTTGAGGGAGGTGCCGAAATCGCCGCGCAGGAGGTTTCCGAGGTAGATCAGGTACTGCTCCCAGAGAGGTTTATCAAGGCCGTACTTGCGCAACATGTTCTGGCGAATCGCCTCGGTCACCTTGTCGCCCAGGAACGGGTCGCCCGGGATGGAGTGCATCAAGAAGAAGGTCGCCGTTACGATTATCCAGAGTGCGGCGAGCATCAGCCCGAACCGCCTGAGTATGTAGCGTCCCAAAACACCCACTCCCTTGTCGCGACTGAACTGCAATCGCGATCACCACAGAATCGCATCCGGCGACAGCGAGGCCCTGCTCTCCCGGCGCAGGGCCTCGCCGCCTCCCTATCGGGATAGTCCCATGCCGGCCCGGCCGTACTCGCGGAGGAGTTCGACATCCCTCAACGGATCACGGCCGTAAGCCCGACTCTATCACTCGGTCGCGCCGCCCGCCGGCGCTCAAGGCATGGCGTAGCCCAGCTCGGCCAGGCCTTCCGCCAGGAGCTGCTTTGCCAGCTTGATGTCGGCCTTCTTGGGCAGCAGGTCACCGACGTACACGTCGTGGAACGACACGCCGTCCTTGCCGTGGATGGTTGGCGGCACGAGCGAGGTCGCCGGCAGCGAGCCGTTCTTCAGCACGTAGTCGACGTAGGCCTGTCTGTCGAGGGCGAGGGAGAAAGCCCTGCGAACCTTCGCGTTCTTGAAGATCTCATGCTTGCAGTTGAACTCGAGGTACCAGGCGGTGGCCTCGGCGATGGTCCTCATGCCCTTGTTCCTGTATTGCTCGATGTAGGTGCCGGGCACGCCGACGAGGTCGAGCTCTCCCGCGTCGAACATGTTGAGCGGGGTCGCGATATCCTTGATCATGTCGGCCTCGATCCGCTGCAGCTTGACGGACTTGGCATCCCAGTAGGCGGGGTTCTTCTCGATGGTGATCTTGTATTCATGCTGCCACTTGGTGACCTTGAAGGGACCGCACGCCACCATCTTGTCGACCTCGGAGGCGTACTCGTCGCCGAGTTTCTCCACCATGTGCTTGGGGCTGGGCATGTAGGTGATGAAGGTGATGAGGTCGAGGAAGAACGGGGTGGCCGCCTCGAGTTCCACACGGAGAGTCTTTGCATCGAGGGCCTTCACACCGACGGTTGCAAGCGCGTCGTCTATGGCCTTGTTCTTCTCGGCCTTCTTGGCGTCCTTGTCGTCGGGAACCTCCATGGCATTGACTTTCTCGGCGTTCTTGAGGACGTACATCATGTACGCGTACTGCGATGCGGTGCGCGGGTCGATGGCCCTCTTCCAGCCGAACTCGAAGTCGTACGCGGTGACGGGCTGTCCGTCGCTCCACTTGGCATCGCGGAGCTTGAAGGTGTACACCTTACGATCCTTCGACACGGTCCAGCTCTCGGCGAGGCCGGAACCCTGGAGGATCTTCATCTCCGCGTTCTTCCTGGCAAGGCCCTCGTATGTTGCGTTGATGACCCAGAAGGATACCTGGTCGGTGGATGTGGCCGGGTCGAGGTCCGGCGGCTCCTCGCCGAAGTTCACGCGGAGGAACTGGTCCTTGTCGCCGCCCGGACGCCCCTCGGTGTAGGCCCACTTCCATTCGAAGTCAGATCCGACGGTCTTGCGGATGACGTTCTTGACGTAGGGATGCTCTACGAAGTTCCAGGCCGGCCAGTAGAGAGGCGCGATCGGCGTCTCGCCGATGAGGATCTTCTCGGCCTTGGCCATGGCATCCATGCGGACCTTCTCGTCAGGGGAGGTCTTCGCCACATCGATGAGCTTGTCATAGCTGGGGTTGCTCCACATGACGTCGTTGAAAGGCCCATCGGTGATCCACATGTCGAGGAAGGTCATGGGATCGTCGTAGTCGGCGCCCCAGCCGGCGAACACGATCTGGAAGTCCTTGTTTCTCATCTTCTGAAGCCTTGTCTTGAAGTCAACGGCCTCGATCTCGAGAGGAAGGCCCAGGTTCTTTCTGACCATTTCCTGGACTCCCTGGGCGTACAGCCTGGCGATCTGGGAGTCGCCCGAGAGCAGTACCAGCTTCGGCAGGGGTTTGGCCGCACTCACAAGCCCGACGCTCATGGTCGCAAGCGCCACGGCGGCCACGAGCACAACAAGCACTCTTCTCATCCACGTTACCTCCTTTGGTTCTCGCTCACCTTGCTCGCAGGTGATCACTGCCTGCTTCGTGCAATGCGGTTTTCCCGTATACCTGGCTTTGGAAGCGTCAGGTCACTTCGCAATCAGTAGGCCATCACTCCCTTCCGGCGTCGAGTCGATCCTCACAGGTCAACGGGCCCCAGGCCTTCTGTCGAGGGTGTACGGGGCGCGGAGGCCATCCGAAACCAGCGTCGTCCAGGCGGCACTTTCTCATGCTCCCTGTCCGGAGGGACCATCGGAAGAGGCAAAGCCCCTCATAAGGGCCCTGGCCGGACCCGGCGATGACGAGCTCCCGCGCGGCGACACCGGCGGGCCGGCCGCGGGCGTTTGACACCCGTAGGTTGAACCCGCCATCCCCGCAGTCGACGCGGTGCCGTGAGACGCATGCCGCTGCATCTCTCACCAATATTCGCCGACACCAGGCGAATTCCTCCCGGCAGATCTTCCACGGATGCTGACAATCCGTAGTCGCAATGGTAGGATGTATGGAGATAATTCCGACGGGCCGACGTACCGGCACATCGGCGCACCGGTCCGCCTGCTTGCGGCCGACTGACGGGGAAGGTATAATTGTTCAGCAAGACTGCGGGAGCGGCACCGGTACGGCGAGATGCCGCGGTGATGAGGGCTGGACAATGGAGGGCGGGACGTAGTCTCATGTTTCGGGCTCTGTACTCGGACGACCGGGAGAACATGTTTGACGAGGGAAGCCTCGCGGCCCTCGGGCGTTCGTGGAACGAAATCTGGGAGATCCGTGGCGGCGACATGATCCCTCTCCCCGAGGGATCCACTTTTGCCATGCTGCCGGGCCGACAGGCCGTCGGCATGAGCCCGGAAACCGGCGAGGCGCTTGCAATATGGCTCCGGCCGCGCATGTCCCGGGCGTCCCGTACAGGAAGCGGCGAAGGCGAGACACCCGGCTGGGCGGTGGGGGCGCTCCTGCCGGCGGGCTTCACCCGCACGTTGCTGCCGGCTTTCGTGCCCGCCGGGACCAGGCAGGCACGTCAGACCCTCCCACTATACGGGTACGCGGCGGTGGGAATAAGCGACGGGCAGCCGTACGTCGCGGCAATGAAGACCGACGATCCTTCCAGGTGGGACCCGCGCGAATATGACTCGCCCGGACTTCGCGGGCTTGTCGAGGCGCGGCTGAGGGAATGCCCGGGCAACCGCATCCTCCGACAACTTGCCAGGTGCTCGCTGGAGTACCACTGTTTCACGGCGCAGAACGTGTTCTATCGTCGCTGGGAGGCGGGGATCCCGGTATCACCTGCGTGCCCGGCCTCATGTATAGGCTGCATCTCGCTTCAGCCCGCAGAGTGCTGCCCGTCTGCGCAGGCCCGCATCGACTTCGTCCCGACGCTGGACGAGGTGGTCGAGATCGCACTCCCGCACCTTCGCGACGCGGCCCACGCGATCATAAGTTTCGGGCAGGGGTGCGAGGGCGAGCCCTTGCTGCAGTCCGACCTCATCGCCCGGGCCATCGCGAGGGTGAGGGCAGAAGTGAGAGGGAGAGGCTTCATAAACGTCAATACAAGTGCAGGGCTTACCGACGCCGTGGCGAAGATATGCGAGGCCGGCCTCGACGGCATGAGAGTGAGCATGGTGAGTGCCAGGGAGGAGGTCTACCTCGGGTACCATCGTCCGAGCGGGTACGGGCTGGCGGATGTGGAAGCGTCCGTGGCCATCGCGAAGGCGAGCGGGATTTTCGTTTCCCTGAACCTTCTGGTGTTTCCCGGCCTGACCGACCGGGAGGAGGAGCTGGACGCGCTGTGTGCTCTCATCGAAAGAACCCACATAGACATGGTACAGCTCAGAAACCTGAACATCGATCCTGATGTGCTGACCGGGGCCCTTCCCGGTCCCAGGGGGCGGGTGCTCGGAATCGATGTCTTCGTGCGCGATCTCCAGGCGAGGTGCCCTGGCCTGCGAATCGGGAGTTTCACTCCTTCGCGGGAAGAGGTTTCGTGTTCCGCACGGCCCGGATGACCGGATGAAAGGTGGGACGACGTGGCCGAGCCGAGAAGCCCGAGAAGCACGAAAAGCCTCGTGCGAGGAACTGCAGGCGCGGTCCTGTTCAGCGCCCTTGCCATGTTTCTCATCATGCGTCTCACGGCGGGCCGTGAAGGCTGGTCGAGCCTGTTCCGCGTGGACAGCGTGTCCCTCGCGGCCGCGGGGCTGATGGTTGTAGTCGGGTGGATCCTTGAGGCCGCCCGCATAGAGACGCTGGTAAGGGCCCTCGGAGGAACACTCCGGTTCTGGAGCGCGCTCCGGATAACCCTGGCTGGGGCCTTCGCTGCCTGTGTCACCCCGTTCGACACCGGCGGGGAGCCGCTGCAGGTATACCTGCTGCACCGGCACGGCATCGGGGCCGGGGAATCCACCGCGGTCATTGCGGTCAAGACGATAGTGAGCTCCCTTGCCAGACTTGCCCTGGCGCTCATCTTCCCGGTATGGTACATCGTAGGTCGCCGGTCGTGGGACCTGCCCGGAGGGCTCGAGGTCGCGCTCTTCATCGGCCTGGTTCTCTACATCCTCGTTCTGACGCTCATGGGCTTCTTCGCGATTTACCCCGAGTCCGTCGGAGCAGTCCTCGACCGTGTTCTTCACAACAGGTTCGCGATGCGGATCATCCCCGCTCACGCCGCGGACTTTCTCCTCGAGAAAGTGAAGACGGAGGTCAGGGACTTCCGGGCGGCGTTCAGGATGTTCGTCCGCGAGAGAAGGCCCGCGCTCGTCGCTGTATCGATCCTGAGCCTTGTCAGCTGGGCGATGGCGTTCTCCATCCCGGTTCTCGTGCTGCGGGGTCTCGGCGTGGACCCGCCCTTCGCTCAGACCATGGGTGTGGCCGGCATATTCTATCTTGCCGCGGCATATGCCCCTACGCCGGGGTCGAGCGGAGCCGCTGAGGCGAGTCTTGCGGTGCTCTTCGGGTCGATAGTGCCGTTCAGGCTGCTTGGAGTGTTCGTGCTCCTGTGGCGGGGTGTGACCTATTACCTCACGCTTTTCGTCGGAGCCGTCGCGGTTGCGGCAAGTTACCTGCATGGTCGTCCGCCCAAGAAGGACGGCGACCGAGACAAATGCGCTGGTTGAAGGGCAGGAATCATGGCAATCACGGCAATCAGGGCTATGGCCAGAGGCTGCGCGACTCGCAGTCTCATACCGAGGCAGCGGCGGTCAGAGTCAAACCGGCCGGGGCCGCGCCGTGGCACGCTCGAGCGTCCGGCGGCAGGACGGCGCACGGGGAGACCATTCAGCACGGTCCGGCACAACTTCATATACACGACGCTCGAGGGAATGTCCACCAACACGGCGTTCGGTCTCGTCAACCCTTTCCTCGGGGTGTACGCGATCGCCCTTGGAGCCTCCAGCTTCTTCGTGGCGCTCATCACCTCGGCGCCGGCCCTGGCCAACGCGCTGGTCTTCCTCCCTGCGGCGAGCGTGGTGGAGCGGAGGAAGGCGCGGCTCCCCATGGTCCTTTTCTGGGCTGGCTTGCACAGGATGCTCTATCTGCCCCTCGCGTTCATCCCGTTCCTGCCGGTCCATCCGGCAATGAAGGCCGCGGCGCTCGTGGCCGTTGTCACCTTCATGTCCGTCCCAGGCGCGATATCGGGCCTGGCATGGACGTCGATGGTGGGGGACATGTTCCCTGAGAACCGCAGGGGCGAGGTTTTCGGGCTGCGGAACATGTATGTCGGGCTCACAGGCGTCCTGGGAACCCTTGCGGCCGGGCACCTCCTGGATACTGTGGCCTTCCCCGTCAACTACACTGCGCTGTTCGTTGTGGCCACGGCCTTCGGTGCCCTCGGGATTGCGTTCATGTCGAGAATGCGCGAGGTGAGGCCGCCACACGATGGCGCAATGGAGGCGAGGCCGGGCTTCATCCTCCGGGTAAAGGACCTTCTCACCGACGAGGAATACGGCCGCAAGTTCAAGTTCTTCTCGCTGAGTTGCTTCGCGCTGTGGTTCGGGTTCGGGTTCACGGCGGCCATGTGGCCGATATACCACGTTGAGGTGTTGTCCCTGTCGAACACCACCATCGGTGGGTTTGCGACGCTGACGGGGCTGGCGACGGTCGCAAGCTCGGTGTACTGGGGGAAAGTGGTATCGCGCCGCGGGAACAGGATCGTGCTGCTCATCTGCATGACCGGGCTCGCGCTGTTCCCTGCTACCTACATGCTGTCGAGGTCTGTGTCTTACCTTTACGCGATGCAGGTGGTGTCAGGGCTTTGTATGGGCGGGATCAACCTTGCCGTGTTCAACCTGGCGCTCGCCTATGCGAAGCCAGGCAGGAGCGCAAGCGCGGTTGCGGTGTTCAACATGATGATAAACGTCGCCTCCTTCGTGGCGCCGTTCCTGGGGGACGTGTTCTACAGGGCGTTCGGGGTCCAGGTTACTTTCTACGCGGGGACGTGCGTTCGTCTGGTGTCGCTATTGTTCCTCTCCAGAATCATGGAGCGGCCGCTTCGAGTGATCCCGCGTGTACAGTGGGTGCGCCGCGGGCGCGCAACCATCTCAAGGGAGGGGTGATGGGGATGAGACTGGTGTTCGCCATCGTGAGGGACAGCGACGCCTCGGCTCTCCTCGATGCCTTCGCTGAGATGCACATCGGCGCCACGCGCCTGGCGTCGACAGGAGGGTTCCTGCGTGAAGGCAACACCACGTTTCTCATCGGCGTGGAGGATGAAAGGGTGCAGGAGGTCATCGGCGTCATCGCGGAGTGCTGTCCGAGACGGCTCGAGGCGTCTCCCCAGTTCACACCCGGGATGGGCCAGATGCCGTCGGCGGGGGTTCCGGTGGAGGTGGAGGCCGGGGGCGCCATAGTCTTCGTCACCAAGGTGGAGGACTTCATCCGAACCTAAGCATGGCGCCATAAGTTTGCGACACTTTTTCTGACGGCGTTGGGGTTGCCGGTGCTTGCTAGGGCGGGGCGCCTGGAATTTGGCCAGCCCTTGCGCCAAATTCGAACGAGGCTCACCGCACGCGCCGTCCCCGGAGGGCAACACCGGCAACCCTGAACAGGACTCACCCGCAGAAAAGTAGCGCGAACTTGTGGCGATCTACTTAGGTATGGCTCCATGTGATGGTTGCGCTGAGGCCGGCGAGACAGGAGTCCGGCAGACGGCTGTAGAAGATCCTACTTATGAAGCGCACATCCGACGCGGGGTGCAGCGAGCCCCGGCAGTTCACGCAGTCCAGAACGATAGCCGCAGGTATCCTCATAGGGATGGTGGTCGCCTGCCTGTACGGTACAGGCGCCGGCGAGCGCGCAGGGCTTGCCGCGTATGACCTGTGCCACAGGGTGGCGCCGGGCCCGCGTCCGATGCCGCGTATCGTCATCGTGGCCGTCGACGACGAGTCTCTTGCCAGGCTCGGGCAGTGGCCCTGGCCGAGGTCGTACCACGCGAGGCTGATCGAGATCCTCTCTCGCGAAAAGGCGAAAGTCATAGGCTTCGATATCATCATGCCCGAGGAGTCCGGCGACCCCGGAGCCGACGACGCCCTTGCGAGGGCCGCAGCGGCATCGGGCCGCACTGTGTTCCCGTTTCATGCCGAGAACAAGGTGCTTCCGCGAGGGGCCCACGTGTTCTATGCCTCCGGAGCGCGGAAGCCGCCGTACCCAGCGCTGGCGCGCTCGGCCGCTGTCGGCAGCGTGATCGCGGTGCCGGACGCCGACGGCATCCTGCGCCGCCATGTCCCCGTCGTGCTGGACGGAGGAAGGCCGCGCTACTCGATGGACGTGGAGATCGCCAGGCTCTTCCTGGGGCTTCCGCCGTCTGCGATCTCACTCGCCGCGGGCGGACTCAACATAGGCCCGGTCAGAGTCCCAATGGACGCGACAGGCCGTGTGCTCATCAGGTACTCGTCAGGCTCGCCCGGCGGCCCGGGCTACAGAACCCTGTCTTATTACGAGGTCCTTCGCGGCGAGTTTGCCACTGGCGAACTCGAGGGAAAGATCGTCCTTGTCGGCGTGACCGCCCGGGGCCTCTACGACTTCTATTTCACGCCCCTGTCCTCCGCAGGGAACCCGGTCCCGGGTGTGGAGGTACACGCCAATACGGTGCAGGCGATCCTCGAAGGCCGTATGGTGGTGCGCGAGCCCCCTGAGCCTTTCACGGCGGTGTTTCTTGTGGTGCTCTCCGTGACGCTTGCGGTGGCGTTCCGGAGGCTTCGCCCGGCCGTCGCGGCGTCGGCCTCGCTCGCCCTTGCGATCTTCACCGCGTCTTCTAGCCTTTTCCTCTTCGGGCGGATGGACGTCTGGGTCGACCCTACGCCCGTCATCGCCCTCCTTGCTCTGGGCATGGGGCGCCATCTAATCGATGCATACGCAACGACCGAGGCCGAGAGGGCCAGGATCAGGGCAACGCTCGGCCGGTATCTTTCGCCCGCGGTCGTCGATGACATCCTGAAGGCCCGCGGCGCGGTGACCCTCGGCGGAAGGCGGCTCGATGTGACCGTCATGTTCGCCGACATCCGCAGTTTCACATCGTTTGCGGAGAAGGAGGACCCTGAGCGGGTGGTGGACGTTCTGAACGCGCACCTCTCCATAATGGTGGAGGCCATCTTTAGAGAAGGCGGCATGCTCGACAAGTTCACGGGGGACGGTGTCATGGCCGTCTTCGGAGCGCCGGTTCCTCAAGAGGACCACGCCATTCGGGCTGCCAGGGCGGCAATTGCCATCAGGGAAGCCTGCTCGTCGCCACGGGCGGAGACCGAACGCGGCGACACGGCCCCCGGCGGTGACGTCAGGCTCAGCGTGGGTGTGGGGATGGCGTCGGGCGAGGCCGTGGTGGGCAACATCGGGACCCTTGCCCGGATGGACTACACCGCCATCGGCGATGCCGTGAACCTCGCGGCGAGGCTCGAGGGTATGGCTCGGCCGGGGCAGGTGCTTGTGTGCGAATGGACCTACCACGCCATACGCGGCTCGGTGGCCGCGCGCAGGGTCGGCTCCATCGAGATAAGGGGCAGAGCCGCGCCTGTGGACGTCTACGAGCTCCTGTGATGTGCTGTGATGTCCTGTGATGTGCTGTGATGTCCCGGGATACCCGGCGGGGACATTTACGCCGGGATCTGTGACGCCGGTCACAGAAAACGCGTGCCGGTGACACCAAAGTAAAGGTGGGGACCTCCAGGCCCTCCGTCCCCGATACACGCAGGCTGGGCCCACCCGGCGGACGAGTGCGCTGTCGCCCGCGCGACGGCGATGAGGCGGCTCCGGCGGAGGGAGGAGATCCTGGCGCTGCGCGGGGCACGGCCTGTGGCCCACCCAGGTGGTGAAAGAGCATGGTGCAACTCAGCGGAGGTTTGCAGGTAAAGCAGGGGACGAGGGCGCTCTTTCTCTTCCTTGTGCTTGCGGCGCTCTGCATGTGGGTGGGACGGGGGCTTTCGGGCGGTGCCCGCGCGCAGACCATTGCAGCGGAGGCGGTTGCCACCGTTGCGAAAGTCGAGGGAAGATGCGTGCTGCTCCCCGCGAGGTCCGAGAAGTGGGCCGACATCGAGGTGGGCCGCCTCATATGCCGCGGGGACCGCATAAGATGCGGCCCGGACTCCTGGGCGGTCCTTGGCCTGGCGGATGGGGGCTCCATCACGCTTGGCCCCGGGTGCGAGGTCCGGTTCGACTCCCTTCTGTACTTGCGACTCTCCATTGGAAGGCTGTGGGCGAAGGTGAAGCCCGCCGCGTCGGGGGCCGCCGGCTTTAGCGTCGAGACCCCCAGCGCGGTAGTGGGTGTGCGCGGGACGCACTTCAGCGTGTGCGTGAGCGATGAGTCTGCGACAACGGTCTCGGTCGCATCCGGGGTCGTTGAAGTGTTCGGGGCGGGCGAGGCCGTGCTCGTGCCTCAAGGCTACGCTACCCGGGTCAGGCGAGGCCATGCTCCTGCAAAGCCCGAGCCGATGGGCGACGACGAGAAGCGGGTATGGGCGGAGGAGCAAGGCCGGTTCGCGAACGGCGATAGCGATGACGGGAATGAGAACGACGACGGCGGCGACGATGAGAAGGGCGCCAAACAGGACCCGGGCGCCGGGAACCCTCCCGACCATGACGGTAACCCTGTCGGAGGGCCGCCCGGCGACGCCAAGCCCGGCGACAACCCTGAAGATGATCGCGCGGACGTTGACGACGACGGCGACGACTGCTGCCGAGGCCCGTGGTCGCCTGTGGTCGGCAGGTAACGGAGGTGGCGTCAATTGCTGCAAGGGTCTCAGCCCCTCGAAATCCTCGGCACGGTGCCTCTCTTCAGCGGCCTGGACCAGGCAGGCCTCGCAAAGCTTTCGGGCATCGCGCGCAGGCGTCGTTATGAACGCGGCAGCCCGATATTCTTCGAGGGCGACCCCGGTGGCTCTCTCCTCATAATCGCCGCAGGTGCAGTCAAGATCCACAAGGTCTCTGAGGACGGGCGCGAGAAGACCCTTGCAATCCTGGAGGCCGGGGACTTTTTCGGCGAGATGAGCATCTTCGATGGAGCGCCCAGGTCTGCCGCCGCCCAGGCCCTTTCCAACTGCGAGGTGCTCATCATCGATCGCGACCCATTCCTCGGTCTGATGAAAAGCACCCCGGGGCTAGCCACCGACATCGCGCTTACCCTTGCCGAGCGCTTGCGCAGGACCAACGAGGACCTGGAGCGCCTTGCGTTTCGCGATGCGCGCGGCAGGATCATCGAGGCCCTGCTACAGCTTGCGCGCGCGCACGGGGAGCGGGCGGCCCAGGGCGTGCGCCTCAAGGTCAGGCTGACTCACCAGGAGCTTGCAAACTACGCCGGCGTGACAAGGGAGACGGTCACAAGGGTGCTCGCTGAGCTTCACGACAGCCGGCTCGTCGCGGTCGAGGACGACAGGCGCCTCGTCATCCAGAACGAGGACGCTCTGCGCGAACTGGTGACCTGAGACGCTTTCGCTTTCGGCCGCCGTCCGCGTTTTCGGCTCCGTTCTGAATACCCCGTGCCGCGTGCGGGCCTTCACTGCTTGTGGGAACGTGATGAAAAACACGCCCCCCTTGTGACCGCGACAACGTGCTTTCGTTCGCCGTGACCTGATAATGGAAGCAGAAAACGCGCGGGACTCTGCAGGCCAAGCCGCGCGACCACAACAGAAGGGGGATACATGCACCATGAAGCGGCGGGTCTGGAACTGGTGGAAAGTCGTGATGGTGGGGATCTTCGTCCTCATGCTTGCCTTTGCGCTTCCCGCATGGGCGAGCGGCCCTGTGGGGGCTCCGGGGGTGGGCAGCCCGGCGCTCAGGGCCGACGGCGGGTCCAAAAGCCCGGGCGGGCCTGGCGACGACGATGATGATGACCAGGGCGGCGGGGACGGTGCCGGCAACGGCGGGCAGGACGGCGATGACAACGGTGGCCATGATGGTGGTCACGATGATGGCGGCGGCGCCGGGAACGGGGATGACGACGGCCAGGACGATCCGGGGGATGGCGCAGGCGGCGGCGACGGCTCCTACAATGATAACAACAACGACAATGACAATAACAATGACGACGGCAACAATAACGATCATGACGATTCCTCCGACGGTTCGGATATGGCGGGGTACGCGCGGTCGCTTGGACTGGGCGAGGAATTCGCCGCTCGCGTGGCGTACCAGGCGAGGAGGGCAGGGGTCGATAAAGAGAAGCTGGCGGCCACGCTCCGCCTCATGGCCGAGCTTGTGCAGCAGGGTTACTTCCCCGACCTGGCGCAGGGAGCGGACGGATCGGTCGACCACGATGCGGGCGGCGCGCCGTCTTTCGACGAGCTCGACGAAAGCACCCAGGCCCGGCTGGGCGCGACTCTTGCGGAGGTTGTGCGCACCCGCGACCAGGAGTGGATTCGCGAGAGTCTCATGGCCTGTGCCATGACGGGCATGACCGCGACCGAAGCTATAGAAGCCCTTGCAAGCCAGTGAGGCTTCCGGGCGCGAGCCCGGCGGCGCCTCCCGCTCTGTCAGGAGCGCCAGGGATCTTCAGCGCCCCGGCGGAGGCGAGATAACGTATTGCCACAGCTACGTCCCCGGGTCCCGCTGCAGGTCGGCGTGGGCCCGGGCGTCGCTGCGGCAGGGATGATACTGCCGCAACGCAGCGATCCCGTTGCTCCCACGCAAGCCCGCAGGCGGCAGAAGGAAGAAAGACCCTCGAGTCGAATGACAGATGAGCGGGAACGCGTGAAAGAGAGTTGAGGCATGGACGCGCGGCTGAGCGGTCGCATGCTCATTGCCTCGGTGGAGGTTTTGACCGTGGCTATCGCATCGCAGGGCTGTGGGCGGGCGGACCGGGTTTTCCATTCCACGATGGACTCACCTGTCGGGAGGCTGTGGCTTGCCTCGACACCGGAAGGCCTTGTGAAGGTGGCTCTACCCGGCGAGGGCGGGGACAGATTTCTGGCGTGGTTAGCGCTGAAGTTCCCGCGAGCCGTCCCTGTCCCCGCGGCGGGCGAGAACGCGGAGTTCCACGCGCAGCTCGATGAATACTTCATGGGCACTCGAAGCGCCTTCGATTGCCGGATTCACCTCACTGTCAGCGCATTCGTCCGACGGGTCCTGGAAGAGACCCGCCGGATTCCCTATGGTGCGACAGCATCTTATGGCGAGGTTGCCGCCGCCGTAGGCACGCCCCTCGCGGCAAGGGCGGTCGGAAAGGCGCTTGCGACAAACCCGCTGCCCATCATCATCCCATGTCACCGCGTGGTCGGAAAAGACGGGTCGCTCGTGGGATTCGGCGGCGGCCTCGCGCTCAAGGAATGGCTCCTCGCCCATGAGCGGCGCGTGTCCTGCGCATCGCGGACACAGACACAGCCTGCCCTCGCTTGAGGACGCTCCGTGCCTCGCCCGGTGACGCTCCGTGGCGCACGAAATGCCCTCCGGCCCAGCAATTCCGATGGGCTCCCGGGCTCATGTGGTCATTGTAGCGCCCGGGGGTTATCGCTGTCTCCTGGCTGCCTCCCGGTCGGGCGCGTGTCAGGCCGCCTCTACAGGCGATGCCGCGATGTGGCCGCCTGGATGTAGTCGCATGGGAGGCGGGTCGCGCCGCGACCGGGTGCCAGGGACTGGTTGGTCGGCTGGACACCACCTGCGCGCTAATCCTGGATCGCTGCGCGCCACCCTGGCGGTCCCCACAACCCACTAAGTGAGGGTGCAGAGATCGCTGCCACTTTTCCAGAGGTTGCCGGTGTTGCACTCCGGGGACGGCGCGCTTGCGGCGCGCCTCGTTAGATTTGGCGTTCAGGCTTGCCAAATCGAGAGCGCCCCGTCGTGCAAGCACCGGCAACCCGGAAGCTTCTGCCAAACTGGCGCGGATTTGCAGACCCATACATAGGCGATAAGGTGGACGATTTGCGACCAGGATTTGCGGACGGTTGGTCGCCTGGCTACCAGTTCGGGAGGCGTCCTGGTCGCCACCAGACCAGCTCCGGGCGTAAAGCGGGGAGGGTGGTCGCCACAAAGCCAGGATAGAGAAGGACCTGGTCTTGTGCAGCTCAGCCTTACGCAAAAGTTGGTTCCTGCGCGACCACCCCTTTCGCCCGATGCACGAGACTGGCTCCGTTGCGACCAGCTTGCCCTCACAGCTGGTCGCGTTCCGACCACTTTGGCGGCGATCCTGGCCGCGCCAGGACCAGCTTCGCACTCTTTGCCACCGGGGGCGAGATGGGGTGGTCGTGGTGCGACCAGGTTCCGCACGCAGTTGGCTCCCTCGCGACCACGTGAACTCGCATTCTGGTCGTCTACGAACCACCCCCGCATGGCGACGTGCGGAAGTGGTTCCTGCGCGGCCAACGCTGAGCGTGAAGTGGTCGTCTGGTGACCACATTCCTGCACCTCCTGGTCGTCTCGACACCAACTTCGCCCTCTTCGCCGTCGGAGGCGAGATGGGGTGGTCGTGGCGTGACCGGGTTTCCGGCGAACATGGTCGCTCGGGGACCAGCCCGGCGCCCAAGCTGGTCTCGTGCCGACCACCTTGTCGCCGTCCGCCAGCACCAGCGAGTCCCTTGAGACCAGCCGCCGCCCCCGCTCACCCGCGGCGCCACCGCTACTTATCCATAACCCTCCGCGATGACCCGCCGCCGGGCCGCAGGCAGGGTGGGCCGCAGGCAGGCTGACCCGTTGCGGCATCGTGGCATCATGTAGTCGTCAATACGACCTCTTGTGACCACAATTGCCACACACGCCCTGGGCTCCCTCTGTGGGACCATGCGCGCTTTATGGGGCGAGAGATCGTCATGGTAGCCCTTGACGAGGTGACTTCCGGGTGCCGGGAGGTCACCCCGGAGCTGTCATGAGCGCGCGTGCCCGCGCGCGGATGCGAGATACAATGGTACAGCGATCTCATGGCGAATGGTCGGCAAACGCGGCCCCATATGGCGCTTTGCGCCGGCTATTCGGAGATGCGCGCTTCGGGAATGGAAGTGTTATAATATGCTCGAAAGGTCAGGAAAGGTCAAAGCCGTTCCCGGCAATACCACATTGTAGATCGGGTAACGATAAGGGATATCAGGAAGGGTCATCCGTGGGTAATCTTGCAGACTACATCGAAAGCTATCTCAAGCGGCTTCTCGAACAGGCCGAGCAGGGCATGATAGAGTTGCAGAGGCGCGAGCTTGCGGAGATGTTCAGTTGCGTGCCTTCGCAGATCAACTACGTGCTCACCACGAGGTTCACCCCTGACAGGGGCTATGTTGTGGAGACCCGCAGGGGCGGCGGCGGCTACATCAGGATAGTCCGGCTGTCCTTTCGGCCGAGCCAGAACCTTGCGTCTCTAATCGAAGCGGAGATCGGCGACGAGATCACCGAAAGGCGAGCCGATTCCCTGCTTTCGAGGCTCGGAGACGAGGGCCTGCTCGACGAGGGTGATCGTGCGTTCGTGAGGGCCGTCCTCGAGCGCGAGACGGAAAGGCTCCATCCGAGCTACCGTGGGACGGTGCGGGCGAGCCTTCTGAAGGCCATGGTCATGCTGCTGCTGCGGGAATAGGGTGTGGTGGACGTGTCTGCGAGACAGGGTCGGCTGGATGGAGCCGGCGCATCTCTCGGGATCTCTCCGTATCTTTCGGAGAGATGGAACCCCGGGGTCCAGCCCGATGATTTCGTGGACCGGTCCGGGCATCATGTGTGATGTGGGGGTGTAGGCGATGATGTGCGACGAATGCGGAAAGAGGCCTGCGAACGTCCATCTGACAAAGATAATCAACGGGGTGAAGAGCGAATCGCACCTCTGCGAGCAGTGCGCGCGTGACAAGGGCGAACTCGACTTCTTCTCCGAGCCGAAGTTCTCGTTTCCGAGTCTCCTTGCGGGGCTGCTGCAGCACGATCCCGGCTTCATGACGGGGCCGACCGGCCTTCCCGGCGGCGTGACCAGCCGCTGCCACAGTTGTGGCCTGGATTTCTCAGACTTCAGAAACACGGGGTTCCTTGGGTGCCCCGATTGCTATGACGAGTTCCGCCCGAGGCTGGAACCGCTGCTGAGGCGGATCCACGGCAGCACGCGCCATACCGGGAGGGTCCCTGGGAGGGTGGGTGCCGTGACCGGCAAGAGGCGGGAGATCGAGAAGCTCCGGGCTGAGCTTGCCAGGCTGGTTGCGAAGGAACAATACGAGGAAGCCGCGAAGGTTCGCGACAGGATCCGCATCCTGGAGAAGGACCTTGCGGGCGAGGGTTGAGGGGAGGTTGTCGCCATGTCTCTCGGAGACATAATAGACAGGACGTCCAGCGCATGGATGCGGGCCGACGCTCCGTCCGCCGACGTGGTGTTGAGTTCCCGGGTGAGGCTCGCCCGGAACATCGCCGGCATTCCATTCCCGCACCGGGCGTCCGAGGCGGACCTCGCGAAGGTTGCGGACGAGGTCCAGAGGGCGATGAGATCAACCAGCGGCCTTGCAGATCTCGTGGTGATACGCCTGTCCGAAACTCCGGCGCTGGACAGGCAGATCCTCGTCGAGAAGCATCTCATCAGCCCCCAGCACGCGCAGGGCGCGAAGCATCGCCTCGTGGCGATACGCCCTGACGAGAGCGTCAGCGTGATGGTGAATGAAGAGGACCACCTCCGCATCCAGGCGCTCCTGCCCGGCTTGCAGCTCGAGGACGCCCTCGAGCTGGCGAGCCAGGTGGACGAGATGTTCGAGAGCAAGCTGAGTTACGCATTCGACGAGAAGCTGGGGTACATCGCCGCCTGTCCGACCAACGTCGGCACAGGGTTGCGGGCCTCGGTCATGGTGCACCTCCCCGCCCTCGCCGTCACAGGCCAGGTGGGCCGCGTGCTGGGTGCCGTCTCAAACGTCGGGGTCGCCGTCAGGGGGTTGTACGGCGAAGGGTCCGAGGCCACCGGGAACGTGTTCCAGCTCTCCAACCAGGTGACCCTCGGCCGCTCCGAGGGCGAACTCGTAGATAACCTTGCGGGCGTGACAAGGCAGGTTATCGACCAGGAGCGCACCGTTCGGGGGAGACTGGTGCGCGAGAGGAAAGACCAGCTCGAGGACAAGGTGAACAGGGCTTACGGCCTGCTGTCCCATGCGCGGCTCATAACGTCCCAGGAAGCCCTCGGGCTTCTGTCCGATGTCAGGTTGGGCGTCGAGGCCGGGCTGCTTCCGGGCGTTGACGCGAAGGCCCTTAACGAACTCATGGTCATCACCCAGCCCGCTTACCTGCAAAGGATAATGGGAAAGGAACTTGGACCCCAGGAAAGGGACGTAAGGCGGGCGGCGCTCATAAGGGAGAAGATCAGGGCCAGGAAGGAAGGGAGATAGATATGATGATGTTTGGAGGACTTACCGAGAGAGCGCAGCGAGTGCTGCAGCTCTCGCAGGAAGAGGCCAGGAGGCTCGGCCACGACGTGGTCGGCACCGAGCACCTCCTGCTCGGTCTCGTCGGTGAGGGGCAGGGCATCGCCGCCCGGGCCCTTCAGAACCTCGGCATAAACCTGGACAACGTCAGGCAGGCGGTGGAGAGCATGGTCGGCAAGGGCGACCCGGAGCGGGTGCGCATGCTGACGCTCACGCCGCGCGCCAAGAAGGTGCTCGAGCTCGCGATGGCCGAGGCAAGGCAGCTCGGCCAGGGATACATCGGCACGGAGCACATCCTTCTCGGGCTCATACGGGAAGGTGAGGGCGTGGCCGCGCAGGTGCTCACGAGCCTGGGGGCGGACCTCGACAAGGTGCGCAAGGAGGTCGTGAGCCTGCTCGGGGAGGCCCCGGGCGCGGCGGCGAAGGGGAAAAAGGCGCACAAGACGCCCACTCTCGACCAGTTCGGGCGCGATCTCACCGCCATGGCCGAAGAGGGCAAGCTGGACCCGGTCATCGGCCGAGCGAAGGAGATCGAGCGGGTCATTCAGGTCCTGAGCCGCAGGACCAAGAACAACCCCGTGCTCATAGGTGACCCCGGGGTCGGCAAGACCGCAATCGTCGAGGGCCTCGCCCAGAACGTCGCCAGGGGCGACGTGCCGGAGGTGCTGCGTGGAAAGCGCGTCATCACCCTGGACATGGGGTCGATCGTGGCAGGTACGAAGTTCCGCGGGGAGTTCGAGGAGCGCTTGAAGCGCATCGTCGACGAGATCAGGGCCTCGGGAGACGTGGTGCTCTTCATAGACGAGATGCACACGATAGTGGGCGCGGGTGCCGCCGAGGGCGCCATCGACGCGGCGAACATCCTGAAGCCCGCGCTCGCAAGGGGCGAGCTGCAGTGCATCGGAGCGACGACGATCGATGAGTACCGGAAGTACGTGGAGAAGGATGCCGCGCTCGAGCGGCGATTCCAGCCGATCATGGTGGGTGAGCCCACCGTGGACGAGACCATCGCCATCCTCGAGGGTCTGCGCGACAGGTACGAGGCTCATCACCGGGTGAAGATCACCGATGAGGCGCTCCGGGCGGCTGCGCGCCTGGCGGACAGGTACATCACCGACAGGTTCCTGCCGGACAAGGCCATCGACCTTGTGGACGAGGCGTCTTCGAAGGTGCGCCTCGCGACCACCATCGCGCCGCCGGACCTCAAGAAGCTCGAGGACGAGTTCAACAGGATCAGGACGGAGAAGGAGGCCGCCATCAAGAACGAGGAGTTCGAGAAGGCTGCTGACCTCAGGGACAAGGAGCAGAAGATCAAGGAAGAGATCGACGCGAAGAAGAACGAGTGGCAGAGCAAGCGGGGAATGGACGAGGCCACCGTCACGGCGGAGGACATCGCCCAGGTCGTCTCGTCGTGGACGGGCGTGCCTGTCTCTCAGCTTGCCGAGGAGGAGACCGAGCGCCTGTTGAAGCTGGAGGAGATCCTCCACAGGCGGGTCATAGGTCAGGACGAGCCCGTCGAAGCGCTTGCGAGAGCTATCAGAAGGGCGCGCGCGGGGCTCAAGGACCCAAGGCGTCCGATCGGGTCGTTCATCTTCCTCGGCCCGACCGGCGTCGGCAAGACCGAGCTTGCGAGGGCCCTCGCCGAGGCACTGTTCGGCGACGAGGACGCGATGATAGCCTTCGACATGTCCGAGTACATGGAGAAGCACACGGTCTCAAGGCTCATAGGCGCGCCTCCCGGCTACGTCGGCTACGAGGAAGCGGGCCAGCTCACTGAGAGGGTGAGGCGGCGTCCGTACTCGGTGGTGCTCTTCGATGAGGTGGAGAAGGCCCACCCCGACGTGTTCAACGTCCTCTTGCAGGTGCTCGAGGACGGAAGGCTCACCGACGGCAAGGGGCGGACCGTGGACTTCCGCAACGCCGTCATCATAATGACGTCAAACGTCGGCGCGAACCTCATCGACCGCGAGGGGAGGCTCGGGTTCACGGCGCGCGAGGACGAGGAGTACAGCTACGAGCAGATGAAGGAGAAGATCACGTCAGAGCTTCGGCGGACATTCAGGCCGGAGTTCCTGAACAGGGTGGACGAGATCATAGTATTCCGCGCCCTGACCCCGGAGCAGATCAGGCGGATCGTCGATCTGCAGCTCAACGACGTGGAGGCGAGGCTCAAAGACCACGACATCCGCCTCGAGGTGAGCGATGAAGCCAGGGACCTCCTGGCGAAGGAAGGCTTCAGCAAGGAGTTCGGCGCGCGCCCGCTCAGGAGGACCATCGAGCGCCTGATCGAGAACAAGCTCTCTGAGGAACTGCTTCAGGGCCGCATCAAGGACGGCGACACCGTGTCGGTCTCCGTCGAGGACGGCCGGATGACCGTAGAGCGTATCGAGCCGGAGGAGAGGGTCGCCGCGAGCCAGGCGCGCGAAAGGCGGGCATCGACGGTATAGAGGCATATCCTCCGGTACGTGGGCGATTCCGGCGGCATGCGCCCCGGCGGGATCACGCGCAAGTCGCATGAATCTCCGGGCCGTGCCGGTGGTATCGACCAACCGGTGAAACGCGAGGACGGCGGCCGGGCAGGGGCTTCATCCTATATGGTGATCCCCGGCCCGGCCGTTTCATGCTTTCTGGTGACAGGGATCTCTGCGTCGGTGGCGAACCCTGTGGCAGACTGGTTTCCCTGAATAAAGCCCGTTCCACAGCGTCTAACCACATGGGGCGTGGTGCGGGGCAGCGGTGAGGAGGGTCGCGGGAATGGCGACGCCCGACGATGCCCTCATACGGCGATGCCGTGCCGGGGAGGAGGCGGCCTTTGAGGAGATGGTCGCGGCCTATCACCGGCGGGTCTGGAGCATCGCGTACCAGATGAGCGGGGATCCTGACGATGCCGACGATATCACACAAGAGGCGTTCGTCAGGGTTTACCGGTCCATCGGCAGGTTCCGGGAGGAATCGTCGTTCTCCACATGGCTTTACCGCATCACGATGAACCTGTGCACCGACTTTCTGCGGCGCCGTCGCCGGCACGGCGAGCCCCTCTCACTGGACCAGGTGGAGGCCGAGGGGCGCGCGGAAACGAGGCAGAGCCCGATCGCGGCCGGAAGCGTGGCGGGCACGCATAATCCTTCCGGCAACCCGCTCCGGGAGGCCGAGACCGCCGAACTGCGCTCGAGGCTGACAGAGGCCGTACTGTCGCTACCAGAGTACTACCGTGCGGTGGTGGTCCTCCGCGACATCGAAGGCCTCTCTTACCGTGAGATCGCGTCGGTGCTCGGGTGCCCCGAGGGCACGGTCATGTCGAGGCTGTTCTATGCGAAGAGGGCTCTACGCGAGAGACTCCGCGGCTACGTGGAGGGGTAATGCGGTATGCGAGGACTTCAATGCAACACGTGTCGTCCGTGCGGATGCCGCAACCAGCGCTACAGGATCCTGATGTATGCCGAGTGCGAGCTCGAGGGATCGGAACGTGACGCGGTCGAGGCCCACCTCAAGGAGTGTGAGGCCTGCAGGCGGCTGGCGGAGGAACTGGGGGCCGTCACCCTCGCCCTGAGGGCGCTTCGCGACGAGGCTGCGACGGGGCCTGACGCTGCCTGCCTCGCCCGCATTGCGCGGCAGAGGGCGACGGAAAGGCGGACGCTGAGGAGCCTGCTCGCGCAGTTGAACTCGTGGGCGGACGATGTGGCAGGCCCTGTGCTCGAGCGTCCTGCGGAGGCGCTGCTCGCATCAGGTCTGGTGCTGTGGCTTGCCATCTCAAACGTGGCAGGCGCCTTCGGTTTCGAGAGGCTGATGGCGAAGTTGGCGGCGCTGGCGCTCATGCGAGTGGGCTTGCTTGGGATCTGAATACGGGTTCACGGGATCACGTGAGTCTGCTGATGCGATCCGTGTTTGTCGGTGTCCGGATTCCGCCGGAACGATCCGCGAGTGCGATACCTGTCGCGAGCGCGCCGCCCTCGAAGCGGGAGCACCGGCGAGCCCCGGCGAAGTGACGCGTGCTTCTGAAGTTGCACTCAGTTGGGGGAGGCGTATCGAAGAATGCGGGGTGTCTGGCTCTGGCTGACCAGATTCGTACTGCATCCCGGTGTCCTTCTGCGTGGCCTGAAGGCAAGTGCGCCGGTCTGGCCTTCGCTCGCGATCGCAGGGTTCATGTGCTGGGGGGCGGGCACCTACCTCTCGGAGGCCCTTCTACCCGGCATCGGATGGCTGCCTGCGTATGTTCTCACTGGTGCGCTCGTAGGTCTCCTCATTCTCCTGGCGTTCCTTGCGTTGCTGCACGTCGTCGCCCGCATACTGGGCGGGCGTGGCGATATACGCGACCTTGCCAGACTCTGGGGATATGCGCACCTTCCTGAGATAGTGATCGGAATCATCCTGGCCGCCGTCCTGAGGTTTGCGGTGTTCAGAGGGGTCCTGCATGACAGCCCGGGCACGGGATGGCTCGTCGGCGTTGTCGTTGTCGCTCTCATCACCGCCATATGGTCACTGGTCTTGCGCATTCAAGTGCTCCGAGTGACGTACGGGCACGGTGTGCTCATGTCGGTGCTGGTGCTGATTCTATCCGAGGCGGTGGCCGACATCGCCGCCTGGGTCCCGGAGCAAGCCCTTCAAGTCATAGGCGCTCGAGGCACCACTGCGGTCGGGCTCATGGATCCCATGGACCAGCGGGCGGCGAGGGATATCCGGGCGATCTTCGAGAAGGGCGCGTCCGTTGCGGCAGGCTCGGAGATCACCGCCGGCGCGATAAGCGTTCCGCTCAACGTAAGGGCGTTTCCGCCGAAGAGGGGCGACGTGGTCATGTTCTGCCGTGACGACCACACGCGCCGCGATCTCAGACATCGCTTCATAGCGATAAACCTCGGGATCGGGGGAGACGACCCCCAGGTCACAGCGGATGTCGGTGTCGCGCGGGTGGTGGGACTGCCCGGCGAGTCGGTCGAGGTGAAGGGCGGAAGGGTGCTTGTGAACGGCGAAGAACTCGACGAGCCGTACGTGAAAGCCCCTGGTGACATCGATCTCCCGCCCGTGGAGGTGCCGGAGGATTCGTTCTTCGTGCTGGGAGACAGCAGGTCCATCGACCCGGCGACGTACGGTGCAGGGGTTGTCGAAGGGCAAAAGATCCTCGGCGGCCTGCTCAGGACCTGGACGGACATCTTCATCCCCCTCGTGCGGGCACTCGTGTTCGGATGACCTGTGAAGCCCGCCGCGGGTTTACCGGTACGCGCCGATCCTCAAAAGCATTCCCTGGGTGTCCTCAGGATGCTGCAGGTATGGTAAAATCGGTTCGTGGGGGCGGCAATCGCGTGTCGGTTTCCTCACGAACTCTCGCCCCGGCAGGAGTGCTTCAACATTGAGCTGTACAACGCGTCGCTGCGGGATCAACGCAGATATCCAGCTTGCACGCAGCTTACTTCGCAACGGCGATCTCGGCCTCGTTGCAGTGAAAAACGGTAAGGTCGTTGCAAGATCGCGCGAGCGCGGAGTGCGTCCCCTGGTCGATGCCGTGCTCGGCGCGCGGAAGAGCCTGGAAGGGGCGGTCATTGGGGACCGGGTTGTGGGGAGGGCATCTGCGATGCTATGCATCTACTGCAATGCGGGCGCCGTGTACACGCCGCTAGCCTCGGAGGGCGCCCTCCTGGAGCTTCGGTCGGCGAGGATCCCCGTGGTCGCCGAGGCCACGACCCCCGCCATCCTGAACCGCGACGGCACTGACAGGTGCCCGTTCGAAAAGATGACCGATGGCCTGGGCTCGCCCGCCGAGGTCGTTGCCGCGTTGCGAACGTTTTTCGAATCAAGGAAATGACCTGGTTGGCAAGTCACCCCTGATTCCGGGGGCAAGTCGGGGACCGGCCCCTGCACGACGACGCGATCTCGATTCGGCAAGCCTGAACGCCGAATCCGACACGGCCCGCAGCACACGGCCCGCCGCAAGCGCGCCGTCCCCGGAGTGCAACACCGGCGACCCGTGGAGAAGTGGCGGTGGTCTCTGAACCGGCACTTAGGGAGGAGGAGTCCGACGATGTACTTGTACCGGCTGGGGAAGCTTTCGGGGCAGCAATCAATGATCATTTTCCATGCCCTTGCCAGGATGGGACAGGAGGGGGTCATACTCGTATCGCCCGCCCGGCCCATAGTCAGCATCGGGTACTTCCAGGACACCCGCAAGGTGGCTGACCTCGACTACTGCCGGGCGCACGGCATCTCGGTGATGCGTCGGGAGATCGGCGGCGGCACTACATTCCTCGACGAAAACCAAATCTTCTTCCAGCTCGTGATGAGGCGGGACAATCCCGCATTCCCAAGGAAGATCGCGGCGCTCTACGAGCTCGTGGCCGGTCCGTGCGTGGATACGTACCGGGATCTCGGCGTCGATGCCGCCTTCCGCCCGGTGAACGATGTGATCACGCGGGACGGCCGCAAGGTGTCGGGGCTCGGCGGGGCCGACATTGGAGAATGCATGGTATTTGTGGGAAACATAATCCTGGACTTCGACTACAGGTCCATGGCGAGCATCCTCAAGGTGCCGAGCGAGAAGTTTCGGGACAAGGTCCATAAGTCCCTCGAGGAAAACCTCACGACCACCCTTCGCGAGACCGGGAAGATCCCGCCACGCAGGGAAGTGGAGGACCTGCTCGCAAAGCATTTCGCCGCGAGGGTCGGCCCGCTCGAGGAGGTGCCCCTCGGGGCTGAAGTCCTCAAGGCAGCTCGCGAGCTGGAAAAGGAGTTCATGCGAGATGAGTTCCTCTTCAAGAAGGGCAAGGCCCGCGAGGATTACGTCAAGATCGCAGAGGGCGTCTCGGTGCTGGAGCAGAATTACAAGGCTCCCGGCGGGCTGATTACCGTGACGTGCGCGGTCTCGAACGGGGCCATACGGGATATATCTCTTTCCGGGGATTTCACGTTCTACCCGAGGGAGATGCTTGGCAGCCTCGAGGAAGCGCTCGCTGGAGTGAGGCGTGAGGCGGCGGAGGTCGAACAGGCCATAGGCCGGTTTTACCAGAATTTCGGTATCGACTCGCCGGGCGTCACCCCGGCGGACTTCGCGACGGCCATCTGTGCAGGGTGAGAGCGATCTCAGGGCTCGAACTTGAACCTTGCTCGCAAGGGAGCGTGTGACATGGCGAAACCGAGGACGCGATATGTATGCCAGGAGTGTGGGTACGAGACCCCGAGGTGGCTCGGGAAGTGCCCGGGGTGCGGGGCTTGGGCGTCCCTTGCGGAGGAGGTCGTGGCGAAACCTGTCGCCGCCTCGTCAGGAGGCGCGGTCGCCGCGAGCGTGCCTGTACCCATCACCGAGATCGAGTCCACGTCGGAGTATCGTTTCTCCAGCGGCTCGCCCGAGCTCGACCGGGTCCTGGGCGGCGGGATAGTTCCGGGCTCCGTCGTCCTCCTGGGGGGCGACCCCGGCATAGGCAAGTCCACGTTGCTCCTTCAGGTTTCGAACGCCGTGAGCGCCGGCCTCCCGGTGCTCTACGTTTCGGGCGAGGAGTCCGCAAGGCAGATAAAGCTCAGGGCAGAGCGTCTCGATGTGCGCTCGCCGGGGCTTCTCGTCGTCGCCGAAGTCGACATGGACAGGATCGAGCAGCACATCGACAACGTCCGCCCCGGCCTGGTGGTGGTGGACTCGATACAGACCGTGTACACCCGCGAACTCGAGTCAGCGCCCGGGAGCGTGTCCCAGGTCAGGGAGTGCGCGGGGCGTCTCCTCCGGAAGGCCAAGGAGGCGCAGGTGCCGATATTCCTCGTGGGGCATGTGACGAAGACCGGGGTGCTTGCCGGCCCCCGCGTGCTGGAGCACGTGGTCGACACGGTCCTCTACTTCGAGGGCGAGCGGCACCACAGCTTCAGGATCCTGAGGGCGGTGAAGAACAGGTTCGGCTCGACGAACGAGATCGGCGTGTTCGGGATGAGCGATTCAGGGCTTGTAGAGGTGAGGAATCCGTCGGAACTCTTCCTCTCGGGTCGGGTGCGCGAGGTAAGCGGCCTCGCCATCACGGCGAGCATGGAGGGGTCGAGGCCAATCCTTGCGGAAATCGAGGCTCTGGTGTGCTCCGCGCCGTTCGGCACGCCGAGGCGTACCACCACGGGAGTGGACGCGAGCCGCGTGGCCATCATCCTGGCAGTGCTCGAGAAGCGCGCCGGCCTCCTGCTTTCCACGTACGATGTCTATGTGAGCGTAGCGGGCGGGGCGCGGCTCGACGAGCGTGCCTCCGATCTCGCCATCGCATGCGCCATAGCCTCGAGTTTCAGGAATACCGTCTGTGACCCGAAGACGGTGATAATCGGAGAGGTAGGGCTCTCGGGCGAGGTGCGGGCGGCCAGCCGCGTCGATGCGCGCGTGGCCGAGGCAGCGAAGCTGGGTTTCCGACGGTGCATAGTGCCGATATCCAGTGCCAGGGCCGTGAAAGCTCAAGATGGCCTCACCGTGCGAGGTGTCGCGACGGTCGGCGAGGCCCTGGAGATCGCGCTGGGGGGGTAGCCTGGTGCCTGTTACGGACGGGAAACCTTCGGAGGACACGCTCCTTCGGATGCTCAGGACAGTCGCGCCCGGCACCGTGCTGCGCGAGGGGCTGGATAGCATAATCAGCGCCAGGACCGGTGCCCTTATCGTGATAGGAGACTCCCCGGAGGTCATGGGGATCGTGGACGGCGGGTTTCGCCTCGACTGCGAGCTTACCCCCGCGCGTCTGTACGAGCTGTCGAAGATGGACGGCGCAATCCTGCTGAACGAGGACGCACGAAGAATCCTCGTAGCAAACGCTCTGCTCGTCCCCGACCCAACCATTTCGTCGGGCGAGACCGGGACGCGCCACAAGACCGCTGACAGGGTGGCGAGGCAGACGGGACAGCTTGTGATCGCCATCTCGCAAAAGAGGAACGTCATAACGCTATACAGGGGCAGCATCAGGTACGTCATTCCGGAGATCAGCGTAACCCTGGCCCGGGCCAACCAGGCCCTGCAGACGCTCGAGAAGTACCGCAGCGTGCGCGATCAGGCCATGGTGAGCCTCAGCGCGCTGGAGTTCGAGAACATGGTGACGGTCGCCGACGTCGCCGCGGCGGTGCTTCGCACAACGATGGTGCGCCGCGTCGCAAGAGAGATCGAGAAGTACATCTGCGAGCTTGGCAGCGAGGGTCGCCTCGTTCGCATGCAGCTTGCCGAACTCATGGTGAACATCGAAGACGAGGGCGATTTTCTTATAGAAGACTACATCGCGAAGCCCGATGCGCGATCCGTCGATGCCGCAAGACGCGACCTCTACACGTCGCCTCAGGACGACATCCTCGAGCCCGGCGTCATCGCGCGGGTCCTGGGCTACTCGGGAGGTGCGGCCTCTCTCGACAGTCCCGTCTCACCTCGGGGCTACCGGATTCTCTCCCGGATCGGGAGGCTGCCGAGATCGGTTGTCGACAACCTTGTTGCGAGGTTCAAGAGCCTGCAGGGAATACTCGACGCGTCGACCGATGACCTCGACCAGGTAGACGGAATCGGCGCGGCCCGCGCACAAACGATAAAGCACGGCCTCGAACGTTTGCGCGATCAGGCGCTATCGGACGGACTGGCGCGAGGCGGCTGAGACTAGAACGACATTGGGACAAGGTTCAGGTAAGGCTGAATATCCCGAGGGTCGATAATCTCCTACGCTCTACCTCCATGATCTGCTCCATGTCGAGGTCCAGGAGATCGCACAGGGCGGCGACATAGAAAAGCGCCCGGCCAAGCTCGGTCTCAACCACTTCACGGCATTCAGCGCATAGTGTGCCGTCGAGATGGGATACGGTGTATTTCTTGAGATCGGCTAGGGACGCATCGGGCGGGTATGTCTGGCGAGAAGCGGAGATCTTCACGCAGCCGCAAGCCGTGACGGCCTTGATGATTGCACGATTGACCCGCGCGGTCGCCTCGTCGAACTTGGAGATGCAGTCGAGAATGCTCCTGTGCCTGATCAGGTATTCTGAGACCGCTTCCTGGAAAGACGGAACGTCAACGTGCTCCACGCGCGTCACCTCGCTCCATAAGTCTCACGCAAGGCGCCGTGGCCCGTGCGGCCACGCCTTCATTATACCGACGCGTTTCGCAGGTTGTCAATGTGGCAAGGGCGGCGGAACCCAGGGGAGTGCTAGCAGTATGTCCCATGAGTGGAAGCGGATGTCAGAGAATTGACACTCCGAGGGCGCCCATGTTAGAATTAGCAAGTAAGAAGTGCGTCAGATTCCGTCGTTGTCCCCATCCGAGATACCATGAACCCCGGGCGGGCCTGCGGCAGGCGGTGCGCGTGATGCCGACACGCGAAGACGAAAAGCCGCCTTTCTTTTGAGGTCCGGCGGAGTAAGGACCCGGGTCGTGCCGCCGCGATACGCTGGACCGGCCGGGCCGGGCCGGGGCGGGGCGGCGACGTGTGATTGGGGGGAACCTGGCCGTGTTCAATGTCGGGGACAAAGTAGTCTACCCCATGCATGGGGCTGGCGTGATAGAGGCCGTTGAAGAGAGGGAGGTCCTCGGCGAAAGGCAGAAGTATTACATCCTTCGGATACCCCTGGGTGACATGAAAGTCATGGTCCCCCTGAACAGCGCGCGCGACATCGGCTTGAGAAGCGTGATTAGCGAGGAAGACGTCAAGAAGGTGTACGAGATACTGGCCGGGGCGAGGACGAAAATGTCATCCAACTGGAACCGCAGGTACCGTGCGAATCTGGAGAAGATGAAGAGCGGCGACGTGTTCGCTGTGGCCGAGGTCGTCAGAAACCTGGCTTATCGTGACAGAGAGAAGGGCCTGTCCACAGGGGAGAGGCGCATGCTCGACAATGCGAAGCAGATCCTCATAAGTGAGCTCGTGGTCGCCCAGGAAGCCGAGGAGACCGAGGTGGAGAGGGCCATCGACGAGGTCCTCCAGTAGTAAAGCGAGGGTGCAGGGGAACCTGTACGCCTGCAAGTGCGTTTCAAAGTCAAGGCAGGTTGACACCGGGCATGGCCCGGAACCAGAAGGGGATCTCTCTACAGAGAGGCATGGATATCGATGGCGCGCAATTCCCATAATAACCGCGAGAGCCAACACGAAACGTCTCAGAACCGGTTACGCCCCCGGAACTCCAGGGGGCGATCAACTGTTTCAAGCGGAATGGAGGTGAGAACCCTCGTGCTTGACAAGTTAATCCGCCTGATCTTCCTTGTGGGTGGGTCCCTTCTCGGGGTGTTCGTCCACAGGATGGTCGTGGGAGTGGCTCCCGTAGCCCTGGGAACCGGCAATGATACAGCCGTATTCGTCGTCCTGGCATCGGGCGGCGGGCTGGTCGGCCTCCTCATCGCTCCTATGGTCACCCAGGGGCTCCGGCGGGTCACGTCCAAGGTGGAATCGAATCTCCACGAGACGCCCACCCAGGATCTCGTGGTCGGTGCGTTCGGCGCCATAGTCGGCCTTCTCATCGCTGTCCTTGTGACGCTGCCGTTCTCGCAGCTGCCGTACATAGGAGTGTATCTTCCGATAGGATTCACGCTTTTCATGGGTTACCTCGGGATGCACGTTGCCGTCAGGAAGAGGGAGGACCTGCTCAACCTGTTCATGGCCGTCCCGCGCTCCGTCGAGCGGGCCGTGACCACATCCCGGGAAAGGTGTCCGAAGCATCAGGGCGCCCCCACCTGTAAGCTGCTGGACACCAGCGTCATAATCGACGGGCGAATACTGGACATATGCAAGAGCGGCTTCATAGAAGGGACTCTCATCGTCCCGACTTTCGTCCTGGAGGAGCTCCAGCGGATAGCGGATTCGTCGGATCCGCTCAAGCGCAACAGGGGGCGCAGGGGGCTTGACGTTCTCAACAGCATGCAGAAGCAGGAGGGCGTCCAGATCCAGATAGTTGACGCGGATCCCGGCGAGGGCCTCGAGGTCGACTCCAAGCTCCTGAAGCTCGCCGCGGAGCTTGGCGCGAAGGTATTCACCAACGACTTCAATCTCAACAAGGTCGCGGAGCTGCGAGGCGTCAAGGTGCTGAACATCAACGAGCTTGCAAATGCCCTGAAGCCCGTGGTGCTGCCCGGCGAGGAGATGACGGTCCACGTCATCCGCGACGGCAAAGAGGTGGGCCAGGGTGTGGGGTACCTCGACGATGGCACGATGATCGTCATTGACGGGGGCAGGCGCTACATCGGTGAAGAGGTCGGGGTGATGGTCACGAGCGTGCTCCAGACCGCCGCTGGCAGGATGATATTCGCGAGGCCAAAGGCCATCTGAGCCACGGGAACAGCCGCTGGTTGCGCGTTTGGCTGTCCGCCCTGCGCGAGGATGATGAGGGGTGTGGGCGCGTGAGCGTGTGCGCTTTGATAGCCGCGGCGGGGGCCGGGCGGAGGATGGGGGCGAACATCAATAAGGTATTCCTGCCCCTTTGCGGTGAGCCGGTATTGCGTCACACCCTTCGTGCGTTCGAGGCATGCGACTGTGTGGACGACGTCGTCGTCATCGTTGCGCCGGACGAGGTGGAGCCGACGATGCGCCTCGTCGGGGACTGGGTCGAGATCTCCAGGGTAAGGCATGTCGTGGCCGGCGGCGCCACGCGACAGGAATCGGTCTCACACGGACTCGGTTATCTCGACGCCGCGTGCGAGATCGTGGTGGTCCACGATGGCGCGCGGCCTTTGATCCGCCCGCGCACGATCTCGCGGGCTGTGGAAGCTGCGCGGGCGTCCGGAGGCGCGGTCGTGGCTGTGCCCGCCAGGGATACGATGAAGGTGGTGCGCGGCGACGGAATAGTGAGCACGCCGGACCGCAGCGCGCTGTGGGCAGCCGCCACCCCCCAGGCATTTCGCAGGGAGATCATCGAGAGCGCTTACGCGGTCGGTGTCCGTGACGGGGTCCACGCGACCGACGACTCCATGCTGGTGGAGAGGACAGGCGTGAGAGTCAAAGTGGTCCACGGGGAATACGATAATATCAAGGTCACGACCCCGGAGGACCTGCTAATCGCCGAGGCGCTCCTCAGGGCGAGGGACGAGACTGGACCGAAGGGGGAAGGGGCGCATTTCGGGGCGGGACAGGCGCCGGGGCCGGCGTGGGGAGTCAGAGTCGGCCTGGGCATTGATGTGCACAGGCTCGTCCCGGGGAGGCCTCTCGTTTTGGGCGGGGTCGTGGTCCCGTTCGACCTGGGGCTCGAAGGCCACTCCGATGCCGACGTCATCGTCCACGCCATCGCCGACGCGATTCTGGGTGCCTGCGGGCTCGGCGACATCGGGCACCTCTTCCCGGACACGGACCCGGCGCTTGCGGGCATATCCAGTATGATCATCCTCGGGAAGGTCCGGGACAGCGCAGGCGCGGCCGGGTTCGTCGTCAACAACGTGGACGCAATGCTTCTAGCCGATCGTCCGAGGATAGCAGGGTACGTGCCGGCGATGCGGGCAACGGTGGCCCGCGTTCTGGGCGTGGCGGTGGAGGACGTCAGCATAAAGGCTACTACCATGGAGGGAATGGGGTTCGTCGGGCGAGGCGAGGGAATGGCCTGCTATGCCTCGTGCAGCGTCCGATATGCGCAGGAACGACCCAGACACGAAACGAGCAGATTGGGAGGTTGAGCGGGTGACAGTCAGACGGATAATGGATTCGAACCTGGTGACGGTGGAGCCTGACACGCCCACCGGGGAACTCCGGAGGATCATGCTGAACAGCGGCACCAACCTTCTCCTCGTAACCGAGGCTGGTCAGGCGATTGGCATCATATCGGACAGGGATCTCCTTACTCCGGCCGGCAGGGACGCTCTGGTTGCCCGCGACGTGATGGACACGAGACTCATCAAGGTGTCTGACGAATGCACCGTGTCCGAGGCATGCTCCCTTCTGAACGACTCCAATGCGCCTGCCCTGGCCGTTCTGGACGGGGAGGGCATGCTTGTGGGGGTCGTATCCCCGAGAGACATAGTCAAGGGGATGGCGGAGGACGAGGGCGCCACCACCATTTCCGTCGAGGCGGCGTCGATTTACCTCGTGATGACCCGCAGCCGGGAGTATGAGAAATACTGGCTCGAGAAGGTCCGAGGGTACGGGTACAAGGGCGCCATCACGCAGGTCGGCGCGAGCGCAGACCGTCTCGCGGCAAAGCTGAGAGAGAGCATGATCGCGGCCGCCGTCGCGCTCGGCGTGATCTCCGAGGACGTGCGCGAGAAAATCGCAGTCTCCAATGCGGTCAGGGACGCATATGTCCAGTTGTCCATGATCAATCCCGGGCTCGGCGGGGGGTTCAAGATGGCCGTCGTGCGCGGCGACGGCAGGGTCTCGGTGGCCATCTTTGGACGGTTCGGCCATGCCCTCGTTGATGGCCCCGAGCAGCTTGCCGTCGGCTATAGCGTTATATGATAGGGACTCCGCGCCTTGCCGGTAGCGTCTGGCTGGGACCGGTCAGGGTTGATCGCGGCCGGTTGCGGCCGGTCTTCACGGGGTGACGGTTGTGGGTCTATGGAGGGGTGGCCGTGGCGAAGTTCGTGGTGACCGGGGGAAGCAGGCTTTCCGGTTCCATTCGGTTGACCGGCTCGAAGAACAGCGCTCTTGCGATTCTTGCAGGGGCGGCGCTGGGGGCGGGGAAGACCGTCCTGGACAACGTCCCGAACTACACGGATACGCATGCCCAATGTCAGATACTGGAGGAGCTTGGTGCGAAGATAAGGCCTGTGGGACCCGGGAGACTCGAGGTAGACGGGTCGGGCATCGCGAACCACCGCCCCTCGTATGAACTGGTGCGGCGTCTCCGGGCGTCGTTCTATGCCGCCGGGCTGCTTCTCGCCCGGCTGGGCGCTGCAGAGGTGCCTTTCCCCGGCGGCGACGTAATAGGAGCGCGGGGTATCAACTTCCATCTCGACGGGTTCAGGGCTCTCGGCGCGGAGGTCGCGGTCGAACATGGGTACGTGAAACTGCAGGCGAGGCGGCTGCGCGGGGCCAGCTTCTACGTGGGCAAAGCGAGCCACGGCACCACCGTCAACCTGATGCTTGCCGCGACGCTCGCCGAGGGCACGACCATCCTCGAGAACGCCGCCCGGGATCCGGAGGTCGTCGACCTCGCGATCCTCCTCAACTCGATGGGCGCGCGCATACGCGGGGCAGGCACGAGCACCATAAGGATCGATGGCGTCGATCGGCTGTCCTCCGCAAGCCATGAGATAATCCCAGACCGGCTGGAGGCCGGCACGTTCGCCATCGCCGCCGCCATGACCGGGGGCGATATCACCATTGAGAACGCCGTGCCGGAGCATCTGCGGACAGTCATAATCCAGTTACAGGCGGCGGGGGCGGCGATCGAGGAACACCAGTCAGTGCTACACGTGTGCGGGCCGGAGAGATGCAAGGCAGTCAACGTCGAGACGCAGCCCTATCCGGGGTTTCCCACGGACCTTCAGCCTCAGTTCGTGGCGATGATGACGCGGGCGTCCGGCGTGGCTGCGATCACGGAGACCCGTTTTGAGAACAGATTCGGGTATGCGGACGAGCTTCGGAGGATGGGCGCAGACCTGCAGGTGGACAGGGACACGATCATCGTGCGAGGCGCGGATAAGCTCACGGGCGCCCCGGTGGAGTGCCCCAGGGACATACGAGGGGGCGCTGCGCTGCTTCTTGCCGGGCTCGTCGCGGAGGGTGAGACGGAGATCCGCGAGGTCCAGCATATCGACAGGGGCTACGACCGGATAGAGGCCAAGCTGGCCTCGGTGGGGGCCCAGGTGAGAAGGGTCAGGGAAGGCGATTTCTGTGAATTTGGGCGCGAATAGACGTGACGGACTGGTTGGCAGGGGTGACCAGGGCGACCGCGACGACCGGGGCCACCCGGGCCACCTGGGTTGCCGGGACCGCCGGAGCCGATGTGACCGCTGGGACCGCCGAGGTGGGCGGCATGACCAGAGCGACCGGGGCGACCAGGATGCCCGGGGCGACCAGAGCGACCGGGCTGGTACGCGCAGCAAGGACCAGCGCTGGCACATGAAAGGCCGACTGTCGAGTGTCGCTGGGCCATCCATCGCGGTGCTGGTGCTGCTGCTGGTGCTGTTGGTGACGGCCGCCTGTCTGGGTGGCGGCGTTCGGGCTGGTGACACGGGCGTCAGCGTCAGGGTCCGGGAGTCGGCGACGGTCCCGGGGGGCTGGGAGGTGGCTCTTGGGGGCCACGTCGTGATGCGCATCCGGGCCGGGGCGGGGGGTATGTCCGCCGGAGACCGGGCCGCTTCCGTGGCGCAGCGGCTTCGTGAGAGTCTGGCGGATTCAGGCGGGGAAGGCGTGAAGCCCGCGCTCGTACGCGGCAGCTTTGCCGTGGCCGCCGGTGATCGACTCATCGTCACCGTGGACAGCGAGCACGCGGCACTGAACGGGAGTTCCTGCTACGAGCTGGCGCTTCAGTGGGCGAACAACATCCGCGCCGCCCTGGGCGCGCCTGTGTTGCGCCGCGTTGACGGCGGGCACCTGGTGTCGCTGGACGGCGGGAGGCGGCGGTCGGTGCACGTGGGGCGCGCCTCATGGTACGGCGGCAGGTGGCACGGGCGCCCGACTGCGACGGGCGAGGTCTATGATCAGGAGAGCCTGACCGCGGCCCACCGGACCCTGCCCTTCGGCACACTCGTCCGGGTCACCAACCTTTCCAACGGCAAGCATGTCACGGTCAGGATCAACAACCGCGGCCCGTATGTCGCCGGCCGTGACATCGACCTCTCAAGAGCTGCTGCTGAAGCCATCGACCTCATCGGGCCGGGGGTCGCTCCGGTGGCCATCGAGGTCGTCGGCAAGGAATGAAGCCGTGACACTAGGTAGATCGCCACAGAGATTCGCGCTGCTTTCCAGCGCGTAGGTCCTATCCAGGGCCGCCGGTGTCGCCCTCCGGGGACGGCGCGCTTGCGGCGCGCCCCGTTCGAATTTGGCGCTCAAGGCTAGTCAAATTCCAGGCGCCCCGCCCTAGCGAGCACCGGCAACCCCAACACCGTCAGGGAAGATGGCGCAAACTCATGGCGCCATACTCAGGCGGTGCGGGAGGAATTCCCGCATCCCTGGCGTATTGGGCAAGTTACAGGTTGCAGCGCGCGGGCAAGACGCAGGCTGCACCGGGAGACTGCAAGGCGCGCAAGGAGGTGTTGATATGGCGCTGCGTGTGTACAACACGCTGACGAGGACAAAACAGGATTTTGTCCCCCGTACAAGGGGGCGGGTGGATATCTACCAGTGTGGCATCACACCGTACGATTACACCCATATGGGCCATGCGCGCCAGTACGTGTTCTGGGACACGGTGCGGAGGTATCTCAGATGGCGAGGCTGGAGAGTGTTCTGCGTCCAGAACGTCACCGACGTCGATGACAAGATCATCGCAAGGGCGAACGAGCGTGGCACCTCGCCCGCCAAGGTCGCTGCAGAGTACCACGAGGATTTCCTGGACGTCATGGGCAGGCTGGGCGTGGAGAGGCCAGATGTGTTCCCGAAAGTCACAGACCACATGCAGGACATCATCCGCATCATCGAGGGCCTCGTCGAGAAAGGTTACGCCTACCGGGTGGACGGTGACGTGTTCTTCGACGTGATGCGCTTTCCCGGCTACGGCAAGCTATCGCGGAGGTCGTTGGACGACATGATGGCGGGAGCGCGGGTGGAGGTGGACCCGAGAAAACGAAACGCCATGGATTTTGCGCTCTGGAAGGCGTCAAAGCCGGGCGAGCCTGCGTGGGACAGCCCCTGGGGTCCCGGGCGCCCCGGGTGGCACATCGAGTGCTCCGCGCTGGCGCTGAAATACCTCGGAAGCGGGTTCGATTTCCACGGCGGCGGCGACGAGCTCATATTCCCGCACCACGAGAACGAGATAGCCCAATCCGAGGCGTACACGGGCCAGGAGCCCTTCGCGCGCTACTTCCTCCACCATGCCATGCTCAACGTTGGCGACGCCAAGATGTCCAAGTCGCTCGGCAACTTCTTCGCCGTTCGAGACGTGCTGCGGCAGTATGAGCCTGGGGTCATCCGCTACTACTTTGCTTCCAGGCACTACCGCAGCCCGGCAAGCTACAGCGCCGAGGAACTCGAGGCGGCCCGGAGGGCTTATGAACGGCTCCGGTCCACGCTTGATGCGGCCAGGCGGCAAGCCGCCGATGCCGGGCGCGCTGGGGCAGCCGGGGTAGCCTGGACGGCGGAGGCGGCCGAAGTGGCCGGAGACCCGGCCGGGGAGCCGGCCGGGGAGCCAGCCGGGAGGTCAGCCGGGGAGCCAGCCGGGTGGCCCACTGCAGCTGGGGTTTGCGCGGGCGCATTCGCGGGCGGAGACCTCGCGAAAGCGGCGCGTGAGGCGCGGGAGAAGTTCATCCAGGGAATGGACGACGACTTCAACACGGCGGTCGCCCTCGCGGCAGTCCACGATCTCGCGCGGTCGGTCAACGACGCGCTCCATGGACGGGACGAGGCGGACGCGGAAGGCCTTCGCCTCGCGGCAGATACCGTGCAGGAGCTTGGCGGCATCCTGGGGCTGTTCCGCGAGGATGAGGGCGCGGCCGCTGCGGACGTCGGGCTGGTGGACGGTCTCGTGGGGCTCCTTGTGGAGGTGCGCCGCGAGATGCGCGCAAAGAAAGAGTGGGCCCTCGCAGACAGGATACGCGACGGCCTGCGCGAGATGGGCATCGCTCTGGAGGACACGGCCTCGGGCACCATCTGGAAGCGAGAGAAATGATGGGCTTCGGCACTGACGAGGTGGACAGGCTCCCTGTCGGCGTGCTGGCTTATGTCGGGGATGCCGTGTACGAGCTTTACGTGCGGACGAGACTCGTTCGAGACGGGCACCGCGACCTCGACGAACTGCACAGGGAAGCCACCATGCGGGTGAACGCGAGAGCTCAGGCGCGCATACTTGCCGGACTGGACGCATTTCTCCTTCCTGACGAGCTGGAGGTGGCGAGGCGAGCGCGGAACGTGCACACCGGGCGGGGGCCGAGGAGCATGGCGGTCCTCGATTACAGGCATTCCACCGGGTTTGAGGCAGTGATAGGCTACCTGTACCTTCTGGGCCGGGAGAAGCGGCTCCAGGAGGTGCTCGAAAGGGCGCTGGCCGTGGCAGGCACGCATCCGAGTAATGCGCCGTAAGTCTGCGCCACTTCCCAATTCGAACGCATCTCACCGCACGCGCCGTCCCCGGAGGACAACACCGGCAACCCTGGCGAGGACATGCGCGCTGAGAGGCGGCGCGAATTCGTGGCGATCCACTTGGGAGGCCCACCATCATGAACGTGATGCTTGTAAGCTATACACCCGATCCTGAGAGACTGGTCGCGATCGCGGCGAGGCAGTGTTACTCGCCGCTTGGGGCCGCGGAGCTGGCGGAGGGGCTGTCCGACGAGAAGGTGGGCGATCTCATCAGAACCATCATCGAGGCGGGGCACCTGTCCCCCACCGAACATGCCTCGTTCACGTTCACCATCGAGGGCGTGAGCAGGGCCCTGAGCCATCAGCTCGTGAGGCACCGCATCGCGTCATACTCGCAGCAATCGCAGCGCTACGTGAACGAACAGGGCTTCGACTACGTGGTGCCGCCGTCGGTGGCGGCGAACGAGCAAGCGCGCAGGCTTTTCGAGGAGCAAATGGAGCGGGCCCGGGACGCGTACAGGGCGCTCGTGGAACTGGTCCCGAGGGAGGACGCGAGGTTCGTTCTGCCCAACGCCTGCGGGACGAGGCTCGTGGTGACGATGAACTGCCGGAGCCTTTACAACTTCTTCGAGCGGCGCCTCTGCGAGCGTGCGCAGTGGGAAATACGTGACCTCGCCAGGGCGATGCTGGAGCGCGTGCGCGAGGTAGCGCCGCGGCTCTTCTCCTGGGTTGGGCCGCCGTGCGAGATGCGCGGCTGCTGTCCTGAGGGCAAGATGTCCTGCGGCAGGATTGAGAGTGTGAGCAGGCGTCTCATAGCCGCCACGGATGTCGCAAAGGATAACGGTGAGACCGGTGAGGATGAAGGACGGTAGCAGGAGGCCTTCAGGACCGGAAGGAGCGGGAGGCCGCGGGGCAGGGCGGCGCGGCGAGGCGCGCGGGGCGGGGGCCACGCACGCGGGGCGCGCGGCAGGGGCGGGAGGAGAGAGACTCGAAGGCCGTAACCCGGTGATCGAGGCGCTGCGCTCGGGCCGGCCGCTCGTGAAGGTCACGATCGCGAAGGGGATCGACCCTGGATTCGCAGCGATGGTGAGATCCCTTGCGCGCGAGGCTGGCGTGCCCGTGGTGGAAGTGGAGCGGGGCCGGCTGGACGCGCTTGCGGACGGGCGGAACCACCAGGGCGTGATGGCGGTCGGGGCTGCCGCCAGGTACTTCGAGGTAGACGACATCCTCCAGATGGCGACCGCGGGCGGGCCGGAGCGGGATGCCGCGGGGGGCGCGGCGGGGGGTGGCGAGCCGCTCGTTGTGGTGCTCGATGGCATCGAGGACCCCCGGAACCTCGGAGCCATCGTGAGGACGTGTGACGCCGTCGGCGCCACCGGCGTGATCGTGCCCAGGCGCAGGGCGTGCGGGCTTACGAGCGTCGTGGCGCGGGCCTCGGCGGGGGCGGTGGAGTACGTGCCGTGTGCGAGGGCGGCTAACCTCCCCCGGGAGGTCGAGAGGCTGAAGGAACACGGCTTCTGGGTGTTCGGAGCCGACGCGGGGGCGGAGCGCACCATCTACGAGGTGGACTTCACCGGTCCGGTCGCCCTGGTGATCGGTTCGGAAGGGGGTGGGATGTCGCGTCTCCTGGCCGAGAAATGCGACGTCCTGGTGCGGATTCCGACGAGAGGTCGCGTATCGTCGCTGAACGCGTCGGTTGCCGCTGGGGTCATCATGTTCGAGGTGTTGCGCCAGAGAGCGCAGAAAGAGCTGGCAGGGCGGGGAAAGCAGGGGGGACAGATGGAGCAGGGAAGGCAGCGGGGGGCGGCGAGAGGGGAGTAGCATCGCGGTGCGGCCGCGTGCGGTTGCGACAGGCCTGGTAGCTTTGATGGCAGGCGCCTGCCTCGTTGCCGGGACGGCCGTCGGGGCGGGCGTGTTCTTTGCAGGTGAAGGGGGGCGCATTGCTCTCGGCGTGAACCTGGGCGGGATCGATGTCGGCGGCATGACGCGGGCGGAGGCCGCGGAGGTTGCCCGCCGCGTGGCCCACCTTGCGAGCACAGGGCCGGTCGTGCTCATCCACAGGGACCAGCGGTGGGAGCGCGCCGCGGAGAGCCTGGGCTTCGAATCGGATCCTGCGGAGCTGGCGAGGCGTGTCGCGGGCGTGGGAAGGACGGGGGGCGTCGTCAGAGGGGCGGGTGAACTCTGGCGGGCCGCGACGGCCGGGTGGCGCGTGAGCGCAGCCACCCGGGTCGACGAGGCACGGCTGTTCGAAGCCGTACTGGCACTGGCGGCCGAGATTGATATCGAGGCGCGGAATGCCACGTTTGACGTCCGCACCGGGCGGGCTATCCCTGAGCGGGAGGGGCGACGACTGGACGTGGCCGAGTCGACGCGACGGGTGCGCGAGGCGCTCGATCTCGCCTGGCATCCGGCCGTGTTCCTCGAGTCCCGTCGGGTGCCACCCATCACCACTCTCCAGGACCTGAAGGATCTTGGCATCAGGGAGCTTGTGGCATCATTTTCGACAACGTTCGACACCGGGGTCGAGAACCGGGCCCACAACATTCGGCTTGCGTCGGGCCGGATATCCGGGGTGATGGTCCGGCCGGGCGAGGAGTTTTCGTTCAACGAGGTGGTAGGCCCCAGGACGCGCGAGCTTGGGTTCCGTGTGGCGCCAGAGATCGTGGAGGACGAGTTCAAGCCCGGGGTGGGCGGGGGGGTCTGCCAGGTTTCGTCCACGGTCTACAACGCTGCGCTCCTCGCAGACATGCGGATCACCGCGAGGCAGAACCACTCCAGGCTGACAGGCTACGTCCCGCCGGGGAGGGACGCGCAAGTCTACTACGGTTCGCAGGACCTCCGGTTCAGGAACGCCGGGACCGCACCGGTCCTCATCCTGTCAGAGGTGGTGGGGCCGAAGATTACGGTGAGCTTCTTCGGCGACCGGCCCGAGGGGCGCGAGGTGCGCATCATCACGTCCCATGTGGCGACCCTTGCGCCTGGCGTGCGTGAAGTCCTGGACGCGAAGCTCGCGAAAGGGGAGCGCGTGGTGGAGAAGGAGGGCGAGCCTGGCTGCGAGGTGACCACGGAGCGGCTGGTCATCACGGGTGGGGAGGTCGTGAGAAGGGAGGTGTTATCGCGCGACAGGTACAGGCCGCGAGACGCGGTCGTGCGGATCGGTACAGACCGAGAGGCGGAGCCTGGGGCAGGCCCGATCAACCCCCCGGTGCGGGCGGGGAAACCTTGAACTCATGTGAGGCGCGGCGGTATCGCGGCGGTGGTATCGCGGCTGGTGTGACTCGGCGCGGGTGGCCGGGCAGCGCGCGGGGCAAGGTTCCGCGGCGTCTTGCGTTCCTTGACTTGTCCACAAACGCGAGTGTATAATCTGCTTGTGAGTCGAGCGACGTCAGACAAGCAGGGGGGCGATGTCGATGAGTGCCGAACCGCAGCGCCAGCCATCTTCTCTGTACGATGACATGCTCGACGAGGATATTGTCGAGAGCGCGAGATGCGGGGAGAGAGCCGCCGAAGAGTACCTGATCAACAAGTACAAGAACTTCGTCCGTGCCAAGGCGCGCTCGTATTTTCTCATCGGTGCCGACCGCGAAGACATCGTCCAGGAGGGTATGATAGGCCTGTTCAAGGCCATACGGGATTTCCGCAGCGACAAGCTGGCGTCGTTTCGCGCGTTTGCGGAGCTCTGCATAACTCGCCAGATCATCACGGCCATCAAGACGGCCACGAGGCAAAAGCACATTCCCCTGAATTCATACGTGTCGCTCAACAAGCCCATATACGACGAGGAGTCGGATCGCACCCTGCTCGACGTGCTCTCCGGCACCAAGGTCACTGACCCCGAGGAGCTTGTGATAAGCAAAGAGGAGTTCGTCGACATCGAGTCCAAGATGAACGAGTTCCTGAGCGACCTCGAGTGGAAGGTGCTCTCTGCGTACCTCGACGGCAAGTCTTACCAGGAGATCGCCGGCGAATTGCATAGGCACGTGAAGTCCATAGACAACGCGCTGCAGCGCGTCAAGCGCAAGCTTGAGAGATACATAGAGAAGCGCGACGAGGTCACTTGATCCGGGGCTGGGCGGAGGCGCGCCCGCTCGTGCATGTGCCCCGGTAGTGCATGTGCGTCCGGTTGAACGCCGGGCAGTGTGTGTGCGTCCGGCCGGGCTCGCCGGGCTCGTGCGGGTTGACATGGGAGCCGTGAGCGGCTAAGATCTTATCAGGGAACGAAATCGAAGACACGAGTCTTGATGCCGACGTAGCTCAACGGTAGAGCAGCTGATTTGTAATCAGCAGGTTGTGGGTTCGAGTCCCACCGTCGGCTCCAGTTGTTTAGCGGGTTCCGGGGTCCGGCCGGTGGCACCTGGAACCCGCTCCGGCGAAAACCGGGCGAGAACGCGTTTCCTTACGGTGGTGGCGAGCCGCGCGTCCGGCGGGCAGAACGCCGTCAGGGAAGGCGAGGAGGAGTCGATGACGGCAGCGCGATATTGGGAAGAGGAAACGCCGCTTGAGGTCACGACATGTCGGAAGCGTCGACACAGGGCCGTGTTCATCGCGCGAAATCGTCGTTGCTGTCGGTCCGCAAATGTGATAAGATACCCGGGAAGACGCGAAATGCTGTACAGCTGCCAGGGGGTGTCAGCGCTCGGCTGACACCCCCTCTTTGCTAGCTGAAAGAGAGAGAAGAGAGGTACACATGTTTAGCGATTTCCGACTGGGCCCGGTTCTCCTCGATAACGTCAGGAAAGCCGGCTACATCAAACCCACGCCCGTCCAGAGTTCGGCCATTCCCCCCGCCCTGGAAGGGCGCGACATAGTGGTCACCGCGGAGACGGGCAGCGGCAAGACGGCTGCGTTCCTTCTGCCCATGCTGGAGCGCGTATCAACCGGCCCCCGCGGCGGTGTCAGGGGCCTCATCCTCTGCCCGACCCGGGAGATAGCCATTCAGACTGCCCAGCACGCACGCAAGCTCGGCCGTCACACCGGGATGAATGGCGCCGCCATCTACGGAGGGGTGGGATATGAACCCCAGCTGCAGGCGCTGCGAGCCGGCGTGGACATCGTCGTAGCGACCCCGGGTCGCCTGCTCGACCACCTGGGCAGAGGGACGATAGACCTGAAGAACGTATCGACCCTGGTGCTCGATGAGGCCGACCGGATGTTTGACATGGGCTTCCTGCCGGACCTCCGGCGGATCATGTCCCACCTTCCCGCGTCTCGGCAGACGCTCCTTTATTCCGCGACGATGCCGCCGGAGATTCTTGCTCTGGCGGAGCGGTTCATGAAGGCTCCGGTGCGACTTGAGGTGGGCCGTGTGGCCACCCCTCCCGAGACGGTGTCACAGGCTGTCTACATGGTTCCCTCCGCCCGGAAGACGACGGCCCTGCTGGAGCTGGTTCAGCGCCAGCCCATGGAAAGCGTGCTTGTGTTCACGCGCACGAAACATCGGGCCGACCGGCTTGCCCGCCGGCTCTCATGGTCGGGTGTCAAGGCCGCGTGCATTCACGGCGATAGGTCTCAGCGGCAGCGCGAGGCGGCCCTCGAGGGGTACCGCCAGGGCGTCTTCCGGGTACTCGTGGCAACGGACATCGCCGCGCGTGGCCTGGATATCCAGGGCGTGACGCACGTCATCAACTACGACCTGCCGGCTGTTCCGGAGGACTACATTCATCGCGTCGGCCGCACCGCACGCGCCGGTGCCACAGGCCAAGCATTGAGCCTTGTCACCGGGGACGACGCCGCCGCGCTCCAGGGAATCGAGAGAGCCCTCGGGCATCGGCTCCGGCGGCTTGAATGGAACGCATAGAGCCAACTTCGTGCAGGTCCCGCCAGCCGGAGGTCGTTCAGGAGAAGAAGCCGGCGCACTCCCTGAGGGCTTCCAGCAGCCGGCTGACTTCTTCGGTGGTATTGTAGGGCGCTATGCCCACCCGCACCACGCCGCCGGTTTCGGCGAGGCCGAGGCGCTCGATGAGCTTCGTGGCGTAGAAATCGCCGTGCCACACGAAGATGCCGCGGTCTCCGAGGAATCTGGCGACGTCCGCAGGCCACCTGCCCGCCACGGTGAACGACACGGTCGGGGTCCGCTCACCATGAGCCGGAAGCCCGTACACCGTCACTCCGGGGATCGAGGCGAGCCCGTCCATGAGCATGGCAAAGAGCGGCCGTTCGTGGAGTTCAATGGCGGCGAAGCCTGCAAGGATGCGCGACCTTCGACTTGCGGGCTCCTTCGCTTTGTGATCAGCATCCGGTCGTGCTGCGTCCGGTCGAGGCGCGCCAGTCTGTGGTGTGGCCGCGCTTTCACTCGCGGTCCCATGGAAGGCCGCTACCGGCTGCTCAAGCGCGGTCCCAAGGTCGGCGATGAACTCTATCGCGGCGATGACGCCGGCTATGCCCTCGTGGTTCAGCGTTCCGGTCTCGATCTTGTGCGGCGGTTTCGAGCTCTGGGGGCGCACCCTGTACGCGGCGAGCCTTTCGAACGCATCGCGGCGACCGTAAAGGATGCCAACGTGCGGCCCGAAGAACTTGTACGCGGAGCACAGCAGGAAATCGCAGCCGATGTCGCGCACGTCGATGGCTCCATGCAACGCATAGTGGACCGCGTCGACAACGCACACCGCCCCGACGGAGTGGGCGAGCGAGGCCGCGCGCTTCACGTCGTTGATGGTTCCGACCGCGTTGGACGCGTATCCCAGAGCCACCACCCTGGTCCGCGCGTTGACCGCCCTCTCCAGGTCGTCATAGTCGAGCGTGCACTCGGGCAGGTTCACACGGACGGACCGTACCACCACGCCCCTTTCCTCCAGGACCTGCCAGGGGCTGCGGTTTGCCTCATGATCGAGGTCGGTGATGACGATCTCGTCGCCGGGCGTGAGCGCGCGCCCCAGGGCGCGCGAGAGGGCGAAATTGAGTGTGGTCATGTTGGGGCCGAAGGCGATCTCGTCCGGCGAGGCAGCCCCCAGCATCTCGGCCACGGTCTGCCTCGCAGCGGCTATAGTCCCGTCAGTGCGGCGGCTCGTCACGAATTCACCGTGGCAGTTCGCGTTCGCTTCCTGGTAGTACCGGGCTATGGCCTTGATCACCCGGGCCGGGACCTGTGTGCCGCCGGGGCCGTCGAAGTACGCCGCCATGTGTCCGTTCACCCGCAGGTCGAGTGCGGGAAACTCCCGTCTGCAGAAAGAGAGATCCGCCTGCATCGATCATTGCCTCCTTTTCTACTCTTAGCAAGAGTACCTCCGCTCTGGGATATTCCCATGGTTTCGACGTGGCTGGCGCAAGTCCTGTCGAGACGCAACTCTGGATGAGGCAAATTGCTGACGACGCGACCAGGACGCGCGTTGGAACGGCTAGAGGACAGCCAGCTGTGCTCGCCGCGGTGGCCAGCCAGGGACCATGTTCGCGAGCGACCTAGTCAGACTGGACCCACCTATACACGCGAGCCGCTAGGCGTGGTCCGTAGACATCCAGAAGCAGCCCGGGGCTGGCCTCCAACGGATCGATCCGGCCGGGCGACCTGGTCGCGTTGATCCCAGCCTCACAGGCGACCAGACCGTGGAATCGCGTACGAAGGTAGCCTGACACGCTGCTGTCCGGAAAGCGGAGGTAACCCTCGGGCGCCACAATTGCTACGCGCGCCCAAGCGGCAATTGGCACTTGCGTACGCCGCACCTCTATGCTAATATATAAAAGCGGCATGGGACGCTGGGCTGAGGGTGTCGGTCCCTACACGCACGGGTTTAGTGGAGAGGTTCCCGAGCTGGTCAAAGGGGGCAGACTGTAAATCTGTTGGCTCAGCCTTCGGTGGTTCGAATCCACCCCTCTCCACCAGGCATTTTGCGGCGAGCGGGAATAGCTCAGTTGGCTAGAGCGTCAGCCTTCCAAGCTGAATGTCGCGGGTTCGAGTCCCGTTTCCCGCTCCAGGTCATGCTTAGGAGCCCATGTAGCTCAGCAGGCAGAGCACATCCATGGTAAGGATGGGGTCGCCGGTTCGATTCCGGCCGTGGGCTCCAGTTCTTTAATCCAGCAAGGCGCCTGTGGGTCCGGCGCTGTTTTCTTGTACCGCCCGGCATGGGATTTGGTCTCTTATTGACACGCCTGCCGCGGTATGCTAGATTCTAGGGGTGACGTGCCAGGGGGTGTGAAGAAGTGCGCGAGGGCATCACTCTTGAGTGCACCAAATGCAAGCAGCGGAACTACCGCACTGAGAAGAACAAGCGAAACGATCCCGACCGGATGGAGCTGAAGAAGTTCTGCAAGTTCTGCCGGGCACACACGATCCACAAGGAGACCCGGTAGGAGAGCCTGGTGACAGGGACTCACCGATCCACCGACTTGAGAAGGCCCGTGTTCGGGCCGGCGGGCGAGGAAGGGAGCCGTTATGCAGATCAAGGAGAGGCTCGGCCGCATGGGCAAGTTCCTCCGCGAGGTCAGGGCCGAGATGAGGAAGGTTGCATGGCCCGACCGCAAGGAACTCGTGTCTTCGACTGTGGTCGTGGTTACCGTGGTCGTCGTGGCCAGCGCATTCATCGGGCTCATCGATTTCGTGTTTTCCCAGGGGCTGAAGATATTCATACGGTAACATGCGGTAAAACTTCAGTAGGGGGTGGAGGGCTGCGGCCGTGAGGCAATGCGGCCCCTCGTGAGGTGGAGGAAAGAGAGATAGCCCGGTCTGCTGAAGATGAACTCGCAGCCTCCGTGGAGGAAGGCCCGGCGCAGCATGAGAGCGTGCCCGGCGACGCGGTCGGGGACCCCAGGGAACTTCCGGAGGAGCCAGGCGAGGAGTCTCCGGAGCCCGAGAATCCCAACAGGAATTGGTATGTGATCCACACGTACTCAGGCTACGAGAACAAGGTCAAGGCCAACCTCGAGAGACGGGTCAAGACCATGGAGAAGGAAGACAAGATCTTCCGGGTTCTCGTTCCGACCGAGGAAGAGTACGAGTTCAAGGACGGCAAGAAGAAGGTCGTCAAGAAGAAGATCTTCCCCGGATACGTGCTGGTGGAGATGGTGATGGAGGACGACTCGTGGTACGTCGTCAGGAACACCCCCGGCGTGACCGGGTTCGTCGGGTCGGGCGCAAGGCCCGTTCCGCTCCAGGAGACGGAGATGCACGACATCTTGAGGCGGATCGGCGTCGAGGAAGCGCGCCCGAAGATCGACTTCTCCGTCGGAGAGGGCGTGCGGGTGATCGGCGGGCCATTCCAGCACTTTTCCGGGGTCATCGAGGAGATACAGCCCGACAAGGGGAAGGTCCGCGTGCTCGTGTCGATGTTTGGACGAGACACGCCTGTGGAGCTGGATTTCAGTCAGATCGAGAAGCTGTAGGGTAAGACGCGAGACACGGGCGGGGCCCGGACGGGGCCGGGGCCGATGCAACGTGTTTGCCGGGTTTCAAGCGCGCAGGAGGGACGCATTTCATGGCCAAGAAGAAGATAGCCGCAATAGTGAAGTTACAGATATCGGCGGGCAAAGCCACCGCTGCGCCGCCGGTGGGGCCGGCTCTGGCGCAGCACAGCGTGAACATCATGGAGTTCGTGCGCTCGTTCAACGAGAAGACCGCGGCGCAAGCCGGCACCATCATCCCAGTGGAGATAACCGTCTACGAGGATCGGTCCTTTACGTATGTGCTCAAGACCCCTCCGGCTTCGTTCCTCATCAGGAAGGCAGCCGGCATAGAGAAGGGCTCCGGTCAGCCCAACAGGGATAAGGTGGCGAAGCTCACCCGCGCCCAGTTGCGCGAGATAGCCGAGCTCAAGATGAAGGATCTCAACGCCACAACCGTCGAGGCTGCGGAGCGGATGATCGCAGGCACGGCGCGGAGCATGGGCGTGGAGGTCGAGGCGTAGAGCGCCGCGGTATTCAAGTTCGCGCGGGGCAGCGCCCATGTTCGTGCAGCCATGCAGCGTCCAGGCTCGCCGCGCTCGCCGGGCCGGGTGGGGCTGGACGGTGCGGAACGGAACTCCTTGTAATGGGACCTTGCTGCACGACTATGCACACAGTTTTGGTGGGAGGAGCAATCCGTCTGGACCACAAGGAGGTTTCGATTATGGCAGAGCGTGGCAAGAGATACCAGGAAGCTTTGAAGCAATACGATAAGCAGCAGCTCTACTCGCCTTCCGAGGCTGTTGAAATCGTGAAGAAGACGGCGACGGCCAGGTTCGATGAGACGGTGGAGGCCTCCGTGAGGCTCGGGATCGACACAAAGCGGTCTGACCAGCAGGTTCGAGGGGCGGTCGTTCTCCCGTACGGCACCGGCAAGACCGTGAGAGTGGCCGTCTTCGCCAAAGGTGAGAAGGCGAAGGAGGCCGAGGCCGCGGGCGCTGACTATGTGGGCGCTGAGGACCTCGCGGAGAGAGTTCAGGGTGGCTGGATGGATTTCGACGTGGCGGTCGCCACTCCCGACATGATGGGCGTCGTTGGTCGGCTCGGCCGCATCCTCGGTCCGAGGGGCCTGATGCCCAACCCGAAGACCGGCACTGTCACGTTCGAGGTCGCCAGGGCCATCCAGGACATCAAAGCCGGTAAGGTGGAGTACCGTGCGGACAAGGCGGGCATCGTGCACGTCCCCATCGGCAAGGCTTCGTTCGAGGCCTCGAGGCTCCTGGGGAACCTGGGAGCCCTCATGGACGCGCTCATCAAGGCCAAGCCACCTGCAGCCCGGGGGACTTACGTCAAGAGCGTGGTAGTCTCGACGACCATGGGCCCCGGCGTCAAGATAAGCCCGGTGCAGGCCGCCACCATTTCCGCCGAAAGATAGCAACAGGTTGGTGCCAGGGTCCGTGCATGATCCCCGCAGGTGCACGGCAGGCGCACAGGCGGCGCGTGGCCAGTGCGCTGCGCGGCTCTGACGCATCTTCGATGCATCCGCCGAGACATGGGCCCGCAGACGAGTGGCGCGGTTCTGAGGCCCCGCCGCATGAGCGTCGGTGCCGAATCCAGCGGCAGGGCGAAAGTGGCGCCGATCGGCGAGTTCGCGCACGGTCGGTCAGGGTCTGAGAGCGATGGATGGTGGACGTTGACTGAAAAGTGAATACGCGCAAAAGCGCGCTATCCGTGACCCAAGACAGCGGGTGTTCGAGGAGGCCGGGGCCAGGGCGCCTTCGGGCGACTCGAACCTAATGAGCCGCGTGGCGCCATGTCTTGTAGAGGCCTGGCGCAAAGTGGCGCAAAGGCTCGCCCGCCGAGGTCGGGGGACAGGCGTCGTAGTGGAAGCATGAGCGCAGGCCGCACGCCAGCCGCAAGGGCCGGCTGGAAGACCGGTGTCTGGGCTGCCAGGGGACGGCTGCGGGCAGCCGGCGTGGAGCGAGGCATGCCATCGGTGTTCACGCGCCTGTCGAGAGGCCCCCGCATGTCTTGCGGGAGCCTCTTTACGTTTACGCATACGTGTATGTGGTCACCAGGTGTGTGGTCGGGAGCCAGGAACCAGAGGCACTTGTGAGTTGACGGTCGCGACGGGGTTGATGGTGCCTCGTCCCGCGGGATGTGGCCGTCTCGATGAGGCAGGTCCGAGTGTCAGGTCCGAATGGTTCTCATCTGTCACCTGAGCGACTTACTTGAGCGTCAGAGCGAAAGGAGGTGCCAGTTGCAATTGCCAAAGCCGGAGAAGGAAGCCGCAGTACAGGAAATCAGGGAGAAACTCGCGAAGTCCCACGGTGTCGTGCTCACCAACTACCGCGGGCTGAACGTCAGTACCCTCACCGAACTTCGCAGAAAGCTCGGTGAGGCTGGCGTCGAGCTCAAGGTCGTCAAGAACACGCTTACCCGTATCGCATCGAAGGAGGTCGGCCTGGGCGACCTGGAACGGTATCTCGAGGGACCCACGGCGATCGCGTTCGCCATGGGCGACCCGGTGGCTCCCGCCAAGATCATCTCGGAGTTCACCCGTGACCACAAGGAGATGGAGATCAAGGGCGGAGCGCTGCAAGGAAAGGTGATAGGCCCGGACGATGTGCGCAGCCTTGCCGAATTGCCGTCCCGCGAGGTCATGCTCGGCCGCGTGGCAGCGACAGTGGCCGCGCCCATATCCGGTCTTGCTCGCGCCCTTGCGGGCACGATGCGCAACCTCGCCTATGCTGTCGACGCCGTGAGGCGCCAGAGGGAAGGCGCAGGAGAAGGGGCACCCGCCTGAGGAGCATGGAGAAGACTGTGATCTACGTGTGATCTATGAATGAAGGAGAGATACGAAATGACGAAAGATGAGATTATCGAGGCAATCGCCAACATGACCGTGCTGGAGCTGTCTGAGCTGGTAAAGGCGATCGAGGAGAAGTTCGGGGTCAGCGCGGCGGCGCCCGTGGCCGTCGCCGCCGGTCCCGCGGCGGCAGCCGCGCCCGCAGCCGAGGTCGAAGAGAAAACCGAGTTCGACGTCATCCTGGTGGACGCAGGCGCCAAGAAGATCCCGGTCCTCAAGGTCGTGCGCGAGCTGACTGGTCTTGGACTGAAGGAAGCCAAGGAGCTCGTTGAGGGAGCGCCGAAGCCTGTCAAGGAAGGCGTCAAGAAGGAAGAGGCCGAGGCGATAAAGGCGAAACTCGAAGAAGAAGGGGCAACCGTGGAGATAAAGTAGAGAGATCCGATGTACACGGACAAGGGGCGCCCGTGAAGGCGACACGGGCTCCCCTTTGCGCTTGACACGGCTCAGATCGTCTGTTAGCATTAAAGAATGCGACAACCTGAGTCAGGCGCATTTTTCCCATCTGGCTTATTAATACTACGTGAGACCCTTCTTTTCCTTCATCCAAACCAAATTTCTCAGGCGCTGATAGCAGGGAACTTCTCGTGACCTGCTTATAGTGTTGTCATCCGCTCACATTTCGGTGGGAGATAGGAGCGTGACAGGATGGCCGTTATGACACAGGTCGGCAGGCGGCAACGGCTAAGCTTCTCCAAGATCGACGAGGTTCTCGACGTTCCAAACCTGATCGAGATCCAGCAACGGTCCTACGACTGGTTTCTCTCCGAGGGCCTGCTAGAGACGTTCCGGGACATCTCACCCATCCAGGACTTCACCGGCAACCTTATCCTGGAGTTCGTGGACTACTCACTCGGTGAGGCCAAGTACTCTGTGGAAGAGTGCAAGCAGAGAGACGTAACCTACTCCGCTCCTCTCAAGGTGCGCGTTCGTCTCATCAACAGGGAGACGGGCGAGGTCAAGGAGCAGGAGGTGTTCATGGGCGAATTCCCGCTCATGACAGACAAGGGCACGTTCATCATCAATGGCGCGGAGCGGGTCATCGTAAGCCAGCTCGTCCGGTCGCCGGGGGTGTACTACGGGCGGACGATAGACCCTAACGGCAAGGCCCTGTTTTCGGCCAGCGTCATCCCGAACAGGGGCGCCTGGCTGGAGCTGGAGATGGACTCCCAGGAGTGCATATGGGTGCGCGTCGATCGTACCCGTAAGCTGCCCGTCACCGTGCTCATCCGCGCCCTGGGCTACGGCACCGAGGCCCAGATCATCGATCTGCTGGGCGACAGCGAGGCTATACGCAACACCCTCGATCGCGATAACACCGAGTCAGAGGCTGACGGCCTCGTGGAGATTTACAAGCGTCTGCGTCCAGGCGAGCCGCCTACTGAGGAGAGCGCGCGCTCGCTCTTCGAGACGCTCTTCTTTGACCCCAGGCGCTATGACCTCGCCGCTGTCGGACGCTACAAGCTCAACAAGAAGCTTTCGCTGAGCGAAAGGCTGGTGGGCCTCACCCTGCTGGAGCCCCTCATCGACCCTGCCACAGGGGAGGTGCTCCTCGACGCAGGGCAAAAGGTGGACAGAAAGGCTGCGATGTCCCTTCAGCAGGCGGCCGGGGGACCCGGGAGAGGTACGGTCCTCACAGCCGTGGTGGCCGACCCGGACGGCAACCCGGTCAAGGTCGTCGACAACGGCTTCCCGTCGCCCGACCTGAAAACCATAACGCGTGAGGACATCATCGCGGCCGTCAACTACCAGCTCGGCCTGATACGGGGCGTCGGCGGCACCGATGACATAGACCACCTGGGCAACAGGCGCCTGAAGTCCGTGGGGGAACTGCTGCAGAACCAGTTCAGGATAGGCCTTTCCCGTATGGAGCGCGTGGTCAGGGAGAGGATGACCATCCAGGACGTGGACGTGGTCACCCCCCAGACGCTCATCAATATCAGACCTGTGGTGGCGGCCATCAAGGAGTTCTTCGGGTCGAGCCAGCTCTCGCAGTTCATGGACCAGACCAACCCCCTCGCGGAGCTGACGCACAAGAGACGCCTCTCGGCGCTGGGCCCCGGAGGCCTCAGCCGGGAGAGGGCGGGGTTTGAAGTGCGCGACGTCCACCACTCGCATTACGGGCGCATGTGTCCCGTGGAGACACCTGAAGGTCCCAACATCGGGCTCATCGGCGCGCTGTGTACGTACGCGCGGATAAACGAGTACGGCTTCATCGAGACGCCTTACCGGAGGGTCGTCGATGGGAGGGTCACGGAGGAGATCCTCTACCTCACGGCCGACGAGGAAGACAAGTACGTCATAGCCCAGGCGAACGAACCCATCAACGCGGACGGATCGTTCGCCAACCCCAAGGTCGCTGCTCGTTACAAGGACCAGATCATGGAGGTCCCCGGAGATCAGGTCGACTTCATGGACGTGTCGCCCAAGCAGATCGTGAGTATCGCGACTGCGCTCATCCCGTTCCTCGAGAACGACGACGCAGGCCGCGCGCTCATGGGGTCGAACATGCAGCGCCAGGCCGTCCCGCTCGTCCGCAGTGAGGCTCCGCTCGTCGGCACGGGCATGGAGTACAAGGCCGCTGTCGACTCCGGCGCTGTGGTGCTTGCCCGGAACAGCGGCCAGGTGGTGAGCGCGTCCTCGGACGAGATCGTCATCGAGACCGACACCGGTGGCACTGACACATACAAGCTTCTCAAGTTCATGAGATCGAACCAGGGGACGTGCATAAACCAGAAGCCCATCGTCCGGAAGGGGGAACGGGTGGAACGGGGAGACGTCATCGCGGACGGCCCTTCGACCGATAACGGAGAGATGGCCCTTGGCCGGAACGTGCTCGTGGCGTTCCTGCCCTGGGAGGGTTACAACTACGAGGACGCCATCCTCATAAGTGAGAAGCTGGTGAAGGAGGACACCTTCACATCCATTCATATAGAGGAGTACGAGTGCGAGGCGCGCGACACCAAGCTGGGCTCCGAGGAGATCACGAGGGACATTCCCAACGTGGGCGAGGAGGCCCTCAAGGACCTCGACGAGCGGGGCATCATCCGCGCGGGGGCTTACGTGCGCCCCGGAGACATCCTCGTGGGCAAGGTCACGCCGAAGGGTGAAACGGAACTCACCGCGGAGGAGCGCCTGCTTCGCGCCATCTTCGGTGAGAAGGCACGCGAGGTGAGGGATACCTCTCTGCGGGTGCCTCACGGGGAGTCCGGCAAGGTGGTGGCGGTGTACGTGTTCTCACGGGAAGCCGGCGATGAGCTGGGTCCGGGCGTGAACCGCCTCGTTCGCGTATACATCGCCCAGAAACGTAAGGTCTCCGAGGGCGACAAGATGGCCGGGCGTCATGGCAACAAGGGTGTCATAGCCAGGATCCTGCCTGAAGAGGATATGCCGTTCATGCCGGACGGAACACCCATAGAAGTGGTGCTGAACCCACTCGGGGTGCCGTCTCGAATGAACCTCGGACAGGTGCTGGAAACACACCTCGGGTGGGTCGCGAAGGTCATGGACACCCCGGTGGCGAGCGCAGTATTCGACGGAGCCACGGAGAACGAGATTCTCGAAGCTCTAAAGGACGCGGGGTTGCCGGCCAACGGGAAGACGGTTCTGTATGACGGGCGCACCGGCGAGCCGTTCGACAACCCGATAACCGTGGGCTACGCTTACCTGATGAAACTGCTCCACCTCGTGGACGACAAGATCCACGCTCGATCCACGGGTCCGTACTCTCTCGTGACCCAGCAGCCGCTGGGGGGCAAGGCCCAGTTCGGCGGCCAGAGGTTTGGAGAGATGGAGGTATGGGCTCTCGAGGCATATGGCGCGGCTTTCACTCTCCAGGAACTCCTTACAGTGAAATCCGACGACGTGGTGGGCCGCGTGAAAACGTATGAGGCCGTGGTGAAGGGCGAGAACGTGCCCGAGCCCGGCGTGCCCGAGTCGTTCAAGGTTCTCATAAAAGAGCTTCAGAGCCTGGCGCTGGATGTCAAGGTGCTGAGCGAGGACGAACGCGAGATCGAGATCGGCGAGTCCGACGATGACATAGCCGACACCGCCAGGGACCTTGGCATCGACATCGAAGGCAGGGAGACCGACGAACTGCTTCCTGAGGAACGCCTCTTCGTCCCGCGCCGGGCGGAGTCGAGGTTTCCAGAAGATGAAGACGAAGATGTGGACGAAGACGGAGACGAGGTGGGCCTCGGGACCGGAGAAGAAGGCGAGGCGCTTGGCATGACCATTCACGAGGTACCGATGTCCGGAGAAGATGAGGAAGGTGTGGAGGAGGAAGACGATGTAGGCGCGGCTGCGACCGGGGTTGCCGCGGGGGTCGAGGTGTCGGATGAGGCCGCCGAGGATGACACGGAAGTCGAAGGCGAACCCGGGTACGAGGACGAGCTCGAAGCAGACGAGGAAGACGATGCCTACTACGCAGACGAGAACGCAGACGAAGACGCAGACGAAGACGAAGACAAGGAAGACGACCTGGGGGGCGTTTTCGACGATGAGGACGAGGACGACGCCGGCGACGACGACGGCGAGCGCGCATAGCGTGAGGGAGAGGAGGAGAGGCCGGTGCTAGACGTCAACAACTTCGACAAGATCCGTATTGGCCTCGCGTCCCCTGAGCAGATCAGGCAGTGGTCGAGCGGAGAGGTGAAGAAGCCCGAGACCATCAACTACCGAACGCTCAAGCCCGAACGCGAGGGTCTGTTCTGCGAGAAGATCTTCGGACCGACCCGGGACTGGGAGTGCCATTGCGGCAAGTACAAGAGGGTCCGGTACAAGGGGATCGTCTGCGACAAGTGCGGCGTCGAGGTGACCCGGTCAAAGGTGCGACGCGAGCGCCTGGGACATATTGAGCTTGCGGCGCCCGTGACCCACATCTGGTACTTCAAGGGCATTCCCAGCCGGATGGGGCTGCTCCTCGACATGTCTCCGCGCGCTCTCGAGAAGGTTGTGTACTTCGCATCTTACATCGTGATCGATCCAGGGGACACCCCGCTCACGAAGAAGCAGCTACTGTCCGAGGCCGAGTACCGTGAGCACCGGGAGAGGTTCGGCAATCTCTTCGAGGCAGGCATGGGAGCGGAAGCCATAAAGAAGCTCCTCGAGGAGATCGACCTCGACGATCTTGCTGAGGAGTTGCGCGCCGAGATCCGTGACTCCTCCGGCCAGAAGAGGCTGCGCGCGACAAGGCGGCTGGAGGTCGTCGAGGCGTTCCGTAAGTCCGGAAACCGTCCTGAGAGGATGATTCTCGACGTCATCCCGGTGATCCCGCCCGACCTCCGTCCCATGGTGCAGCTGGACGGAGGCAGGTTTGCCACGTCTGACCTGAACGACCTCTACAGGCGAGTGATAAACAGGAACAACCGTCTGAAAAGGCTCCTCGAGCTGAAGGCGCCCGATATCATCGTGAGAAACGAGAAGCGCATGCTCCAGGAGGCGGTTGACGCTCTCATCGACAACGGCCGACGCGGCAGGCCTGTTACGGGTCCCGGCAGTCGACCTTTGAAGTCACTTTCCGACATGTTGAAAGGAAAGCAGGGTCGGTTCCGCCAGAACCTCCTTGGCAAGCGAGTGGACTACTCGGGCCGGTCCGTCATCGTTGTGGGCCCCGAGCTCAAGCTGCACCAGTGCGGCCTTCCGAAGGAGATGGCGCTCGAGCTCTTCAAGCCCTTCGTCATGAAGAAACTCGTGGACCGGGGCTACGCCCACAACATCAAGAGCGCGAAGCGGATGGTGGAGAGGGTTCGCGATGAGGTGTGGGACGTGCTCGAGGGCGTCATCAAGGACCACCCTGTGCTCCTCAACCGCGCGCCCACCCTTCACCGTCTGGGCATCCAGGCGTTCGAGCCCGTGCTCGTGGAGGGCAAGGCCATAAAGATTCACCCGCTGGTGTGCGCCGCGTACAACGCTGACTTCGACGGCGACCAGATGGCCGTGCACGTGCCACTCTCCGCTGAGGCGCAGGCCGAGGCGAGGCTGCTCATGCTCTCGGTGAACAACATCCTCTCGCCCGCTCACGGCAAGCCCATCGCCACCCCGGGGCAGGACCTGGTGCTCGGCTGTTACTACCTCACCCTCGAGCAGGAGGGCGGCAGAGGCGAGGGAAAGATCTTCGTGAGCCCCGACGAAGCGGTGATGGCTTACAGGGAGGGCGCAGTGTCCCTGCATGCGCGCATCGCCGTGAGGATGCCTGAGAAGAAGAACATTCTCGGTATAAGTGACGGGGACAAGAAAGGTAAGCTTCTCGTGACGACCGTCGGGAAGCTCATCTTCAATATGATATTCCCGGATGATTTCCCGTACATCAACAACGCCATGGAGGACGCCGTGGACGAGACCGTGTTCACCGGCACCGTCATCGACGCGCGGGAGGGCAGGCCCATCCTCGAGCAGATACGGGAGGCTCCGGCGACGCGACCCTCCAGCAAGGGGTTCCTTGCGCAGCTCGTGGCCATGTGCCAGCGCAAGTATGGGAACACGAGGACCGCTGACATCCTCGACAACCTCAAGCGCATCGGGTACCGGTATGCGACCCAGTCCGGCACGACCGTGGGGATCGAGGACATCAGCATACCACCTGAGAAGCAGGACATCATCAGGGAAACCGAAAAGAAGATCGAGGCCATCGAGCAGCAGCACAAGCGCGGCCTCATCACCAGCGATGAGCGCTACCAGCTCGTGATAGACCGCTGGACCGAGGCGCGCGAAAGGGTCCAGGAAGCGATGATCGCGCACCTCGACAAGTTCAACCCGGTGTACATGATGGCCACGTCCGGCGCCCGCGGCAACATCTCGCAGCTCAGCCAGCTCGCTGGCATGAGGGGCCTTGTGGCTGACCCGTCGGGGCGGACCATCGACTTCCCGATCAAGGCCAATTTCCGCGAGGGCCTGACGGTGCTCGAGTACTTCAGTTCGACCCACGGCACGCGTAAAGGCCTTGCCGACACGGCGCTCCGGACGGCCGACTCCGGGTACCTCACGCGGCGCCTGGTCGACGTGGCGCAGGACGTCATCGTCCGCGAGGAAGACTGCGGCACCGACGATGGGATAGTGGTGAACGCCATCCGGCAGGGTGACGATGTGGTCGAGACGTTCCGGGAGCGTGTCGTCGGCCGCGTCGCCGCCGAGGATGTGGTCCATCCTGAAACCGGTGAGGTGCTTGTGAAAGCGGGCGAGGAGATCGTCGAGGAGCAGGCCAAGGCGATGGAGCTTGCGGGCATAGAGGAAGCCAAGGTACGCTCGCCCCTCACCTGCCGCACCAGGTACGGCGTGTGCGTCAAGTGCTACGGGCGCAACCTCGCCACCGGCAGGATGGTGGAGGTGGGCGAGGCCGTCGGCATAATCGCGGCGCAGTCCATCGGCGAGCCGGGCACGCAGCTTACCATGAGGACGTTCCACACGGGCGGCGTGGCGGGCGACGACATCACCCACGGTCTCCCGAGGGTGGAGGAGCTCTTCGAGGCGCGCAAGCCGAAAGGCCAGGCGATCATAAGCGAGGTCGACGGCGTGGTGCGCGTCACCGAGACCAAGGGTACACGCAAGGTCATCGTCCGCACAGACCAGGGCGAGGAGAAAGCCTACACGGTGCCGTACGGTGCGAGGCTCGAGGTCAAGGATGGCGACAGGATATACGCCGGCGACCAGATAACCGAGGGTTCGCTGAACCCCCACGACATACTGCGGGTCAAGGGCGTCCGGGCGGTGCAGAACTATCTCGTGCGGCAGGTGCAGGACGTATACCGATCGCAGGGCGTGGAGATCAACGACAAGCACATCGAGGTGGTCGTCCGCCAGATGCTCCGTAAGGTGCGCGTGGATGATCCCGCCGACACCGACCTTCTCACCGGCGGGCTGGTCGACATGTTCGATTTCGAGGACGAGAACAGGCGTGCGGTGGAGGCCGGAGGGCGACCTGCCACGGCTCGACCGGGCATCCTCGGCATCACCAAGGCGTCGCTTGCAACGGACAGCTTCCTCTCGGCTGCGTCCTTCCAGGAGACGACGCGGGTGCTCACCGAGGCGTCTATCAAGGGGCGCTCCGACCCACTCATCGGGCTCAAAGAGAACGTCATCATCGGAAAGCTGATCCCGGCTGGCACCGGCATGGCGCGCTATCGCAACGTCAAACCCGTGCTGCCTGAAGAAGTCGCCGAAGCGGAGGAGAAGGACGCGGCAGAGGCAAAGTCGCAGGCGGAGGCACAGGCCGGGGCGGAGGCAGAGGTGGCTGCGGAGGAGGGCGCCCGGGACAGGGCAGGCAAGGATGGAGAGGCCGCGCAGGGTGAGGAGGTAGACGAAGGCGACCTTCTCGAGGACGTCCGCGACGCCGGGGGACCGTCCCTCGAGTCGGCGGGCACGGTGCCCGGCTCCGTGAGCCGCTCTCTCGGCGAGATCTCCCAGGCCGGGGCTGACGCCGGAAGAGAGGACGATGTCGAGGCCAAGGTTTGAAGTTTCCTTGACAGGGCCACGGGGCGATGCTAAAATGTGAACGTGTGCGAAAAGCCATGTCCTCGGGTGTCCTGGATCTGGCAGAGGAACTCCAGGGAGGAGAGAGGACGCAAGATGTCCCACGACGAGTTGAAGATGGCGAAGCGTAAGGCGGTAGGCACGAAGCAAACCATCAAGGCTCTCGAAAGGGGAGAGGCGCGAGTCATCTACCTGGCCAGGGACGCTGAAGAGAAAGTCATAAAGAATGTGATGGAGTTGTGCAAGGCGAATGGTGTCCAGATCATCCACGTAGACACCATGGCGCAACTCGGGAAAGCATGCGGTATAGAAGTAGGGGCGGCCTCTGCCGCCATCCTGGCGGAGTAAAGCCGGGGTTTCAAGGACTGAAGCAGACGACCCTGCATGCCCCTTGCACCCTGAGGTGGAAGGGGCATGCTCTGTGTATGAAGGGCTCAAGGGAAGGAGGTGCCAGGTCGCGTGCCAACCATCAACCAGCTTATACGCAAAGGCCGTGAAAAGGCGGCAGGGAAGTCGTCAGCGCCTGCGCTCAGGTGGCATTACAACTCTTACGTCCGGCGGTCGGAGTACACAGCGAAGGGGTCTCCCCAGAAGAGGGGAGTATGTACCGTGGTGAGGACCACCACGCCCAAGAAGCCCAACTCCGCACTGCGCAAGATCGCGAGGGTGCGGCTCACCAACCAGCTCGAAGTGACGGCTTACGTCCCAGGGATCGGCCATAACCTCCAGGAGCACTCCGTGGTGCTCATCAGGGGCGGCAGGGTGAAGGATCTCCCCGGCGTTCGTTACCATATCATCCGGGGGACCCTCGATGCAGCCGGAGTGGCCAACCGCAAGCAGGGGCGCTCGAAGTACGGAGCCAAACGGCCCAAGGCGTAGGTGCTATGCAGGTGCCAGTGGTATAGGCCTGTCGGGCTGTGTGCAAACTAAAGAGAATGCTTCTTTGAAAGGAGGGGTGCGGATGCCCAGGAGGGGCGGTGTTGTCAAGCACGAGACAGTTCCAGACCCGGTGTTCGGGAACGTCCTGGCGGCCGAGATGATCAACAAGCTGTTGCTCGAGGGCAAGAAGGGCGTCGCGGAGTCCATCTTCTATCGTGCGATGGATATCGTCCGGGAGAAGACCGGCAAGGATCCCGTGGAGGTTTACGAGCGCGCGGTAAAGAACGTGATGCCCGTTCTCGAGGTGAGGCCTCGCAGGGTCGGCGGCTCGACTTACCAGGTGCCGGTCGAGGTGCGCCCCGAGAGACGTACCGCGCTCGCGCTGCGCTGGATTATTCAGAACGCACGCGCAAGGTCCGAGAGAAGTATGGCCGAGAAGCTCGCGGCGGAGATCCTGGATGCATCGGCCGGGCAAGGGGCTTCGGTGAAGAAGAGGGAAGACACCCACAGAATGGCCGAGGCCAACAAGGCGTTCGCCCACTATAGGTGGTAACCGGCGTAGCGTGCGGCTGTCGAACCGTGGTCCCGCTTCCAACGAAGCATCTTGCGGCATGAAAGGAGGGGATGGAAGGTGGGCGACAGGTTCCCGCTTGAAAGGACAAGAAACATTGGTATAATGGCACACATCGACGCAGGGAAGACCACGACCACCGAGCGCATCCTCTTCTATACCGGACGGGTGCACAGGATTGGAGAGGTGGACGACGGCGCTGCGACGATGGACTGGATGGTCCAGGAACAGGAGCGCGGCATCACGATTACGGCAGCAGCCACCACGTGCTTCTGGAAGGATCATCGCATAAACATCATAGATACGCCCGGGCACGTGGACTTCACCATGGAGGTTGAGCGGTCGCTTCGCGTGCTAGATGGCGCAATTGCGGTTCTGTGCGCTGTGGGCGGTGTTGAACCCCAGACGGAGAATGTGTGGCGCCAGGCCGACCGGTACCATGTGCCGAGGATCGTGTTCGTGAACAAGATGGACCGCGTCGGGGCGGACTTCCCGCGCGCGGTGAGGATGGTTCACGACAGACTCGGTGCCAGGGGGGTGCCGATCCAGATACCCATCGGCGCCGAAGACGGTTTCAAGGGAGTCGTAGACCTCATAGAGCAGAAGGCCGTGCTTTACCTGGATGATCTCGGAATGCAGCGAGAGGTGACTGACGTACCCCCCGAGCTGGCTGACGAGGCCGGGCGGTACCGTGAGGAACTGATCGAGGCTGTGGCCGACACTGACGACGATGTAATGTCCAAGTATATAGAGGGCGACGAGATCACAGTCGGCGAACTCAAGAAGGCGCTGCGTCGGGCGACCGTGGATGCGAAGATCGTCCCGGTGCTCTGCGGAGCAGCCTTCCGCAACAAGGGCGTTCAGCTTCTTCTCGATGCGGTGGTGGATTATCTTCCTGCGCCGAACGACCTCCCACCCGTCAGGGGAACCAACCCCAGGACTGGTGAGGAGGAGGAAAGGCCGCCGGATGATGACGAGCCGTTTTCCGCCCTCGCATTCAAGATAGCGGCTGACCCATACGTGGGTAAGCTGACCTACTTCCGGGTCTACTCCGGGGTTGTGCGGGCCGGGTCATACGTCTACAATGCGACGAAGGGCAAGAAGGAAAGGCTGGCGCGCATCCTTCAAATGCACGCGAACCATCGCGAAGACGTGGAGGAAGCGCGGGCGGGCGATATCGTCGCCGCCGTCGGTTTCAGGGAGGTCACCACCGGCGATACGCTGAGCGACGAAGGGAGGCCCGTCATCCTCGAGGCCATCGAGTTCCCGGAGCCCGTCATATCAGTGGCGGTGGAGCCGAGGACCAAGGCTGACGAGGACAGACTCGCATCTGCCCTGGCCAAGCTGTCGGAGGAAGATCCCACGTTCCACGTGCGGCAGGATCCCGATACCGGACAGACCGTGATTTCGGGCATGGGCGAGCTTCATCTCGAGATCATCATCGACAGGCTCGTCCGCGAGTTCAGGGTCGAGGCGAATGTGGGCAAGCCCCAGGTGTCGTACAGGGAGACCATACGGTCCACTGTGGAGAGTGAGGGCAGGTTTGTCAGGCAGACAGGCGGTCGCGGCCAGTACGGCCATGTGAAGATCACTTTGTCGCCGCTACCCCCCGGCAGCGGATTCGAGTTCGAGGACCGGGTGACTGGTGGGGACATACCGAGGGAGTTCATCCCTGCCGTGGAGGTCGGCGCCCGCGAGTCCATGGACTCGGGGGTGCTCGCAGGGTATCCTCTGGTGGACGTGAAGGTGACGCTGCTGGGCGGCTCTTACCACGAGGTCGACTCGTCCGAGATGGCGTTCAAGATAGCCGCGTCCATGGCAGTGAAAGACGGTGCGAGGCGGGCTGACCCCGTGTTGCTGGAACCCCTGATGCGCGTGGAAGTGGTGGTGCCGGAGGAGTTCACCGGCGACGTAATCGCCGACATCGGCGCCAGGCGTGGCAGGGTACAGGGCATGGAGAGACGTGGTCCCTCTCAGATTATCCGGGCTCATATACCGCTTGCGGAGATGTTCGGGTACGCGACTGATCTCCGGTCTCTTACGCAGGGGAGAGGAACCTACGTCATGTATTTCATGCGCTACGAGGAGGTTCCCGCGCATATCGCTGAGGCCGTCACCGCGCGCGGGAGGTAACTTGTTGTACAGTCAAGACCTATGCCAAGGAGGATGACTTGAGAATGGCCAAGCAGAAGTTCGAGAGGACAAAGCCGCATGTCAACGTGGGGACCATCGGGCACATCGACCACGGCAAGACCACACTGACCTCGGCGATCACGCTGGTCCTGAGCAAGCACGGCGGCGCCACGTACAAGAAATTCGAAGAGATCGACAACGCCCCCGAGGAGAGGGAGCGCGGCATCACGATCTCCACATGCCATGTGGAGTATCAGACGGAGAAGAGGCACTACGCGCACGTCGACTGCCCCGGCCACGCCGACTACATCAAGAACATGATCACCGGCGCGGCGCAGATGGACGGTGCCATCCTCGTGGTGAGCGCGGAGGACGGCCCCATGCCGCAGACGAGAGAGCACGTTCTTCTTGCGAGGCAAGTAGGCGTGCCGTACATCGTGGTCTTCCTCAACAAGGTCGACAGGATGGAAGGCGAGGAGGAACTCATCGACCTCGTCGAGATGGAGGTCAGGGAGATCCTCTCCAAGAACGAGTTTCCCGGCGACGAGATCCCGTTCATCAGGGGATCGGCCCTCAAGGCCCTCGAGTGTGGGTGCGGCAGCCGCGAATGCAAGTGGTGCGGCTCGATACTGCAGCTCATGGATGCTGTCGACGAGTACGTACCCACGCCGCAGCGCGACATCGACAAGCCGTTCCTGATGCCTGTGGAGGACGTGTTCTCCATCACGGGCCGCGGCACCGTGGCCACTGGTAGAGTGGAGCGGGGCGCCATCAAGGTCGGTGAAGAGGTCGAGATCGTGGGTCTTTCAGACGAGACCAGGAAGACCGTGGTGACCGGCGTTGAGATGTTCCGCAAGACGCTCGACATGGGCCAGGCGGGAGACAACATCGGAGTGCTCCTCCGGGGCATCGACAAGGAGGAGATCGAGAGGGGCCACGTGCTCGCAAAGCCCGGCTCCATCACGCCGCACACCAAGTTCACTGCTGAGGTCTACATCCTGAGCAAGGAGGAGGGCGGCCGTCACACGCCGTTCTTCACCGGGTATCGTCCGCAGTTCTACTTCAGGACGACTGACGTGACGGGCACCGCGGTCCTCCCGGAGGGCGTCGAGATGGTGATGCCCGGCGACAACATCAGGATGACCATAGATCTCATCACGCCCATCGCCATGGAGGAAGGCCTGCGGTTCGCCATCCGCGAGGGCGGCCGAACCGTTGGCAAGGGCGTGGTCACATCGATAATCGCATAATGCATTCAGCGGGCGGGCCGCCCGGGATGCGGAGAAGCGGGGCAGGCCAGGCCGGCCAGGGTATCCTGCGTGCCGCGTCCGGCCCGCCCCTCGCAGCGATGATGCCGGAGGTTGCCTGCGTGGCAGGGGAATTTCGGCGGAGTATGTCTGCTAACGCGATCAGGCGATGACTGGGAGGTATGCTGAACATGCCGGAGCAAAGGATCAGGATCAGGCTGAAGGCATTCGATCACCGGCTGCTCGACCAGTCGGCGGAGAAAATAGTCGAGACGGCCAGGCGCAGCGGGGCGCGGGTATCAGGCCCGATTCCGCTCCCGACCGAGAAGAGCATATTCACGGTGCTGAAGTCCGTCCACGTGGACAAGGACTCGCGTGAGCAGTTCGAGATGAGGACCCACAAGAGGCTCATCGACATTATCGATCCCACGCCGAAGACGGTTGACGACCTCATACGGCTGGACCTTCCTGCCGGAGTGGGCATCGAGATCAAGCTCTAGTCTTGTGGCCCGGGCATGCGAGCAAGCCACATGTACAGCAGGGAGGTGCGGGGTAAATGCCCAAAGGCATACTCGGACGAAAACTCGGCATGACGCAGATATTCGGCGAGGCGGGGGAGGTCATCCCCGTGACCGCCATCGAAGCCGGGCCGTGTGTCGTCGTGCAGAAGAAGACGAAGGACGACGACGGTTACGCAGCGATTCAACTCGGGTTCGGCGATATCCGGGACAGCCTTCTGACAAAGCCTGAGCGCGGGCATTTCAAGAGGGCGCACGTCAAGCCCAGGCGACATCTCAGGGAGATTCGTGTCAAGGACGACAACCCCTATGATGTGGGCGCTGAGATCAAGGTCGACATCTTCAACAGGGGCGACCGGGTTGACATAGTCGGGACCTCGCTCGGCAAGGGCTACGCGGGCGTGATAAAGCGGTGGAATTTCAGGAGAGGCCCCATGGGCCACGGCTCGATGTATCACCGGAGAGTCGGCTCCCTCGGAGCGACCGACCCGGCGCGCGTGTTCAAAGGACGTAAACTTCCCGGCCGCATGGGGGGAGAGCGGGTAACCATTCAGAACCTCGAGGTCGTGAAGGTCGATCCTGAGCGGAACCTGCTTCTGGTCAAGGGGTCGGTTCCGGGGCGGCGCGGGGGTCTCCTGCTTGTGAAAGAGGCAGTCAAGACCACCGTGAAAAAGAAGAAGTGAGGCAGGTGGAAACGTATGCCAACGGCGCCTCTATACAACATGAATGGTGACAAGATAGGCGAGTACGAGCTGCCTGACTCCATCTTCGGCGTCCGGGTCAACGAGGCCGTTCTCCATGAGGCTGTGGTCATGCAGCTTGCAACGAGGCGGCAAGGCACCGCGAAGACGAAGACCATAGGGGAGATCGCGGGCGGCGGCATCAAGCCCTGGCGGCAAAAGGGGACCGGGCGCGCGAGACATGGAAGCCGCAGGTCACCCCTGTGGAGGGGTGGGGCGACCCTGTTCGGGCCCGTGCCGCGCGATTACGCATACAAGCTCCCGAAGAAGGTGCGGAGGCTGGCTCTTCTGTCAGCGCTTTCCTCGAAGGCCCAGGCCAACGAGATACTGGTTCTCGACAGCCTGGCGCTTCCCGAGCCGAAGACGAAAGACATGGCCGCTGTGCTGCAGAGGCTCGACGCGGAAGGGAAAGCCCTCGTGGTGGTGCGCGAGCCCGACAGGAATATCGAACTTTCCGCGCGGAACCTGCCGGGCGTGAAGACTCTCGGCCCGTCCGGGCTGAACGTCTATGACATCCTCTACCACGAGAAGCTCGTCTTCACCCGCGACGCAGTGGATGCTGTCGGGGAGGTGCTTGCAAGGTGAAGTCGCCAAGAGACGTGATCAAGCGGCCTCTTGTCACGGAGAAGAGCACAAGGCAGCTTGAGGACAACAAGTACGCCTTCATGGTGGATGTCCGCGCGACCAAGACAGAGATAAAAGAGGCCATAGAGGAGATCTTCAAGGTCAAGGTGAGGGAGGTCAACACCCTTCGTGTTCCCGGCAAGACCAAGCGGATGGGCCGGTTCGAGGGGAAGACCCCCGAGTGGAAGAAGGCCGTGGTGACCCTGGAGAAGGACCACAAGATCCCGCTCTTTGAGGGAGTCTAGTTGCTGTAGCAGCCGGCTGGCCAGAGCAGTCGGCTCCCCTTCTGGCGGTATCCTTGAGTTGGGGAGGGGCGAAAGGTGGCAATCAAAAGGTATAAGCCGGTCACCGCGGGCAGGCGGTTCATGACCGTTCCGACGTTCGAGGAGATCACGGCGAAGGAGCCGGAGAGATCTCTCCTCGCGCGCAACCCGAAGACAGGTGGCCGCAATGCTCACGGCAGGATTACAGTGAGGCACAGGGGTGGCGGTGCCAAGCGCAAGCTGCGCATCATCGACTTCAAGCGCGACAAGGACGGGGTGCCCGCGAAGGTTGCGAGCATCGAGTACGATCCCAACAGGTCGGCCAGAATCGCCCTCTTGAACTACGCCGACGGCGAGAAGCGGTACATCCTGGCGCCGCTGGGTCTCGAGGTGGGTGGCACGGTCGTATCGGGTCCCGGGGCGGACATAAAGCCGGGCAACGCTCTCGCGCTGCGCGACATACCGGTTGGGACGGTCGTTCACAATCTCGAGCTCGTCCCGGGCAGGGGCGGCGAGCTCGCCCGTGCTGCAGGCATGGGAGCGCAGCTCATGGCGAAGGAAGGCGATTACGCTCACGTGCGGCTCCCTTCGGGCGAAGTCAGGCTGGTGCGCCTCGAATGCAAGGCCACCATCGGGCAGGTCGGTAACGTCGAGCACGAGATCGTGCGCACAGGCAAAGCCGGCAGGAAGCGACACATGGGATGGAGGCCGGAGGTGCGAGGTGTCGTCATGAACCCTGTTGACCACCCGCATGGCGGTGGAGAGGGTCGCGCCCCGATAGGGCATGCCTCGCCGCTCACACCATGGGGCAAGCCGACGCTGGGTTACAAGACCAGAAAGAGGAAGCCATCGGACAGGCTCATTGTCAGAAGGCGGAGGTAGCAAGGGGAAGGAGGCGGGCTGATGTCACGGTCGCTCAAGAAGGGCCCCTACGTCAACGAAAGGCTGCTCGCGAGGATCCGCGCGTTGAACGAAAAGGGCCACAAGGAAGTCATCAAGACGTGGTCGAGAGCCTCAACCATCTTCCCCGAGATGGTGGGCCACACGATTGCGGTGCATGACGGTCGCAGGCACGTCCCGATCTACATCAGTGAGGACATGGTCGGGCACAAGCTGGGGGAGTTTGCTCCGACGAGGACCTTCCGCGGGCACGGCGCCCACACCGAGAGGTCCACGGCGCTCAAGTAGGGCGCCTGTCGGGGTCTGGAGGGGATGGCTGGCATGGAAGCTCGTGCGGTTGCGCGTTACGTCAGGATCGCACCGAGAAAAGCGAGGCAGGTCATGGACCTGATTAAGGGCAAGAGCGCCGGCGACGCCATGGCGATTCTGAGGTTCACCCCGAAAAAGGGGGCGAGGCTCATCAGCAAGGTCCTGAAATCGGCCATGGCCAACGCCGAGCACAACTACGAGATGAACAAGGACGACCTTTACGTATCAGAGGCGAAGGTCGATGAAGGCCCGACCATGAAGAGATGGCGGCCGAGAATGCGCGGGATCCCGGCGCGGATCCTGAAGCGTACCAGCCACATTACGGTAGTCTTGAGAGAGAAGGAGGGGTGAGGCATGGGTCACAAGGTTCATCCCCTTGGCCTGAGGCTCGGGATAATCAAGGACTGGTCTGCGAAGTGGTACGACAAGAAGGGCTACCAGGAGCTGGTCCACGAGGATCGCGAGGTCAGGCAGTTCGTAAAGGCAAGGTTCTACAACGCCGGGATCTCCCGGGTGGACATAGAGCGGGCGGCCACGCGCGTGAAGGTCAACATCCACACCGCGCGCCCCGGCATGGTCATCGGAAGGGGTGGCCAGGAGGTTGAGCAGCTCAGACGCGACCTCGAGGCCATCACGGGCAAACACATCTCGGTGAACATCGTCGAGGTGAAGAACCCTGAGATCGACGCCCAGCTCGTGGCGGAGAATATCGCCGCCCAGATCGAAAAGCGCATATCTTTCCGCCGGGCCATGAAGCAGGCCCTTTCGAGGGCCATGAAGATGGGCGCCCAGGGCATGAAGGTGAAGGTCGGCGGCAGGCTGGCCGGCGCGGAGATAGCCCGCACCGAGGGATACAGCGAGGGGAAGATCCCGCTTCATACCCTGAGGGCCGACATAGATTACGGGTTTGCCGAAGCGCACACCACTTACGGCAGGATCGGCGTCAAGGTATGGATATACAAGGGCGAGGTGCTTCCTGAAAGGAACAAGGCCGCTGCCGAAGGGAGTCGGTGAATATGCTGCAGCCCAAGAGAGTCAAACACCGCAAAGTCCAGCGAGGGAGGATGACGGGCAAAGCCATGCGCGGCTCCGAACTCCTCCTCGGGGAATACGGGCTCCAGGCCCTCGAGCCGGGGTGGATCACCGACCGGCAGATAGAGGCGGCAAGGATAGCCATGACCAGGTACACCAAGAGGGGCGGCAAGGTCTGGATCAAGATCTTCCCCGACAAGCCCGTTACGAAGAAGCCCGCCGAGACCCGTATGGGAAGCGGGAAGGGCAACCCCGAGTACTGGGTGGCCGTCGTGAAGCCTGGGAGGATCATGTTCGAGATCGCAGGGGTCCCGGAGGATGTCGCCCGCGAGGCCATGCGCCTTGCTGCGTTCAAGCTCCCCGTGAAGAGCAAGTTCGTCAAGCGAGAAGAAGTAGGTGGTGAGGCAAGTGAAGGTTAAGGACGTTCGTGACCTCACCAGCGAAGAACTCCAGCGAAAGCTCGAGTCGCTGAAGGAGGAGCTGTTCAACCTTCGATTTCAGGTTGCCACCGGTCAACTCGATAATCCCATGCGCATGCGCGAGGTCCGCCGGACCATAGCGCAAGTCAAAACGGTCCTGCGCGAGCGGGAGCTTGGCTTGAGCCAGGCGTAAGGAGGGTTGCGTTATGGATGACCGGAGTATGCGCAAAGTGCGCGTCGGCACCGTCGTCAGCGACAGCATGGATAAAACGGTCGTGGTCGCCGTGGAGCGTACCGTCAGGCACCCGCTTTACAAGCGGACGATGAAGAGGACCACGAGGTTCATGGCACACGATGAGGAGAACCAGGCGAAGGTCGGCGACAGAGTGCGGCTCATGGAGACCAGGCCCCTCAGCAAGCACAAGAGGTGGCGTGTCGTGGAGATCGTGGAAAGGGCGAAGTAGTCGCACGCGCGGGCTCTACCGGTCTGGTGCGGGTGCGACGTGCGCTCTCTCTCGAGGAGGGTAGGCGAGATGATTCAACCTCAGACGATGCTGTCCGTCGCGGACAATACCGGCGGCAAGAGAATCATGTGCATACGGGTGCTCGGGGGCGGAAACAGGAAGTTCGCCGGCATCGGCGACGTTATCATCGCGAGCGTCAAGGAGGCCGCGCCCGGGGGCGTGGTCAAGAAGGGCGAGGTTGTGAGGGCCGTGATAGTCAGGACGAAGAAGGAGATCCCCCGGCCCGACGGCTCGTACATCAAGTTCGATGAGAATGCCGCGGTGATCATCAACGATCAGAACAATCCCAGGGGCACAAGGATTTTCGGTCCCGTTGCGAGAGAGCTCCGGGACAAGGACTTCATGAAGATAGTCTCTCTCGCCCCTGAAGTGCTATAAGGCCACAAGGAGGCGGGCGTTTTGAGCCAGATGAAACCCCACGTGAAGAAGGGCGACACGGTCATCGTCCTGTCCGGCAAAGACAAGGACAAGAAAGGCAAGGTCCTGCGGGTGCTGCCCGCGGAAGGACGCGTGCTGGTGGAGGGCGTCAACGTGGCCAAGCGTCACACCAAGCCGACGCGACTTGCCCCCCAGGGAGGCGTCATCGAGAAGGCGGAGCCCGTGCCCCTGGCCAAGGTCATGGTGGTGTGCCCCAAGTGCAGCAGGCCCGCACGGGTAGGGAGGCGCGTCGCTGAAGACGGCGAGCATGTGCGGGTGTGCAAAGAGTGCGGGCGCGAGATAGACAAGTAGGACATCGGGGGTGACGGCAAGTGGCGGCGCGGCTCAAGGAAAAATACTTGAAAGAGGTTGCACCTGCCCTCCGCGAGAAGTTCGGCTACAGGAGCGTCATGCAGATCCCCAGGGTTGAGAAGGTCATCGTGAACATGGGAGTGAGCGATGCTGTCCAGGACCCCAAGATGCTGGATTCCGCGGTAGGGGATCTTACGGCGATATCGGGACAGAAGCCTCTCGTAACACGGGCGAAGAAGTCCATAGCCGCCTTCAAGCTGAGGGCCGGAGTCCCTATAGGGTGCAAGGTCACCCTCCGGGGAGAGAGGATGTACCATTTCCTCGACAAGCTGTTCAATGTCGCTCTTCCCAGGATCCGTGACTTCCGGGGGGTCTCCCCCGACGGGTTCGACGGGAGGGGAAACTACTCCCTGGGCGTCAAGGAGCAACTCATCTTCCCGGAGATAGTGTACGACAAGGTTGACAAGATACGGGGCATGGACATCACCGTCGTGACGACGGCCAGAAATGATGAGGAGGCCTACGAGCTCCTCAAGGCCATGGGGATGCCCTTTAGAAGGTAGGAAAGACCACGATGCGCGGCGGGCCGCGCCCCCGTATCCGTGGCGCGCGCCACATCCGCAGGATATCGCGCGGATGGCAGGTCATGGCCAATCGATGAGTCCAGCATTCCGGTGGAGGGATGGCTTTGGCAAAGAAGAGTCTGATTGAGAAGCAGAAGCGGCCGCCGAAGTTCCGCGTGAGGACCTATCACAGGTGTCCCATTTGCGGGCGGCCGAGGGCGTACATGAGGAAGTTCGACATGTGCAGGATCTGTTTCCGCAAGCTTGCTCTCCGGGGGGAGATCCCCGGTGTGACCAAGGCGAGCTGGTGACAGGCGTACCTGGCAGGTCTGCAAGTGGAGGAGGTCGATGCGAATGGTGACGACGGACCCCATCGCTGACATGCTGACGAGGATCCGAAATGCCAATATCGTGGCAAGGGACGTCGTTGAAGTCCCCTCCTCGCAGGTGAAGCGCGAAATTGCGAAGATCCTCAGAGAAGAGGGATTCATCAGGGACTTTGAGGTGATAGGCGACGGGAAGCAGGGAACGCTGCGTATCTACCTCAAGTATGGTCCCAACAAGCAGAAGGTCATAACCGGCCTGAAGAGGATAAGCAAGCCCGGGCTGCGGGTTTACGCGGGTAAAGACGAGCTCCCCAGGGTCCTCGGGGGTCTTGGGATCGCAGTCATCTCCACGCCCAAGGGCATCATGGCAGACAGGAAGGCCCGCAAAGAGGGCGTGGGCGGCGAAGTCATCTGTTACGTCTGGTGAGATTCGCCCGCGGCCGGGGGCCGTGCGATGCGGCACCGGCAGGCCGGCGCTCACGGGCAGGTCGTGAGGGGGTGAAATGATGTCCCGAATAGGGAAAGCGCCGATACCAGTGCCGAAAGGCGTCGAGGTTGAAATTGCGGGCAATACCGTCGTGGTAAAGGGACCGAAAGGTGAACTTCAGAGAGAGATCGTAAAGGAGATGAGGGTCTCCTTGCGGGATGACAAGGTCGTGGTGGAGCGGCCCGGCGATGAGAAGGAGCACAGGGCCCTTCACGGCCTGACGAGGACGCTCGTGGCGAACATGGTGAAGGGTGTTACCGAAGGCTACGAGAGGTCGCTCGTAATCTCCGGCACAGGGTACAAGGCGGCCAAGCAAGGCAGGAAACTCGTGCTGAGCGTGGGATACTCCCATCCCGTCGAGATAGAGCCCGCCGAAGGACTCGAGATAGAGGTGCCGCTTCCCACGAAGATCGTGGTGAAGGGCATAGACAAGGAACTCGTCGGCCAGACCGCGGCGAACATCCGCGCCGTACGGCCGCCCGAGCCATACAAGGGCAAGGGTATCATGTACGAGGGCGAACACATCCGCAGAAAGGCCGGCAAGGCCGGTAAAGCGGCGGGCGGAAAGAAGTAGGGCCGAGGCAGAAGAGGTGAGGATGAGCCGTGTTCAAGCGCAAAGACAGGAAGCTCGCGAGAGCCAGACGGCACCTGCGCATAAGAAGGAAGGTGTCCGGCACGTCCGAGGTCCCCAGGCTCTCCGTGGCGCGGACCTCGAGGCACATCTACGCCCAGGTCATCAACGACGCGTCGGGGACGACTCTCGCGTTCGCATCGAGCCTTGATCCTGAGGTGAGAAAGCGCATCGAAAGCGGGGGCAACGTGGAGGCCGCGCGCCTCGTGGGCAAGCTCATCGGTGAGCGCGCGCAGGCGAGGGGTATCAAGAAGGTGGTGTTCGACCGGGGGGGCAACCTGTTCCACGGTAGGATTGCCGCCGTGGCCGAGGGCGCGCGCGAAAGCGGGCTCGAGTTCTAGCGTCCAGGGGAGTTGGTGAAAAAGCGATGATGGAGTATGAGAGCCAGGAGTTGAAAGAGAAGGTCGTCAGCATCGACCCGGTGGCCAAGACGACCAAGGGCGGTCGCACACGAAGTTTTCGCGCCCTGGTCGCGGTGGGCGATGGAAACGGCCGCGTGGGCACCGGGATCGGCAAGGCGTCGGAGGTGGCCGAGGCGATACGCAAGGGCGTCGAAGAGGCCCGTAAGAACATGTTCGACGTTCCGGTCGTCGGGACCACCATCCCCCACGAGATCGTCGGGGAGTTCGGCGCGGGCAGGGTGCTTCTGAAACCCGCGACGCCCGGCACGGGCGTGATCGCCGGCGGTCCCGTGAGGGCCGTCCTGGAGCTTGCCGGCGTGAAGGACATCCTGACCAAGTCCCTGGGCTCGTCCAACCCGTTCAACATGGTTGGCGCCACCGTGAAAGGGCTCAAGTCCCTCAAGCGGGCGGAGGACGTTGCCCGACTGCGCGGAAAACCCGTGTCGGATCTGTATTAGCGAGGGGGTGTGTCAGGTGTCCGCAGGCGCGAACGGCGCTGCCGAGAGGGCGGCGAAGATGTTGAAGGTCACGCTGAAGCATAGCACGATAGGCGCCCCGAGGGTGCAGAGGGCGACGGTTCAGGCCCTCGGCCTGTCGAGGCTGCATAAGACCGTCCTTCTCCCGGATAACCCTCAGGTCCGGGGGATGGTGCGGAGGGTGGATCATCTGGTAGACGTGGAGGAAGTCACGGAGTGAGGAGGTGGCGGACTTGAGGCTCGAAGAACTCGCCCCGCCCGAGGGCGCTCGCCATTATCCCAAGAGGGTCGGCCGAGGGCTTGGAAGCGGTCACGGCAAGACTGCAGGAAAAGGCCATAAGGGTCAGAAGGCCCGTTCAGGCGGTGCCAAGGGCGCAATGTTCGAAGGCGGCCAGATGCCGCTCGTCCGGAGGGTTCCGAAGCGCGGCTTCACGAACCGCTTCAGGGAACCCTACACCGAGGTCAAGCTTGCGGATCTCAACGGGTTCGAGGAGGGGGCTGTCGTCTCGCCCGAGGACCTCAAGAAGTCTGGTATAATAAAGCGAGCCGCCGACCGTGTGAAGATACTGGGGAGCGGAGACATCACCCGACCGCTCACCGTAAGGGCCCACGCTTTCACGCGCTCTGCGCAGGACAAGATCGAGCAGGCCGGCGGCAAAGCTGAGGTGATATAGGTTGCTGGGAGCACTTGCGAGCGCCTTCAGGGTTGCTGACCTGAGGAAGAAAATCCTTTACACCGCGCTTTTGATCGCGGTATTTCGGATCGGCTCGTTCATCCCGGTTCCAGGCGTCAACGTCGCCAGGCTTATCGAGACCTACGGCGAGACAGGGATTTTCCAGTTCCTCGATCTCTTCTCGGGTGGAGCGCTGCGGAGGTTCACGGTATTCGCGATGGGCGTGAACCCGTACATCACGGCCTCCATCATAATCTCGCTGCTCCAGGTCGTCATCCCGAGCCTGGAGGAGCTCTCTAAGGAAGGCATCGAGGGAAGGCGCAAGATCGCCCAGTGGACCAGGTACGGCACGGTGGTGCTGGGCGTCATCCAGGCACTTGGGATCACCATGGGGATACGGGGCGCGGTTGAGGATCCCGGCATCCTCCCTGTGCTGCTCATCGTGGTCACCCTGACCGCCGGCACGTCGTTCCTGATGTGGCTTGGCGAGAAGATCTCGGAACACGGCATCGGAAACGGGATCTCGCTCATAATCTTCACCGGCATCATAGCGAGGCTTCCGGCAGGGGTACACACGACTGCGATCAGTATCGGCAGGGGCGGTGTGAGCCCCCTGAACGTCGTGCTGTTCCTGGTGCTCGGGGTCGCGTCGATCGTCGGGGTCATATGGATCACGCTGGGATCGAGAAGGATCCCGGTGCAGTATGCGAAGAGGGTCGTCGGGCGGCGTGTCTACGGCGGTCAGACCACTCACATCCCGCTTCGGGTGAACCAGGCGGGCGTGATCCCGGTCATATTCGCGTCGTCGCTCCTGGCGTTTCCGCTAACCATCGCGCAGTTCGTGCCGAGGCTCAGATTCCTCATGGACTGGCTGCGAGGCGACACCGTCTCATACATGCTGATATACGCCGTCCTGGTTGTGGCGTTCACGTACTTCTATACGGCCATCACGTTCAACGTGACGGAAGTCGCAAACAACATGAAGAAGTACGGTGGGTTCATCCCCGGGCTGCGGCCGGGCCGGCCGACGGCGGAATACCTCGATCGGGTGCTCACCAGGATAACGCTGGTAGGCGGGCTGTTCCTGGCTGCCGTCGCGGTGCTGCCGAACATCATGACGAGCATCACGAGGCTCAGCACCATCTATTTCGGTGGCACGGCCCTCCTCATCGTGGTGGGCGTGGCCCTGGACACGATGAAGCAGATCGAGGCAAACCTTCTTATGAGGCAGTATGAGGGCTTCATGAAGTAAGACAGGAGGCGTTCCTGGCGATGCGCCTTGTGTTGTTGGGCCCGCCGGGGGTCGGCAAGGGCACGCAGGCTACCAGGCTTGGCGCCCATTTCGGGGTGCCGCACGTCTCGACGGGGGAGATGTTCCGGGAGGCGCTTTCGCAGAAGACGCCTCTGGGCCTTGCCGCCAAGAAGTACATGGACGCCGGTAAGCTGGTGCCCGACGATGTCACCATCGGGCTGGTCAGGGAGAGGCTCGGGCGTCCGGACTCCTCGCGGGGCTTCGTCCTGGACGGGTTCCCTCGCAATCTCGTGCAGGCACGTGCCCTCGAGGACGTGCTGCGGGATGTCGGGACTCGCCTCGATGCCGCTGTGAGCATCGAGGCGGATGAGGAGACGGTTGTGCGCCGACTCTCGGGGCGAAGGCAGTGCAGGCAGTGTGGCGCCGTGTATCATGTGGAGTTCAACCCTCCTCCCGAGCCGGGAAAGTGCCCGGGGTGCGGCGGTGAGCTGTACCAGCGCGATGACGACAGGGAGGAGACGATAAGGGAACGGCTCAGGGTTTACGCAGTCGAAACCGAGCCGGTGATAGAGTTCTACCGGCGGAAAGGTATGCTTGTAGCCGTTGACGGCGAGCGGGACATCGATGAGGTCACGGCGTCAATCATATCGGCACTCAAAGAAGGCAATGCTGTTGAAGAAAGTGTCGCCGATGGTGATATGTAAGTCCTCTGCGGAGATCGCCAGCATGAGGAAGGCTGGAAGGGTGCTCGCAGGGCTTCTCGAGGAGTTGGCCGGTTTCATCAGGCCAGGGCTTACGACAGGTGAGATCGACACGTTCGTGGAGAAGTACATCAGGGGGTGCGGAGCTGCGCCCTCGTTCAAGGGGCTGTATGGCTTTCCCGCGAGCGCGTGCATCTCCGTCAACGATGAGGTCGTTCATGGCATCCCGGGCAGCCGGCGCCTGCGCGAGGGCGATATCGTCAGCGTCGATGTGGGAGCCATGGTGGACGGTTTCCATGGGGATTCCGCGGTGACGTTACCGGTGGGCGATGTGTCCGGCGAAGCGGTGCGCCTTCTCCGGGTGACCCGTGAGTCTCTCTACAAAGGGATCGAGCAGGCCCGCGCGGGGAACCGAGTGGTCGACATCTCGAGGGCGATCCAGAAGCATGCGGAGTCGCACGGCTTCTCCGTGGTCAGGGCGCTTGCAGGCCACGGCATCGGGCGCAACGTCCACGAGGAGCCCAGGGTGCCGAACTTCGTGATACGACACGAACCGGGGCCCGAACTCAAGGCCGGCGCAACGCTCGCGATCGAGCCGATGGTGAACGCCGGGGGATTCGATGTTGTGACGCTTGACGACAACTGGACCGTCGTCACGCGCGACGGTTCCCTCTCGGCTCACTTCGAGCATACCGTCGCGGTGACACAGGACGGGCCTGAGATACTGACCGCTCTCTGAACGTCCAGGCGTGTGGGAGGTCGGTGGGCAAGTGGAGATACGACCAGGCCAGGTTGTCGTGTCTATCGCGGGGAGAGACAGAGGAAGACGGTACATCGTGCTGCACGTCATCGACGATACATTCGTCACCGTTGCCGACGGGACTTACCGGCGAGTGTTCAACCCGAAGAAGAAGAACGTGCGCCATCTCATGGCCACGCGCAAGGTGGACGGCGGCGTCGGGTCGAAGGTGCTTGCGGGTGTGCGCGTCACCGATGAGGAGGTCCGGCAGGCTTTGAGAGCAGTTGATAATGATTCCTGCGGGAAGGCGGACTGGTCTCATGAGTAAGAAGGATGCGATCGAGGTCGAGGGAACCGTCATCGAGGCTCTGCCCAACGCGATGTTCAGGGTCGAGCTCGAGAACGGCCACAGGGTGCTTGCCCATGTATCAGGCAAGATGCGCATGAACTTCATACGTATTCTGCCGGGGGACAGGGTAAGCGTCGAGCTCTCGCCTTATGATCTCTCGCGAGGCAGGATAACTTACAGGTTCAAGTGAGGGTGCTTCGATGGCGTCTTGAAGGTGGGGATCGCCGGCGCCATGAACCGGGAATGCCAGGAGGGTTTGAGATGAAAGTTCGGCCATCGGTGAAGAAGATATGTGATAAGTGCAAGATAATCAGGCGCAAGGGCGTCCTTCGGGTTATCTGCGAGAATCCCAAACACAAGCAGCGGCAGGGCTAGGCTGGAGGTGAGATGAAAGAATGGCCAGAATCGCAGGGGTTGACCTTCCCAGGGACAAGAGGATCGAGGTAGCTCTGACTTATATATACGGTTTGGGCCTTACCACCTCGAAGGAGATTCTTGAGAAGACCGGTGTGAGCCCGGACACCAGGGTGCGTGATCTCACAGAGGAAGAGATCACGCGGCTTCGGGAGGTCATAGACAAGGAGTACAAGGTCGAGGGGGAACTTCGCTCTGAACAGGCCGCCGACATCAAGCGGCTCATCGATATCGGGACCTATCGCGGGCTTCGCCACCGGAGGGGCATGCCTGTGAGGGGTCAGCGCACCAGGACCAATGCCAGGACGAGAAAGGGTCCGAGGAAGACCGTGGGTGTGCGGAGATCCAAGTGAGAAAGGGGAGCATGAGGCGTGCCGAGGAAGACAACACGAACGAAGAGGCGTGAGCGCAAGAACGTCGAGAGCGGGGTTGCGCACATCCGCTCGACGTTTAATAATACCATCGTCACCATAACGGATCCGAAGGGCGGAGTAGTCTCGTGGTCGAGTGCCGGCAAGCAGGGCTTCAAAGGATCCAGGAAAGGCACCCCGTTTGCCGCACAGATGGCGGCGGAGGCGGCTGCCAGGGCAGCCATGGACCACGGCATGCGCCAGATAGAGGTGCTCGTGAAAGGGCCGGGGTCCGGTCGGGAAGCCGCCATCAGATCGCTGCAGGCCACCGGTCTCGAGGTGAGCATGATCCGCGACGTCACCCCGATTCCTCACAACGGGTGCCGGCCGCCGAAACGCAGAAGGGTATGATGAGACAGGACGCGAGACAGCACAGCATTGACGATATCAGGAGGTGGAAGCTAGATGGCCAGGTACACAGAGTCGGTATGCAGGTTGTGCCGGCGCGAAGGCATGAAGCTGTACCTGAAAGGCGACAGGTGTTACACCGAGAGGTGTTCGGTCGATCGCCGGCCGTATGCACCTGGTGAGCACGGCCAGGGCCGTAAGAAGATGTCGGAGTACGCGGTTCAGCTTCGCGAGAAGCAGAAGCTTCGCCGCATATACGGGGTCCTCGAGAGGCAGTTCGAACGTTACTTTGAGATGGCGTCGAGAAAGCGTGGGGTCACCGGCGAGGCGCTTCTCCAGATACTCGAGTCCAGGCTGGACAATGTGGTGTATCGCATGGGTCTTGCAACATCCAGGGCCGAGGCGCGCCAGATGGTGAGGCACGGCCACATGGCCGTAAACGGGGACAAGGTCAGCATTCCGTCGTACCTCGTGCAGCCAGGCGATGTGGTGTCGGTGCGGGAGGGAAGCCGGGAGCTTACGCGGTTCAAGCTGGCGGCGGAGGCCGCCCCCGGTCGCTCGGTGCCCGCGTGGCTGTCTCTCAACCCCGACGGCATGAGCGCGACCATCCTCGGCCTGCCCACACGGGATCAGATCGACGTGCCCGTTCAGGAGCACATGATTGTCGAGCTGTACTCGAGGTAGCCGGTAGTCGCACGAGCCGCGCCCGGCGGCCGGGCCGGACACGCGATATCGCGACAGGCTCTCATGCGCGCGGTCCGCACAAACCAGAAGGGAGAGCTGCGGATGATCGAGATAGAGAAGCCCAGAATCGAATGCCAGGAGGCCACGAGCGACTACGGCAAGTTCGTGGTGGAACCTCTCGAGAGGGGCTACGGGATAACCCTGGGGAACGCGCTCCGGAGGGTGCTCCTTTCATCCCTGCCGGGGGCAGCGGTCTCTTCTGTGAAGATAGAGGGGGTTCTTCACGAGTTCTCCGTGATACCCGGGGTCGTGGAGGACACCGTCGACATTCTCCTGAACCTCAAGGACCTCCTTGTCAAGCTGCATTCCGGCGGGCCGAAGGTCGTGAGGATCGAGGCTGAGGGCGAGGGAGAGGTCAAGGCCAGGGACATCATAGCCGATCCTGACGTGGAGATCCTGAACCCCGAGCTTCACATAGCCACGCTCGACAAGAACGGCAGGCTCTTCGCCGAGATAACCATCGAGAAGGGCAGGGGCTATGTCCCCGCTGAGAAGCGCAGGGGCGAGCCGGTGATCGGAGTGATCCCGGTGGACTCCATCTTCACGCCTGTCCGCAAGGTGAACTACCAGGTGGAGAACACGCGGGTCGGGCAGGTCACCGACTACGACCGCCTCATACTCGAGGTCTGGACCGACGGGAGCATCCCGCCGAAGGAGGCCACGAGCCTTGCGGCGAAGATCCTGGCAAGTCACCTTTCGCTGTTCACCAGCCTTACGGAGACAGTCGACCGTGTTGAGATGATGGTGGAGAAAGCGGAGGATGAGAAGGACAAGGTTCTGGACATGCCGATAGAAGAGCTGGATCTGTCGGTGCGGTCTTACAACTGCCTGAAGAGGGCGGGCATAAACACGGTGCAGGAGCTCGTCAGGAAGACCGAGGAGGACATGATGAAGGTCAGGAACCTCGGGAAGAAGTCGCTGGAAGAAGTCAAGGGGAAGCTGGCCAATCTCGGCCTATCCCTTCGTCCCTCGGAAGACCAGGAGGAGTAGTGACCCCAGGGCTTTCTCGACGGTGATATGCTGGCCAGGTGTGGAAACTAGAGCGTTTGGGACCTCTGGTCCGGGAGGGATCTCGATATGAACCAGGCGAAGCTGGGGCGCACGAGCGCCCATAGAAAAGCGATGCTCCGGAACGTCGTGACATCGCTCTTCGAGCACGAGCGCATCCGTACGACCGAGGGCAAGGCGAAGCAGCTCGAACCGGTCGCGGAGAAGCTGATCACCCTCGCCAAGAGGGGCGACCTCCATGCCCGGAGGCTCGTCGCCGGTTATGTCAGAAGCGACGCAGTCACGAAGAAGCTCTTCGATACCATTGCGCCGAGATACAGGGACCGTCAGGGAGGCTATGTCCGCACCGTCAAGCTGGGGGAGCGCCAGGGCGATGCCGCGTCCGAGGTCATAGTCGAACTGCTGTAACGACTCACCCGAGGGCTGAACCATCTCTTCCTGCAAGAGTGCGCGACTGCGCACTTTTTGTGGGTTTTAGGGGGACGTCTCCTTGGAGGAGATGCTGAGGGCCGAAAACCTGGCATACCAGTACGGGCCCGGCGGCGAGGGAGCGCATGCCGCGCTTCGCGGCGTGAATCTTGCCGTCGCGCGGGGAGAGTTCGTCGCCGTCATCGGCCACAACGGGTCAGGCAAGTCCACGCTGGCCAAGCATTTCAACGCCCTTCTCGTTCCCACGTCAGGGACGATGTGGGTAAAGGGGATGAAGACCAGCGACCTGCGCAACCTGTGGAAGATACGTCAGACGGTGGGCATGGTGTTCCAGAACCCTGACAACCAGATCGTCGCCACGACCGTCGAGGAGGACGTGGCCTTCGGCCCCGAGAACCTGGGCGTGCCCCCTGGCGAGATCCGGCGGCGGGTGCGGGAGGCGCTGGAGTGCGTCGACATGGCGGAATACCCGAAGCATGCCCCTCATCTCCTGTCGGGGGGACAGAAACAGCGTATCGCCATTGCAGGGGTCATCGCAATGCGTCCGGAGTGCATCGTACTCGATGAGCCCACGGCCATGCTCGACCCTTCGGGCAGACGCGAGGTCATGCGGACCGTCGCGCGCCTGAACAGGGAGGAGGGCATCACCGTCGTTCTGATCACCCACTTCATGAGTGAAGCAGTGCAGGCTGACCGCGTGATCGTGATGGAGGCGGGCCGGATCGTCCTCGACGGAAGTCCGCGCAAGGTGTTCAGCCAGGTGGAGACGCTGAGGTCACTGCACCTGGACGTCCCGCAGGTGACTGAGCTTGCGCATGAATTGAACAGGAGTGGGGCGCATCTTCCGCCTGACATCCTGACCGTGGAGGAGTTTGCCGACCTAGTCACCGGTGCGAGCGGCGACCTTCACTCCACAGCGGGAGATGGGCGGGCCGACAGGCCGAGCCTGGTGTCTCGAGCGCCCGGGTCGTCCGGCGCCGCAGCCGGCCCGACCGGCGGCCCGACCTGCGCGTCTGGGACGACCGGCGCGGCCGGAGGCTTCCGGTGCGGGAGCCGGGCCGACGACGAGCCTGATGGTGGGCGCGCCGCAGCGGCCTCGTGCGGGGGAAGGTGATGAAGGGCCGTGTCGATAAGGGTTGAGGGCCTCTACTACACGTACAACCCGGGCACGCCCTTCGAGCGCGCCGCACTCGAGGACGTCAACCTCGACATACACGACGGGGAGTTTGTCGGGATCATAGGGGAGACAGGGTCGGGAAAGTCAACGCTCATCCAGCACTTCAACGGGCTCCTGAAGCCCACGCGGGGGCGGGTCCTTGTCGACGCCGTGGATATCTGGCAGAGGGACGTGCGACTCAAGGACATCCGCCAGAAGGTCGGCCTCGTATTTCAGTACCCGGAGCATCAACTCTTCGAGGAGACTGTATTCGCGGACGTGGCCTTTGGTCCGAGGAACCTGGGACTCGACGAGGACGAGATCTCCCGGCGCGTGAGGCGGGCCATCGAGATGGTCGGGCTCGACTTCGAGGCCGTAAGGGACAGGTCCCCGTTCGAGCTGTCCGGCGGCGAAATGAGGCGGGCCGCGATAGCCGGGGTGCTCGCCATGGAGCCGTCAGTGCTCGTCCTGGACGAGCCGGTATCAGGCCTGGACCCGCGCGGCCGCGACGAGCTGCTGAGAGAGATGGAGACGCTTCACCGGGAGTTCGAATACACGGTCGTGCTGGTGTCCCACAGCATGGAGGACGTTGCCAGGCTTGCCAAGAGGCTCGTCGTGATGCACGAGGGGCGGGTGGTGGCCGACGGGCCAGTGCGCGAGGTTTTCCGCATGACGGACCTCCTGAGGGAGACGGGCCTCGGTGTTCCCCAGGTCACCGAACTCATGCACGAGCTTGCGAGGCGGGGCAAACAGGTGAGGACTGACGTGCTCACAGTGGAAGATGCGAAAGCGGAGCTTCTGAGGCTCTTCAGGAGTGAGGGCCGTGTTCGGTAACATCACCATCGGCCAGTATATTCCCGGCGACTCGCCGGTGCACAGGCTCGATCCGAGGGCGAAGATGCTCATCGCTCTCGCCGTCATCACCGTGCTGTTCCTGGTCCATACGATGGCGGGGTATGGGATTGTTCTCCTCTTCATTCTCGGCGCCATGCTCCTCGCCCATCTGCCGGTCAGGTTCGTGCTTCGCGGTGTGCGGCCCTTGCTTTTCATCCTGGTGCTGACGTTCGGGCTTCATCTCTTCATGAACGAGGGGCGGGCGATCTTCAGGCTCGGTCCGCTGGTTGCCACGTATGAGGGAGCTTTCAGGGGGTTCGCCATGTCGATGCGCCTCGTCCTGCTCGTGCTGGCGACGTCAATCCTGACGCTGAGCACGTCCCCCATTGAGCTCACCGACGGCATCGAGAGCCTTCTCGCGCCGGCGAGGCTGGTGGGAGTGCCCGCGCACGAGCTGGCCATGATGATGACGATAGCGCTGAGGTTCATACCGACTCTCCTCGAAGAGACCGACAAGATCATGAAAGCCCAGATGGCGCGCGGGGCCGACTTCCAGACCGGAAACGTGCTCCAGAAGGCGAAGAGCCTCGTTCCGCTTCTGGTGCCGCTCTTCGTGAGCGCGTTCCGGCGGGCGGACGAGCTTGCCATGGCCATGGAGGCCAGGTGCTACCGGGGTGGGCAGGGTCGCACAAGGATGAAGCAGCTGCGCGCGGGCACAAAAGACGTTCTGGCGACTCTGGGGTCGACGGCGATTCTCGTTCTCGTGGCGGCGTATCTCTGATCGGGGAGCAGGCTTACCAGTCCACGTCGCCGGCATGGCGCGCTCGGGGTCGCGGGTGCCGCGTCCAGGGGCGCCGACGTTCTCCCTCCGTGGAATCCGGGCTGCAGGCAAGCGGCGAGATCCTGCCGCCACATCGTGCGGGTACCGGCAACCTCCGGCAACCGGTGTGGGCTATGAGGAACATCAGACTGACGGTGGAATACGACGGCACAGCGTATTACGGGTTTCAGCGGCAGGACGGCCTGCCGACGATCCAGTCTGAGCTGGAGCGCGCTGTGGCCGTCATAACGAAGACGCCGGCACACGTCATAGGGGCAGGCCGGACGGACGCCGGGGTGCATGCGGCGGGCCAGGTGGTGAATTTCCGGACGGGTGCGAGGATGCCGGCGGAGAAGTTCGTCCCCGCGCTGAATAGCGTGCTCCCGGCGGACATCAGGGTGATTGAGGCCGGGGACGCGCCATACGAATTTCATGCGCGGTATGATGCTCGGGGGAAGACCTACCAGTACGTCATCGACACGAGGCCTGTTCCGTCCGTGTTCGTCCGGAACTATACCCACCACATCCCTCTCGCGCTCGATCTCGAGGCGATGCGGGAGGGATGTGGACACATCGTCGGGCGGCATGACTTCCGGTCGTTTGCGGCAGCTCACGGCGGGGCGAAGACGTTCACTCGCGAGGTCAGGCGCTGCGCGCTGGAGGCCGGGGAGGGCCTCGTCAGGGTGACTGTGGAGGCCGACGGGTTTCTCTACAACATGGTGAGGATAATCGTGGGCACTCTGATAATGGTGGGCACCGGGAAGCTTGCGCCTGGTGACGTGGCGCGGATCCGGGACAGGCGCGACAGGCGGCTGGCGGGTCCCACGGCTCCGGCGAAAGGTCTCTGCCTGGTGCGTGTGGACTACGGTGGCGATCCCGACTTCGACCCGGATCCCGACCCCCACCCCGACCCTGACTCCGGCACGATCGACTGTCGCACCGGCAGCAGGGTGCGGGCGCAGGGGGCGCAGGAGGAACGCAAGTTCGGGCGCATGGTTCGTTCTTGACACGCCGGCGAGGGTATATTACAATACGCGTTGGGGCTTGCGGCCCGCATTTGATTTCTCTGGCCGCGATTCTGCAATTTACCAGGTCAAAGCGTTGTGAGGTGGATCTTTTATGACTGGCAGTGGGCCCAGGCCTGATGCGCAGGGCGGGGAATGGTATGTGGTGGACGCCGAGGGAAAGACCCTCGGCAGGCTCGCAAGCCAGGTTGCGAAGGTGATACGGGGTAAGCATAAACCCACGTACACGCCCAGTCTCGACACCGGCGACCACGTGATCGTCATCAACGCCGAGAAGGTCACGGTCACCGGCAACAAGGCGAAGGACAAGATGTATTACAGACATAGCGGCTATCCTGGCGCGCTTCGGGCCGTCCCTTACGATGTGATGATCTCGAGGAGGCCCGAGGCTGTCATAGAGCACGCTGTGAGGGGCATGCTTCCCCATAATCGGCTTGGGCGTTCGCTCTGGAAGAAGCTGAAAGTGTACCGCGGCGCAGAGCACCCGCACGCGGCGCAGAAGCCGAAACCCCTTGAGATCGAGGAATGAGGGGACCGAGGCAGGGGCACGAAAGGGGGGTAAGGCATGGCACTAGCTGAGATCGGCAATGCATCGACCATGCTCGCGACAGGCAGGCGCAAGTGTTCCGTGGCGAGGGTGCAGTTGAAACCTGGCCATGGAGACATTATTGTTAACGGAAAACCCGTATCTGAGTATTTCGGTCGGAAGATCCTGGAGATTCTCGTACGGCGGCCTTTCGTGGTCACTGAGACCGCCGACAAGTACGACGTGGTTGCCAGGGTCGAGGGCGGCGGTCCCACAGGTCAGGCGGGAGCCGTTACCCATGGCATCGCCAGGGCGCTCCAGGCTGTAAACCCCGACCTGCGTCCGGCTCTCAAGGGAGCAGGTCTCCTCACTCGCGACCCGCGCATGAAAGAGCGGCGGAAGTACGGCCTCAAGAAGGCGCGTAAGGCTCCTCAGTTCTCGAAGAGGTAAGAGTCATCTCTTCGAGAGGCGGCCTTTTCCGAGACGCGGCCCTCCACCGGAGGGCGAGCATGTTGCGTGATCAAGGAACCGGTCACCCTGCCCGTCGCAGGCGGGGGGGCCGGTTTTCTCTATCCCCCTTTTGTCCCTCTCGTGATGTCCTCGGGCTCCGACTATCAGCCTGTTCGTTCTCCTGCCAGTTCAGCGCGGAAGGAAATGCGGGCCACTTCCCGAACTATTCAACAAGGAAACGTGGTCGGCCAAACGTGGTCGGCTCTGGAGGGTGAATCTTGCGGAGGTACGTGCCGAGAAGGGCCAGGCGGCGACGACGGATTCTCGTGACAGTGGCGCTGTGGCTTGTTGCCGCATGCATCGTCGCAGGAGTCGTCGTGATCAGGGAACCCGCGCTCGTTCCCGGCGCGCCCGAGTTGCTCGAGCGGGCGAGGATAGTGTGGGATCTTCTATGCCTGCGGCGCACCCTTCAGCTGACCGTAAGGAGCGCCAAGTTCTGGGGACCTGACCTCCTCATAGTGGACATGGAGATCCAGAACCGCTCCCCCGTCGTCGTCCTCTGCCAGGACCTGCGACTTGTGGACAGGCGGGGGCAGGTGTTCCTCCCCAGCGGCACGAGCGTGTACTACGTGAACCGCCAGGAGTCCCTCTGGATGCGCCAGGTGAACCCGGGCCGGAGCGTCTCGGGGAAGTTCGCGTTCATTGTCCCCGATGGCACTTTCGGCCTTTCCGGCGCCATACAGACGGAGGTCGGCGTAATCAGGCTCTCACCCGTAAAGGAGATATCGCGGCGCAGCAAGATGTGAGATGCGACCGCGAGGAGGCGCTCACACGCCGAGGGAGGTGTCCGACGTGGATCTGGAGTTGGAGTTTGTGAAGGCGCGCCGGGACAAGGAGATAGCGATCGTGACCATCGATCGGCCTCCAGTGAACGCACTCAACCTCCAGACCGTGGGCGAGATCGAGCAGGCCTTCGCGCAGCTTGCCGGGGACCCGGCCTTGCGGGCTGTCATCCTTACGGGGGCCGGAGACCGCGCGTTCGTGGCGGGAGCCGACATCAAGGAGTTTCCCGGGCTTACGCGCGAGGCCGGCATGCACATGTCGAGACGGGGTCATGCGGTGTTGAACAGGATCGCCGCGTTTCCGCGGCCGGTGATCGCCGCGGTGAACGGCCTCTGCCTCGGGGGCGGGTGTGAGCTTGCCCTGGCCTGTGACATCCGCATCGCCTCGGATGCTGCGAAGTTCGGCCAGCCCGAGGTGAACCTCGGCCTCATCCCGGGGTACGGCGGAACACAGCGCCTTGCCAGGCTCGTCGGCCCGGCCGTCGCCAAGGAACTGCTCTTTACAGGCAGGGTCATCGACGCGCAGGAGGCTCGTGCCATCGGCCTCGTGAACTCAGTGGTGTCGCGCGCGCGCCTCATGGATGCCTGCCTCGACCTTGCGGGCACCATAGCATCGAAGGCCCCCGTCGCCGTGCGCCTGGCGAAGATGGCGATCAACGAGGGCCTGGGGGTGGGCCTTGAGGAGGGCCTGGAGATCGAGGCGCGCTGGTTCGGCGATGCGTGCGCCACGGAGGACATGCGCGAAGGGGTGCAGGCATTCATCGAGAAGCGCAAGCCCGAGTTCACCGGCAAGTAGCGGTAACGGCCCATCCTGCGCACACCAAGTATGGCGCCACGAGTCTGCGCCACTTCTCTTGACGGTGTCGGGGTTGCCGGCGCTCGCCAGGGCGGGGCGTCTGGAATTCGGCTGGCCTTAAAGCGCCCGATTGGAACGCATCTCACCGCACACGCCGTCCCCGGAGTGCAACACCGGCAACTCGTGGAAAAGTGGCGGTGATTTCTGTACCCACACTTGGCCAGATCAGGGGCATTTGCATGGATTTGCATGGGGGGTCCAGAAGACCGATGCAGTACGAATCTATCAAGGTGCCAGGGCTCGAGCTGGACCTGGAGGAGGTCCAGGCGGCCCTCGTGGAGTTCGTGCGGGTGCAGGTGACTCTCGCAGGCTACAGAAAGGCGGTCATCAACCTGTCGGGAGGACTCGACTCCTCAGTCGTCGCATACCTGTGCGTCCGCGCACTCGGCCCGGAGAACGTGTTCGGTGCGATGCTTCCCTACCGCACGTCAGATCCTGCGAGCCTCGCCGACGCAAGAGAGGTCGCTGCCATCCTGGGAATCGACCATTGCGTCATGGACATCACGGGCCCGGTCGACGCTTACTTTGCGGCGCTGCCACCCGAGGCCGAGCCGGACGCAGACAGGCTCAGACGCGGCAACAGGATAGCCCGTGAGAGGATGGCCGCCATCTACGACCTCTCCGCCGTGAAGCGGGGGCTTGTGGCAGGGACGAGCAACAAGACCGAGCTTCTCCTGGGTTACGGCACGCTCCACGGGGACCTGGCGTTCGCCTTCGATCCGATAGGCGATCTCTATAAGACGCAGGTCCGGGCGCTTGCCCGCCACCTCGGGGTGCCGCCGGGGATCATTGCAAAGCCGCCGAGTGCGGACCTGTGGATAGGCCAGACCGACGAGGAGGAGCTCGGCTTCAGCTACGACGATGTGGACAAGCTCCTCTGTCTGATGATCGATGAGAGAAAGAAGAAGCCGGAGCTTGTCGCCATGGGGTTTGATCCGGAGTTCATTGACGCTGTGAAGGCGCGCGTTGCGGCGACGCGCTTCAAGGCGCGGATGCCGGTGCTCACGCGAATCATGCGCCATGGCGTGGGGGGTGACTTCCGATACTGGGAGAGCACTACTTCACGGAGACGCCGACCTCGCCCCGCGCCGAGAAGGAGATAGTCGTCGACATCAAGAGACGGCGTTTACGGTTTGTGACAGATGCCGGGGTTTTCGCCAGGGGTAAACTGGACCGTGGAACCCGGCTACTCATAGACGCTGTGGACGTCTCCGAGGGCGCGGTCGTGCTCGACCTTGGCTGCGGTTACGGGCCCATCGGCATCGCCGCCGCCCTCGCGTGTCCGACATGCCGGGTATACATGGTGGACGTGAATGAGCGGGCGTGTGAGCTTGCCCGGAGGAACGCCTCGGAAAACGGGGTCACCAATGTAGAGGTGCGATGTGGCGCCGGGTTTCGGCCGGTGGAAGGCATGAGGTTCGACCTCGTCCTGTCCAACCCGCCCATCCGGGCCGGCAAGCGAGTCCTGTTCGAACTCATCGAGGAGGCCGCCAGGCACCTGGAGCCCGGAGGGAGGCTGGTCATGGTCGCCCAGACGAAGCAGGGGGCGAAGAGCCTCCTTCGCAAGCTGGGCCAGGTATTCCCAACGGCGCGTGAGGTGGAGAAGGGGGGCGGCTATCGCGTCATTGAAGGCATAGCTGGACACGACGCCACGCATGGGAGCGCCGGGCCGTAGCGCAGAGGCCCGGCGCGGCTCTTGCGCCTTCATGAAGGGCATTTTCCGCTGCGGGCACGCATAACTCTGGTAGCGGGTGGCGCGCGTCAGAGCCGCGTGCCGGGCGTCGCATGCTGTGTTGGGGGCAGGGCGCCGGGCAGCGGGCGACGGCGCGCCACGCGCCGGGATGCTCGTCACAGAGGGTGAAGCCCTGTTGAAACGACCCGTGGTGGTTGTCTGGACGCCCAGAGCGTGGCTGGTGACCACCGCCGCTATAGGGGCGGTGGTGGTCATGTTGCTCGTGCTTGCCCGTGCCGCTGTGAGGGTGAGCGCCCCGCTTTCGGACGCCGTATGCGGGAAGGTCATAGTCATAGACCCGGGGCATGGCGGAGACGATTGCGGAGCGCGCGGCCGCTCGGGGCTTGCCGAGAAAGATGTTGTGCTGGACATCGGACGCCACCTTGCAGGCCTTTTCAACCGTGTAGCGGTGTACACCGTCATGACAAGGGACGACGACGAGGACCTGGCCGGGGACGGGTCCCTCGACCCCATGCGGCGCAAGCGCCTGGACCTGGAGAGCAGGGTGGACCTCGGCGCCCGGAGTGGTGCCGACCTTTACATCAGCGTCCACGCGAATAGCTTCCCCGAGCCTGTCTGGTCGGGGGCGCAGACGTTCTATCACGGCAAGTCCGAGGAGAGCAAGGCCCTTGCGCAGGCCATTCAGAAGGAGCTCGTGGCCCGCCTCGGTCCGAACCTGCGGAGGGCCAAGCCGGGCGACGACTACTTCGTGCTCAGGAAATCGAAGATGCCCGCAGTCATCGTGGAGGTGGGTTTTCTTTCAAACCCGCGAGAGGAGTCGCTTCTTGCCCAGCCTGACTATCGGAGGCGGGTGGCCGAGGCGATCTTCCATGGCACTGTGAACTACCTCGTGGAGTCATACAAGCGGCGCAGGGGCGCCGAGGGACAGGGGGCGGGGGCGGAGCCCGTGTCAGACATGCGGACCGAGGGGCCACCCCATGACGGGGCTCAATCGGTGTTGCGGTCGAAGGTGCGCGCAGCCCTCAACCCGGCCGAGGACGAGGTTATACTCTACTTCGCCGGCCCCACCAACTTCGACGACGACCTCCTGCCCGAGATACGCAAGACTGCGGGCATAGCGGAGTCCGCCTCGCCCGAGGAGCGGGCTTCGAAGATCGTTGCCGAGCTTCTCAAGGGGCCCGCAGGCGGGAGTGTGCTGTGTCCCACGATCCCGAAGGGAACGCGGCTGAGGGCGCTTCGCATCGCAGACGGAGTGGCTTACGTGGATTTCAGCCGGGAGCTCGCGTCAAGCCACTGGGGAGGGAGCCGGGCCGAGGAAATCACAGTCTACTCGATAGTCAACACACTGGCTGAGCTGCCCGGGGTGGAGCGCGTCCAGATCCTCGTGGAAGGCGCCTCGGCCGTGACCATCGCGGGGCACGTCATCCTCGACGCGCCTCTTGAGCCCAACTTCGATCTGGTGAGGTTCGCAAGGTAGCCGTCCCCCCGGCGCCTGGAACGCTCTGCCCCTGTTCCGCCCTTGTACCCATCCCACAGAGTGTTTGCTGATTTCGCGGGGAACATGAATGGCATGAAAAGGATATGCTCGTCCTGTGTAGAATACGGTAGGGACCGGGACACTCCTCCTGGCCCTGGGCGCGGACTTACGAATGCGGCCGGTCCACGGAGGGCCCTTCGCAGGAGACGAGATAGGGGGAGAGCAGTGTGAGCCTGAGGGACGAGTACTCCACCACGATAAGGCGCCTCATGGATGAGATCGACTCGGCCGAGCAGGAGGGCATCGAGAAAACCGCCGAGGCCGTGGCGACGACGGTAGCGGCAGGCGGCGTGCTCCACGTCTTCGGCGCAGGTCACTCCCACATGCTCGCGGAGGAGATATTCTATCGCGCAGGCGGCCTCGTGCCAGTGAATGCCATGTTCGACGCCGGGCTCATGGTGCACAGCGGGGCCGCGAGGAGCACGATTTTGGAGCGGCTGCCGGGGTATGCCGCCGCGATCATGGGCGATCACGAGACCTCCGCAGGCGAACCCATCATCGTCGTCTCAAACTCCGGAATCAACCCTGTGCCCATAGAGATCGCCCTGGAGGCACGTGCCAGGAGCCTCGTTCTCGTCGCCCTGACCTCCCGCCAGGCCTCGGCCGCGGCGCGACCAAGGCATCCCTCGGGATACCGGCTTTACGAGATCGCCGACATCGTGCTCGACAACCACGCGCCTCCCGGGGATGCCCTCGTGGACGTGCCCGGCTACCCGGGCCTCAAGACGGGCCCCGTGTCGACCATACTCGGCGCGTACATTTTGAACAACGTCATCGTTCGGGCGGTGGAAAAGCTTGCCGGCACGGGTCAGGAGCCGCCCGTCTTCACGAGCGCGAACGTGCCGGGCAGCGCCGAGAGGAACGCCTGGCTGGTGTCGCACTACAGGCGGCAGGTCAAGAGCTTCTGAGTGCGGGCTCGTGAATCCGTTTACATGAGTCTTGCACGGGTCGCGCGACCAAGACGGGCCAGGGGCCGGATGGCGAGGGTGATGCGAACGTGGCAGTCCCTGCTTCCATGGTAGCGCCCAGGGTGGAGGTATCTCTTGACAAGATCGAGGAGAACGCCAGGGTCGTCGTGGAGATGTGCAGGAGGAGCGGCATCGGGGTGGCGGGGGTCACCAAGGTGACCTGCGGCGACCCCGAGGTGGCAAGAGCCATGCTGAGGGGCGGCGTCAGATGGATTGCCGACTCGCGCCTCGCGAACCTGACGCGCATGCGTAAGGCCGGCATCTCCTGCGAGACCCTTCTCTTGCGCGCCCCAATGCTCGGCGAGGCTGACGAGGCCGTGACAGTGGCCGACATGAGCCTCATCTCGTCGGTGGAGACTGCACGAGCCCTTGGCGAGGCGGCACGCGCCCGTGGCGTCCAGCACAGGGTCATCCTCATGGTAGACGTGGGGGACCTCCGCGAGGGCGTGCCGGTCGATGCGGCCCTCGATGTAGCGGGCCGCATGGCGCGCGTCGAGGGCATCCGGCTGCATGGCATCGGGACAAACGTAGCATGCTATGGCGGGGTGATGCCGACGCGCGAGAACATGAGCGTGCTCTTGCGTCTGCGGGATCGGGCCCGAAGAGACCTCGGAATTGACCTCGAGGTGATATCAGGCGGCAATTCCAGCTCCATTCCGCTCGTCCGGACCGGCGAGGTGCCGCATGGCATAAACCAGCTTCGTATCGGCGAGTCCATGCTCCTGGGCCGTGACGTCACGTACCGACGGCCTCTTCCCGGCATGCATCTCGACGCGTTCGTGTTCGCGGCCCAGGCCATCGAAGTGGCGAGGAAGCCTTCGGTACCGCGGGGAGAGATCGGGCAGGACGCCTTTGGCAAGGTGCGCACGTTCAGAGACAAGGGCATCAGGTGGAGGGCCATCCTGGCTTGCGGAAGGCAGGACATCGACCCGGAGGGCCTGAGGCCGCTCGAGTCGGGCATCGACGTGCTTGGAGCGTCCAGCGACCACCTGATCCTGGATGTGGAGGACGCTGACCGCGAGATCCGGGTGGGCGACGAGGTCAGGTTCACCATGAGTTATGGGTGTCTCCTCGCCGCCATGACGTCGCCGTACGTCCACAAGGTCGTTACCGGACGCTGAGCACAGCGCCATGAGTCTGTGTCACTTCTTCTGACGGTGTTGGGGTTGCCGGTGTTTGCACGACAGGACGTCGAGAACCTGGGCGGCTGGACAGGAGCTGCGCGCTGAAAGAGGTAGCGCGGATTTGCGGCGGTCTGCCTGGGGCCTGCGCCCGGGGAGGGGGATTCTCATGAGCAAGGCAGGCAGCGGAGACGTGGTGCTATGCGCCCTTGCGCCGCACCCACCGCTTCTCATTCCGGAGATCGGCGCCAGGCATGACCTGGACGCCGTACGCAAGACGACCGATGCCATGAAGAAGCTGGGGGCCATGGTGAAGGACGCCCGTCCTGAGGTCGTGGTCGTCATCAGCCCCCATGCGCCTCTTTTCGAGGATGCCGTCGCCATCCACACTGATGATCCCCTTTCAGGCGACTTCTCCCTTTTCATGGCGGGCGAAATCGGCTACTCATTCCACAACGACCTTGCCCTTGCTCGTGAGATCGCGCATCAGGCCGACGCCATGGGCGTGGCTGCGGTCCTCCTTGATAGGCGCGAGCGGAATGCATATCACGTGGACAGCCGGCTGGACCACGGGGTCCTGGTCCCGATGCACTTCGTTGTCGGGGCGGGGATCACGGTCCCGGTGGTCGTCATGGGGATGGCGTTCCTGTCCCGCGAGAAGCTGTATATGTTCGGCACGGCGATAGCGAGGGCTGTGGAGGCGCTGGGGCGGAGGGCTGTCGTGATCGCCAGCGGTGACATGTCGCACCGGCTCACCCGCGGCGCGCCGTCCGGTTACGACCCGCGCGGCGCCGAGTTCGACGCTCGGATAGTCGAGCTGGTGCGGGCGGGCGACGTGGAGGGGATCCTCGCGCTCGATGACGTCCTGGTGGAACACGCGGGCGAGTGCGGATACAGGTCGCTCATCATGGCCCTCGGGACCCTCGATTCCCGCAGGTTCGAGGCCGAGGTACTCTCATACGAGGGGCCCTTCGGCGTGGGTTATGCCGTCGCGGTGTTCCGCCCCGGGGAGAGGGTGGGCGGGAGGGCCATCCTGGAGAGACTGGTTGCGAGGCGCCGGAGGGCGATACTGAGGACGAGAGAGGGGGAAAGCCCCCTTGTGCGTCTTGCGCGCAGGGCGGTCGAGGAATACACGAGGAACGGTCGCGTGGTGGATCCCCCGGAGGATCAGCCGGAAGAGATGAGGGGGCGTGCAGGGGTCTTCTGTTCCATCAAGAAGGCCGGGCAGCTCCGGGGATGCATCGGGACGATTCACCCCATGCGCGACAGCATCGCCGAGGAGGTAATCAGGAACGCCATCGCGGCCGCCACGGAAGACCCCAGGTTCATGCCGGTGGAGCCAGATGAGCTCGATGACCTTACGTATTCTGTTGACGTGCTGACTCCGGCCGAGCGGATCTCCAGCATCGCTGAGCTGGACCCGAAGGTATATGGAGTCATCGTCAAGAGGGGCGCCAGGAGCGGCCTGCTGCTGCCGGACCTCGAGGGGATCGACGACGCCCGGGAGCAGGTGGCGATTGCAAAGCGCAAGGCCGGCATAGCGCCGGAGGAGGACGTGGAGCTCTCCAGGTTCCAGGTCAAGAGGTACACGTGATGCGAGAGGCGTCATTCTGGCGGAAGGAGAACCGGGAGGAGGGCGTGGTGACGTGCCTCCTCTGTCCGCAGTACTGCAGGATAAGGCCTGGCCGGGTGGGGGTGTGCAGGGCCAGAAAGAACATGGACGGCCGGCTGTATTCCCTCATTTACGGCGAGGTTACGTCCTTTGGCCTCGACCCGATCGAGAAGAAGCCGCTCTATCACTTCTATCCAGGGTGGGACATCCTTTCTGTAGGCACCAGGGGCTGCAACCTCGCGTGCGGATTCTGCCAGAACTGGCACATCTCCCAGGAGGATGCCGAGACGGAGGGGCTTGCGCCCGAGGAGCTCGCCGCCGCGGCGGCCGAGTACGGCCGGCGCGGTCGGTCCATTGGCGTGGCCTACACGTACTCCGAGCCGCTCATATGGTACGAGTTCGTGGTCGATGCCGCGAAGCTGGTGCACGAGCGCGGGCTGAAAAACGTCCTCGTCACGAACGGGGAGATCAATGAGGATCCTCTCAGGCAGCTCCTACCCCACATCGACGCCATGAACATCGACGTCAAGGCGTTCACCGAGTCGTTTTACGCGAGGATATGCCATGGCAAGCTCGAGCCCGTCCTGCGGACGGCCGAGATGTCGAAGGCGGCTGGATGCCACGTCGAGATCACGAACCTCGTGATTCCCGGCCACAACGACTCACTGGACGAGATACGAAAGCTGGTGCAGTGGGTCGCATCGTCGCTGGGTGACGACACGCCGCTGCATTTCTCCAGGTATTTCCCGGCTTACAGATTCGACGCGCCGCCGACGCCCGTCAGCACGCTGCGGGCCGCGGTGGGGATCGCGCGCGAGATGCTCAAGTACGTGTACACGGGAAACGTGCCCGGCGGCGAGGGCAACGACACGCATTGCCATACGTGCGGGGAGCCCCTGATCGAGCGAAGCGGGTTCGACCTTGTGGCGTACAGGATCAAAGCCGGCAGGTGTCCGGCCTGCGGCGCGACGGTGCACGTGGTCGGGGGCCCGCCTTCCGTGGCCGCCGATCCGCCCCGGTCTCAGGATGAGACGTGGTAGCCTTCCCGCTCGACGGCCTTCTCCATCTCCAGGCGGCTCGCCCTTGTCGGGTCGAACGTCACCCTGGCGGTCCCGGATGCAAGGTCCGCCTCCGCGCTCCTCACGCCGGGAACCTGGAGGAGCGCCTTCTCCACAGCCATGCGGCAGTGGTTGCAGCTCATTCCCCTGATGTGGAGCACGAGCGTGCTCTCGTAGCCGGAGCCTGCTGAATCAGCGTTCATGACGCGCCGGCGACCTCCTCGTATTCGAGTCACTCGATCTTGATGGCTTCCACAGGGCAAGATTCCGCGGCCTCCTTGCAGCATGGGAGGCTGTCGCATTTCTCCGGGTGAGACGCGTGCGCCTGTCCGTCGTCTCCCATCTCGAACACCTCTGGACATATCTCGGAGCAAAGGCCGCATCCGATGCAGAGGTCCTCGTCGACTGTCACCCTCGCCATCGTTCCGGCGCCTCCTTCATCCAGCCCGGCGACCGCGTCCGGGGCCGCTCCAGGTCTCCTCGCCCCAATCGCCGGCACCGGTCCCTGGGAGGGAAGCCGGCACCGGCATGCTCATGATGTATGTTCCTACACGCGCGTGATCGTTATGCATGAACCGAGCCGTGGTAGACTGATGGATTGCCCTTTCTCGCGGCCGCCGCGGCGCCGCGTGGAACGGGCACATCGGTGGACCTTTGCCCAGGCAGGGCCTCGCGTCCGATCCCGGTGCCCTCGAGTTCGGTCCGGAGCTCAGGGTTGAGCAGCTTCACGAAAGTGCCCTTCATCCCGAGGGATCTCGTCCTGACGAGATTGGCCGAGGATAGCTTCCGGAGAGCGTTCACCACCACCGAGCGCGTCATGCCCGCGTTGTCGGCGATCCTGCTGGCCACCAGGAACCCCTGGTCATCGTCGAGGGAGTCGAGGATGGCCCGGGCGGCTATGATCTCGGAATACGAGAGGCTCTGGATGGCGGAACGCGCAGCACACTGGCTGCGTTCACGCTCGTCTTCTTCGCTCTGGTACCCCACGGCAAGCACCGCCCCGGCGGCAATAGCGATCGGGGCCAGCGTCTCGAGATCATCCCGCGAAGGCTCATGGGTCAGGCGGGCGACTACGAGGCCGAGGGTTCGCTGCAGCACCGTCACGGGGGCTACCGCGTACCACTCGCCGTCCAGCGCGAGCTGTGCGACTCCGGAATTGCCTGCCGCGGCGGCCCGAAGCGAGGCCACGGTGCGAGGCGCGAGGGTATTTCCCGACCGCCACTCGTCCCGCCTTGCTCCAGTTCCCGTCGCCGTTCCCGGCTCTGCCTCCGCCTCAACCTGTAGCTCCGCCCCCTCCACTGGCTCTTGCCTGTGATTGGGGTCGGCCGTCACGGCAGAGTCTCCGGCTATGCGCCCGCTGCTGTCCACAAAGTAGACGCGGGCGCCCCCAAGGAAGCTACTGACCACGGAGCACACTTCGTCGCCTCCTGCCTGAGGAGGGCTCTCCCGGAGGATGTCCACCATTGCTTTGAGCGTCTGCCGGCACTTCATGTCAACGTCTCCTCCCCTCGTTCCTCTGCTCCTGCTCTGGGTGCTGGTGCCTGGATGACCATCGTCTCGCCATCCATCCTTGTCGCTTCCGCGCCGCCTTCAGACGTGCATCAGCGAGGGCGGCTGGTTTTGCGCGAGGTGCCCACGGAGGTGGACCGGAAACCGCTCCCACCCGACGGCGTCGCCCCGGCGGCGTAGCCCTCAGCGCGTCGCCCGGCGGTGCGTCACGCGTCTAGATGCCCCCTGCAAATGGCAATGATGCCCCTGGTTAACCATGAATGGAGGGACTGTCCAGCTTTCCGGACACATTGTACGGCATGAGTAGACAATTGTCAAGCAATACATAAGAATGTTGTCGATACCGGGCGACCGATGGCGAAACGGAAAGGCGAGAGGAGTCCCGTAGTGGCGGGATGTGAAGTCGAGAGGGGGCGCCGCGATGGTGCGTCGCCGTGCCGCGTCGCGACAGTGTCGCAAGGCCGCGGTGCTGCGGCGTTGCAGGACGTCAGGAGGTTTTGTCGTCCATGTCTCGAAATATGGGAACGTCCGTCGACTTCGCCCGTTTGTGACATAGGGGGTCGGCCGACGGCGGACTTACGCTACAAGGGGGAGGGGGAGGTTCCCGATGGGTGGATCCGCGGGCAGGCTGGTGTTGGGCTGGCAGGTTCCGTACGCTGCGGACAGCGCTCAGTCTTACAGAGAACACGCTGATGTGATAACTCACATCAGTCCCTGCTGGTACTCGATGGATGCGGACGGAGACATCAAGAGCGAGGAGGAAGGAGACACCGTAAAGTTTGCGAGGTCGTCGGGCACCGTGCTCGTGCCTCTGATCGTGAACGAGAAGTTCAGCCCCGAGGTCGCTCACGAGATCCTCCGCACCGCCGACACGAGACGGCGTGCGGCCGGAAACATCGCCTCCCTGGTCGTGGAGCGCGGTTTCGACGGGATCAACATGGACTTCGAGGGCGCCTTCCTGAAAGGAGACAGGGAGAGGTACGCGCTGCTCATCGCAGAACTCGCGCGCCTTCTCAAGCCCCACGGCAAGCACCTCTCTGTGGACGTGGTTGCGCAAACCGCGCCCCCCGCTCCCGACGATACTGGATGGGCCCAGGCATACGACTATCCCGGCCTTGCCCCGCTAGTAGATCACCTCGTTATCATGGGCTACGACTACTCGCCGGCGGGAGGGCCGCCGGGTCCGGTCGCGCCTCTCTGGTGGCTCGAGAAGGTGCTCGACTATGTGGTCACGTGCGTCCCGAGGGAGAGGATCGTGATGGGGCTTCCGTTTTACGGGCGCCACTGGACCATCGAGAAAGGGGCTGCGTCGCAGGGGCGCGGAGTGGACGCGAAAAAGGCGAAGGAAGTGCTTGCCAGACCGGGCCTCCAGTCGGCATGGGACGAGCGGGCGGCGTGTCCGGTCATCCGCTACTATGACGGCGACGCAGAGCACGTCATATACTATGAGGACGTCGAGAGCCTCAGGCTCAAACTCAGGCTCGTCAGAGGGCGTGGCATCCACGGGATAGCTTTCTGGCGGCTTGGCTCGGAGGATCCGGCGATGTGGGAGGTGGTGCGCGGGGAGTTCCTCGTCTGATTCCAGAGAATGTTTTCCCCGGCAGGGGAGGAGTTTCGATCCTCTCGTCGAATCATATCGTGAAGTCAATTCAAGCAAGGAGGGATATCCATGAGGAAGGCAATCTGCCTGGCCGTCGCGGTCGCTGTGATGCTGGCAGTGGCGGGGGTCGCATCCGCAGAGAACAAGATCGGTGTGGGGTACTGCTTCCACGAGGATCAGTCGCACCTCACGCTGACCGGAGAGCTCAGCCTTTCCGATAAAGTGGCCTTCGGGTTCGACTACGTCGGCCACGAGAACGCGAGCGAGACCGAGCTGTATGGTAAGCTCGCTCTCCAGAGCTTCGGCGCCGCGTCAGTGGGGGCGTTCGGCGGAGTGAAGCTGGTCGAGGGATACAACACCAACATCTTCAAGATCGGCGTGTACGGTCAGCAGCCGGTCAGCCCGCAGATCGACGTGTACGGCAGAGGCGGAGTGGCTCTCATGAGCGGCAGCGACTCCTGGTTCGAACTGCTCGGTGGCGTCAAGGCCAACATCATGTCGCCATTCTGGCTCGCAGGCGAGGGGCTTTACAGCAGCGCGGGGGACGGCGCAAGCTCATTCCGCGTGCTGGTGGGGATGAACTTCTAGGGTCGCAGCCCGGCCTGCGCACGGCTACGAGGGCTTGAGGCCGACAAATCGTCCGAAGACAGGCTGCGCTTCGCTGAGGGCGAGGCGCAGCCTGCTGTTGTGTGTGCGACGCGCCACACTCAAGTGAGCCAGGGACCGACCGCGGTGGGAACCGGCAGCCGGGTTGCAGACGGAACGCGCCCGGCGTCCACGTTTCGCGCCGGGCTGGAAGGATTATGATGCTCGGAGTAGAATCATACAACAAGCGGGCGGATCCCGGGTTTTCGTGACGTTATCATGGAGGTGGTTGAGTTGATAGTCGGGGTCCCGAAGGAGATCAAGGACAACGAGAACCGCGTGGCGATCGTTCCGTCGGGCGTCATGGCGCTTGCGGACAGAGGCCACACGGTGCTCGTGGAAAAGGGAGCAGGGCTGGGTAGCGGCATATCCGACGAAGACTACTCCCGCGCGGGCGCACGCATCATCGAGAATGTGGCCGCCCTCTGGTCGCAGGCGGACATGATCATGAAAATCAAGGAGCCTCTGCCGCCTGAGTACCCGCTGATGAAGCCGGGCCAGGTGATGTTCACGTACTTCCACCTTGCATCCGACGAGACTCTGACCAGGGCGGTGCTGGACTCCGGCATAGTCGCAATCGCCTACGAGACCGTGCAGCTTCCCGACGGCAGCCTGCCACTTCTTTCGCCCATGAGTGAAGTGGCCGGCGCGATGGCCGCCATCGTGGGCGCCAACTACCTTGCGGGGCCGAAGGGCGGTCGCGGCGTGCTCATGGGCGGAATCCCCGGTGTGGAACCCGCTCACGTGGTGGTGATCGGCGGCGGCACGGTAGGCACGAACGCAGCCATGATGGCCGCCGGGCTCGGCGCGCAGGTGACGGTGTTCGAGGTCTCCATCAACCGCATGCGGTACCTGTCCCACGTATTGCCGAAGAACGTGAAGATACTGTACTCCAACAGGCACTCCATAGAGGCTGCGCTTGCAGATGCAGACCTCGTGATCGGGGCCGTCCTGATACCTGGGGCGAAGGCGCCGAAGCTGGTCACCCGAGACATGATCAAGCTTATGAAGAAGGGCGCTGTCATCGTGGACGTCGCGGTTGACCAGGGAGGATGCATCGAGACGATCCATCCGACCACGCACGCGGACCCCACCTACTTCGTGGACGGCGTCCTGCACTACGCGGTCGCCAACATGCCCGGCGCGTTCCCGAGAACGTCCACGTTCGCCCTGACGAACGTGACGCTTCCCTACGCGGTCAAGATCGCGGATCTGGGCGCCGATGAGGCCATGAGACGGGACCCCGCGCTCAGGCTCGGCCTGAACGCTTACAGGGGCAAGCTTGCGTGTAAGGGCGTTGCCGACGCTTTCGGTATTGAGTATCATCGCCCCGAAGAGATACTGGGCTAATCACTGATGCCGGGGGGTTTTGAGGAGTCTCGCGGGAGCATCCCTGCGGCGAACTGAGCGGCAGGGCTGGGTAGTCAGGTATCCGTGCGTTCGTGAAGCAAAGCGCAATCCCATCCACGGTCGCTCGGACCGAAGAGCGGCCGTGGATTTTTCGTCAGCACTGTTGCATAGATATACGTGCATCATGTATAATTACAGCAACCGCTGCCCGGGCATGGCTGGGTAGGAAACGGTGGGCAGCGATGGTGGAGGTCGGACCGGGCACCATGATCAGGGCTGGGGTCGTCGGAGCGTCGGGTTATGCTGGTGGAGAACTCGTGAGGCTTCTCCTGGGACATCGCGGGGCCTCCGTAACGGCCCTCGCGTCGCGCGGGGGCGTGGGGAAAGAGGCCTTCGAGGTCTACCCGGGGCTGCGCGGCTATGATCTTCCGCGCTTCTCGGATGTCTCGCCGGTCGATCTCGCCCGCCGTTGCGACATCGTGTTCATCGCTGCGCCATCGGGTGCATCCGTGCGACTTGCAAGGGAGATCCTCGATGCGTCCACCTCAACCAGGGTGATCGACCTGGGCGCGGACTTCAGGCTGAGGAACGCCGCGCTGTACCCGGAGTGGTACGGAATGGTCCATGATGCCCCGGATCTCCTGGCAGAGGCGGCATACGGGCTTCCCGAGCTGAACCGGGATGGGATACGGCATGCCCGCATCGTGGCGAATCCGGGCTGCTATCCAACGGCTGCGCTTCTCGCGCTGGCTCCCATTGCGGCCCGCGGCCTGCTGGACACCGGAGGCGTCGTCATCGATGCGAAGTCGGGAGTGTCAGGGGCTGGCAGGACGCCTTCCGTGGGATATCACTTCCCCGAGTGCGAGGAGAACCTTCGCCCGTACGGAGTCCTGCGCCACCGGCACACGCCGGAGATAGAGCAGGAGCTGCGGCGCGTGGCACGCCACCGCGGAGACGGCGTGCCGGAGCCGGAGTCGGGGTCGGAGACTGGGTCAGGGGTTGTTGTCAGCTTCGTTCCCCACCTTGTTCCGATGAGCCGCGGGATTCTGGTTACGGCCTACGCCTCGCTGAAACGCCCGGGGCCATCTCCCGGGAATGGCACTGACAGCGGAAACCGAGCAGGCGCGCCTGCGCAGGGTCGCGGCAGCGCAGGTGAAGTCGCAGGAGGAATCCCAAGGGGAGCCGCAGGGGGAGTCGCCGCGGGCATCGGTCACCAGGGAGGCAACGGCGACGAGGCCGCAGGGCGGGGCGACGGGACCATCACCGGGGATCCCCCGGATACAAATGCCCTTACCAGCCTGTATGAGGAGTTCTATGCGGGTGAGAGGTTCGTGAGGGTGCTGCGTGGCGACGACCTGCCCCAGACGAAGGCCGTCCGGGGGTCTAACTTCTGCGATATCGCGGTGAGGGCCGACCCCAGGACCGGGCGGGTGGTTGCGATGGCCGCCATCGATAACCTCGTAAAGGGTGCTGCGGGGCAGGCCATCCAGAACATGAACATCCTTTTCGGGCTCGACGAGTCGATGGGCCTCGATGCCCCGCCCATGTGGCCGTGAGCCGATCCAGTCGAAAGGAGAGTGCGACATGATCGCTATCCAGCCGCCGCGGGCAACCGACGCAGTCTGGGAGGAGACCCCGGGTGGGATAACCGCACCAGCGGGGTTCCGCGCCGCCGGCCTTCATTGCGGCATCAAGCGGGCACGCGCGGACCTCGCGCTCATCGTTTCCGATGTGCCCGCGACGTGCGCAGCGGTGTTCACTACCAACCGGGTGAAGGCCGCGCCGGTGCTGGTAAGCATGGAGCACGTCCGATCCGGAAGGTGCCGCGCCGTCGTGGTGGCGAGCGGCAACGCCAACGCCTGCACGGGCCCGAAAGGCCTTGAGGACGCGCGCGCAATGGCGCGCACGACCGGCGACGCCCTGGGCATCGCCCCGGGCGAGGTGGTGGTGGCCTCGACAGGGGTAATCGGGGTCCCTATGCCCATAGGGAAAGTGTGCGCGGGGATCCGCCGGGCCTCGGCGGCCCTTTGCCCCGACGGCTCCAGGCAGGCTGCTGAAGCCATCCTCACCACCGATCGCATGGTGAAAGAGGTCGCGGTGGAGGGCGAGATATGCGGGCGCCCGGTGCGCATCGGCGGCATTGCCAAGGGGTCGGGGATGATCCACCCCAATATGGCCACGATGCTCGCCTTCGTGACCACCGACGCCGCGATAACCCCGGGTATGCTGCGACGCGCGCTCGTGCGTTCGGTGGAGAGATCCTTCAACATGATCAGTGTCGACGGAGACACGAGCACCAACGACATGGCCGTGGCGCTCGCGAGCGGGCTTGCGGGAAACCCCGCCATCTCATCGGAAGGCGCCGACTTCGACGCCTTTACGGAAGGGATGGACTGGGTTACGGGCAGGTTGGCGCGGATGATAGTTGAGGACGGCGAAGGAGCTACGCGCCTCATCAAGGTCGAGGTCCGCGGCGCGCGAACGGAGAAGGATGCGAGGCAGGTCGCGAGGACCATTGCGTCCTCGAACCTGGTGAAGACCGCTGTGTTCGGCGCGGACCCCAACTGGGGCCGGGTGCTCGCTGCCGCCGGGCGGGCCGGGGTGGAGTTCGACGCGGACCATGTGGATGTGTTCATCGGCGACGTCCTGGTGGCGATGGCGGGCGAGGCGGTGGAGTTCGACGAGCCCCGCGCAAGGGAAGCCCTCGCTTCGAAGGAGGTGCTCATCGCCGTGGACCTGCATGCAGGCTTTGAGAGCGCGTGCGCCTATACGTGTGACCTGAGCTACGAGTACGTACGCATCAACGCAAGCTACAGGACGTGACCCCGGCACCGAGCACCGGAGGAGGGCCTGGGACCGTGCATTCACTGACCGGCCTGGGGGACACGAGGCCCGCTGCGGGCGGATTCCGGACGACTTGACACGGGGCGAGGGGTGAGACCATGAACGGCCTGGTGACGAAGGTGACCAGTGGGCTCTCAAGCATGGAGAAGGCAGAGGTGATCGTTGAGGCGCTGCCTTACATAAGGATGTTCTTCGGCAAGACGGTGCTCATCAAGTACGGGGGTGCCGCCATGACCGATGCCGCCCTCAAGGAGATGGTCGCCCTGGACATCGTCCTCCTGAGGTACATCGGCATGAGGCCCGTCGTCGTCCACGGCGGCGGAAGGGAGATCACCGATGTGATGAGGCGTCTGGGCAAGGAGCCTGTCTTCGTGAACGGCCTGCGCGTGACGGACGGCGAGACCGCCGAGATCGCCGAGATGGTCCTCACCGGAAGGATCAACCAGGACATCGTCGGCCTCATCAACCGGGGCGGCGCGAAGGCGCTCGGGCTCTCGGGAAAGGACGCGAACCTGGTCGTGGCGCACCGCAAGGGCCGGGAACCGGTCGGCACGGCGGGCAAGGCCGGCACGGGCGGGGCGGACATGGGGGACGCGGCCGACCGGACGGCGTCGACCTCGGTCGACCTTGGATATGTGGGCAGCGTGGCAGGGATAAACACTGAGATCATAGACGTGGTCTGCCGTGAGGGCTTCATACCGGTGATATCGCCCGTGGCGTGCGATGACAGTGGTGCCACGCTCAACATAAACGCGGATCACCTCGCCGGGCACCTGGCCGGCGCGCTTGGGGCGTATAAACTCGTCGTCCTCACGGACGTCGAGGGGATCCTGGAGGACCCGTCGGACCCCGGGTCACTGGTCCCACAGGTGACCATAGGTGAGGCCCGGGAGATGATCGCCGACGGGCGCATCGGGTCTGGCATGATCCCCAAGGTCGATGCGTGCATCACCGCTCTCGAGCGGGGCGTGCCCAGGACCCACATAATCGACGGCAGGAAGCCCCACTCGCTCCTGCTCGAGATGTTCACGAACAGGGGGATCGGCACCATGATCATCGGCGGACAGGGATGGTCGCCTGAGGCGGCGGCGTCTTCAGGAAGACAGGACGCTCGGGAGCCAGGCGGCCGAACGACAAAGGTGCTTTCATCTACGACTTGCGGATTCGCAGCGACCACGAGGGGGTGAAACAGTGTTGCACCAGGCAGCCGCACTGGCTGAAGGCGCTCCGGAGGCTCACCTGCCGACCGGCAGGATCGCGGAGCTATCCGAGACCTATCTCATGAACACGTACTCGAGGGCGCCGATGGCGCCCGTGCGCGGGTCCGGCGCTCGCCTGTGGGACGCTGGCGGCAGGGAGTACCTGGACTTCCTTGGTGGCATTGCCGTGTGCGCCCTGGGCCATTCGCACCCAGCCGTTGTGGCTGCCGTCCAGAGGCAGGCCGCCTCGCTGCTCCATTGCTCCAACCTCTATCTCATCGAGGGTCAGGCGCTTCTTGCAAAGGCCATTCTGGACGGCAGCCCTTTCGGGAAGGCGTTCTTCTGCAACAGTGGCGCGGAGGCCAACGAGGCCGCGATCAAACTTGCCCGCAAGTATGCAAGGGCCGTCAGGCGTGATGAGGAGCGCTACGAGATCGTCACCGCGCTCAACTCGTTCCACGGGCGCACCCTCGCGACGGTCGCGGCCACCGGCCAGCCCAGGTACCAGAAGGGCTTCGAGCCACTGCCGCCGGGGTTCAGGTACGTGCCCTTCAATGACGCCGCCGCGCTCGAGGAGGCGGTGAGCGGGCAGACGGCCGCGGTCCTCCTCGAAGCGATCCAGGGCGAGGGAGGCGTCCACGTGGCGGACCAGGCCTACCTCCAGCACGCAAGGCAGATCTGCGACGAGCGCGGGGCTCTCCTCGTCCTGGACGAGGTCCAGACCGGCATGGGGCGCACCGGGAAGATGTTCGCCTTCGAGCACTACGGGATAGAGCCTGACGCCATAACGCTTGCGAAGTCCCTGGGCGGCGGGGTCCCCATCGGCGCCCTCCTCGCGAAGGACGAGGTCGCTGCGGCGTTCACCCCGGGCACGCACGCGTCCACGTTCGGCGGGAATCCCCTGGCCTGCGCGGCGGCGCTTGCCGTCGTGGAGACCATCAGGGCGGAGGGACTGGTCGAGCGGGCTGCCGAGGCGGGCCGGTACTTTGCGGGTGCGCTTGGATCGCTCGCGGGCAGGTTCCCGCAGGTGGTCGAGGTCAGGGGCAAGGGCCTCATGCTGGGCATGGAACTCGCGCCGCGCAGCGGCAAGGGGCGCGGCCCCGAGGCGCCGGCCCGTGCCGTGACCGCTGCGTGCCTTGCCCGTGGGCTCCTGGTGAACGCCGTGAGCGACACCACGCTGCGCTTCCTGCCGCCGCTCGTGGTGGGCCGGACGGACATCGACGAGGCCGTCGCCATTCTCGAGAAGGCTATGGCAGCTGTGCTCGAGTGACGCCACACGGGCGATGCCCGCGGCCCGCGTGCCCGGGTCGCCTCGCCGCATGCAAGCTCGCTCGGACACATCTCGGGCAATCTACTCGGCCGCGCTGTCAGGAGCAGGCGGGAGGTGACGGACTGTGACACGCCGGTAAGTGAGGGTGCGTTAGTTCTCGCCCTCTTCCAGTAGTTGCCGGGTCGCCGGTGTTGCACTCGGGGACGGCGCCCCAAGCGGGGCGCGCTTCGCCAAAATCCGGCCCGGCTGGCCGGTGGCCGGATTTCGACACCCCTCGTGCAATCACCGGCAACCCAAACGGAGGCGTGTTTCCGCGCCGCTAGCCGGCGCGGAGGGGATAGGCCCCGGTCCGGCGGAAGGAGGAACTCACCATGGCGTGCTCACAGTCGATAGCTGTCATCCTCGTACTCGCGACTCTCCTGGCCGCTCTGCAGGGGCAAGCGCGCGC
>JBLNDE010000009.1:0-97249 GCA_050261335.1 Bacillota bacterium
CCCCCCCCCCCCCCCCCCCCCCCCCCCCCCGCGCCCCAATATGATTCTGTAGATTGCGTTGAGGCCGCGACGGCAAGAAGGCGCACAGGGGAGTGAGAGCATGAAGTCACAAGGCCGGGGATGGTTGAAGAAGGTCTTCCCCGGGGCGAACACGCCCGAGGGGTTTTTCTCGTTCTACGAGTATGTCATCGGCCCGGATGCAAACAAGATCCTGATCGTGAAGGGAGGGCCGGGGGTGGGGAAGTCCACCCTGATGAGGAAAATCGGCCAGAGGTTCCTTGACATGGGGTACGACGTGGAGTTTTGCTGCTGCTCGTCGGACAACGACTCGCTAGATGGTGCGGTCGTGCCAGACCTCGGGCTCGCTCTCATCGACGGCACCGCTCCCCACGTCGTTGATCCGAAAAACCCGGGCGCCGTCGATGAGATCATAAATCTCGGGGACTTCTGGAACGAGAAGGCGCTTCGCGCGTCCAGGCGCGAGATAATGGAGGCCAACCGCGAAGTCGCGCGCCTGTTCGAGCGCGCGTTCCGTTACCTCAAGGAAGCGAAGGTCGTCCACGATGACTGGGAGGCATGTTACACCGAGGCGCTGGACGTCGGCTACGCCAACTGCATGGTGGACGAGGTCAAACGCGACATTTTCCAGGATATGCCGGTGTCACCCGTTCCCGGGCGGGAGCGGCACCTTTTCGCAAGCGCCCTCTCACCCGATGGACCCGTTCACTACCTCGATTCCATCGTGGGCAGGCTCCCGCGCAGGTACGTCCTGAAGGGCGAGCCCGGGACGGGCAAGGCAACCCTTGCACGCAAGGTGGGCGATGCCGCCATCTGGCGCGGCCAGGACGTCGAGTTCTACCACTGCCCTCTCGACCCCTCGAAGGTGGAGCACGTGGTGATCCCCACCTCCGGCGTGGCAGTGATAAGCGGCACGTGGCCCCACCTCTTCGACGCATCGAAGGAACTCGACAGGACCGTCGAGATGAAGGTCGCGCTCGACAGGGCCGTGGTTGGAAGATACCAGGACATCATCGCGAGCTCCAGGGAGAGGTTCCACCAGGCGCTCTCGAGGGCGACCGAATTCCTGCACAGGGCCAAGCTGCTGCACGACGAGATGCAGGCCTACTACGTGCGGAGCATGGATTTCGCAGCCGTGGACCGTCTCGGTGAGCAGGTGCTCGCCCGGGCGCTGGATCTCGAGCGGGAAGTGGCCGCCGAGGCAACAGCGTAAGCGCAGGCGCGAGCGCGAACGCAGGCGCGAGTGAGAGTGAGAGCGCGACCGTGCGAACGCCCGTGCGCGCAAGCACACATGCGCGCGGGCGCGCGACCGCCGACGGATCGCATGCGGCCCTCAGGTCACCCCGCGCGGGGGCCTGGGGGCTGCCATGATCGTCCTCTCGTGATCGTAGATGACCATGCCGGGCCGCGCCCCCCGAGGCTTCCTGACATGTCTGCTCAGGGTGTAGTCGACCGCGGCCTTTGATGCTGAGCGGGCCTTGCTATAGTATGCCGCGATCTCTGCTGCGCGGAGGAGCGCGTCGTCCGGGATCCCCTGCGCCCCCTTCGTCCCGGTCCTGATTATCACGTGCGCGCCCGGGACGCCCCGCGCGTGGAGCCAGATGTCGTCAGGGCGTGCCATCTTGAGCGTAAGGAGATCGTTCTCGGTGTTGTTACGTCCCACCAGGACCTCGTGGCCGTCCACAGCGAACGAGAGCGGACCGGACGGCCTGGCGCCCTTTTTGCCACCAGGGCGCTCGCGCCTGGGTCGGGCGAGGTATCCCTGGTCCGCAAGCTCCCGCCGGATCTCCTCTATCGCCTCCAGGCTCTCCGCCTGCTCGACGGTGGTGGCCACCTGCTCCAGGTAAGCGAGTTCCGCGCGAGTGCCCTCCGCCTGTTCCGTCGCGGCCGCAAGGCGCCTTTTCGCCCGGGAGTACCTCCTGAAATACTCCTGGGCGTTTTCGTGCGGCGAGAGCCGTGGGTCGAGCTCAACCTCGACCTTACGGAGCTCAGGGTCGAAGTAGTCCACAACCTGGGCTACCGGCTGGCCGCGCCGGATCATCGGGGCGTTGGCCGATACGAGTTCGCCCAGGCGCCGCAACTCGTCGGCCTTCTCTCCCTCGGCGATCTCCTCCTGCTGGGCGTCGAGCTTGCGTCGCAGGCGCTCGATGGCCGTTCCCACCACACGTGATATCTCCGACGACGCGGCAGCGAGGGTCACCGCCTTCTCTCGAGACGCGTACGCGTAATCGAGAAGCGCCCCGGCCGAGGGAAACTCGCGCACTTCCGATGCGGTCCGCTCTGGCCGATCGATGACGGAGATCCACGTCACCTCTCCCGTTTCGCGGTCCACGCCGGCGCAGGGCGAGAACCGCCCTTCGCGCACGCAGGCCATCGCGCAGGAGAAGACCTGCCACAGGCGTCCGACGGAACCCGGGTCCAGGTCGACAACGCGCGGGGGCCCGCCCTGCCCGCGCGCTTCGCGCAGCCCCGGGAGGTCGCGAAGACCGGCCCTGGAGGCGATCACCATGGCCGTGTCCCGGCCGATCCCGGCGAAGGCGCGGCCCAGGAACTCCTCGCAGGAAAGCCCCGACGCATCGTCAGCCGCGCGCGCAAGTGCCTCCCTGAACTCGCCTTCGGACACCAGGAGCGGGTCCAGCTTATCCTGGGACGGCGCAGCCGCATATGACGCCCCCGGCCGAACGGTGCGCACGCGGCTGAGCGCAGGGCCGATGTGCTTGATGCTGTCGAGCACGAGGCCTGATACGCCGTCCACGAGGATGATGTTGCTGTGCCTGCCCATCACCTCTATGACGAGCGTCTTCGGAGGATCGTCATCGTAGGGCCCCTTGAAGCCGATCTCGAGGACCCGGTCGAGGCCTCGCTGGGCCACCCGGGTGATCCGTGCGCCCACCAGATGCTTTCTGAGGAGCATGCAGAAGGCAGGCGGCGCGAATGGATTCTCGCGCCCGGCGAAGCTCACGTGCACGCGTGCCGTGGACGCCTCCGCGGACACGACGACAGGGACGCCCCGGCCCGACCGGCGCGCGACGATGACGATGTCCAGCTTGCCCGGCTGGTAGACTGCGTCCACTCTCGCGCCTTCCATGGAGTCGCGAATCTCGTCCGCCGCAGCGGCCATCACAATGCCGTCGAAAGTCATGTCGATCACCCCATATGCGTCCACACGTAGTATATGGCCGCGCGCGCCGCCCGTCAACGCAGCCCCGCATGGCAACGTGCGGCGCCGCTCAGCACCGTCCGGCGTTGCCCGGCGCTGCCCGGTAGCGCGCCCGACACCGCCCGGCACCGTCTACCATCGCCTGGCACCGCCGGTGATCCCGCGGCCCGCGGTGCAGCGTACGGGCTTGAGTCGGGATGTGACAGGGCCCTGCGGGATAAGGCCGGAGCCGTCTGTGCAACGAGGTGCTCCAGACATGATCTCGTGGACAAGAGCATATCAATGAGTGTGTGGCGCTCCGGCGGCGGCCGGGCGCCGGGACCGTTTTCCGGGAACAGGGGTGAGCGAGTTGCAGGAACGCAGGGAGCATACATGGCACAGCCTGGGCCCTTCCGCTGTGGCGTCGATCCTCAAGACCAGCCTGGCCACGGGCCTCTCATCGCGGGAGGCTGAAAGGAGGCTCGACCGCGAGGGACCCAACGAGATCCGTCAAGTCAACAAGGCCTCGGCTCTCAAGATGCTGCTCGACCAGTTCAGCGACTTCATGGTGCTGGTCCTCATCGCGGCGGCAGGCGTATCCATAGCGCTGGGCGAAATGGGCGACGCCCTCGCCATCCTGGCCATCGTGACGCTCAACGCGGTCCTGGGGTTCGTTCAGGAGTACAGGGCAGAGCGGTCGCTCGAAGCCCTCAAGCAGCTTGCGGCGCCATCGGCCCGGGTCATCAGGGATGGCACGCCAGTGGAGGTGAAAGCCAGGGAGGTTGTCCCCGGCGACCTTCTTCTCATCGAGGTGGGTGACAGGATCCCGGCGGATGCGCGCCTGGTGGAGCACATGGCCCTGGAGGTGGAGGAATCCGCGCTGACCGGGGAGTCGCTCCCGGCCACGAAGAGATCGGACGACATCCTGGCCACGTCCTCCGCCCTTGGCGACCGGCGGAACATGGTGTTCATGGGCACCGTGGTCACGCGCGGTCACGGGAAGGCGGTCGTGGTGGCCACGGGCATGGACACGGAGATAGGCAGGATCGCCCACCTCATACAGGAGGACAGGGACGAACTGACCCCCCTCCAGCAGCGCCTGGAGCATCTCGGCCGCACCCTCGTGTTCATATGCGTCGGCCTGTGCGCTTTCGTGTCGGTGGCCGGTATCCTGAGGGGCGAGGGGGTCCTCGAGATGTTCCTCGCGGGGGTGAGCCTCGCCGTGGCAGCGATCCCGGAGGGCCTTCCCGCAGTGGTGACCATCGCCCTCGCCCTGGGGGTCCAGCGCATGAGCAGGAGAAACGCCATAGTGCGCCGGCTTCCCGCGGTCGAGACCCTGGGATGCACCACCGTCATCTGCTCGGACAAGACGGGGACCCTCACACGCAACCAGATGACGCTCACAGAGATCGACCTCGCCGGCAGGGTCATAGAGGCCACAGGCACAGGCTACACTCCGCACGGCCAGTTCACCGAGGCCGGGAGGCCCACAGACCCGTCGCGCGACGACCACCTCGCCCTTGCGCTCAAGATCGGGCTGTACTGCAACAACGCCAGGCTCATGCACGATGGTCGCGTCGTGGACCCCGGAGCCGCCATGCGGCCGCAGCAGCGGCCGGGGCCTGGGCCGGGACCAGGAACGCGCGCACCCGCCGACCGATGGGAAGTCCTGGGCGACCCCACCGAGGGCGCGCTCGTCGTGGCCGCCGCCAAGGCCGGCATGGTCCGCAACGGATCTGGAGCGACGGGAAGGCCGAGGCTCCTTCATGAGGTCCCCTTCGACTCCGATCGCAAGATGATGACCACCATATACGAAGATCCGAGCGGCGTCGGGGCGCTTGCGTACGTCAAGGGCGCGCCCGAGGTGGTGGCAGGAGTCTGCAGCTCCATCCTTGTCGCAGGCCGGGTGCGACCCATGACGTACCGTGACAGGGACCTCCTTCTCGAGCGAAGCGCCCAGATGGCCGCGCGGGGCCTACGCGTGCTCGCCCTTGCGTACCGCGAACTACCGAGGGGCTTTCGGCCCGACGGCACCATCGAGACAAACCTCACGTTTGTGGGCCTCGCGGGGATGGTGGACCCGCCGCGCGAGGACGTCAAACGGGCCGTCAGGACGGCCCGCAGCGCAGGCGTGCGGACCATAATGGTCACCGGCGACCACGCCGGAACCGCCGTGGCAATCGCCCGTGCGCTGGATCTCATAGCTGGAGATGGGCGCGGCGATGTCCGGGCCATCGCAGGCGCGGAGCTGGACCGCATGACCGACGATGCCCTGGGGAAGGCGGTCGCGACGACGCAGGTATTCGCGAGGGTGTCACCCGAACACAAGCTGCGGATCGTGCGGGCGCTGAAAGGGCAGGGTCACATCGTCGCCATGACGGGCGACGGAGTCAACGACGCGCCCGCGGTGAAGGAGGCGGATATCGGCGTCGCAATGGGAATGTCGGGCACCGACGTCACGCGCGAGGCCGCCGCCATGGTGCTCGCCGACGACAACTACGCCACCATCGTCGCGGCGGTGGAGGAGGGCCGCGCCATCTACGACAACATCCGCAAGTTCATACGGTACCTCCTTGCGTGCAATGCCGGCGAGGTGCTCACCATGCTCATCGCCGTGCTGGTCGGCCTGCCGCTTCCCCTCGTGCCAATGCAGATACTGTGGATGAACCTGGTAACAGACGGGCTGCCCGCCATCGCCCTGGGCATCGACCCGGTGGACCCCGACGTCATGACGAGAGAACCCAGGCGCCCAAAGGAGGGTGTGTTCTCCAGGGGACTCGGACTCAAGATCGCGTCCCAGGGCGTGTTCATCGGCCTGTGCACCATCGCCGCCTTCCTTGTATCGCTGTTCCTGCATGCCGACCTCACGCGCGCCCGCACCGTGGCGTTCACCTCGCTGGTCATGGCGCAGCTTTTCTACGTCTTCCACTGCCGCTCGGAGTACCGGTCCATAGCGGAGATGAATCCCTGGTCGAATCCTTACCTCATCGGCGCGGTGCTGGTATCAGCGGCCATGCAGCTCTCGGTGATCTACGGGCCGGGGGTCCAGGGCGTGTTCCACACCACCGCGCTCGGTGGCATCGACTGGCTGCTCGTGCTCGTATTCTCCGGCTGGTCCAGCGCTCTTGCGGTTGTGGCGCGCAGGGCCCGCCGCGCCGTCCTGCGCCGCGTGTCCATCGTGCGGGCGTGATCCGGCCCGCGCGACCTCGAGGAAAGGCCGGGGCCTGGGAAGTGTAGCGCCGCCACCCTCACCTTCGGTCCTGTCTGCCCGCGTGCCTGCCTGCCTGCCTTCCGGCGCGTGCCGCGCCCGCGCCGCTTCACCCCGCTCTCCCGCAACCCGCCTGCGCGCCGCGCCGACCACGACAATGCCTCACGGTCGTGTCGGCGAACGGCACTTTACGCAGGCAGTACGGACACGCCGGGAGCTTTGCCGTGGTCAGCACGGCAATTCATGCCAAAAAGCACTTGTAGAGTGCAAATGCCATGTAGTAGAATAGGGAGCGGGAGGCATGGCTGCTTATGCCGAAGAGCATGACGGGGTACGGCCGCGGAACGTGCACGGCAGCGGGCCTCGGCGTCACGGTGGAGGTGCGCTCCACGAACCACCGGTACCGCGACATCAACGTCCGGGCCCCACGCGAGATCTCGGAGCTTGAAGACAGGCTCCGGGCCTTCGTCGCAGCGGGCCTTGCGCGTGGGCGCGTCGACCTGACGGTCACGCTCGAGGAGGCCGGCGCGCATCTGAAGACGGTTGAGGTCAGGCCTGATCTGGCGCAGGCGTTCCACGCGGCGGCCAAGGACCTCGCTCAGCGCCTGGGCCTTGCAGGCGAGATGGGAGTCGAAGCTCTCCTCGCCCTGCCTGACGTGGTGGCCGTGAAGGCCGTGCCGCTCGACGCCGAAGTCGTCTGGCAGGTGGTGGAGGTTGCGGCGCGCGAGGCAATGAGCGCCCTCGGCGAGATGCGTGCCCGAGAAGGCGAAGCGCTCGCCCGCGACCTCATACATAGAACGCAACGAATAGAGCAGCTTATAGCGGGGATTGAGGAGCGGGCTCCTCTAGTCACACAGGAGTACAGAGCCAGGCTCGAAGCACGATTGCGTCAGCTCCTTGCGGATGTTCCCATTGATGAGACGCGTATTGCGATGGAGGCGGCGATATACGCCGACAAGAGCAGCATCGCTGAGGAACTTGTAAGGCTTGCAAGCCATATCGCGCAGGTCCACTCCGTTATAGACCAGGACGAGCCTGCCGGCAGGCGGCTCGAGTTCCTGGTCCAGGAGATGCACCGGGAGGCCAACACGATAGGTTCGAAGTCGCAGGACGTCGAGATCTCCCATATGGTAGTGGAGATCAAGAGCGAGATCGAGAAAATCCGGGAGCAGATCCAGAACATAGAGTGACCCCGCCCCAGGCTACCTCGAGTCTTACAAGCGAGGAGGTGAGACCATGGCTTTGCCGGAGCTAAGCGCCGAGCAGAAGAGGGCCGCCCTCAAGAAGGCTCAGGAGATGCGCTCGAAGCGCGCGCAGATTCGCGAGAGCTTGAAACAGGGCACCCTCACGCTGGAGAAGATCCTGACAGGCCCCGATGACAACGTGATATCCCGCATGCGCGTCGCATACCTGCTGGAGTCGCTGCCACGCATCGGAAGAGTCAGAAGCCGCAAGATTATGGAAGAGATAGGGATTCACGAGTCCAGAAGGGTCCAGGGTCTTGGGGCCAGGCAGAAGGAAGCGTTGCTCAAGAGACTGGCGAAATAGGGAGAGGTGCCGGACATGGACGTCAAGCTCATAAACATCGGGTTCGGGAACATCGTGGCGGCAAACCGTATCATCGCCATCGTGAGCCCCGAGTCCGCGCCTATCAAGAGGATAGTCCAGGAAGCCAGGGACCGCGGCAGGCTCATAGACGCGACCTACGGCAGGAGGACGCGCGCCGTCGTCATGACCGACAGCGACCACGTCATCCTGTGCGCCGTCCAGCCTGAGACCGTGGCCCACAGGCTCGCAGGCAAGGACTCGGGCCGCGAAGCTAGCGAGTGACCGGTGTGCAGAGAAAACGCGGGTTCCTTGTAGTGCTGTCCGGCCCATCGGGTACCGGGAAGAACACCCTTGTGAATGAGCTATTGAAGCGCGCCGAAGGCATGTGCTATTCCGTGTCCGTCACCACGCGCCCGCCGGGCCCCGGAGAGGCCGACGGAGTCAGCTATCACTTCGTCACGCCCGAACGGTTTCGCGAGATGCAGGAGGCGGGGGAACTCCTGGAATGGGCTACCGTATACGGCAACTCATATGGCACCCCTCGGAGGTTTATCGAAGAAACCATCGAGCAAGGTTACGACGTGATCCTTGATGTGGACATCCAGGGCGCACGACAGGTGAGGGCAAGGTGGCCGGCGGGTGTGTTCGTCTATCTCATGCCGCCCTCCATGGAGGAACTCAGGAGGCGCGCTACACGGCGCGGCCGGGACGCGCCGGAGGCGCTCTCGACCCGGTTCCGTGCGGCCATGGAGGAACTGGAGGCCGTGTTCGACTACGATTACGTGATCGTCAATGAGGATCTCGAGGTGGCCGCCGAGAAGCTGAAGGCCATAATCACTGCGGAGCGATGCAGGATCGCCAGGTGCGACTGCAGGTCATTCGTAGACCGCCTGCGCTGTGAGCCGCCTTCGCGGTAAGGCGAGGGGGCGAGGCTCGTGCCGGGGAGCCATGAGCCGGCGGGTCACCCGAAGATGCGTACGTGTTCACGGGAGGGAGTCACTAGGGCATGCTTCATCCACCTCTTGACGCGTTCGCTGACCGGGCCAAGAGCAGATACGCTCTTGTCGTGGCGACGGCGAAACGGGCGAGGCAGATCATGAACGGGGCGAAAAAACTCGTGGAAACGAAGGCGGACAAGCCCGTAACCGTAGCCATGGAGGAGATCCTCGCCGGGAAGGTCACGTTCGAGCAGCCCAGGTCAGGCATGAAGTGAAGTGGCGCGTGTGGCGCCCCCGCGCGGGGCGCCACACGACCGTAGAGAGGGGAGACGCGGCGAGATGGAGGGCAAGACAGTCGTTCTCGGGGTCACCGGCGGAATCGCCGCGTACAAGGCTGCGGACGTCGCAAGCCTGCTCACCAAGAGCGGGGCCGAGGTCCATGTCGTCATGACCGAGGCGGCGACGAAGTTCGTCGCGCCCCTCACGTTCCGCACCCTGTCGCGCAACCCCGTGGCCGTGGAGATGTTCTCCGACCCCGGCGAGTGGAACGTGCGCCACGTGGCTCTCGCCGAGGAGGCCGATATCGTGGTGGTGGCCCCGGCCACCGCGAACGTTATCGGGAAGGTCGCGGCCGGAATAGCAGACGACCTCCTCACCACCGTCATCATGGCCACAAGAGCCCCCGTGCTCTTCGTGCCGTCCATGAACGAGGCGATGTACGAGAACCCCATCTTCCGCGCGAACCTCGACCGCCTCCTCGCGCTTGGCTACAGAGCCATGGAACCCGGGACAGGCTACCTCGCGTGCGGCAGGGAGGGGAAGGGCCGGATGCCCGACCCCCGGGAGATCGTGGCCGAGGTCCGGAGGATACTGTCATGCCACCGGGACCTCGCCGGTTTCACGGTGCTCGTGACGGCCGGGCCCACGGAGGAACCCATCGACCCTGTGCGACACATATCCAACCGCTCCTCCGGCAAGATGGGCTACGCACTGGCAGAGGCCGCACGCGAGCGGGGGGCGAAGGTGGTGCTCGTAAGTGGCCCCACCGCGCTTTCCGACCCCGCGGGGGTCGAGGTGGTGCGCGTGCGCACCGCGCGCGAGATGCTGGATGCGGTGCTGGGCCGGCTCGGCGGGGCGGACGTTGTCATCGGCGCCGCCGCTCCCGCGGACTGGCGCCCGGCGAGTGTGGCGCCGAGGAAACTTGCGAAGGGCGACGGCCCCATGACCATCGAGCTCGAGACGTGCGAAGACATCATCGCCACCGCCGGGAAGCGCAAAGACGGTCGGGTCGTGGTGGGCTTCGCCGCGGAGACCCACGACCTCATCGAGCATGCCGCGTCAAAGCTCGCCGCGAAAAACCTCGACTTCATCGTGGCGAACGATGTAACGAGGCCCGGGTCTGGCTTCGGCTCCGACTTCAATGAGGTGAAATTGCTCTTCCCCGGTGGGCGCACCGAGTCCCTGCCGCTCATGTCCAAGGGGGAACTGGCCCACAAGATCCTCGACCGCGTAGCTGCGCTCCTCGGAGAGACCCAGAGGATGTGAGAGAATCTTCAAGAGAACCCCGGTTCGGCCCGTGTAATGCGACCGCATTCGACCGGCCGAACCATGTCTTATCGGCTCTCCTGGCCTTCCCTGTCTGTTTTCGCGGCTTTTTTGGAGTAGCATGAAGGAATTGTGACATGAGTATCCAAATAGACAGGGAATATGTGGTTTTGCGACAACCGTCACTGCTTGCCATCACTGGGAATGTATGGCATACCGGCGGGTGTGGCATGTCGTCACGGGGTGTTGAGGGAAGCATGAGCACGGCAGGGGGAGCCGGTGCGCGGCGCACGCCAGTGACCGCGGCCGCCGCGTCCGACATCCAGGTGGCGCCCGTTTCGCGCAGGCGCAGACTCGGTGAGATCCTCATCGACGCAGGGGTCCTCACACAGGGAGACCTTGACATGGCGCTTTCCGCCCAGAGAGAGACCGGTGGAAGGCTCGGTTCAGTGTTGGTATCCTTGGGCCTCATCGACGAGGACGTCATGCTCACAGCCCTTGAGACCCAGCTCGGGGTGCCCCGGGTCGAGCTCGCGAGGTACATCATCGATCCGGAAGTCGCGCGACTCCTTCCCGAGGCTTTCGTGAGGTCGCACAAGGTATTCCCCATTGAGCGCGTGGGCGGGCGTATCACCCTTGCCATGGCAGACCCCCTTGACGTTTTCGCCATCGATGACGTGAGGATCTCCACGGGCCTCGAGGTCGGTCCCGTCATTGCCAGCGAGGCGGAGATCGAGGCCGCGATAGCCGAGTGCTACGGCACCGGTCCCGGCATGAAGCTTGTCAGGGAGGTCCAGGCTCAGGTCGCGGGGGCGGCGGGTAAGGCGCAACAGCCCAGGGCCGATGAGGCCCGAAAGGCCGCCGAGGACGCGCAGGTGATGAGCGCCCCTGCGGTGAGGCTCGCCAACGCCATTATCGCGGAGGCCGTGAAGGCGAGGGCGAGCGACATCCACATCGAGCCTCAGGAGTCACAGGTGAGGGTGAGGTACAGGGTAGACGGAGTCCTGAGGCAAGTGATGACGTTCACAAGGGAGCTTGGCCCGGCCGTATCCTCGCGCATCAAGGTCACCGCAGGCATGGACATCGCCGAGAGGCGCGTGCCGCAGGACGGGCGGGTTGAGATCCGCGCGGAGGGCGAGGAGGTGGACCTGCGCGTGTCCACGCTTCCCACGCTCCACGGGGAGAAAGTGGTCATCAGGATCCTTCGGTCGAAGGGGTCCATCGCCCGCATAGACGAACTCGGGTTCCTGGAGGCCGACGCGGCGCGCCTGCGCCAGACGCTCGCCCGGCCCAACGGGATCGTCCTTGTGACCGGCCCGACCGGAAGCGGAAAGACGATGACGCTGTACGCGGCGCTTCACGAGCTCAACAGCCCCGAGAAGAACATCGTCACCATCGAGGACCCCGTGGAGTTCCGCGTGCCCGGCTTGAACCAGGTGCAGACGAACCCCAGGGCAGGCCTCACGTTTGCAGCGGGGCTGCGGTCCATCCTGAGGCAGGACCCTGACATCGTGATGGTGGGCGAGATAAGGGACCGCGAGACCGCGGAGATCGCAATAAGGTTTGCGATGACGGGGCACCTCGTGCTCAGCACGTTCCACACGATCAATGCGGCGGGCGCGCTCGTGCGGCTTGCGGAGATGGGCGTGGAGCCGTACCTCGTGGCCTCGTCGGTATCCGCGGTGGTCGCCCAGAGGCTTGTGCGGAAAGTGTGCGCCTATTGCGCCGAGGAGTACGAGGCGGACCCGGCGACATGGGAGGCATGGAGGGCGCTTGCGCCTGACACGGCGGCGAAGGTGGAGGCTGAGAAGGGCAGGGTGCTGCGGCGCGGCCGCGGCTGCAGGCAGTGCGTGAACACGGGGTGCTACGGGCGCACGGCCATCGGCGAAGTGATGCTTGTGGACGATGATATCCGGGGGCTCATCATGAGGTCCGCGCCCGCCGAGGACATCGAGGACGCGGCGGTAAGGGCCGGCATGACGCGCCTGGTCGTGGACGGGGCACGCAAGGTGCTCCTCGGGATCACGACGCAAGAGGAGCTTGCGAAGGTGTGCGCAGTGCCGGATGGTAAGGGGGAAGCTCAGGTTTGTCCATAGAGGAACTGCTACGACTGGCCGCCGGGAACGGTGCATCTGACTTGCATATCACGACCGGCCTTCCACCGGTCTTGAGGGTGGTCGGGAGCCTCCGCCCGATCGCGGACGCATCCCCGCTCTCGCCGCAGGACGCCGAGGCGCTCGTGGTCGCGCTCATGGGCGAGGAGCATCAGCGAGTCTTCAAGGAGCAGGGCCAGGTGGATTTCTCTTACGGCCTGGCGGGCGTGGGGCGCTTTCGGGTGAATGCGTACCGCCAGCGCGGGACGTGCGGGGCGGCCATAAGGCTCATCCCTCACGAGGTGCCGCGCATAGCGGATCTCGGCCTTCCGCCCATCATCGAGACCCTTGCCCGCAAGAGCCGGGGGTTCATCGTGGTGACGGGCCCGACCGGCAGCGGAAAGTCCACGACCCTTGCGGCAATGGTGGATCTCATCAACAGCGAGCGAAGCTGCCACGTGATGACCATCGAGGACCCCATCGAGTACCTGCACCGTCACAAGAAGGCCATGGTGAATCAGCGTGAGATCGGGCAGGACTCCGTGTCGTTCGCCCTGGCCCTCAGAGCGGCGCTGCGGGAAGACCCGGATGTGATCCTCGTGGGCGAGATGCGCGACCTCGAGACCATGAGCACGGCCATCACGGCCGCAGAGACGGGGCACCTGGTGCTCGCCACGCTGCACACGGGCGATGCGGTGCAGACCATCGATCGGATCATCGACGTTTACCCGCCCTATCAGCAGCAACAGGTGAGGATCCAGCTAGCCGCCACGCTGGTGGCTGTGGTCGCGCAGCAGCTCGTCCCGAGGAAGGACAAGCCCGGGCGGGTCCCGGCGGTGGAGGTCATGGTGGGCACACCTGCGGTGCGAAACCTCATCAGGGAGGGCAAGACCCACCAGCTCAGGTCGGTGATCCAGACCGGGGCGAGGTTCGGGATGCAGACCATGGACCAGTCCCTTCGGCAGTGGGTGGACCAGGGCGCCGTGAGCATGGAGGAGGCCCTTACGATAGCGACGGACCAGGACGAACTCAAGCGGCTCATCAGGGGCGCGTAGGAGGGTCGCCGGGGTGGAGCGGGTTTTTTCGTATCGGGCGCGCGACGCCCAGGGGCGCGCGACACAGGGCACCGTGAGGGCCGCAGACGAGGCCGCCGCAGCGGAGATGCTGCGTGCCCAGGGCCTGTTCGTGACCGGACTCTTCGGCGGCGAGAAGGGCGAGGCGCAGGCGGGTGCGTCTGCCGGTGCGGCGACGCGACCGGTCGGCGGGAGGCTGAACGTCCAGAACCTCGCCAGGCTCTCGCGTCACCTTGCCGTGATGATGCAGGCAGGCGTGGGGCTTTCAGCGGCGTTGCACACTCTCGCCGGGCAGGCCGAAAACAAGCCGGAAAAGCGCGTGCTCGAGGCGGCGAAGGCGCGCGTGGACGCCGGGAACCCGCTCGCCGGTGCGCTCGCCGAGACCGGCGCGTTCCCGCCGCTCTTCATCCACATGGTGGAGGCGGGGGAGGTGACCGGGCGGCTCGACGAGGTCCTCGCGAGGCTCGCTGACTACTACGAGAAAGACCACGACCTTCGCCAGAGGGTCAAGGGCGCGCTCACCTACCCGGCGGTCGTCGCGAGTTTCGCCGTGATAGTGGTGGGCATCCTGATGACGTTCGTGATACCGAGGTTCGTCGAAGTGCTCTCCCAGTCTGACGTGCCACTGCCGAGGATCACGCAGATCGTGTTCAGCGTGGGGAAGTTCGCGCAGAGCAGGTGGTACCTGGTGCTGGGAGCGCCGGCGCTCATGGCGCTGGCGGTCGGGTACTGGCTCAAGACCGACCAGGGCCGCCACTGGTACGACTCGACCGTGCTCAGGCTGCCGGTGATCGGGAAGTTCATGGAGAAGGTCGTGGTGGTGAGGTTCGCCCAGACCCTGGCAAGCCTCGTGGCCGCGGGCGTGCCGATCCTCCAGAGCCTCGAGATCGTGGAAAAGGTCGTGGGCAACAGCCGAATCGCCATGGGCCTCCGGCAGGTGCGCTCTGGCGTGAGGGAAGGCGCGGGGATAGCCCTTCCGCTCGCGCAGGCCGAGATATTCCCTCCGGTCGTCACGCAGATGATGGCCGTCGGCGAAGAGGGCGGCGCCCTCGACAGCCTGCTCATGAGGCTGGCGGGCTTCTACGAGCAGGAGGTCGACCGGGGCATCAAGTCGCTCACGAGCCTCATCGAGCCTGTCGTCATAGTGTTCCTGGGCCTCTGCGTGGCGCTCGTGGCGGCGTCGGTGATACTGCCGATGTTCAGGATGGTGCAAGTGATCAGATGAGCGTGAGGGATCGTCTTCCGAAGTTGCCGGCGGTCAGAAGGGGGTGGCAGTGGCAGAACAGGTACGTTTGGTTCAGTAGAGACCGACTAGGTGTGTTGCGTGGGTATTGTAGAATACTCCAAGTCAATAGAACAGCGAGGAGGCGTCAATCAGAAGATGATGCTTGTACCGACTCGTGTGAGAAGGTCTGTGCGCCGTATCCTCTCGGACGGCCGAGGCTTCACGCTTGTGGAAATGCTGATCGTGCTTGCCATCATTGGTGTGCTCGCGGCAATTGCTGTGCCCAACCTGATGGGCATGACAACGGCAGCAAAGAGAAGAGCATGCGATGCGAACTGCAAGACTCTAGAGGCAGCCGTTGGGATGTATTACGCTGAGACAGACGCATGGCCAACTGCTGAGGACGGCGGACCGCTACCGGAGGAAGGGACCAACGTCGATATAGTTCAGGGTGAACTGGTTACGAAGGGGTATCTCACTGAGCCAGTGGAGTGCCCCGTAGACCAGGCCGCTAAGTACCAGCTAGACGCGGACGGCAGGGTTTCCTGTACACACGCTGAGTAGCGAGAAAGACGCAGCAGCGTCTGCAAGCCAGGCAAGACCAAATCGGGCGCTGGCATCTGGTACTCTGATGTGTTACTCCGCGCGTATTGCAGGAATGCAGACCTCATGACAAACGGGTTGAGATAGTACCAGGGCCTGGAACGTATGCAGGGGTTGCCTGAAACCACCACAATGGGCAGCCAGCTTCCGCAGGTCTAGAGAAGGTTCGCCTTCAATACCTCCGGAGTTGCACCCGCGTTTTGCGCCTGGGGGTCAGGGTCAGGCGGGGCCACCAGGGGCGGGATCTGGCGCGAGTCCAGGCATGCTTGCGACTGTTCCGAGGAGCGCCGGTGGTTGCGCTCCGGGGAGGGCACCTGGAGCGGAGATCCAAGGTCTGCAGCGCGGACGGGTGGCCACATTCGGAGGCCCCACGGCGCGGGCACCGGCAACCCGGGGCATGGTGGCAGAGTGCTGCAGAGTGCAGACGAAGCCGTCGACGTCTTCCATGTTGTGGTGTCCCAAGATGACAGCGAGACGCCGCGCGGCGGCTCATGACTACGGGGACTGCCAGGTGCTGGGAACGATCATCAATCTTCTAGCTGATACTCGGGGGCTAGGCGGGCCTTCCGCAAATGCCGAAGAGTGTCGCGCGGTCGAGGTGGTCGGGTCATTGCTGAAGTCGTAGTGGGTCTTGTAGGGATGATCATAGGCAGTTTTCTCGGCGTGTGCATTCTCCGCCTGCCACGCGGGGAGTCGGTGGTATGGCCGCGGTCGCACTGTCCGAAATGCGGCGCGACGCTCGGGCCGCTGGAGCTAGTGCCGGTGCTGAGTTACATATTGCTCAGGGGCAGGTGCCGACACTGCGCAGACAAGATACCGGTCTTTTACCCCGCCATGGAGGTCGGGGTCGGACTTGTCTTCCTCCTAATCGTGATGGGGCGGGGAGCCACGGTCGGGACGTTCAACTACCTCGTGCTGGCGAGCCTGGTCGTGGTCGCGGCGGGGATCGACCTCAGCCATGGGGTCATACCCGACAGGCTCACGCTTCCGTGGATGGTCGTGGGAGTAGCGGCGGGGGCGCTCTGGGGCCTGCACGAGGTTGCCATGCGCGCTATTGGGCTTGTTGCCTGTGGCGGCCTGGTGTTCCTCATCGCCCTCCTGAGCCGCGGGGGCATGGGGGGCGGGGACGTCAAGCTGATGGCGCTCGTGGGGAGCTTTCTCGGACCGTGGGGTGGGCTTGCCTCGTTCATGATCGCGTGCTTCATCGGAGCCGCGGTCGGGATCGGGCTTATGGCCGCTGGCCTCAAGAGGCGCAAAGACGCGATCCCGTTCGGGCCCTCCATTGCGGCGGGAGCGATCATCGTGTGTATTTCGGGGACCGGGGCGCTGCGCGTCATGTTCCCGTGGCTCGGCCAGGTCGGATTCTGAGTTCGTGTTTTGAAAGGGGGCGGTCATCTTAAGCCCGCTTCTTCCGTTCGGTGGCGCGAAGCGCGCCGTCGGGCTCGACATCGGGACCACCCTCATCAAGGTGGTCGAGATCACGAAAGCAAAAGGCGCGGTTGAGATAGCGCGCGCGGGGGTGCATCCCACGCCTGAAGGCGCGGTCGCCGACGGGAGCGTGCTCGACCCTCCGAAGGTCGCCGCCGCCGTCAAGGAGGCCATGCGCGCAGGCGGAATTCGCTCCAACGAGGTGTACGCCGCCATTGCAGGCGACGACGTCGTGGTGAGGCACGCGCTCTTCCCACGCATGCCACGGGAGGAACTCGCGCAGGCGGTGAAGTGGGACGCGGGAGCCTACATCCCCTATCCTGCAAAAGACGCCAGCGTAGACTTCCAGATCGTCAGCTCTCCGGAGGCGCAGTCGGACAAGATCGAGGTCATGATCGTGGCCGCGCCGAAGAAGCTGGTGCAGAGCCACGTGGAAACGATGCAGCTTGCGGGGGTGTACCCGGTCGCCCTCGACATCCAGCCCATCACACTGGACCGCGTGTTCCGCGACGGAAGGGCCGAGACCTCGGGATTCTATGCTGACATCGGCGGAGGGACCACCGATCTCGCATACTCCGATGACGGGGTGCTCAGGTTCACCCGGATCGTCCCCATCGGTGGGAACGACTTCACAGCGGCCGTGGCCGAGGCTACGGGCCGCGGCGTGGGCTGGGCGGAGACAGCCAAACGCAGGTCTCGTGTGCCGGTGCCGTCCCCTACGGCGGTAGCAGGTGGTGCCTTCGTGGAGGACGCCGCTTCTGAGGACGGCGCCGTGGAGCAGGCGCTGGGTGGCGTCGCAGCCAGGCTCGCCCTGGAATTGAGACGATCCCTCGACTACTGTGACGCGCAGGCAAGGGCCAGGCGCGGCGCGGGTGCGCCCATCGGCTCGGTCATCCTCACGGGCGGCGGGGCGAGGCTAGCAGGGCTCGCAGAGTTCCTCGAGTCCAATCTCGGTGTGACAGTCGGGCTCGGGGACCCACTGAAGAACGCACGTCCTGCCAAGGGGACACGCGTCGGAGAGGTGCTCTCCGCTCACGGGCCGTCCCTCTCCGTTGCAATCGGGCTTGCGCTGCGGGGGGTGGAGTGAGCTTGAAAGGCGTTGACCTGCTGCCGCCGGGATTACCAAGGCCGCCGAGGACCAGCGTCCTGCGTATTGTGCTGGCGACGGTGCCGTTCGTCTTCGTACTGACCGCCATCTGTCTATACGCGCTGCGATCGTTGGAGATCGAGGCCCTGCGGTCCACCCTCAAGACTCAGGAGGAAGACTACGCTCGCTACGCATGGCTGGACCGGGACATACAGGAGACGCGCAAGAGCAGGGACGAGATGCTCGCAAAGCTGGCCGCAGCCAGGAAGCAGGTCGGCGGCGGCCTGCCAGCGCAGGAGATTTTGGACAACCTGTCGCGACTCGTTCCAGCGGGCGTGCGCCTCGTGCAGTTCGGCCTCGCTGATGACGGGAGGGCGATGATAGACGGAGAGGCAACGTCGCTCGAGGCCGTGGCTTCGCTCATGCTGACCCTCGAGGAGTCTGACCTCTTCGAGGACGTCCGCCTCACAGGCGCGAGAAGGGCCGGCGAGAGCGCAGGGTTGCTCGCCTTTCAGGCGCAGGCGACGCTCTCGGGCAGAGGGGGCGAGAAGCCTTGAGCGGCCGGAGCCGTGTACCCACACACATCCTCGCCGTCGTCCTTGGCCTGACGCTCGCGGGATGTGTGTTCTACGCCAACGTCCTCTCTCCCATGTCGCGCGAGGCCGCGGACCTCTCCCAGCGTCTTGACCTCATGAGCCGCAGGATCGGGTCGATCACCCAGAAGAGCGAGACCCTTGCGAGCCTGCGGGCCGAGTATGAGGAGTCTTTGAAGTCCCTCCAGGAGATCGATCAGACGGTAACCAGGGAAACGGGCATACCGCATTTCCTGAGAGATCTCGAGAAGGTTTCATCCGCCTCAGGAGCCGCCGTGGTCTCCCTTTCTCTCGGATCGCCGTCCGCGTCGAGCCCCTATGGTGAGATCCCTCTCACCATGCAGGTCCAGGGCTCTTATCAACAGGTGAAGGCTTTCCTCGACAGGCTTCTCTCGCTCGGGCGGGCGATGAGCGTAAAGGGCGTGCGTCTGGGCGCTCCCCTGGAGACCGGAGACGCTGCAGGGGCGCAGGCTCTGGACGCGACGTTCTCGGTCGTCCTGTACGTAGTCCCGAAGGGTGGGGGTGGCAAGTGAGTCGACTCGACGCCGATACTGGGGTAGGGGATCCCGGGCGGCACGGTCGGGGGCTGCCTCGCATGAGGATGTTACCTCCGGCTGCGGTGGTCGCCTTTCTCATCATGGTGGTCCTCGGTGCCGCAATCGGGGTCGGCATGATGGCGGTGCATGCGCCTGCGGACAAGGGATCGCCTCCTGCGCGTGCGACGGTTATCGCAACGTCTGCCATCCCGGAGAGGTGGCGCGAACTCCAGAAGCCGCTTCCCGTCGTCACGCAGACGGGAAGGGAAGAGGAGCCCATTGCCGTTCCTGCAAGGGGTGACGACGATCCTTTCTCTGCTGACAGCTCCATTGCGCGGTACTACCGCGCGCAAGGGCAGCGCTCCGCGAGCACCGGGCCCGTGTCCGGCGTAGACGAGGTCAGCGGGATCATCGCCGCGGCCTCGGCTAAGAACGCCTCGCGGTCGGCGACGAAACCGGACGCACCTCCGGAGAAGGCAGCCGCGAAGCCGAAGGAGGACGCAAAGCCGGTCTCCTCGCCTGCAGCCGAGTGGGCACCACCCGTGACGGTGGCGCAGTCGCCGGCAGCGCCGGCGCCGGGAGAGGAGCCGCGAGCCGAAGACAGCGGTGCGTCGTCGGCGCCCGGAGGCAAGCTGGGCTCCGCGCCGGGGAAAGGGCCGGTCGGGACCTCGGAAGGAGAGTCCGCTCCGCCCGCCATCGGGGCGCATGCCGCTGCCAGCGATGTCGCTGGGGCACCCAAGGCTCGGGCTGGCGAAGGCCCCGCTGGGCAAACGACGGGATCCGCAACGCCGGGCGATGAGTCCGTCGGCACGGCGCCCCCGGCCGCTGGAGAGAAGAAACCCGAGGAGCATGCTGTCCCGGAGAAGCCACCTGCCGGGAGCGACGCGGGGAAGCCCGCAACGGCCAGCAGGCCGGAGGCGACCGCAAGCAAGACCGGCGGTCCCGCACCCGCAGGCACGTCCGATGCCGGAAAGGAGTCACCCGCTGTCTCGGTGCCCGGTCCCGAGAGCAAGCCCGCGGAGCCCGTCCCGCCGCCCAAGCCGCGCGTGGAACCCCCGCTTATGCTCGTTACCGGGATTATCTCCGCCGGCGATTCAGCGTACGCGATAGTGAGGACTCCCCAGGGCAGCAGCATCGTGCGACCCGGCGACGAGATCGGAGGCGTAACGGTGAAGTCGGTCGGGGAGAAGTCCATAGTAGTGCTAAAGGAAGGCGAGGAGTTCGTGCTGGAACTCGGGGGAGGCGGTAAACGATGAGAAGAGGTCCGCGCCTGGTTGGGCGCGTCGCCCTTGCAGTCCTGCTCGTGATGGTGCCGGCATGCCTGGCGGCACCGGGATCACCGCCGGCGCGTGCACAGGTGGCCGGTGAAGGCCGGGAGGTCGCCGCGTCCTCGGGGACCCAGGGTCGCGCCGTCACCATCGACCTCAAGGGCGCCGACATCCGTGACGTCCTGAAGATCCTTGCGGACCTCGGGGGTGTCAACATCGTGGCAGACCCGTCCGTGAGGGGCGAGGTCACCCTGAGTCTCAAGGCCGTCCCCGTCGCCGACGCCGTGGAGCTTGTCACGCGGGCGACGGGCCTTGCCTACCGGTACCTCGGCAACACCCTCGTGGTCGCCGCCCCCAACCGTTTCAAGGAAGGCTTCGACAGGATCGCCACAAAGGTCTTCAAGCTGCACTATTCCTCCCCTGCAGACATGAAGCAGGCGCTCAGCCTCGTGATCCCCGCGGACAGGTTGCAGGTGGACGAGCGCACGAACTCGGTCATAGCCTCGGGCGCCCAGGTGGAGCTGGATGAAGCTGACAAGGTCGTGGAGAAGCTTGATGTGCCCATCCCCATGGTACGCATCGACGCCCGCCTCGAGGAGATCGCCAAGGATGCCATGGACGAGTACGGGATAAACTGGCAGGAGGCGGGGGAGTACGGCGGGTTCGGGAAGGTATACATAAGAACCGATCCCGCCACCGGCGCATTCGTCGGGCTTTCGCTCGCGGTGGGACCGTTCCTCCAGATGTTGGAGGACTCGGGCAAGGCGGTCACCATCGCCCGGCCCGGAACGACCACGCTCGACGGCACGGAGGCAAGGATATTCATCGGCGACAAGATCCCGGTGGTAATCACGAGTTCGAGCGGTGGCGAGACGAGCCAGACCGTGTCGTTCATCGAAGCCGGCGTGAAGCTCATCATCACACCACGCGTGAACCGAAACGGCCTCATAACCGTGCACGTGCACCCCGAGGTATCGTCCATCCTCGGCAAGGAGCAGACCCAGGGCTACCCGCACGTGAGAACGAGGGAGGCGGATCTGGTGGCCACGGTGCGGGACGGCGAGACCCTCGCCATCGCAGGGCTCCTGCAGCGCGAGGAGATCGAGAGCATGCTGAAGTTCCCCATACTGGGGGATATCCCGATCCTGGGCGAGCTTTTCAAGAACAGGAAGGTCCAGGCGAAGGAGACGGAGATGGTGATATTCGTCACGCCGCGCATAGTGACCGTGAACGACGCGGCGGCAGGTGCCGAGCAGGAGAACACCGGGGTGGAGTAGAATACTGCGACTCAAGACAGGTTCGACGGTCGAGACTGTGGAGCGCCGGCGATCCGGTGTGGGTCGCCGGCGGTTGCGTGAGGAAGGGCAGGTGGTGTGGTGTGGCAGGCAAAGCGCCGAGGATGGCGAAGCTGCGCGAGTCCCTCAAGGAGCACGAGATTGACGCGCTCCTGGTGACTCGCCCTGAGAACAGGCGCTACATGACGGGTTTCACCGGGTCCTCGGGGTTCGTGGTGGTGTCGCAGGAGCACGCCGTGCTCCTCACGGATTTCCGCTACATCGAGCAGGCTACGAGCCAGGCGCCGGACTTTCGCATCATCAGGCACGGCGTGAAGATGATCGACACGCTCAAGGAGGTCCTGGCCGAGATCGGGGTGAAGGCTCTCGGCTTCGAGAAGGACGTCGTCACCTTCAAGCAGCACGAGACGTTTGCGTCGGAGCTGGAGGGCGTGAAGCTGGTTCCGGTGGAGGGCCTCGTCGAGAGGATGCGGATGGTGAAGGATGAGGAAGAGATCGAGAAAATCCGGCGCGCCGAGGCCCTCGGCGACGCTGCGTTCTCCCACATAGTCACGGTGATGAGGCCGGGGATGACCGAGATCGAGGTCGCCCTCGAGATGGAGTGGTTCATGAGGAAGAACGGCGCGGAGAGGCTCGGCTTCGACATCATAGTCGCCTCCGGCGCGCACGGCGCCATGCCCCATGCCGTCGCCACCGACAGGCGGCTCGTGCCCGGCGAGCTCATCGTGCTCGATTTCGGCGCGGTCGTGGACGGCTACCGGGGCGACTGCACGCGCACCGTGGCCCTGGGCCGGGCATCCGCCGAGCAGCGCAGGATCTACGACATCGTGCTCCGCGCCCAGGAGGCCGCGCTCGAGGGCATCAGGGCCGGCATCAAGGGTGACGAGGCGCACGATATCGCGGAGCGCATCATCGAGGAGGCGGGCTACGCGGAGAACTTCGGCCACGGTCTCGGGCACGGAGTCGGCCTCGCGGTGCACGAGGAACCGCGCCTTGCCCCGTCCTCGTCCACAGTGCTGGAGCCGGGCATGGTAGTGAGCGTGGAGCCAGGCATCTACCTCCCGGGGAACCTGGGCGTCCGCATCGAGGACCTCGTGGTCGTCGAGGAGGGGGGCGTACGCAACCTCACGGGGTCGCAAAAGCAGCTCATTGAGATTGGAGTGTAAGTGAAGGATAATCTAGAGGTGGCGCGAAATAGATGTGTATTTGATCCAGTCCGGGGGTGGGTGCATGATATCAACCAACGATTTTCACACTGGCCTTACCATTGAACTCGACGGTGAGGTGTACACCGTGGTGGATTTCCAGCACGTGAAGCCCGGAAAGGGCTCCGCGTTCGTCCGCTCGAAGCTCAAGAACATCAAGACCGGGTACGTCGTGGAGAGGACCTTCCGGGCGGGCGAGAAGCTTCCGCGCGCTCACATAGAGTACCGGGAGATGCAGTACCTCTATAGCTCGGGCGACGAAAACCATTTCATGGATACGTCCACCTACGAGCAACTCATCCTGAGAGACGAGACTCTCGGGGACGGCAAGAAGTACCTGAAGGAAAACATGGTCATCGGCGTGCAGATGTACGAGGGTGCCCCCATCGGGGTCGAGCTTCCCAATTTCGTGGAGCTCGCCGTGGTCCAGACCGACCCGGGCCTTCGCGGGGACACCGCAACCGGCGGGTCCAAGCCTGCGACCCTTGAGACGGGCGCCGTGGTGCAGGTGCCCCTCTTCGTGAACGTGGGCGACGTCATCAGGGTGGACACGCGCACGGGCCAGTACCTGGAGCGGGTCTAGGTGGATCGCCACAAGTTCGCGCTGCTTTTCAGCGCGCAAGTCCGTTCCAGGGTTGCCGGTGTCGCCCTCCGGGGACGGCGCGTGCGGTGAGCCTCGTTCGAATTTGGCGCGCGGGCTAGCCAAATTCTCGACGCCCCGCCCTAGCAAGCACCGGCAACCCCAACACCGTCAGGGAAGATGGCGGAAACTTATGGCGCCATACTTAGGTGATGGTCTGTAGCTAAGGAGGTCGCCGGGCCGCTCTTACATCAGACTATGCGCCAGGCGTGGGGATGGCGACTTGTCGACCGTCCCCACGCCTGATGTACGGGCCTCCCTGCCAGGTTTCGCCGGACACGTACCCGGTACCTCACCTTCTCCCGCGCGCCTGTCATAAAACCCGTCCCCCCGCATAAGCATGGTTACGAGAGGGGGGACGTGCCTTGCTTCAAGAGGGACGACGCGGAAAAGCCATGGATCGGGTGGTCGTGGACGAGATCCTGCCCTACCTTCCGGTCGGACTGCGGTCCGCCATCGAAGTGATCCCTGCCGAGCTCCTCGCAACGATCCAAGAGATCCGCCTGCGCCGCGGCCGCCCCGTGATGCTGGTGGCCGGGAACGAAGAGGTCTTTGTCTCGTCCCGGGGCGGGGTCGCCTCCGGACCGGAGGAAGGCTACGTGCTGGGCGACCAGGAGGCTCTCGTCACAGTCCAGCTCATTGTCGGATCTTCCCTCTACGCCTACGAGGACGAGATCCGCCAGGGTTACGTCACGCTGCGCGGCGGCCACAGGGTGGGCATCGCAGGCCGCGCTGTGCTGGGGAATGGCGCTGTCAGCGTTATCAAGGACATCTCCGGATTCTGCATCAGGATCTCCCGCGAGGTGCTCGGGGCGGCCGATGCGGTCATGCCGCACCTCGTGAAGTCCCGCCACCGCCTCTTCCACACGCTCATCATATCCCCGCCGCGCTGCGGCAAGACGACGCTCCTGCGAGACGTGGCCCGGCAGGCCGGCGACGGCGTCCCGTCCCTCGGCCTCGCCGGCCTGCGTGTAGGGATCGTCGACGAGCGCTCCGAGATCGCGGCCTGTCACGGCGGGATCCCCCAGAACACCGTGGGCCTGCGCACCGACGTCCTTGACGCGTGTCCCAAGGCCGCGGGCATGATCATGCTCGTGAGGTCCATGTCGCCTGACCTCGTGGTCACCGATGAGATCGGAAGGGAGGAAGACGCGGTGGCCGTCCGTGAGGTCATGAACGCGGGGGTCAGCATCGTGGCGACGGCGCATGGGGAGTCGCTGGAGGACGTTGCGAGGCGGCCTGCGCTCAGGTGTCTTTTCGATGCGCAGATGTTCGAGAGAGCGGTGACGCTGAGTTCCGCCGACGGCCCGGGGACGCTCGAGGGCGTCGTCGACCCAAAGACGGGGAAGACCCTCGTGGCACGCGCGCCGGGCATGTCGGGCTGAGGGAGGCGGAGCCCTGTGCTGAGACTCCTCGGCGCGACCCTGGTCGTGGGGTCCGCCGCGCTGATCGGAAACACGCTGGCGCGGAACTACTCCGAGCGGCCCCGCCAGCTTGCCGAGATCGCGTCAGCCCTCGCGGTGCTGGAGACGGAGATATCCTATGCGAGGACCCCGCTGGCTTTGGCCCTCGCACGCGCCTGCGGCAGGCGCCGCGGCCTGGGGACCCAGGTATTCCGCATCGCGGCTGACCTTATCGGCTCTGGCGAGCTTCTGCCCGGGGAGGCCTGGCAGGTGGCGGTGCGCCGCGTGTACGCGTGGTCAGCCCTTGCGTCCGAGGACCGCGAGGTCCTCCTTGCCTTCGGGGAAACCCTCGGGACGTGTGGCGCGGAGGACCAGCTCCGGCACCTGGCCCTTGCCCGCGAGCGACTGCGAGCGAACGAGGCCGGGGCGCGCGACGAGGCCGAACGCATGGCGCGGATGTGGAGGTATCTCGGGGTGACCGTGGGCGCCATGGTAGCCCTTCTCTTGTACTGAGGCCACAGGCTGCTGAGACCGGGCGCCGGCCCTCGCTGACGAAGGGAGATGACGGAATGCCGGGCATAGACATCGTCTTCAAGGTCGCCGGGATAGGCATCATCTCCATCGTGGTTGCCCTCATCTTCGAGCAGGTGGGCAGGAAGGACTTCGCGTGGGCGGCTACGGTCATCGGTGCGGCCCTCGTGTTCGGCGTGGCGCTCCTACAGTTCAAGGAACTCCTGGACGACATCCTGACCGTGTTCAGGCTGTGGTAGCCCGGGCACACGGCAGTGCGAGGTGGGGCCGTTGGATATCGCCAGGATACTGGCAGTGTGCGTGGTGGCAACCGTCCTCGTGGTTCTCCTGCGATCCCAGAGGCCCGAGATAGCCATCTGGCTCAGCATCGTGACGGGCGTCATAGTGTTCGGGGCCATGCTCGGCCACATCAGCTTCCTCGTGCGGGCGCTTACGGACCTTGCGTCGAGGACGAAGTCGGGCAATGTGTATTTCACCACGGTCCTGAAGGTGATCGGCGTCGCGTACCTGGCCGGCTTCGGGGCCGAGGCGTGCCGCGACGCAGGCGAAGGAGCCATTGCCACGAAACTGGAGTTCGCGGGCAAGGTCACAATACTCGTCATGGCGCTCCCGGTGCTCGTGGCGGTGCTGGAGACGATCACGCGTTTCCTGCGATGATCCCGTGAACGAGAACCTGAACCGTAAGACGAGGTCCGACGGGCGAGCGTGGGCGGAACAGGCGCGGGCAGGGGACGTGCGGAGGGCGGCGGCCCTGGGGCGGCGTCCCAGGGCGTCCCAGGGGCCTTACCTGGGGCGCTGCCAGGGGATGGAGCTGCCCGGGAGATGCCGCCCGCGAGCGCAGGCGGCCGGCCGGGAACGACGGCTCGGGAAGGGTGCATGGGATGCGCAGAGCGTCTGTCGTGAAAAACGGCTATCACCGCGGGGCGGCCGTCGGAGTGGCAGCCGTCCTGGTGCTGACCGTCCCGGTGCTGGCCATCGCAGCGCTGTTCGGCGGATCGACGGCTTCGGCCCAGCTCACGACATCTTCGGTTGGCACGGCCCCACGGGCGGCGGAATCGGGTGATACCGCATCACCTGATGACGTCATGAGGGCCCAGCTGGATGCGATGGATACCGCGGCCCTCGAGGGCTTTCTGCGGGATGTGGACGCAAGCGTGGAGGAGTACTTCCCCGGCCTCGACCTCGCCGGGCTGATGGGAGCGCCGCGGGGCGCGGCGAGCCGGCTGGAGGCCGGGAGGATCGCCGAAGGCATCTTGAGGCTTGTCGCCGCCGAGGTGAGGGCGAGCCTCGCGCTACTCGGACAGCTCATAGTGCTCGCGGTGATGTGCTCGGTGCTCTCGGAGTTCGCGTCGGGCCTCGGCGCGGAGCAGGCCACGGGGATTGCGCGGGCTGCCTGCTTCATGGTGCTCGCGGTCATGGCCCTCAACAGTTTCCTCGTGACCACCCGCGTTGCGACGGCTGCAGTCGACAGGATGACCTCGTTCGTGCACTCCGCTACACCGCTTCTCTTCACCCTGCTGGCCGCGGCAGGGGGGGTCACGTCGGCGGCGGTGATGAGCCCCGCCGTGGTGGCAGCAGCGGGGGCCACGAGCGGGTTCGTGAACAACCTCGTGTTTCCGCTGATCTTCCTTTCGGCGGTGCTGGAGGTGACGAGCATGATCACTGAGCGCGTGCAACTCACGCGCCTGTCGGCTCTCCTGCGGGACGGGGCCGTGGCGGCGCTCGGCGGATTCATGACGCTGTTCGTGGGAGTGATGGCCGTGCGGGGAGTCGGGGCCGCAGTGACCGACAGCCTGTCCATCCGGGCCGCGAAGTTCGTCTCGGGCACGTTCATCCCAGTGGTAGGGAAGATGTTCTCAGACGCCGTGGCCATGGTGGCGAGCTGCTCCGTGCTCATCCAGAGCGGTCTCACGATTGCGGGGCTTGTTGCGGTATTCATGATCTGCCTGGTCCCCGCGGCGAAGATCTTCGCGGTCGCAGCGATGTACAAGATCGCCAGTGCAGTGGTACAGCCCATGGGCGACGAGCAACTGGCGCGCTGCCTGGGGGCCCTGGGCAACACGCTGGTGATGGTGCTGGTTTCGCTGGCCGTGTCGGCGTTCGCGTTCATCGCGGCCATGACCGTCGTGGCGGGCGTTGCCAATCTGGCGGCTGCCATGCGGTAGATGAGGTGGAGCAGGGTGATAGACGCCGTATCCGGATGGGTGAGAGATCTCGCGGTAATGGCGCTCGTCCTCGCGTTCGCGGAGATGCTGCTCCCACGAAACGACCTTCGCAAGTTCGCAAGGGTTGTCATCGGCCTGGTGCTCGTGGCGATCATCCTGGGCTCCCTGGTGGACCTCCCCTCGCTTGAGGATTCCCTGCAACTGCCGCAGGCTGCGCCGCGGCCCCGCGCGGCGACGCGAACGGCGACGGAAGCGGCAACGGGAGTAGCGGCAGGAGCGGTGGCAGGGACGGCGACCAGGACCGAGACCGGGACCACGACGTACGTGGCGGACCACGCTGCGCAGCAGGACTGGGCCACGGCCGGGGACATGGTTGCCCGGGCCGGCCTGCATGTGGCCGTGCGGAACGCGCGCGAGCGTTTCGTGAGGCAAGTGGAGTCCCTCGCACGCCTGGCATCGGGTGTCGAGGCCGTGGATGCCGAGGTGGACCTCGCGCCCTCGGGCGAGCTGGCGGGCATCCGAGTGGTCGTGCGGGCCGCAGCGACCATCGGGCACGGTCCAGACTCCGACGCCGACTACAGCCAGGGCAGGGGGAGCCTCGGGGAACCGGGCGTCTCGGGACAGCTGCTCGCGGGACGCGTTGAGCGCGCCATACGGGATTTCTATGGCCTTCACAGCGACTTTCCCGTGGTGGTCAGGATCCAGGCCTGAGTGCAAGCCGTCGCGTTCGGGCTCACGGCGGGCCAGATCCTGTCAAGAGGTGCCGCTTCAGGCGCCATCCGTGCAGCGGAGCGGCGACGACCGCCGGCGGGCGGCACAGCCACAGGGCGCTCGCGGGTCGGCGCGTCCCGCGGTCCGGGCATACGGGCATGCGAGGTGACCTTGTGTGACGCAGAGCATCATGGACTCTATCACAAAGATTCTGGAGGGCAAGGGCGAGGACGGAGGCGGCCTCAAGGCGCCTCAGATCCGCAAGATCGGCTGGCTCCTCCTGGCGGGCCTCGTCGGGGTGCTGCTCCTTGTCGTCGGCTTCTCGCCGAGGCTGCAAGGCCCATCCCAGGCGCCTGGGATTATGCCGCCCGGAGGCACGCAAGGCGCCGCGCCCGTTGTCTCGGGCGGGACAGGAGGCGGGTCAGGGACCGGAGCGGGAGGCGGGGCTGGGTCCGTGTCCGACGAATCCCATCTCGAGCGGAGGCTCGAAGAGATCCTGACCCAGGTGGATGGAGCCGGGAGAGTCAGCGTCAAGGTCACCTTCGCGACCGGGCGCATGTACGAGTATGCCGAGAACGCGTCCCGCGAGGAGAGCACCACGAAGGAGCATGACTCAGGGGGGGTGATGCGGGAGACCACGGAGGTGAGGACGAGCGGAGAGGTGGTGACCACGCAGGAGCGTACAAGTGGGTATGCCATGCCCGTCGTGCGCAATGTGCTCGAACCGAGGGTCCAGGGAGTGCTCGTGGTTTCGGACGGCGCGAGGGATGCCCGCGTGCGCGGTGCCCTCGCCGACGCTGTCGCGACTCTGCTTGACATACCACCGCATAAGGTTGCGGTACTGCCGAGACGAAGGTAGGTGACGCTCATGAAAGACAGGGCGAGATCGGGGTTCGCGTTGATGGTCGTGGTCGCGGTCGTGCTGGGCGTGCTGATAGGCACGAGAAACGTCCAGGCCCCACTCAAGGGGAGAAGCGATCTCACCACAGGTGGCAGCGCGGAGCCCGCCACGACACCCGAAGGAATCCTGTCCACCGCTCGTCAGGCCAGCCCGGCGGCCACCTCCGAGGGCCACACACAGCCGACGACCACCCTGGCGGGGGGAACACGAACGGGGATCGAGGCAGGGACGGGGACAGGGACGGCAACCGGGGTACCGGAGAAGGGGCAGACCACAACCCAGCCGGCCGCCGCCGGGACCACCGGGGATGACCCGGGCGCGGCAACCGCCGACACCGCCGGCGAGGGGTTCTTCTCTGAGTACAGGCTCGAACGCAGTCGTGCGCGGTCCAGGAACATCGAACTCCTCCAGGAGGTCGTGGCTGATGAGAAGACCTCGGAAGAGGCCCGGACCGCCGCCAGCATGCAGCTTGTGGACCTCTCGAAGAAGACCGAGGCGGAAGCCGAGGCTGAAGCCCTCATACGCGCGAGGGGGTACAGGGACGCCCTCGTCTTTGTGAGAGGCGGCGCGTGCGATGTGGTCGTGTCAGGGCCTGAGCTTACACGGTCCGACGCCGAGCAGATCGGGGACATCGTGGCGCGGTGCCTTGGCCTCGACCTGGCCAACATAACGATAATCGAACGTGGGGACTGAGTGCCGGGGAGACGGCGGCCGTGCCCGAACCCGCATCTACCCTGGGTGTACCGGGGCCACAATGGCCCCGATTCCCGTGCCTGCCGGCCGGTCTGCCTGTCCGCCGGGCCCGACGAGGAGGGGTCGAAGCAGGAAACGGGATAGTTGTGGTGAATATACCAAGGCATAGCCCGGAACCCCGGCGCGGGCCGTGGTGGTTAGTGGTTCCAGTGGCCGGGAAGGCTATACTTGCGCATATTCATCCAGTTTCAGGGAAGGCAGGCTGCAAGAGTTGGGACTCAAAGAACTCAGGCGCGAGATCGCCGGCCTCGCGAAGATAATGAATGCGCACGACATCGCCGAGATGGAGGTCTCCGTTGACGGCGTTTCTGTCAGGCTGAGACGGGCGGGCGGCCCGGGCAGGTCTCAGGACGTCGCTGAGCCCGCGAGGCCCGGGAATTCGCTCCAGGCCGAGGTTGCGCCCATCGAGGCGGCGCCGCAGGCGAGGCCCGAGGTGACAGCCCGGGACAACCATATCACGATTCCCGCCCCAATGGTGGGCACATTCTACAGGGCGCCCGCGCCCGACGCCGATCCCTATGTCGAGATCGGGGACGTGGTCTCCCCCGGGCAGGTGGTGTGTATCATCGAGGCCATGAAGATCATGAACGAGATACAGGCCGAGGTGAGGGGCAAGGTCGTTGAGATCTTGGTAGACAACGCCGAGCCCGTGGAGTACGGCCAGCCCCTGTTCGTGCTCGAGGCGCTATAGGTTTTGGGCCCAGGGTCGTCCCACTTCACGCTGGCTGCATCGCAGGAGGTACGGTGTGCAAGAACTCTCCATCAGGAAGGTCCTCGTGGCGAACAGGGGCGAGATCGCGGTCCGCATCATAAGGGCGGCGAGGGAACTCGGGATCGAGACGGTCGCAGTGTATTCCGAAGCTGATCGGGATTCCCTTGCGGTCAGGATGGCCGACGAGGCTTATTGCATCGGCCCGGGGCCCAGCACCCAGAGCTATCTGAACGTGCCCAACATCATCAGCGCTGCTATGCTCTCAGGGGCGGATGCGATCCATCCGGGTTACGGGTTTCTGGCGGAGAACCCCTATTTCGCCGAGATATGTGAGTCTCACGACATCAAGTTCATAGGCCCGAGCGCGCGGGTCATGGGGGTCATGGGGGACAAGGCCGAGGCCAAGCGGGCGATGGCGGCGGCCGGGCTTCCTGTCATACCCGGCACCCCCGGCGTGATACAGCACGAGAAAGAGGCGCTGGCGTTCGCCGAGGCGCACGGGTTTCCGGTGATGGTGAAGGCGGCCGCGGGCGGCGGCGGCAAAGGGATGCGCGCTGCGTCGAGCAGGCAGGAACTGGTGACCGCCATCAGGTTCGCGCAGGCCGAGGCGGAGGCCGCGTTCGGAGTGGCGGGAGTGTACCTCGAGAAGATCCTCGACCGCCCCAGGCACGTCGAGGTGCAGGTGCTCGCAGACGAGGACGGGCACGCGATTCATCTCGGCGAGCGCGACTGCTCGGTGCAGCGCAAGCACCAGAAGCTCGTCGAGGAGTCGCCTTCGCCCGCCGTGAACGAGCGTCTGCGACGATCCATCGGTGAGGCGGCGGTGCGGGGCGCCCTTGCCGTGGGTTACACCAACGCCGGCACGATGGAGTTCCTCGTCGATGCGTCCGGGGCGTTCTACTTCATGGAGATGAACACCAGGGTGCAGGTGGAACACCCGGTGACCGAGCTCGTCACGGGCATCGACATCGTGAAGGCGCAGTTCATGGTAGCGGCCGGCGAATCCATCGCCGTCACGCAACGCGACGTGGCGATCTCGGGCCATGCCATAGAGTGCAGGATCAACGCGGAGGATCCGTCCAGGAACTTCATGCCTTCACCAGGTCGAGTCTCGTCGCTGGTGCTTCCGGGCGGCCCCGGGGTACGCGTTGATACCGCGCTTTTCCCGGGATGTGACGTGCCGCCGCACTATGACTCGCTCATCGCGAAGGTCGTTGTGTGGGGCCGTGATCGCACCGAGGCCATCCGAAGGATGGCAAGGGCGCTTCAGGAGATCGAGATCGAGGGCGTTTGCAGCAACGTCGATTTCCAGCGTAAGCTCATAGGCAGTTCCCGGTTTCGCGACACGACGATCTATTGCAACGATGACGTTCTGGCTCTTGTCGCCGGGAGCGAGCCTTGATTTGCCAAGGGTTACGCGGACTGGTATAATACAGCCGGAAGGAGGGCCAGGACGCCATGCAGCCAGGAGATTTGGGCTATGATGACGCTCCTTCTCACGGGAACCACGAGAACATGGGCAACATCAAGATCGCCAGCGAGGTCGTGGGAGTGATCGCGGGCCTTGCTGCGACTGAAGTAGAGGGGATAGCCGGCATGAGCGGCGGCATCACCGGGGGCATCGCCGAGCTGCTCGGGCGCCGGAACCTGTCCAAGGGTGTCAAGGTCGAGGTCGGCGAGAAGGAGGCTGCCGTCGATCTGTTCGTGGTCGTGAACTACGGGGTGCGGATCCCTGACGTTGCCTGGAAGGTGCAGCAGAACGTGAAGAGGGCCATCGAGAGCATGACCGGGCGCGAGGTTGTGGAGGTCAACGTCCACGTACAGGGTGTGAGCTTCCCACACGAGGAGAAGCAGGAGGCCCCAAGGGTGCGTTGACCGGCGACGTATTCCAGCCAGGAAGGTGGAAGGTGAAAGGAGCAACCTTCACGATGAGAGTCTACGATCGGGTCGTCACGTTCATTTCCTCCCTTGCTCTGCTCGGGGCGGGCATGCTGTTCCTCGTGATGGCATTCGGCCCCAACCCCACCAGGCTCTTCACCGATGTCTTCCTGACCGGGCCTTTCGGGAGCCTGCGCCCGGCTACCATCGGCGGCGCCGCCGCGGCGGTGGCGATGGGGCTCTATCTCATGTGGCTCGCCACCCGCGGGCGCGGGCGGCGAAGGCCGATCGTCCGGGGGACAAGCCTCGGCGAGGTGAGGATCGCGCAGGCTGCGGTTGAGTCGCTGGTGCGCCGGGCGGCAAGGGAAGTCCCGGGCATCCAGGACGTTGACACAGTGGTGGATACCTCCGGCGAAGAGCTGGAGATATACGTGTCGGTGACGGTCAGCCCGGACATGTCCATTCCGTCGGTCGCCGAGCAGATCCAGACGAAACTTGCCCGTTATATCGGCGACACCGTCGGGGTGGACGTGTCCAGAGTGTCCGTGAACGTCAGGAACATCGGCCACGAGCAGAAAACCCCCAGAGTGGTGTAGCCGGAAAAGGGGGCAGGTCCATGAGGCCCGAGGTGCGGGAGATACTTCGCATAGCCCTCGAACACCCGGGGAAGGTGTTCGGGTCGATATTCGGGTTCATCGTCGGATGGGTGATGATCCTCTTCAGCCCGATTGCCGGGCTCTACCTTGCTGGTTGCGTTGCCGTGGGCTACCTCATCGGCCGCCACGTCGACAGCCACAGGAGCATCAGGGAGGTCCTGGAAGACTTCCTTCCTCCTCAAGAACGCTAAGGGCGGCGCGTGTCGCGCGAGGTGAGAGGTTTGACGAGAAGAGATGCGCGCGAAGCCGCGTTCGTGGCGCTCTTCCAGATCGATGTGGGCCGGGCCGCGATGGAGTCAGCGATTCAGACCGCCACCAGGGGCAGGCGGATCGACGAGCGGAGCCTCGAGTACCTCCGCAAGGCCGTGCTTGGGGTCACAGGACGTCGAGACGAGATCGACGGAACCATATCGAAGCTGGCGATCGGGTGGTCACTCGACCGGATGGGTGCGGTTGACCGCAACCTCCTGCGCCTTGCCGTGTACGAGATCCTGCATTCCGGGGACATACCCGCAGGTGTCGCGATCAATGAGGCTGTGGCCCTGGCGAAGAAATTCGGCGACGAGGAGTCCGGCAAGTTCGTCAACGGCATACTCGGCAAGCTCGCGAGGGACATGGCAGTGGACGCTGACGGTGCCCGTGAGTAGCCCGCCCCGGGTGGTGGCCCGCCTCAGGTATCCGGCCTTTGCCGGCACGACCCCTGTTTGAAGGTGCTGCAATGCTTACCATCTACTCGGTCTCCGACGTCGCAAGGCGCATAAAGCAGGTCATCGAGGGCGATGAGTCCCTCTCCGGGCTCTGGGTGCGCGGGGAGATCTCGAACTTCACTCTCCATACTTCAGGACACATGTACTTCAGTCTCAAGGATGCCTCCGCCAGGCTGAAATGCGTGATGTTTCGCGGGAATAACATGTATCTCAAGTTCAAGCCGGCGGACGGGATGCTCGTGTTCGCGTACGGCGCGGTGGGTGTATACGAAAAGGGCGGGGACGTGCAGTTGTACGTGGAGGACTTGATGCCTGCCGGCACCGGATCGCTGTACCTCGCGTTTCTGCAACTCCGCGACAGGCTGGCGACGGAGGGCCTGCTCGACGCTGCGAGGAAGAGATCCCTGCCGAGGTTCCCGTCGGTGGTGGGCGTTGTGACCTCGCCCACCGGGGCCGCAGTGCGCGACATCATCACGGTGATAAGCCGCAGGGCCCCCGGCACGACGATCCTTCTCATACCCGCGCAGGTCCAGGGGGACGATGCGCCCGAAAGCATCGTGAAGGCGCTTGACCTCGTGAACCGCGCCTCGGCCTTCATCGACGTGGTCATCGTCGGCAGGGGCGGCGGGTCAATAGAGGACCTCTGGGCGTTCAACGATGAGAGGGTCGCGCGGGCCATCGCCGGGTGCAAGGTCCCGGTGATATCCGCTGTGGGACACGAGACGGACTTCACCATCGCCGACTTCGTTGCCGACCGCAGGGCTCCGACCCCGTCAGCCGGTGCGGAGATGGCCGTGCCTGACATGGCGGAGACGAGGCGGGCCGTTCTTCAGCTTTCGCTCCGGCTCGAGGCGGCGGCGAGGACGGAGGTCCGCAGGCACAGGGAGCGCCTGGAGCGCGTCGCCCGGTCCCACGTGTTCAGGTTTCCCCAGGAGATAACGAGGGAGCACCGTCAGAGGCTCGCCGACGCGCAGCAGAGGATGTCGGCGGCCATGACGCATAAGCTATCCGGGGAGCGCGGGGCGTTCGGGGCGCTCGCTGCCCGACTCGATGTCTTGAGTCCGCTGGGGACCCTCGCGCGCGGCTATGGGATGGTCCGAGGGCTTCCCGGCAGGCGCGTGGTGCGCACCGTGCGGGCTGTTGCGCCTGGGGATGACATAGAGGTGGTCCTCGTTGACGGGAGGATCGAGTGCGCCGTGACGGCGGTCGAGGAGGGAGGCCCCGATGCAGGGAGAGGACGCGAAGATTGACTTCGAGAAGGCCATGGAGGAGCTGGAGGAGACGGTCTCGCGGCTCGAGGCCGGCGAGCTTGGACTCGAGGAGTCGCTGGAGGCGTTTGAGAGGGGCATGGCGCTCGTAAGAGTGTGCCGCAACAAGCTGGACGAGGCGGAAACGAAAATCGCGAAGCTGGTGGAGACGAAAGGCGGAGATCTCGTCACCGAGCCGTTTCACCTCGAGGAAGACGCCGGATGAACGATGACTGGGCGGGCAGGCTGAGAATCCTCGTGGATGGTGCCCTCGATGCTGCGCTTCCACCGGAGACCGCCACGCCCGAGGCGCTCCACAGGGCGATGAGGTACGCCGTCTTCCCTGGCGGGAAGCGCGTGCGACCGCTTCTCGCGCTGGCCGGTGCCCTCGCGACCGGGCGCAGGCGCCGCCGTGTGACCGGGGCCACGGGATGCGATAGCGACGACGAGACGCTCGTGCGGCGCGCGATGCCGTGTGCGGTCGCGGTGGAGCTTGTGCACTCGTACTCGCTCATCCACGACGACCTTCCCGCCATGGACGACGACGATTTCAGACGGGGCCGGCCCACCGTGCACAGGGCTTTCGGTGAGGCGCTCGCGATCCTTGCGGGCGACGCGTTGTTGCCGCTTGCCTTCGAGGTGCTTTCCGGCGAAGGAGCGTGCCGCCTCATGGGGTCCGAGGCGGCCTCGGCCGCCATGCGCGAGCTTGCACACGCTGCCGGAAGCCTCGGGATGGCGGGTGGGCAGGCCATGGACGTGGTAGGCGCTCAAGGCGTGGAAACGACTCATCCCGGGACCGCCGATGGCGGCCGTCGTCGCGGCAGCCACCGCCGGGGCGAGGGCAACGGCGAGCGCAGCGGCAGGGCCGGCACCAGTGATGGCGGCGGGGGCGGCGGCGGGTGTCCTGGCGGGGTTGAACTCCTCGCCGACCTCAAGACCGGAGCGCTCATCCGGGCGTCAGCAAGGTGCGGCGCCATTGCGGCGGGGGCCGGGCCGCAGGAGATCGGCGCCCTCACGCGCTACGCGGAACTCTTCGGCCGCGCCTTCCAGGTGTTCGACGATCTCAAGGACATGGCGGATGACGGGTCCCGGACGTTTCCACGAGCCATGGGAGCCACCGGCGCGCGGCGCTACGGCGAACGCCTCGTGGCCGAGGCTCTGGAGGCACTCTCTGCGTTTGCTCCGGACGAGGCCGCGGAGCTATCGGATCTCGCCAGAGCGCTCGGCGCGCCCGTTGCTTGATGGCAAGGGGTGCCTGTGTTATAATCATGTGTGCCAGGGCAGGTGGTGCAGTATTCTAGTCAGCACCACCATCTTTGAAGGCGGGCCTAAAAATCCGTCAAGGGCACATCGATGAAGTCCCTGGTGCTGGCCGCCGACGCCCAGTCGGGGGCTGGTGCTGGGGGTTAAGAGGCGAGGGCGATCTGCAATGGCATGCGGGCGTGGACCCTCTCCTCGCGGAGACCCGACCCCGTGGTGAGACGACACCGATCGGCTGCCACGGCCGGGGGGTAAACCTGCACCTAGGTGCGGGCAGGTGCGAGACACACCGCGCTTGGTGCAGTGTAGCCTGCCTTGAGTGGCGGGAGCGGGATTGCGGGTACCAGGGCGCTCGTCTCCTGGCCGGGAGATGCGCTCGTTGCCGCATGAAACTCCAACTGCAAAAGAGGCTAGAAGATGGTGGGTGCTGCCGAGGAAAACTCCTAGACTGTCCGAATATGTGGGGCACTCCGGGGATTGCAGTGTGCGCTAAGTGGTAATCCGGCCGTCCGAAGGGGCAACCCCGGGAGGCGGTCGTAAACGGGAAACCGCCCGAGCGGCAACGCGAGGGAGCACCGCAGGGAAAACCAGCCGGACCTCAAGCCACAATATTTACCCGGGATGCCACCACCTGCCTGGGACGTTCTTGAGGTGATGCCTTTCTTGGACCAACGTCTCGCAAGAGCTGTGTCCGTTGGTTTCACAACGTTCTTACTTGCAATACTGGTGAACTTCGTGTCCAAGATACTCCTGGGTCGCGTCGGGCTGGTTCTTGGACTTTTTGTTCTGTTGGGTATAGTCTTCATCGGGGTTGCGTTCGACGTCATCGGGACCGCTTCGACCGCCGCGAAAAGACAGCCGTTCCATGCGATGGCCGCGAAGAGGGTTTACGGCGCCCGGCAGGCCCTCCGGATCGTGCGATCCGCCGACCGCGTGGCGAACTTCTGCAACGACGTGGTGGGCGACATGGCGGGCACCGTGAGTGGAGCGATCGGAGCCAGCATAGTCATACGATTGATGATGGTCATGCCTCCTCGCGTCAGCGAGACTGTGGTGAGCACCATCGTCGTAGGGATCATCGCGGGCCTCACCGTCGGGGGCAAGGCCTGGAGCAAGAACATGGCCGTGAACGACGCCGAGCGGATCGTGCTCGCTGCCGGCAAGATCATAGCCGGGATCGAGTCGGTCACAGGGGTGACGTTCCTTCGTCACAAGAGGTCGAACCACCGCAAGCGTGGCCGACCGAGGGAGAGCCCGTGTAGACAAGACCGGAACCGGAAACGGAGCGATAACGAGAGTGGTACGACTCCTTGACTCGCTGAACCTTCCCCAGGATTTGAAACGGCTCTCGCTGAACGATCTGGCCCAGCTTGCGTCGGAGATTCGTGGTGAGATCATACAGACGGTGTCCAGGACCGGCGGCCACCTCGCACCGAGCCTCGGGGCGGTGGACCTCGCCATCGCCCTGCATACGGTGCTGGACAGCCCAAGGGACAAGATCATCTGGGATGTCGGGCACCAGGCTTACGCCCACAAGCTCCTTACCGGGCGCAGGTCCGCCTTTAACACCCTCAGGCAGTTCGGAGGCATCAGCGGGTTTCCCCGGCGTGACGAAAGCCCCCATGATGCGTTCAACACGGGGCACTCGAGCACGTCCATCTCGGCGGCGCTCGGCATGGCCAGGGCCAGGGACCTCAAGGCGGAGGACTTTGCAGTCGTCGCGGTCATCGGCGACGGCTCGCTCACCGGGGGCATGGCCTTCGAGGCCCTGAACCATGCAGGACACCTGAAGACGGACCTCATCGTGGTGCTCAACGACAATGAGATGTCCATATCCCCGAACGTGGGTGCGCTCGCGTCGTACCTTGCCAGGTTACGGACGGAACCACGCCTCCTGAAACTGCGCCAGGACATAGAACGCGTCCTCGAGGGCATTCCGCGCATCGGCAAGGACCTCGCGGAGAGTGTGAGGAGGCTCAAGGGAAGCCTCAAGTACCTGGTCGTGCCGGGGATGCTGTTCGAGAGCCTCGGATTCACGTACCTCGGGCCGCTCGACGGGCACGACATCCCTTCCATCATGCGGACGGTCGAGGACGCGCGGGCCAAGGGCGGGCCCGTGCTCATCCATGTCATCACGAAGAAAGGCCGCGGCTACGCTCCCGCGGAAGCCGACCCGCGCAAGTTCCATGGAGTGGGCAGGTTCGACGTGGCTTCGGGGGAGCTATCCAGGTCGCAGGGGCCTCCCACCTGCACGCAGGTGTTCGGGGAGACCATCGCCAGGCTAGCTGCGAGCGATCCGAGGATCGTCGCAATAACCGCGGCGATGCCCGACGGCACCGGCCTGGATCTCTTCGGACGGCTCTACCCTGAGCGATTCTTCGACGTTGGCATAGCCGAGCAGCATGCGGTGACCCTCGCGGCCGGGCTCGCAAGCCAGGGCCTTGTGCCGGTCGCGGCGATCTACTCCACTTTTCTCCAGAGAGCGTACGACCAGATCATCCATGACGTGGCCCTGCAGGGGCTTCACGTGGTATTCGCAGTGGACAGGGCAGGGCTCGTGGGAGAGGACGGCCCCACCCACCATGGAGCGTTCGACCTCGCCTACCTGCGCAGCGTGCCTGGCATGACCGTGATGGCGCCGGCCGACGAGGAGGAACTCGTGGCGATGCTCTCTTCTGCCATTGCCATGGACGGGCCTGTCGCGGTGCGATACCCGAGGTCACAGGGATGGGGCCAGGCCGCCCTGCGACCGTGCAGTCCGATCGAGCGCGGCAGAGGGGTTCTTGTCCGCGACGGAGGCGACGTGGCCATCGTCGCCATCGGAAGCATGGTCCACCCATCCATCGAGGCTGCGGGGCATCTCGAGCGGGAGGGGATACACGCCGCCGTGGTCAATGCGAGGTTCGCAAAACCCCTCGATGATGGCCTCATTTCACAGGTGGCGGAGGAATGCGGCCGGTTGGTGGTGGTGGAGGAGGGGACCTGCGTCGGCGGTCTCGGGAGCGCGGTGACCGAGGTGCTCGCCCGCCGGGGCGGTGCGTCCATTCCGATTCGTCACCTTGCGCTGCAGGACAGGTTTGTGGAACACGGGTCCCGCGAGGTGCTTCTGGCCATGTGCGGGCTCACTGCGCACGACATCGCGAGGGCCGCGACAGATCTCTGCAGAGGCTCCGGGCGCGCGGCGCGGCGGCGCAGGGATTCCTCTCGAACGGGCCAGGATGACATGGCGGCGGCGGGCGCGGAGGCAACCAAGTATGGCGCCATGAGTCTTCGCCACTTTTCTTGAGGGTGCTGGGGTCGCCGGTGCTTGCCAGGGCGGGGCGCCTGGGATTTGGCTGGCCCGTGCGCCGAATTCGAACGAGGCGCGCCGCGAGCGCGCCGTCCCCGGAGTGCAACACCGCCAACACTGGACAAGACCCGCCCGCTGAAAAGAGCGCGAACTTGTGGCGATCTACTTAGGTGGCAGGGGTAGACGATGCTGTTGAGAAAGTAGGCGTCCCCGGGGGGTATGAAGCCCTGGACCGCGAGGAAACGGGCAAGGCCGCGGGGGCCCGTCCGGAGCGGCGCGCCGAGACGCGCGCTCGCCTGGACGTGCTGCTCGTGGAACGCGGCCTCTTCGAGACCAGAGAAAAGGCGCGCCGCGCCGTCATGGCCGGAGAGGTCCTGGTGGACGGAGTTCGGGAGGACAAGCCCGGCACCAGGGTCTCCCGTTCAGCCGCCATCGAGCTCAGACCGTCGCGGGAGCCATACGTCAGCAGAGGCGGCGAGAAGCTGGAGAAGGCCCTCGACGAATTCGGCGTGGACGTGTCAGGCAAGGCCGCCATCGACGTGGGTGCGTCAACAGGCGGGTTCACCGATTGCCTGCTCCGTCACGGGGCGAGGCGGGTCTACGCGGTGGATGTCGGCTACGGGCAGCTTGCGTGGGAACTGCGCAGCAACCCCAGGGTCGTGGTGCTCGAGCGCACGAACGTAAGGTACCTCGAGCCGGGGGCCGTGCCCGAACAGGCTGACATCTGCACCATAGACGTCTCGTTCATATCCATAATGAAGTTTCTCGAGCACCTCCTGACGTTCCTCTCCCCCGGCGCCGCCGTCGTGGCGCTCGTCAAGCCCCAGTTCGAGGCGGGAAGGGAGAAGGTGGGGAAGGGCGGGGTCGTGCGGGATCCGGAGGTGCATGCTGAGACGCTCCTGCGGGTGATAGAGTTCATGCAAACGTGCGGCCTGGAGATCCGCGGCCTCACTTACTCCCCGATAAAGGGCCCGGCAGGAAACATCGAGTTTCTGGTGTATGCAGTAAAGGGACAGCAGGGCGGGGCGGCAGCTGCTATCGAGGCCGTCGAGCGAAGGGTATGCGAGGTGGTGGGCGCGGCCCACCGCGCCCTCGACTGAGCGTGGGATCACAGGGTAGACATGGGCTGATCCAGCGACAGGGCTCGCGCCCGGCAGGCTGCGCGTGAGTTGTCGTACAGGCAGGGGATTACGGAAGATGAGGATTGGCCTGATAACACATCTCGGGAAACACGCGGCGGTGGACGCGGCGAAGGAGCTCTTGAGATTCCTCCAGACGCGCGGTGTGGAGGTGCTGCTCGATCCCGAATCGGCCCGTGAGTTCGACCGTCCCGGCATGTCCTTCGGCGAGATCGCTATCGGGGAGAAGATCGACCTCGCTGTGGTCCTCGGCGGTGACGGCGCCCTTCTCAACGCAGCCCGCCGCCTTGCCGGCAGCGAAGTCCCCATCCTTGGCGTAAACGTCGGCCACCTCGGCTTTCTCACCGAGGTTGAGCTGCCCGACATCTACGAGGCGATCGACCGGGTTCTCGCGGGCCGATACGCCGTAGAGGGAAGGATGATGCTCCGCGCACAGGTGACGCGAGCGGCCAGAGGGATCGTGGGAGAGTTCGTCGGTCTCAACGATGTGGTCGTCACGAAGGGCGCATTCGCCAGGATGATAAGGCTCAAGACGTACATCGGACCGAACTTCATTGGAACGTATCCTGCTGACGGCGCGATAGTGGCGAGTCCCACGGGCTCCACAGGGTACTCGCTGTCTGCAGGGGGTCCCATCGTGGACCCGGTGATCGATACGCTGATAGTGACGTTCATCTGTCCTCACACCCTGGCGGCGAGATCCTTCGTGGCTTCCAAGAGTGACACGGTGAGAATAGTCGTATCCGCTCCGAGCGAGGAGGTCATGCTGACAGTCGACGGCCAGGTGGGCTTCCGGCTGGAAAACCGTGACGAAGTGCTGGTGGAGGCGGCCACGACCAGGACGCGCCTTGTGAAGCTCGGGCGTCGCAGCTTCTACGAGGTCCTCAGGACCCGCCTTGCGGAGGGGAACGTGTAGGAAGGTGAAAGCCTTGAAGGCAAAGCGCCATGCCAGGGTGCTCAAGATCATCAGGGACAGGGTGGTCGAGACCCAGGAGGATCTCGCCCGCGAACTTCGTAAGGAAGGCTTCAAAGTCACTCAGGCGACCGTATCTCGCGATATAAAGGAGCTTCGAATAACGAAGCTGCCGATGAGCGACGGGCGGTACCGCTACGGCCTTCCCCGCGAGCACTCGCGCGAAGAGGCCCACAGGCGGCTCGCGAGGCTCTTCGCCGATTCGGTCATCGCCGTCGACTGGAGCGAGAACCTCGTTGTCGTGAAGACCCTGACCGGCAACGCTCATGCGGTGGCCGCAGCCATCGACGAGGCGGATTTCAAGGAGGTCGTGGGCACCATCGCCGGCGACGACACGATTCTGGCGGTGGTCCGGCCGAAGTCCGCCGTGCCCGAGGTGCTCGCGAGGTTCAACAAGCTGCGAAAGCCTTCGCCGGAGGAACGGGATGTCTGAGTGTGAATTCAGAAATCCATGTGGGTCTGGGACAAGCTTCCGGGTTGCCGGTGCTTGCTAGGGCGGGGCGCTCTCGATTCGGCAGGCCTGAATGCCTGATCTGACGAGGCGAGCCGCAAGCGCGCCGTCCCCGGAGCGCAACACCGGAAACCTATGGAAAAGTGGCGGTGATTTCTGAACCCGCGCTGGGCCGGGTGGTGAGCTGACGTGCTTCTTGCGCTTCAAATCAGGGACTTCGCCATTGTCGACGAGGTCGAGCTGGAGTTCGAGGACGGGTTCAACGTCCTGTCAGGCGAGACCGGGGCCGGAAAGTCCATCATCATCGGCGCCGTGACGCTTCTCCTCGGCGGGCGGGCCTCGGTAGACCACATCCGCACAGGTGCGGACGAGGCGGTCATCCACGGGACGTTCGCAGTCCCGAAAGCGTCGCCAGCGCGCCGGGCCATCGAGGACCTGGGCATCGATGTCGGCGATGACGACCTCGTCGTCATATCACGCACCATCTCGAGATCCGGGAGGAATCAGTGCAGGGTCAACGGGCGCCCTGTGACTCAGGCGATGCTTTCGGGCATCGGTGAGCGACTCGTGGACATCCACGGCCAGCACGAACATCAATCACTGCTCCGGGTGGCCCGGCACATGGAGTTCCTGGACGAGTTCGGCGGCGCGCAGGCGCTGGGTCTGCGCGAGCAGGTACGGTTGCAGTACGAGCGCATGATCGAGCTGGAGGCGGCCCTTGCGGCCCTCCGTTCCGGCGAACGGGAGAGGGCTCAGCGAGTCGACCTTCTCGAGTTCCAGGCGCGCGAGATCGACGCCGCGCGGCTTTCGCCCGGAGAGGACGTGCAGCTTGCGAAAGACCGGGCGGTGCTGGCGGCCGCGGACCAGCTCTACGCCCACGCCAGCGCGGCGTACGCGGCGCTGCGCGGAGACGATTCAGGCTCAAGTGGTGCCGCAGACGCTATCGCCGCGGCCGTGTCGGAGATCGAGGCAGTGCTGAAGGTGGACGATTCGGTTAAGGGCGCAAACGACCTTCTGCAGAGCGCCCTCGCGGCGTGCGAGGAGTCCGCAAGGGCGATCCGTGTGTATAGGGACGGAATCGAGGTGGACCCCGCGCGGCTCGCGCAGATCGAGGAGCGACTCGCGGCCATAGAGCGTCTGAAGAGGAAGTACGGCGACACGGTGGACGAGATCCTCGAGTATCGCCGCAGGATCGGCGATGAGCTCGCGAGGGTCGCGTCCTCGGAGGAGGAGATCGCCGCCGCAGAGAACGAGCTTGCGAGGGTCAAGGCGTCGCTTGGCTCGCTCTCCGCATCCCTTCACGAGGTGCGCGCTCGGGCTGCCCGGGACCTCGAGGAGCGGGTGAAGGCGGAGCTTGCGGACCTCAACATGGGGTCATCCGTCTTGTGTGTGAGCTTTTCCGCGAAGGAGGACCCGCGAGGGGTGCCTGTGGGCGATAGACTGCTCGCTGTCGGCCCGGACGGCACGGACACCGTGGAGTTCCTCCTTTCGGCGAATGCCGGAGAGCCTCCAAAGCCTCTCGCCCGCATAGCGAGCGGTGGCGAGATCTCCAGGGTCATGCTGGCGCTCAAGTCGATCCTCGCTTCTGTGGACGAGGTGGACACTCTCATCTTTGACGAGGTCGATGCCGGAATCGGCGGGCGCACCGCGACGGCGGTAGGGGAGAAGCTTGCGGCCACGAGTCGCATGCGGCAGGTGGTGTGCGTGACCCACCTTGCGCAGATTGCAAGCATGGCGTGCGTCCATTTCGCCATTAGCAAGGTCGAGAAAGAGGGACGCATCCGCACGGTTGTGGAAAGGCTCGACGGGGAGGCACGGATCGCGGAGATCGCACGGATGCTCGGCGGAGCCGACCTTACGCCTACCACCTTCAAGCACGCCAGGGAGATGCTACAGGCTGGAGCAGATGCAAGGCGGCGTGACACGCGCCGACGCCAGGCTCTCGCCACCTGACCCCGGCCATTTCCGCTGATCCAGCCGTTGCCGCTATTGCAGCCGCTGCGCCCGCCACGAGTGCTGTGTCCTATGTGACCGCTACGGCCGCCACGGCCGTCGCAACGGCCGAAGCGACTGCAAGAAGCCCTTCCCGGCCCGCCGAACCTCAGCACGTCAATGGAGGAAATCCAGCACGGACGGCGAATATACCTCATGGTACGTCCCGGCCCATCGAGGCACGAGTCTTTTCCGGGAGAGGATGGCGGAAGCGGCGATGACTGGCGCCAGGATCACGGTCCACCCGATACTGGAGTTCAAGGAGGGCAGGAAAGTCAGGTTCACGTTCGACGGCCAGGTCCTCGAGGGATACGAGGGAGAGCCGATAGCGGCGGCACTTCACGCTGCTGGCGTGCGGGTGCTGGGAGAAAGCCCCAAGCTGAAGAGGCCCAGGGGCTTTTTCTGCGCCATAGGCAACTGCTCGTCGTGCCTCATGACGGTGGACGGCCGCCCAAACGTGAGGGTCTGCACGGAAAAGCTGCGCGAAGGCATGCGCGTGGAAACTCAAGCGGGGAAGGGTGTGCTCCTTGCGAACGACTGAGATTTGCGTGATCGGTGCGGGGCCCGCGGGCCTGTGCGCTGCGATCGCCGCCCGCGACATGGGCGCCCGCGTGACGTGCGTGGATTCGGGAGACAGGCCGGGCGGGCAGCTTGTCAAGCAGACCCACAAGTTTTTCGGGTCGAGGGCCGAGTTTGCCGGGAAGAGAGGGATTGACATAGCCGGCATGCTCGCGGACCGGATCCGCGATGACCCCATGGTGGAGTTCATGCTGGACAGCACCGTCATAGGGTTCTACGACGATGGGGCCATGGGCATCGAACACGACGATGCTCTCACTTTCCTCAAGGCCGAGCGCATTGTGTGCGCCACGGGGGCTTCCGAGAAGATGCTCGCGTTTCCGGGCAACGATCTTCCCGGTGTATACGGGGCAGGGGCGGTCCAGACTCTCATGAACGTGTACGGTGTGAGACCCGGCAGGGCAGTGCTCATGGTCGGCGCGGGCAACATCGGCCTCATCGTGAGCTACCAGTTGCTCCAGGCGGGGGTGGAGGTGGTGGCAGTCGTAGAGGCCATGCCACAGGTCGGGGGGTACGATGTCCACGCCCGCAAGATACAGCGTGCGGGCGTGCCGATCCTGACGTCCCACACGGTGAAGGCGGCCCACGGCACGAGGGTGGTCGAGGGGGCCACGGTGGCGGCGCTCGGGAGCGACTTTCGGCCGATCCCTGGCACAGAGGAGTATTTTCAGGTGGATACCGTGTGCCTCGCAGTGGGGCTGACTCCGCTTGCGGACCTCCTCTGGCAGGCAGGGTGCAGGATGGCGTACATCCCCGAGCTCGGGGGCCACGTCGCCCTGCGAGACGAGAACTATGAGACGTCGCGCCGGGGCTTTTACGTAGCGGGCGATCTCGCAGGAATAGAGGAGGCCTCATCCGCGATGATAGAGGGCTCCATCGCCGGCCTATCGGCGGCGCAGTCGCTGGGGCACGAGGCGCCGGATCTCGAGGAGAGGCTGGCGACGGCGAGAGCCGAACTTGCCGCCCTCCGCAGCGGTCCGAAAGGCCGGAAGGTGCGGATCGGAATCGAGCGACTCATGCTGCTCGCAAGGGAGGTCGGCGTCGTTGCGTGACAAGCCGTGCGTCGGGCCGGGGACGCAGGGGCGCATCCCTGACGCCGCGAGGCGGGCGCGTGGACCCTGCGCCGTCATCGAGTGTTTCGAGGAGATCCCGTGCGATCCATGCCATGACGCGTGCCACCGGGGGGCCATCCGGCCGTTCGACGACATCAACCACCTTCCCGAGGTGGACTTCGACAGGTGCAACGGCTGCGGCGCCTGCATCTCAGTGTGCCCCGGCCTGGCGATTTTCGTGGTGGACGAGACCTGGAAGGATGACCTGGCGGTCGTGAGGCTGCCGTACGAGTTCCTGCCGCTGCCGTCGCCCGGTGACACCGTGGCGGGGCTTGATAGGTCCGGCCGCGAGTGCTGCGCCGCCACGGTGGTCCGGGTCGAAAGGGCGAAGAGGCAAGACAGGACGGCTGTCGTGTGGATAGAGGTGCCGAAACCCCTCTCGATGGAGATAAGGCACGTCCGTGTGGGAGGGAGCGCTATTGGCTCGCGCGAAGGCTGAGTGTGAGCCCGGCGAGGGCGACCGTGGAGACGCCGCCGGCGATCCGGTGGTGATGTGCCGCTGCGAGGACGTCACGCTCGACGAGATTCGTGACCTCATCGCAAGGGGTTACACGACGATGGAGGAGATCAAGCGCATCACGAGATGCGGCATGGGACCGTGCCAGGGCAGGACGTGCAGGCAGCTCGTGCTGGCGGAGATCGCCAGGGCCACCGGGAAAGACATCGCGAGCGTCGCCCCGCCAAGGTTCAGGCCGCCCACGAAGCCCGTGCGCCTGGGCGCGGGCGTGAGACTCGCCGCCGAGGAAGGTGATGGCCGTGAAGAGGTGCGCTGACGCCGTTGTCATCGGCGGGGGAGTCGTGGGCACGTCCATCGCCTATCACCTGGCGAGACGCGGTTTTGGCACAGTGGTCCTCGTAGAGCGGTCGTACCTTGCGAGCGGGTCCACGGGCCGCTGCGGGGCAGGAGTAAGACAGCAGTGGGGCACGAAGTTGAACTGCCTCCTCTCCCGGGAGAGTGTGCGGATGTTCGAGCGGATGGAGGAGGAACTCGCCTACGATCGGAGCATCGAGTTCAAGCAGGGCGGATACCTGCTCCTTGCCTACACCGATCGCGAGATGAACCAGTTCATGAAGAACGTCCAGCTCGAACAGAGCCTCGGGATCCCGGCGAGCCTGCTCACTCCCGCTGAAGCGAAGGCCATCGTGCCGATGCTGAACGCAAGCGACGTTCTCTGTGCGACATACTGCCCGACGGACGGGCACGCGAACCCCTTTCACGCGACATATGCTTACGCCGGTGCAGCGCGCAGGCTCGGTGCAGAGATCATGACTTTCACAGAAGTGAAGGACGTCGTCGTGCAGGACGGCAGGGTCGCGCGGGTCGTCTGCGACGGGGAAACCATCGACACCAGGGTCGTGGTGAACGCCGCGGGGCCGTATTCGGGGCTTGTGGCGCGGATGGCAGGGCTCGAGATCCCCTTCTGGGCGGAGCGCCACCAGATCCTCGTTACGGAGCCGGTCGAGCCCGTGCTGCGGCCCATGGTCATGTCGTTCTCGCGGCGGATCTATTGCCAGCAGACCCCGCACGGCAGTTTCATCATGGGGATGGGCGACCCGAGCGAGCCGCACGGATTCAGCACGGAGAGCAGTTGGAGATTCCTCGTGGACATGGCACGCGAGATAACGAGGGTTCTGCCTCCCGTGGGGAACCTCAAGGTCGTCAGGCAGTGGGCTGGGTTATACGACATGACGCCTGACGCCCATCCGATACTTGGGGCGACGCCGGTCGAAGGCTTTTACCTCGCGTGCGGGTTCTCAGGGCACGGCTTCATGCTGGCTCCGGTGACGGGAAAGCTCATCTCCGAGATCATCTGTGATGAGCAGCCGTCCATAGATATAACCGGCCTCGACCTCGGCCGGTTCGAGCGAGGGGAGCTCGTGGTCGAGCCATCGGTTGTATAGCGTTGTGCAGCGCAGCATCTGTCCCTGTGTGGCGGTGGTCGCCAAGTATGACGCCACAGGTTAGCACCGCTTTCCTTGACGGTGTTGGGGCTCACGAGCCGTCCCCGGAGGGCAACACCGGCAACCCTGGCGAGGACCTGCGCGCTGAAAAGCAGCGCGAATCTGCGGCGGTCTACTCAGGGCAGCGGTGGCCGCAAGGGCGCAGGGCGACCGCCATAGCAGCATGTCAGATCGCGGGCGCTCTCGAGTCACTTCGTGGATGGAAGCCCGGGGGTAACCGCAGACCGACTTGTGCGAGCTTCCGAACTCACGCATGGAGATCACGTGGGAGGGGAGAGAGAATGAAGCTTGACCTCGATCGATGCACGGGCTGCAGGCTCTGCCAGCTCGTATGCTCTGTTGTGAACTTCTGCGAGAACAACCCGAAGAAGGCCGGGATCCGCGTGATCTCCAGGCTCTTCACCGATGCCTGGTACGATGTGGTCGTGTGCGACCAGTGCGGCGTATGCATCGACGTCTGCCCCGTGGGGGCCATCAGCATGGGGGACGGTGTTGTGCGGATCGATCCCGACACGTGCACCAACTGCGGTGCGTGCGTGGAGACGTGCCCGAACGGTGCGCTGTTCTCCCACCCTGACGTCGACTACCCCATAAAGTGCATCGCGTGCGGGGAGTGCGCGAGGCTGTGCCCGAGAGGGGTCCTCGACGCCCTGGTCGAAGTCGGAAAGGTGGCGAGCTAGATGCGGGAGATGCACGGATATGCCGGCACCGTCTTGAGGATCAACCTGTCCACGAGGGCGGTGTCGCGAGAGCCGCTCACGGAGGATCTCGCGGCCGACTACATAGGCGGGCGGGGCTTCGGAGCCAGCTTCGTCTGCCGCGAACTCCCTGCAGGCACGGACCCGCTAGGCCCCGGGAACAAACTCGTGGTGGCCGCAGGGCCATTCTCCGGCGTCTTCCTGCCGAGCGGGGCCAAGACCAGTATTTCGGCGAAGAGCCCTGCAACGGGCCTGTACGGCGACAGCAACATAGGGGGCCACCTCGCAAGCGAACTCAAGTATGCAGGGTATGATGCCATCGTCATCGAAGGGAAGGCTCCTCAGCTATCCTACCTCTTCATCGAAGACGACCGGGTAGAGGTCCGCCCCTGTGAGTACCTCCGGGGGATGGGCGCGATAAAGGCGGAGAAGGTCTTCAAGGACGAGCTCGGCGACGAATTCCAGATCGCCACGATCGGGCCTGCAGGCGAGAACATGGTGGTATTCGCCTCCGTGAACCACGACATCGGGCGGCAGGCCGGAAGGTGCGGCATGGGCGCGGTCATGGGATCCAAGAACCTGAAGGCCATCGCAGTGCGGGGCACCGGCGGCGTGCCCGTGGCCGACATGGGGGCCCTCCGCAAGGTGGCCGACGAGATGTTCTCGGCCCTTGCCGCGAACCCTGCGCTCAAAGTATGGCAGGACCAGGGCCTCGCCCAGGTCACCACGTGGTCCAACTCCATCGGGGCGCTTCCCACCCGCAACTTCAGGCAGAACTTCTACGAAAACGCCGAAGCCCTGAGCGGCGAGCGCATGCGCAGCGACATCCACGTGCGCGACAAGGCCTGCTTCGCGTGCCCGATGGCGACGGGCAAGTACTGCCGCGCGCGCCACCGGGGTGAGACGGTGTTCGTCGAGGGCCCCGAGTACGAGACCACAGCCCTCATCGGAAGCAACTGCGCTCTCCAGTCCATCGAGGAGGTGGCCTTCGCCAACTACATGTGCGACGAGCTGGGCCTCGACACCATCTCCGGCGGCAGCGCGGTGGCCTTCACCATGGAGTGCTTCGAGCGGGGCGTAATCACGAAGGAGGACACCGGCGGCATCGAAGCACGCTTCGGAAGCCTGGACGCCTTCGTCGAGATCGTGAAGCTCATAGCAGCCCGCCAGGGGATAGGCGAACCCCTCTCGAGGGGCGTGAGGGCCGCGGCGGAGGCCTGGGGAGGCGGAAGCAAGGATTTCGCGATCCAGGTCAAGGGCCTCGAGTGGAGCGGGTACGAGTCGCGCGGGGCGCCGTCCATGATGCTCGCTTACATGACGTGCGACATCGGCGCGCACCACAACCGGGCATGGTCCATCACCCACGACATCGCCGTGGGGCGCAACGTGATCCAGGGCAAGGCTGCGAAGGTCATCGAGCTGCAGCACGTAAGGCCCCTCTTCGACTGTCTCGGGGTATGCCGGCTGCAGTGGGTCGAGCTGGGACTGCCGCTCGAATACTACGCCAGGCTCTACCCGGCGGTAACGGGGCGCGAGGATTCGTGGGACGATCTCCTTCTCAAGTCCGAGCGTATCTGGAACCTCGTACGCGCCTTCGCCGTGCGCGAAAGGCCCGACTTCGGCAGAGCGGACGACCAGCCGCCGAGAAGGTTCTATACGGAGCCCGTCCCTGATGGACCCCTCGCGGGATCGCGAATCACCCGCGAGGACCTGGACACGCTTCTGGACGAGTATTACGACCTTCGAGGCTGGGACAGGGGCGGAAGGCCCACGGCGGCCACACTCGAAAGGCTTGGCCTTGGTGACGTCGCGTCCGAGCTTCAGGCGATGGGGCGGATCTCATGAAAGTCGTAGTGGAGATCTCGAAGATCCTCCTGGCCGTGCGGCCTGGGCTTGCCGAGAGAGCGGAGCTCGATCTTCCTGAAGGGTCAACAGTGGCAGATGCTCTTGCTGCAGCAGGTCTTGCGCAGGGATTATGGGGTATCGTGCTTGTCGGAGACAGGGTGACGAACGTCTCGGCGAAGCTGGCGCCGGGCGACAGGATCACGGCCCTCCCACCGGTCTCGGGCGGCTGAGTAAGGATTCGGAGATGCTCCGGACGCTGGCAGGGGTTGCCGGTGACTCAAGGAGAGAGCGCAACACCGCGAGCCCTGCAACCGCCGGAGAACGCGGAGGAACTGACGGGCCCTCACTCAGGCTGGTCGGACGGCAACACAAAAGAACACAGGAGACGGTGTGCGAGACAACCCCGTCCGCGCATAGCATGTAATGTGTCGCCCTCCGGGGAGGGCACGAGACTTGCGCCGGGCGGGGTTGGTGCATTTGGAGAAGCCCAGGATCACGAACGTGTGGGCCACAGAGCACGCGGACGCTGTGTGCCGTCGGATGCTTTCGCGCCTTGTCATCGAGGCGACGCTTCCGGTCCTCCATCGTATCCGCGCGGCATCCCCGGGCGAGGTGCGAATGGATCTCCCGGGATCCGACCTCGCGATGGCTCCGGCAACGATAGTGGTGAACGACGGTCTCCTAGTCGACATTGCGGTGACAGGCGGCTCCCCACAGCCCTCGGTGGTGGCCAGGCTGGAGCACACGCCGTCGTGGGGCGTGACGCAGGCAGCAGGGGTCCCGGCGCGCCTGATCGTGGACTTCGACCGAAGCCCTGTACGAGCCATCTTCGAGGGCAGAGTGGTGGTAGTGGACCCGGGGCACGGTGGAAGCGACCCCGGAGAGCACGGTCCCGTCAACCTCCTCGAGAAGAACGTCGTCCTCGACATGGCACGCGTGCTGTCCACCCGCCTCGAGCTTGCCGGGGCGGCCGTGGTGATGACCCGGACCTCCGACGAAGGGGTCCCGGCGGCAAAGCGGTTCGCCCAGGCGAAGGATGCTGGGGCCGACGCCTTCGTGAGCATCCACACCTCCGGATCTTCCGACCGGACCGTCGCGGGATCCCGCACGCTTCACCTTCCTGACGCCGAGAGCGAGACGCTCGCCAGGTACATACAGTCGTCCCTCGCCGAGAGACTGCCTGTGATGACGAAGGGCGTGGCAAGGTATCCGGCCAGACTCCCCGCTAACCCGGGGATGCCCTGCGTGTTTGTGGAGGTGGCCACCATCACCAACTGGGTGGAGGAGGGGTGGTTTCGCAGCAGCACCTTCAAGGAGCGGGCTGCGTCCGCCATCATGACCGGCCTCAAGCGCTACTTCGCCGGACGGGCCGGGCACCGCCGGGAGGCGGGAGAGGTTCCCGTCAAGGTCGACGCGATCCCCATCAGGACTCACCTTGTGGGAGAGGACGAGAAGATCGCTGACGTGGTGCGCCGATACGTCCGGGGGATCGCGCACCCCGGGGACGTGGTCGCGGTGGCCGAGAGCGTCGTCGCGATCACGCAGGGCAGGGCCGTGCTGCCCGGGTCGGTGCGTCCCGGGCCTCTGGCGCGCGTGCTGTGCAAGCTGCCGGGCAAGGACGGCAGCCTCGCAACACCGCCTGCGATGCAGCTTGCCATAAACGAGGCGGGGGTCGCCAGGGTGCTGCTGGGTACCGCAGCGGCAGGGATCGGGCGGGTGCTCGGGCGAAGGGGGGATTTCTTCAGGGTGGCCGGGCCTTCGCTCGCCCAGATTGACGACATCGCGGGCACGATGCCTCCCTATGACAAGCACGTCATCCTGGGGCCCGCAGACCCCGATGAGGTTGCGCGCGAGATCCGGGAGGCCGTCGGGGTTGACGTCGTGGTCGTCGACGTGAACGACATCGGCTGCGTCGATATCCTGGGCTCGACCCTCGCTGGCAAGACCGATTGGGTGTCCCGGGCGCTGGCCCACAATCCCTTCGGCAACGATGACCAGCAAACGCCCGTAGTTGTCCTCAAGCCGCACAGGACTTGACCTTCCGAACCGAACTCGAGGCATGACGGCGGACCTACAGTCATAGTACGGTACCGCCATGAAATCTCAGTCGTTCCTCAAAGGAACCGCGATTCTGGTAGCCGCGGGCATCGCCACGAAAGTGCTCGGGGCGCTCTTCACCATTCCCCTGGCCCGCCTCATAGGCGCGGAAGGCGTCGGCCTCCTCCACCTGGCGTCACCCGTGTTCTCAATGGCTCTCGTCCTCTGCGTCTCGGGGCTGCCGGTGGCCACGTCGAAGCTGGTTGCGGAACGCCTGGCCCGGGGCGACCCCTCCGGCGCAAGGCAGGTCCTGCTGGTGTGCCTTGGGCTCGTCATCCCCGTGGGGATGGTCCTCTCGGCGGCGCTGTATGCGGGGGCCGGCTTCATAAGCACGTTCGTCGTCAGAGACCCGAGAGCCTACTTCCCCATGAAGTACCTTTCTCCCGCTCTGGCGCTCGCCGCTGTCTCGAGCGCGCTTCGCGGTTATTTTCAGGGCCACCGGACCATGATTCCGACTGCCGCCTCACACGTGGTGGAGCAGGTCGTCAGGCTGGTGGTGGGCCTGAGCCTCGCATACGCCTTTCTTCCGAGGGGCGCGCAGTGGGCCGCGGCCGGTGCCGCCGCCGGAAGCTCCACAGGAGCTGCAGCGGGCCTTGTCATGCTCGGGGCGTTCTACCTTGCGGCGCCCGTGGATCGTCCGGCCCCATCGACGGCGCGACGACTGCCCTCCAGGAGATGGCCCGATACGCGGCGCCGGCCGCGGCGTACTCTGCCGGGGAATGCGGCAGGTGAGACCCTCCGGCAACTTCTGTCCCTTGCCGGCCCCGCAACAGCTGCCGCGCTCACCCTTCCTCTGCTCGACGCCATCAACGCCGTCGTAGTGCCGGCCAGGCTGCAGCAGGCGGGCTGGTCCGTGACTGACGCCACGCGCCTGTACGGGCACCTCTCCGTGATGGCTGTCGGCCTCGTGGCCCTGCCGGGCGTGGTGACCTCTGCGGTCGCCACGAACCTGGTGCCCCAGGTAGCCGCGGCGGACGCGGGGGGCGAGAGACGTCGTGCGAGAATGCTGGCCCGGCAAGCCATAAGGAGCGCTCTCGTGATAGGCCTTCCGGCCTCCGCCGGGCTCGCGGTGTTACCCACCCAGATATGCGCCTTGCTCTTCAAAGATCCGGCAGGCGGAGTGCCTCTTTCATCCATGGCCTTCGCCTCCGTCTTCTTCTGCCTTCAACAGACCACGGCAGGGGTCCTGAACGGGTCGGGGAAAGTCATTGTGCCCGCAAGAAACGGGATCGTCGGCGCCATCGTCGCGGGCGCCGTAAACTACGTTCTGACCGCCATGCCGGAGGTCGGCGTCCGTGGGGCAGCCGTTGGCACAGGCCTTGCCTTCCTTGTGACGGCCGCTCTCAACACCGGCGCCGTGGGCAGGCTCACCGGCGAGGGTATCGGCCTCCTGGCCGCCGGGTGGAGGATCCTCGCAAGCTGCGCCTTGATGGTGCCGGTGGTCGGCATGGTGTCCCGCGTGCTCCTCGCACGTACGTTGAGTAACTCGCTCTCCACGTCCGCGGCGATCCTTGCGGGCATCCTCGCGTACAGCCTCGGCCTCGTCGTCCTCGGCGAGCTTGCCTACAGGGAAGTAGCCCTCATCCCCTTCATCGGCCCTCGCCTTGCCTGCGCGCTCCAGCGCGCAGGCGTCCTGCGAAGGTAGCTCATGGCCCGTATCACACCATCGCCGCGGCCGTCCCGGCCCACATCGCAGTTCTCCTCGCTGCGAATGTATGCTAGAATTGGATTGGCCCTTCTTACGAACTATACAGCCAGGTATGGGCTCGTCGATCCCAGTCGGCTCACGAGCCGGTTCCGGGTCGGTTACCGGGGCTTGCGCCACCGGGCCTCGGCATTCGGCCGCTTGCCTGCAGGGCTGGAGAGGACGGGGCGATGCGGAAGTACTTCATTCAGACCTTCGGATGTCAGATGAACGAGCATGACTCGGAAGTGATCGCGGGAATGCTCGAGGATCGAGGCTACGTCGCGGCCCACGCGATCGATGATGCGGACCTTGTGATCTTCAACACCTGCTGTGTGCGGGAGAACCCCGAGAGGAAGGTGTACGGGCGGGCTGCGGACCTCAAGCGGCTCAAGCTGGCAAAACCCGACCTCATCATAGGAATCTGCGGGTGCATGGTTCAACAGGAAGGCGAGGCGCAGCGCATAGCTCGAAAGCTGCCCCACGTGGATCTCGTGCTCGGCACCATGAACCTTCACCGTCTCCCGGATCTCCTGGACAGGGTCGAGGCGGGACAGAAGGCTGTCGAGGTCTGGGACGAGGAGGGCGGCATAGTCGAGGGCCTTCCCGCCCGCCGGGCCGAGGCGGTGTCCGCGTGGGTGACCATCATGTACGGCTGCGACAACTTCTGCTCATACTGCATCGTGCCCTACGTGCGGGGCCGCGAGAGAAGCCGCAGGTTCGAGGACGTAGTGGAGGAGGTCAGAGACCTCGGGAGAGCAGGCTACCGCGAGGTCGTCCTGCTCGGCCAGAACGTGAACTCGTACGGGCACGACCTCGCGGACGGCCGCGACTTCGCCGACCTCCTGCAGGCGCTCGACGGGACTCCGGGCATATACAGGATTCGCTATACCACGAGCCACCCGAGGGACTTCTCCCAGAAGCTCATCGACACCATCGCCGCATCGAAGACCATCTGCGAGCACTTCCACCTGCCCCTTCAGGCCGGATCCGACAGGGTGCTGGCGCGCATGAACCGCGGCTACACGCAAGGGCAATACGTCGACCTCGTGCGTCGCATCCGCGAGGCCGTCCCGGGATCGTCCATCACCACCGATCTGATCGTGGGCTTCCCAGGTGAGACAGAGGAGGACTTCCTCGAGACCCTCAAGGTGGTCCGCGAGGTGCGGTTCGATTCGGCCTTCACGTTCGTGTTCTCGCCGCGCCGCGGCACAGCTGCCGCCCGCATGAAGGACCAGGTGCCCGAGGACGTCAAGAGCGAGCGGATACAGCGGCTCATCGAAGTGCAGGAGGACATCACCGTGGAGATCAACAAGGGCCTTGCGGGCAAGGTGGTCGAGGTCCTCGTGGAGGGAGAGAGCAAGACGAGCCCCGCCATGCTGGCAGGCCGCACGCGCACGAACAAGCTCGTGGTATTCCCCCGCGACGACCGCGCCCGGAGGGGAACCCTCGTCAAGGTCAGGATCACAAAACCCCAGGCCTGGACGCAGATGGGCGAGGTGGTGGGCGCTTGACGACCCCGATGATTCAGCAGTACCAGGCGGTAAAGGCACGATACCCCGATGCCATACTCATGTTCAGGCTGGGCGACTTCTATGAGATGTTCAACGAGGACGCCGAGATCGCCTCGCGGGTGCTCGAGATCACCCTGACCTCGCGGGAGACGGGCAAGGGCAACAGGATGCCCATGTGCGGCGTGCCTTACCATGCGGCGCAGGCCTACATAGCACGGCTCGTGGATAGCGGCTACAAGGTCGCCGTGTGCGACCAGATGGAGGTGCCGGGGCCCGGAAGGCAGATCGTGAGGCGCGAGGTCACCCGGGTAGTGACGCCGGGGACCGTGACCGAGCCCGAGTTCCTGGACGCGAAGACCAACAACTACCTCGCAGCCCTCGCCATCCGCGGGCGCGCCATCGGTCTTGCGGTGGCCGACGTGTCCACGGGGGAGTTCGCCATGACCGAGGCGGCGGGGCAGCGGGCGCAGGATACCATCCTTGCGGAGGTGGCTCGGCTCGGTCCGAGGGAATGCCTCGTCCCGCCGGACGTGGCGAACGATTTCCGCCTGGCGGGGGCGCTGCGCGGGCTTGAGGGCCTCACGCTCACGCCGTGCAACGACCTGCGAGCATCCTCGTCCGCCGCGGTGCGCGCGGTCGAAGAGCAGTTCGGCTCTACCGCTCTGGAAGCCTCGGGCGCTCTTGAGTACCCGGCCGGCGTGCAGGCGGCCGGCATGGTCCTGCTCTACCTGCAAAGGACGCAGATGACCTCGCTGGCCCACATGAGCGTCCTCAGGGCTTACTCGTGTGGGGACGCCATGGGCCTCGACCCGGAGACCAGGCGGAACCTGGAGATCTCTGACCCCATCCGCCGACGGTCGCGCGGCCGCACCTTGCTCGACGTGCTGGACCGCACCGTCACGTCAATGGGAGCGAGGCTGCTCCGTAGATGGCTGGACAGGCCCTCGCAGGACATCGCCGAGATCGGCCGGAGGCTCGACGCGGTCGAGGAGCTCGCGAAGGACGTCATGGCCCGCTCCGACCTCAGGAGGGCGCTTGCGGCCGTGCGTGACATGGAGAGGCTGGCGACGCGGGTCTCAACGGGAGTCGCGGGGGCCCGGGACCTCGTGGCGCTTGCCGGCTCCTTTGCGGCTGCGCCGGAGGCGAGGGCAGTGCTCGGGCAGGCGAAGTGTGATGCCCTGCGCGAGCTTGCAACAAGGCTCGGCGATCTTTCCGACGTGCGCGAGATCATCGTGGACGCCATCTCTGACGATCCGCCGCCCATCCTCACTGAAGGCGGCATAATCCGCGATGGCCACAGCGCGGAGCTTGACGAGCTGCGCCGGACGAGCGCGAAAAGCCGCGAGTTCCTGGCCTCGCTGGAGGCTGCTGAGAGGGAGCGCACGGGCATCAAGTCCCTCAAGGTCGGGTACAATCAGGTATTCGGGTATTACATCGAGGTCACCCGGGCGAACCTTCACCTCGTGCCGGAGGGCTGGATGAGGAGGCAGACGCTTTCGGGCGCGGAGCGGTTCATCACGCCCGAGCTCAAGGAGCACGAGGCCATCATCCTGAAGGCGAAGGACCGTGCGGCACGCCTGGAGTACGAGCTCTTCTCGGAGGTGCGGGCGCGCGTGGCCCGCGAGACCGCGCGAATCCAGGAAGCCGCGAGGGCGCTTGCGGAGGTCGACGTGTTTGCGAGCCTGGCGGACGTCGCGGCGTCCTATGGGTATGTGAGGCCGGTGATGTGCGAGGGCGGGGAGCTCGAGATCCTGGGCGCCAGGCACCCGGTAGTCGAGGCGTCCCTCCCGGCCGGGACATTCGTGCCCAATGACGTGCGGCTCGACACCGAAAACTGTCAGGTAATGGTCCTCACCGGGCCGAACATGGCTGGCAAGAGCACCCTAGGCAAGTCCGTGCTCCTCGTCGTGCTGATGGCTCACGTCGGCAGTTTCGTGCCGGCGACGTCGGCGCGCGTCCCGCTCACCGACAGGATCGCGGTGCGGGCGGGATCAAGCGAGGAGATCGCGCAGGGCAAGTCCACGTTCATGGTGGAGCTCTTGCAGACCGCGGCCATCCTGGGGCAGGCGACCGAGAGAACTCTCATCTTCATCGACGAGCTTGGCCGCGGGACGAGCACCTACGACGGAATGGCCATCGCCCAGGCGGTCATCGAGTACCTGCACAACAGGGTTGGCGCCAAGACCATATTCACGACGCACTTCCACGAACTTGCCGCGCTCGAGGAGCAGCTCCCTCGCGTCAGGAACTTCCGGGTGGAGGCGGAAGAACGGGGCGGGGAGGTCGTGTTCCTGTTCAGGCTGGTCCCCGGAGGGTGTGACAAGAGTTACGGGATAAATGTGGCACGGATGGCGGGAATGCCCGGCGAGGTCGTGAGGCGAGCCGGCGCCATCCTGCGCGAACTCGAGAGGCGGAGCCCCTCGCGGCCGCAGCAGACGAGCCTACTGGCGATGCTGATGGACCAGGATGGCGATGGCGGCGGCGCCAAGGTCCTGCCGCACCCACACGAACAGGGACGAGAACAGGGACAGGGGCAGGGGCAGGGACGAGGAGACGAACAGGAGCGGGGAGAAGCCGGCGTACCCGGCGGGCAGGGCACGGCGGGATGCTCAGTCTACCCGAACTGCGCCCATTCAGGGCTCGACGGGATGCTCGCCGAACTTCGTGCGCTCGACATAAACAGCATGACGCCTCTCGAGGCGCTCCAGAAACTCGCCGAGTTCAAGGCGAGGGCCGAGGGGAAGGGGGAAGTATGAGCGAGCGACACGATGAAAGCATCGTGGTGCTCGACGACGAGACCATCGACAAGATCGCTGCGGGCGAGGTGATCGAGCGTCCGGCGTCGGTCGTGAAGGAGCTTGTGGAGAACTCCCTCGACGCCGGGGCGTCCGGCATAACCGTGGAGCTTCACGGCGCGCCGGGCGACTTCATCAGGGTGAGCGACAACGGCTCCGGGATGAGCAGGCGCGACGCGAAGATGGCGTTCCGAAGGCACGCTACGAGCAAGATCCGCACGGCCGCCGACCTCCACAGCGTCCTCACCATGGGGTTCAGAGGGGAAGCCCTTGCCAGCATTGCGGCGGTTGCCAAGGTTGAGCTCGTGACACGTCGCGCCGGGGACGTGGCGGGTACCCGCATCGTGCTGGAAGGGGGCGTAGCGGTGCTGGAAGAGGACGCGCCGTCACCCGTCGGCACCGCCGTGACGTGTCGAGACCTCTTCTTCAACACCCCTGCGAGGCGCAAGTTCCAGAGGCGCCCGGCAACGGAGTTCGACCACGTCCGCGACGTCGTGGCAAGGCTGGCCATGGCATGGCCGGATGTGAGGTTCCGGCTCGTCCGGGGCGGGCGGGATGTGCTCCCGGCCCAGGGAACACACGGTGGGGACAGGCGCGCGGCCATCGCCTCCATCTACGGCGCGGACCTCGCGAAGACCCTGCTTCCCGTCGTGGCGGGCACGCCGCGAACGAGTATCGAGGGGTTCATATCGCCGCCCGACGTGACGAGGGCCAGCCGCGACACCCAGTGCGTCTTCGTGAACGGAAGGCCCGTGGCGGCACCCGCGGTCGTGCGGGTCATCGAGAACGCGTACGGCAGGAGGCTTCCGCCTGGAAGGTATCCCGCTGTGTTCCTGTGGATCTCGACTGACCCGGTGTCGATCGATGTGAACGTCCACCCGGCGAAGAGGGAGGTGAGGTTCTCAGGCGGACACGACGTGTTCCAGCTTGCCGCTCAGGCGGCGGCCTCCGCCCTGCGCTCCGTTGGAGCGGCACCGGACCTCGCACGGAAGCTTGCTTATCCCGCGGGGGCGGGCGCCAGGCGCGCAGGGGCTGCCCGCGACGGCATGGGGGCATACGAGACCGGACCAGCCACGGGACCGCCGTTCACCGGTGCAGGCACGCCAGAGAACCTCGACAGCGTCGGTTCGCGCTCACCGCACGCGCAGGCACTCCGCCTCTCGTGCGCAGGCGGCCCGGCGCGCGAGCAGACCCGAGTTCACGACCAGGTCCACGCTGGTTTCGCCCCTTTGGGCGTGTTCATGGGCACTTACATCCTCGCCGCCGACGGCGATGATCTCGTGATAATCGACCAGCATGCTGCGCATGAACGCATCCTGTACGAGGCGGTGCTCGCCGGGCTCTCGACCGGCACCGCGCCCAGGGTGCAGTCACTCATTCCGACGACCATCGAGCTCGCGCCGCGGGCCGCGTCGCGCGTCCCGGCGGTCCTCGACGAGCTGGCGCGGATCGGGTTTGTGCTGGAGCCGTTCGGGCCGTCGGCGCTGCTGCTCAGAGGGGTCCCGGCCGCCCTCGGCGTCTTGCGCGGCACCGGCGACCTGGCCGGGGTCGTCCAGGGAGCGCTCGAGGCATGTTGTGATGACGCGGACGGCGGTGGACGTGATCCCGGGGAGGCGCTCGGGCGCGTCGCGGCCGAGGTCGCGTGCAGGGCGGCGGTGAAGGCCCACCGCGTTCTGGAGCCGCCGGAGATCGAGAGGCTCCTCGCGGACCTTGCGCGAGCAAGCGACCCATACTCCTGTCCGCATGGTCGGCCCACCGTGCTCAGGATCAGCCGCGCGGAACTCGAACGAGCCTTCCGAAGGACCTGACGCCAGCTCGAGGGTACGTTCGGACAGGCAGGCCCGGAACCCGGGATGCGCTGGTAGACTGGTCGAGACCTGCGGACCTGCGCCTACAGTCTCAAGCGAGAAGGAGTGGAACATGACGGGATCCTCGAGAGCACGTTCTGATAGACCTCCGATTCCGGACATCCTCGTGGCCATCGTCGGGCCCACGGCGGTCGGCAAGACCGACGTGTCCCTCGAAGTTGCCTGCCGGCTGGGCGCCGAGATCGTCTCGTGCGACTCCATGCAGGTATACCGCTACATGGACATCGGCACGGCGAAGCCCAGTCCTTCTGAGCGCCTGCGAGTGCCCCACCATCTCATCGATGTGGTCGACCCTGACGAGACGTTCAACGTTGCCCGGTTCCAGGAACTTGCGCAGGCGGCTATCGACGACATCAGCGCTCGCGGGCGTGTTCCCCTTCTCGTCGGAGGAACCGGCCTCTACGTGCGGGCCATCATCGACGGCTTCCTGTTCCCCTGGGAGGGCGCGTCGCCGGAGATCCGCCGGAAGCTAGAGGAGGAGGCCGACGCACATGGCGCCCCCGCGCTCCACGCGAGGCTCGAGGAGGCGGACCCGGCGGCGGCGCGGAGGATTCATCCCAACGACGCCCGTCGCATCATCCGCGCGCTCGAGGTGCATGAGACGACCGGCCGGCCAATCTCCGAGATGTGGCGCAGGGGCGGGGGCCGGAAGATGCGTGTGGACAGGCTGGTCATAATCGGGCTGGTGCGTGACAGGGCAGCCATTTATGAACGCATAGACCGGCGATGCGACGCCATGATCGAACAGGGCCTCGTCGATGAGACGCGCGGCCTTCTCGAACGCGGATACGAGAGAGCGCTCACGGCAGGGCAGGCCCTGGGGTACAAGGAGATCGTGGAACACCTCCGGGGCAGGTGTGCGCTTGCAGACGCCGTCGAGGCCATCAAACGGAACACCAGGCGCTACGCCAAGCGGCAGCTCACCTGGTTCCGCGCCGACCCGCGTATCGAGTGGATCGACCTGGGGACGCCTTCGGCCGTGAGCGAGGCCGCTACCTGTGTGCTGGCGCTCATCAGAGGAAAACTCGCCGCGATGTAGAACGTTACATCGTGCGCGATCGCCGGGGGAATGCATGTCGCAATGGGGAGGACGAACGACGAGATGAGCAAGCCTTCACCGAACCTTCAGGACATGTTCCTCAATGCCGTCAGGCGACAGGAGATCCCGGTCACCATATACCTCGTCAACGGCTACCAGATGAAGGGCCTCGTGAAAGGCTTCGACAGCTTCACCGTCATCCTCTCCGATGGCGCGCGGCAAGATCTCATTTACAAGCACGCCATCTCCACCATCACCCCCGCCCGCGCGATCCCACTCCTTTCCCACGCCGACCATGAAGATAGTCCCGTCTAGTCCCGCTTGATGGTCCCCGCGCCGCGCTCCTCGGTCTGGCAGCGTGTAGCGTGCTCCGTCGGAATGACAGGTGTTCAACCGGCCGAGACGACGATGGGTCCACGCGTTGCCGCGCCGGTGCCCTACAGTTCAAAGAGGCGCATGATGCCGGCCCGGATCCGGTTGAGCGTGTCTTGCCGAAGGGTTCCGAGATACCCCTCGGTGTGACGGACGTCGATGCTGCGCAGCTGGTCAAGGAGCGCGACCGAACCGCGAGGTAAGCCTCCCTCTCCGGGGCTGAGGCTCGGATACAGGGTCGGGTTCTCGCACGCCCATCGGCCAGCTTGCGTGGTAAGAGGGATAACGATGAGGGTTGGGTAGCGCAACGTGTCGGAGGGACACCCCACCACGATCACCGGTCTCTTGCCTTCCTGTTCATGTCCCTTCGGAGTATCGAAGGGGAGAGCCATAAGAAGCACGTCGCCTGCGCCGACCGTTCGCTCACCGACCATGACCCTCATCTCCTTCGATGACAAGGCCCCTACCCGGCACGTAGCGCACGGGTCTCGTCTTCGGAGGACCGCCAGGGCCCCAGTCGTATGGGGGAAGCGGGGCTTCGATCCTTGCTTCCAGCCACTGTCTGTCTTCTTCGGAAGGCTCCGTGGAACGCGGCTCCTCCGAAGCGTTCTCACGGTTACTGTCATCCAGATACTTTCTCAGGGCCGTCTCGCGCACTGCGACAGGGGGCTGCGCGTCCTCCCGAGCGTCAAACCTGACAGCTCCGAACGCGTTTCGGGCGACGAAGTCCGCAAGGTCACTCTCCCGGATACGCCAGAGTTTGCCGGTCTTGACGCCTTTCAGCCTTCCCTGCCTCAGCCAGTCCCGAACGGTCTTCGGACTCACTACCATCCTCTGGGCGGCCTCCTCAGGGGTGAGCAGCCTCTCGAACACGTCGACCCCTCCATAACAGGGCTGTAGCCCCCAGCACCCCTCGCGGCCCCTGCGGGCCTGACAGCCCTGTGGGGCGCTCCTGGGTCAGCCGTGCGGACTCAACTATACGCTATCACCTGTTGCCGTCGCTATCAATACCGCATAGTACTGTATCATACTTTACGGTATACGCTCTGACACCATGCTCGGGGCACTGGTTGGCACGTGTGACGTGCGGGGAAGGGAAGACACTCCCACGACGTACCCACCTTCGCCTCGGCCCTTCCACCTCCTGGCTGGGAGAGGCCTCGAGCCCGCGCACATGCCCATTCTCTCCTGCATACCATATACGGTCAAGCGCTGTACCTGTGTCCGGTCCGCCCGGTTCTGCGGAGTCCCTCGTGGCACAGTCCGCGAGATGCGGTCTACGAGAGGTGGTGCAAAGTCATGCTTGCCTTCGAGCCCAGAGACCCGAACCTGGTCCTTGCCGGCCTGGAGGAAGGGAGGCTGTCGCCTGTCGAGGCCCTCGAGGTTCTGAAGCACTCGGTAGAGCTCGGGCAGGCGGGGACGGCCGGAGGGCAGCGCTTCGAAGAGCCATCGTCTTCCAGCGCCTGGCGCCTGAAGGAAGCCCTCGCCGATCTCGATAGCCTCATCGGCCTCGACAAGGTGAAGGCCCTGGTGCGCGAGATCGTGGCTTACGTGAAGATCCAGCAGATCAGGGCGGCACGCCAGCTCACGTGCGAGCCCCTTGCCCTGCACATGATATTCAGCGGCAATCCCGGGACGGGCAAGACTACCTGTGCGCGCCTCTTCGGCAAGATATTCCGCGAGATGGGCGTGCTGGAGAAGGGGCATCTCGTCGAGCGGGAGCGGGCTGATCTGGTGGGCGAGTACATCGGCCATACGGCGCAGAAGACCCGCGAACAGATTAAGAAGGCCCTCGGCGGAATACTCTTTATCGACGAGGCATACTCGCTGGCACGCGGTGGGGAGAAGGACTTCGGCAAGGAATCAATCGATACGCTCATAAGGGCGCTGGAGGACTATCGCGACAAGTTCATCGTGATACTGGCGGGCTATCGGGACGAGATGGAGACGTTCATCCACACAAACCCCGGCATCAGGTCACGGTTCCCCATCCACATCGAGTTTCCGGACTATACCACCGACGAGCTCCTGCGCATCGCAGACCTCATGTTGAAGCAGCGGGATTACCGCCTCGACCTCGCAGCCCGCGCAAGGCTGGAGTTCATTCTGACGCGGAGGGCCGGTCCGGGCAACGACCACTCCGGAAACGCCCGGCTCGTGCGCAACATCATCGAGCGGGCCATCAGGCGCCAGGCGCTGCGCCTGGTGGAGAAGCCGAACCTCTCCCGGGAGGAACTCATGCTCATCCGGAGGGAAGACATCACCGACGACTTCTCCGCATAGGAGGCGCATGGTGAGGGATCGGCAGCCTGGAGGGCGTCTTGCAGGAATGAAGCGTTGCATGGTCGTGGGCAGGCCCAACGTGGGCAAAACCCTTCTCGTCCTGAGCCTCGCCGAGCACCTCAAGGCCAGGACCGTGGATGTGACGTTCACGGATCCATCAGGGGCCAGGCAGGTAAGGACTTACACCGTCAACGCGGCGATCAGGGAGCTGGTCGGCCCACGCCCCCACCACACCAGGTGCCTTCAGTCGATCGTGGTGGAGGTCCCGGCCGGAAAGGGCCGCAAAGTGGTGGAGATCGTGGACAGCACCGGCCTGGTCGACTACATCCACGAGGACCCCCAGGTCCGCAAGGCGATGGCCCAGACGCTTCAGGCCATCCGCCACGCCCAGGTCATCCTCCACGTGGTGGACGCGTCTACCGCAGGACTCGATGGCTCCGGCCCTCTCGCCGGCGCCGTCGATCGCCAGATCGCGGACTTTGCCGGGTCGAGAGGGGGCTACTTCATCGTGGCGAACAAGATGGACCTTCCTGATGCTGCGCGCGGCCTTACCAGGCTCCGGAGGATGTTCTCGGGCTGCGCGGTGTTGCCCGTCTCCGCGGCCGAAAGGACCGGTCTTCGGGAGGTGAAGCGGCATGTTCTCCGCAGTCTCTAGGTTCCTTGCCGACCTCCTCGCCGTCGCCCTCGCAGGCGCGGTGGTCAAGCTGATGGATGATTACCTCGACTACGAGGCCGATACCGCCCAGGGCCGGTCGTCGCTCGTGCACGTCCTGGGCAGAGGCGCTGTGCTCTACGCCCTGGTCCTCGCCCTCATAGCCTCAGGGATCAACGCACGCCTCGCATCTCCGCTCGTCCTCGCAGCGTACGTGGTGGGGATGCTGAAGGACCCCCGCGAAATGCTGTCTCTCGGGTTTTCGGCGTGGATGGAATCGGCGATGGTGGCCGTCGTGACGTGGCTGCTCTTCGGGTGGCGCGCCACGTGCGTCTCGGTGCTGCTGATGGCCGCAGTGCAGCTCGGCGACGATCTGCAGGATCTCGCATTCGACCGCGCCACCGGCGGCGCCAACCTCGCACGCCGCCTCGGCAAGGGCGAGGCGCTCCTCCTGTGTTTCATAGCGCTCCTCGCAGCGCTCATCGTGGACCGGCGCACGACTCTTCTCGTATGCATGTGCGCTCCCGTCATCGAGTTGGCCAGCCGCCTTGCGGGAGACAGTGAGGGAGGGGAGACCCATGTCGGTTGACGGCTGGATTCTGCTCCTAGCAGTGGCCTTCCTCCTCGGATACATCGTCGGTCACAGGCATGGCAAGGTGGAAGGGTTCAGGGACGGCGCCGTGTTCGCTCCCATCGAGATGCGCCGCGCATCCCTCGAGCGGGGAAGATGCACCATATGTGGGACGGGAACCAAGAAGACGCGGGACCTCGATGACGAATCGAGGAGTAACGACACTGACCCAGGCAGGAGATCTCCTCCGGAACGCGAATAACACGCGAGTAACATGCGGGCGGGCGGTAAAGCGGGCAGGCAGGCGGTCGGTTGAAAGGCCGGCCGGGTCCTCCGCGGGCAGCCCGACGACGCACGAAGGGGACGAGCATGTGATGGCAAGAGCCGCCCGAAGAGCGCGGACTACTTTCGTGAAGATGCACGGTCTCGGAAACGACTTCATTCTCTTTGACTTCGCACGACAAGACCAGGTCCCCGACGACGAGGGGGCACAATGGGGGAGCGCGGCGCGCAGGCTTTGTGACAGGCATACGGGCGTCGGGGCCGACGGCGTCGTGCTGATCCTGCCGTCCGCTTCGGCTGACATCCGCATGCGCATCTTCAACAGTGACGGGAGCGAGGCCGGGATGTGCGGGAACGCCTCCCGTTGCGTGGCCCTGTACGCACGCGACGCAGGCCTTGTAGCAGCGGACGCCATGTCCATAGAGGCGAAGGGAGCGCGCGTCCGCGCGGAGATAATCGCCGATGGCGAGTTTGCAGGCGAGGTGCGGGTGGACATGGGCCCGCCCAGCTTTCGTCCGGAGGACATCCCCGTAGGGTCTGGTGACGGTGCCGCTGTCATCGGCGAAAGGCGCGCCCTGGCGGCCGGCGAGTTCGAGATCACGTGCGTGTCCATGGGGAATCCCCACTGCGTGATATTCGTGCCGGACGTTGCAGCGGTGGACCTCGAGCGCATCGGCCCGGCCATCGAGCACGACCCCATCTTCCCCGACAGGACTAACGTGGAGTTCGTCCAGGTGAACGGCACAGGTGACCTCACGGTGCGGGTGTGGGAGAGGGGGGCAGGGCCCACGCTCGCCTGCGGGACTGGTGCATGCGCGTCGCTCGTGGCTGCCGCCGAGCGCGCCCTCACCAGCAGGTCCGCGAGGGTGCACCTCCCTGGCGGGACGCTTTTCATAGAGTGGAGCCGGCACGGTCGCGTGTTCATGACCGGCCCCGCAACGCGCGTATTCACGGGAATCATCGATGACATCGAGGAGTGGTTGAGGTGAGAGTCCAGCAAGCACGAAGGATCACGAATCTACCACCATACCTTTTCGCCGAGGTCGACCGGCAGATCGCCCAGGCCCGCAAGCGGGGCGTGGACGTTATCAGCCTCGGCATCGGCGACCCGGATTTCCCCACACCTGCGCCAGTGGTAGCGCGGCTCAAGGAGGCTGCCGAAGACCCGGCGAACCATCGTTACCCAAGCTATGAGGGGTTGCGCGAGTACCGCGCCGCTGTGGCCGCCTGGTATGAGCGGCGGTTCGGTGTGCGACTCGACCCCGAGACCGAAGTGGTGTCGCTCATCGGCTCCAAGGAAGGCCTCGCCCACATCCCGTGGTGCTTCATCGATCCGGGAGACCTCGCGCTCGTGCCGGACCCCGGGTACCCGGTTTACTCTACGGCCGTGCTGCTTGCAGGAGGCGACCCCTTCCTGATGCGACTTCACCCGGAGACGGGATGGCTGCCGGACCTCGACGCGATCCCCGGGGACGTCAGGTCCGCGGCGAAACTCATGTTCATCAACTATCCGAACAACCCGACCGCCGCCACCGTGGACGGGCTCGGGTTCTTCGAGTCGGTAGTGGAGTTTGCGCGGAAGAACTCCATCATCGTATGCCACGACGCCGCGTACAGCGAGATCACATTTGACGGCTACGCTGCGCCTAGCTTCCTCCAGGTGCCCGGGGCCAAGGAGGTGGGAATCGAATTCCACTCGCTGTCGAAGACCTACAACATGACCGGCTGGCGTATCGGATGGGCCGCCGGGTGCCACGAGGTCGTGGAGGCGCTCGGGAGGCTCAAGACAAACCTCGACTCAGGCATCTTCCAGGCCGTCCAGTATGCTGCGATAACCGCGCTCGAGACCCCGCCCGAGCACTTCGCCCAGGTGTTGCCAGCATACGCGAGACGCCGCAGGAAGGTGGCCGCCGCGCTGAACAGCCTCGGATGGAGCCTCGAACCCCCGAAGGGGACCTTCTACGTTTGGGCGCCGGTCCCGGAGGGATATTCATCGATAGAGTTCTCGCGATACGTCCTTGATAAGGCTGGTGTGTTCGTCACGCCGGGGATCGGCTACGGGCCCGGCGGCGAGGGCTATTTCAGGATATCCGTCACCATCGACGACGCCAGACTTGAAGAGGCGCTCTCGCGCCTCGAAGCGGCGGGAGTAAGGTTCTCATGACGGAGCGAGGAGCGACCGACGACATCACGGGAAGCGGCCCCGTCGCCGACATCGACATCGACATCCGCGACACTGACGTCGGCGTCGGCCGGGACACCGGCCGAGACATCGGCGTCGACATCGATCCGGGCCTGGCAGCGCTCATGCGGGAGGCTGCGAGAGCGTGCACGCCTGATATCGAGAGGCTCGACGCTCTTGCCGGGCGTAACCTCGCCAGGGTGCTCGAGGCGTTCAGAGACGTGGGCGTGACCGACCAGGATTTCGGCGGCACGACAGGGTACGGCTACGATGATCGCGGCAGAGAGGTGACGGAGGCGCTCTTCGCCCGGGTGTTCGGGGCCGAGGCGGCCATCGTGCGCCACCAGATCGTGTCCGGTACCCATGCTCTCGCCCTGTGCCTCTTCGGCCTCCTTCTCCCCGGAGACGAGGTCCTGTTTGCCAGCGGCGAACCATACGACACCCTGCGCGATGTGGTGGGCATGGCAGGGCCGGTGCCAGGCTCCCTCGCCGAGCTCGGGGTGACGTGGCGGGTCGTTCCACGCGAAGGCGGAGGCCAGGCGCTCGACGTGGACCGGATACGCCGTGCCCTCCACGAGCGCACGAAGGTCGTTTTCATCCAGCGGTCCAGGGGATACTCATGGCAGTCTTCGGTGCCGGTACACGAGATCGAACGCGTCGCCCGGGCGATCAGGGCGGACAAGCCTGACGCCATCGTAGTCGTGGACAACTGTTACGGCGAGTTTACCGAGGACCGGGAACCCACTGCGGCCGCCGCCTCGGTCGTTTCAGGCTCGCTCATCAAGAATCCCGGCGGCGGGATCGCCCCCGCAGGAGGCTACATCGCGGGTAAGCGTCATCTCATCGAGCGCATCGCCGCACGCCTTACTGCCCCTGGGGTGGGCGCGGCCGTCGGCCCGAGCCTTGGGCAGTCGCGCCTCATCCTCCAGGGCCTTTTCCTGGCTCCCGTCATGGTGGCGGAGTCCATGGCAGGCACGCGCGTGGCGGCCCACGTTTTCCGGGCGCTCGGGTACCCTGTGCTGCCTGACGACCGGGAGCAGCCATCCGATACGGTGCTCGCCGTGAGGATGTTCTCCCGGGACCGCCTGGTTACGTTCTGCCGCGGCTTTCACCTGGCAAGTCCCGTGAACGCGCGTTACGCGCCCGAACCGTGCGCCCTCCCCGGGTACTCTGACAGCGTCATCATGGCCGGCGGGACGTTCGTGCAGGGGTCGTCGTCGGAACTCACAGTGGATGCGCCCCTGCGCCCGCCGTACACAGCATATATCCAGGGCGGGCTTTCAAGGCACCACGTTCAGCTGGCGGTCCTCGCGGGACTCACCGCGCTGGCACGCAGGGGCATGCTGAGGCCTGCGGAGGCGGTGGAGGCAGGGGCGGCGGCGGATACGCGGTGAGGACGGCCCGGGCGCGCTGCGAGCATGATCCGGTCCCTGTCGCGGCTGGACAAATTGCGGCGGTTCGCTTGACTTTGGGGGGCGATCTGCTAAAATTGCGTTGATCGGGCAAGTCACCGGTCGGAAGGGAGAGGTCTTGAAGGGAGGCGGGACTTTGGATGACAAACACTTTGGGGCGTCATATCCTGTGCGAGGCGTACGAGTGTGACCCTGAGGTGCTTGACAAAATCGAAGCCGTTAGGGAGATCATGGTAGACGCTGCTTTGCGGGCCGGGGCCGAGATCCGCGAGGTGGCGTTTCATAAGTTCAGCCCTCAGGGGGTCAGCGGTGTGGTGGTCATATCCGAATCGCACCTCGCCGTCCACACCTGGCCGGAGCACAGGTATGCTGCAGTCGACGTGTTTACATGTGGGGACAGGGTGGACCCCCTGGTCGCGTGTGGTTATATCCGCGACCGGTTCAAGGCCCGCCGAATCGTGGCTTCCGAGGTGAAAAGGGGGATCTTCGACGAGCACGACGTGACGAAGATCTCCCCGGGGTAGCTTCCTCTGGAGGCTTAGCCCCTGTGAATGCACCAGATCGGATCGGGGAACAACAGGGACGTTCCCCGGTCCTTTTTTTCATAGCCGGCGACGAAGCAGGATAGGAATGAGAGGTGGCGAAGTAAATGGATTGCGGCGGGCCGACCCATCACCTCTGGCGCGAGAGGTACCGGCCCGACCAGCTCGAGGAGGGTGATTTACGCCAATGGATGCAACCGCGAAGATGCTGAAAGATCTCTCGGAAGCACCGGGGGTATCAGGCTATGAGAAGGAAGTCCGCAGGGTTATCCGGCGGTACGTGGAGCCGTATGCCGTGATCGAGCAGGACCGGCTCGGGAGCCTCGTGGCGCGCCGCACAGGCGCGAGCGACCGGCCGAGGATAATGCTGGCTGCGCACATGGACGAGATCGGGTTCATGGTGAAGTCGGTGACCTCCGAGGGATACTTGAGATTCCTGCCACTCGGCGGCTGGTTCGACCAGGTGTTGCTGGCTCAAAGAGTCATCGTCAAGACCGCGTCCGGCGACGTGCCGGGGATCATTGGCTCGAAGCCGCCCCATCTCCTTACCGAGGAAGAGCGAAAGAAGGTCGTGGAGAAGAAGGATATGTTCATCGACATCGGGGCCACCAGCTTTGAACAGGCTACGAGCGAGTTCGGCATCCGGCCGGGAGACCCCGTGGTCCCGGCAAGCAGCTTCGAGGTCCTCAAGAACGATAAGGTGTACATGGGCAAGGCATGGGACGACAGGGTCGGGTGTGCCCTGTTCATCGACGTTCTCAGGAACCTTGCAGGCGGCAGCGGGAGCCATCCCAACACGGTGTACGGGGTAGCCACGGTTCAGGAGGAAGTGGGGCTTCGCGGCGCGGAGACCAGCGCAGACGTGGTCGATCCCGATGTGGCGTTCGCGCTCGAGGTCGGCATCGCCAACGACGTGCCCGGCAGCGACAAGGACAAGGTGCAGGAGCGCATGGGCGAGGGCCCGGTCATCCTCATATACGACCGGTCTCTCATTCCCAACATCAAACTTCGCGACCTTGTCATCGATACGGCGAAGGCTCACGGCATACCGTACCAGACCGATTTCATGGAGGGCGGCGCGGCCGACACCGGGAGGATCCACCTCCACGGAAGCGGCGTACCGTCCATCGTGATCGGGGTGCCGTCGCGTTACATCCACAGTCATGCAGCGCTCATACACCGCGACGACTACGATCATGCGGTTGCGCTCATAACGGAGGTTGTGAAGCGACTCGACGCGGTAACCGTAGCCGACCTCGTCAGCTAAGTGGATCGCCACAAGTTCGCGCTCCTTTTCGGCGGGTGAGTCCTGTTCAGGGTTGCCGGTGTTGCCCTCCGGGGACGGCGGGCTTGCGGCGCGCCTCGTTCGAATGTGGCGCGCGGGCTAGCCAAATTCCAGGCGCCCCGCCCTAGCAAGCACCGGCAACCCCAACACCGTCAGAGAAGATGGCGCAAACTCATGGCGCCATACCTGGACGGCGGTCCGGACACCACCGCCATTCGCTTTCACGGGGGTGACCGACGTTGCACTCAAGAGACGGCGCCCCGGACGAGGCGCCTCGACAGATCCCGGAAGGAGGGAACCGACATGCTTGGTGGAAGGCGTGCCCTGCCTCTCCTGATGCTCGCGGTCCTGGTGGTCGCCGCGTCAGCCGCTGCGCTCGCGCAGGATGAGAGCATCGAGGTGGGGCCTGAGCAGCAAAGGAACGTGTCGCTCACTGTGTATAGCGACAACCTTGCGCTGGTCCGTGACGAGCGCCTCGTGTCGCTTGGCGAGGGTCTCAACGTGCTGCGCTTCTCCGATGTGGCGAGGAACATCGACCCGTCGTCGGTGCGCCTTGTGTCGCTCACGGCGCCGGGGGACGTCATGCTGCTCGAGCAGAACTTCGAATACGACCTTGTGAGCAGGCAGAAGCTCCTCGAGAAGTACATAGGCAGACAGATCGAGCTCAACCGCGACGGCGTCATCCGTCCGGCAAGGCTTCTCGCGGTGGATTCCCAGGGCAAGCTCACGGTGGAGATGGACGGGAAGATCCTCCTGGACCCGCCGGGGAACGTTGAGCTTCCCGCGCTCCCGTCCGGGCTCATCCTGCGCCCGACTCTCGTGTGGTACGTGCAGGCGAAGTCGGCCGCTGAGCACGTGGCCGAGGTGAACTACCTCACCGGGGGCGTGAGCTGGCGCGCCGACTACGTCTGCGTGCTCGACGAGAAGGATAGAGCGGTGGCGCTCAACGGCTGGGTGACCCTTGACAACAGGAGTGGCGCCACGTACCGCAACGCCTCGCTCAAGCTCGTCGCAGGTGAGGTGCGGACGATCGACGCGGACATGCAACTCAAGGCCGTGCCGATGGTCTCCGGGGCTGCGCCCTCTGCGGCGTTCGAGGAAAAGCCGCTCTTCGAGTATCATTCGTACACTCTGAAGCGCCGCACGACGGTGGCCGACAACCAGCTCAAACAAATAGAGCTTCTCTCCGCCCCGAACGTGCCGGTCAAGAAGATGTATGTGTTCGAGACCCCGGGGCGCCGGTACGGCTACCAGACGTACGCAGGGAAGAAGGAGACCGGCGACGTCAAGGTGGTCATAGAGTTCGAGAACAAGGCCGGTGCGGGTCTCGGCATCCCGCTTCCCGCAGGGAAGGTGCGGGTGTACAAGGCCTCGCCCGACAAGAGCCTCGACTTCGTGGGAGAGGATGCCATCGCCCACACCCCGCGCGATGAGACCGTGCGCCTTTACGTCGGAAACGCCTTCGACCTGGTAGGCGAGCGGACCGTCACCGACTACAAGAAGATCGGGGCGAACTCGTATGAGGAGGCGTGCTGCATCAAGCTGCGGAACCACAAGGACGAGGACGTGGAGATCATGGTCATCGAGAGGTTCTACGGGGAATGGACGATTCTGAGCTGCGTCCCGCAGTCGTACCAGAAGCTCGATGCGAACACCGCCGCGTTCAAGATAAAGGTGCCCAGGGGCAAGGAAGCTGAGATCCTCTACCGGGTCCGCGTCATCGCCGACTGACTCGGCAAATACCATAGTAGCGGACGTAACGGTGCAAGGCGTGAAAGTCAAGGCGCTGGCTTACAGATGCCGGACGCTGGAAGTAAGCTCAATCAGGGAGGGATGGCTGTGGCCTGCTATCTGATTGACGACATCGAGGGGTTCCGGCAGAGTATCGTGGGCACCGTCATAGTAGACGTGGACATCCGCACCAGCGAGGCACGACCGCAGGACCCAGGATACTGGGAGGAGGTGCTCATCACCCTCGACTCCGGGTATGTCATCCAGTTCTTCGGCACGTTCTCGGAGGAGTTCAAGCAAAGGCACCAGATTGGGCAAACACCGCGCGGCGCTGACGGCGATTACCACTGATTCCGCGGATTTCGCCGATTCTGCTGGTTACGCCGGTTACGACGGTTACGACGGCCTCCCGGGTTCCACCGGTTCCACCGGCTGCGGGCAGGCTCACGTGTCAGGAAGCGCGTGCAGTGCAGCGCGTAAGCAAGGCTCAGACGGGGCTGGCCGCCGAGTGGCGGCCAGCCCCGACGCGCTGTCCAGGGGCTCGGCTCACCCACCGGCGCGTGTGCGTGCGCTGCGGGCCTGGACCACCAGTCCCGCAAGAAGGGTTGCAGCCGCGCATGGCGAATCCAGTCATGAGAGGTCCCGGTAGGGCCGCACGCACTGGAGGGAACGAGAGGGGGTGGCGTGATGGAAGCGAAGCCGAAACCAGCGGGCGATCTTCTCGGAGAAGGCGACTACTGCGTCATCGAACGCACATTCCCGGCCGTCTATGTGTCACCACCTGGCGGGCACGAGAGTCTCCGTCGTAGCCTGCGGCTTCTGCGCGGCATCGGCCCCAAGACCGAGGAGAAGCTTAAGGCCCAGGGGTACCACGATCTCGCCTGCCTGGTCAGGCACACCCGCTGGGGCCAGGCGGCGTGCACCGTGCTCGCGGCGATAGAGGGAGGCGACGCAGAACTTCTTGCCAGGTGCGGGGCGTCGGACCTCGACCTCCTCTGTTTCTATCCTGTGACTCGCATGGCATTCATCGACATAGAGACCACCGGGCTGTACAGCACCCAGCCGCTCTTCCTCGTGGGAATCATGGGATTTCGCGACGATGGAAACATGGTGCTTCGACAGTTCCTGGCCAGGTCCTACGAGGAGGAGGCCGCGGTGCTCGCCGCGGTGCGTGACGAATTCGACAGGTTCGAGGTGGTGACGACCTACAACGGCCGCAGGTTCGATCTGCCGTACATACGCGACCGCATGGCGTATTATGGCATCGAGTGCAGTTCGTGCACGTTCCACCTGGACCTCCTGAGGACCGCGCGACGGCTCCTCCGGGGTGTCCTGCCTGATTGTCGGCTGGTGACGGTGGCAGAGCATCTCCTTGGCTACGAGCGCCGCGGGGACATCCCCAGCGCGATGATTCCCGAGGTATACCACGAGTTCGTGAGAAGCCGCAACCCCGCTCTCATACGCCCGGTCCTCGAGCACAATGCGATGGACCTTCACGCGCTTGCGCTGATCCTCGAGAACATACTCGGCCGGGCGGCCGAGCAAGGCTGACAGGGCATCAGCGTGCTGCCGCATCTGCCAGATTCACAGCATGGAGGGACGAGCTGTTGGACGAGACAAGAATCATGAACGCCGTCAGAGAGATTATCGAGGCCATCGGAGAGGATCCGGACCGTGAGGGACTTCGCGAGACGCCGCGCAGGATCGCGAGGATGTACGAGGAGATATTCTGCGGCATCGGCAAGGACCCCCGCGACCTCCTCGCTCCGGTCTTCAATGAGCACCATGAGGAAATGGTCATCATCAAGGACATACCATTCTATTCCATGTGCGAGCATCATCTGCTGCCCTTCCACGGCAAGGCCCACGTGGCCTACCTGCCCAAGGGCGGCCGCGTCGTGGGTCTGAGCAAGCTCGCGCGGGTGGTCGAGACCGTCGCCAGGCGCCCACAGCTCCAAGAGAGGCTCACGAGCGAGGTCGCCGACATGATCGATGAGGCGCTCAAGCCGCATGGAGTCGTGGTGGTCATCGAAGCCGAGCACATGTGCATGTCGATGCGCGGGGTGACCAAGCCGGGCAGCATCGCCGTGACCTCGGCCGTAAGGGGCCTGTTCCGCAAGGACGTTGCCGCCAGGGCCGAGGCGTTCTCCCTCATCAAGGGTCAGCCGTAGCTCCGGCGCGCGCAGGGTTCGTCCGGCAGGCCCCGCCCTGGGCGCTGACCTAGCTGCGGGCTTGCCAGGCGCAGGTGGGCGACAGGGTGCGCTGTGGGTACTCCCGACGTCCGCGCGCCAGTGTGTCCGTCCACGATTTTCGAAGCCTGGGTAATAATCGCTCCCTCCGCTCATATACATTATTCTGAAAGCCGGGTGTGACCCGGTGCCGGGGGAGGGAGCCGGTATGGAGACGTTCGACATCTTCCAGGACATCGCCACGAGGACCAACGGCGATATCTACATCGGAGTGGTCGGACCGGTCAGAACGGGAAAGTCCACGTTCATCAAGCGGTTCATGGACCTCCTGGTCCTCCCGAACATATCTGACATGTACGACAAGCAGCGCTCAGTGGATGAACTCCCGCAGAGCGGCGGCGGCAGGACCATCATGACCACCGAACCCAAGTTCGTGCCCAGCGAGGCCGTGCAAGTCGAGATCGAGGACAACGTCAAGGTCCGAGTGAGGCTCGTCGACTGTGTGGGCTACACGGTCAGGGGAGCGCTGGGCTACGAGGACGACGCGGGCCCGAGGATGGTCGTCACGCCGTGGTTCGATTACGAGATCCCGTTCGAGGACGCAGCGGAGTTCGGCACGCGGAAGGTGATAACGGACCACTCCACCATCGGCCTGGTGGTTCTGACCGATGGCTCGATTACGGAGATCCCGAGAGAGAACTACGTGCCGGCGGAAGAGCGGGTCATCGAGGAGCTTCGACAGCTTCACAAGCCGTTCGTGGCGGTCCTCAACTCGGTCGCGCCGTGGTCGAGGGAGGCCCAGGACCTCGCGTCCCAGCTGGCCGCGAAGTACCAGGTGCCGGTCATCCCTCTCGATTGCATGCGGATGGGTGTCGAGGACGTCAAGGGCGTCCTGCGCGAGGTGCTCTACGAGTTCCCGGTCCGCGAAGTGAGCGTGAGGCTGCCGGTCTGGTTGAGCGAACTCGGCGGGGATCACTGGTTACGGCAGAGGTTCCATGAGGCCGTGGTCGGTACGGTCAAGGAGGTCAAGAGGATACGCGACATCCACGGAGTCGCCGACAGGCTCTCCGGAGAGGAGTTCGTATCCGGAGCCGACCTCACGACAATGGAGCTTGGCACCGGGACAGTGGCAATCGATCTCGAGGCGCCGCGCAGCCTCTTCTTCCAGGTGGTCCAGGAGGTGAGCGGGCTCGAGGTGGAGGGCGACCATCACCTGCTGCGACTCATGAAGGAGCTTTCCGTAGCGAAGAAAGAATACGACAAGATCGCCGACGGTCTGCAGGATGCACGCGAACTTGGATACGGGATTGTCATGCCGCTCCTGGATGAACTCACTTTCGAGGAGCCGGAGCTCATACGACAGGGCAGCCGGTTCGGCGTGAGGCTCAAGGCGTCGGCGCCGTCCATCCACATGATCCGGGCGAACATCGAGACGGAGGTCACCACGAACGTAGGGACGGAGAGGCAGGGCGAGGAGCTCGTCAGGAGGCTGTCCGAGGAGTTCGAGAAGGACCCGGACCGCATCTGGAATACCGACTTCCTCGGGAAGTCCCTGCACGAGCTGGTGAAAGAGGGGATCGAGAGCAAGCTGTATCGAATGCCCGAGAACGCGCAACAGAAGCTTCAGGAGACCCTCCAGAAGATCGTCAACGAGGGAAGCGGCGGTCTCATCTGCATAATCCTGTGAGGACTGCGCGCCTCAATCCGGCAGCGAAGCGCATCCGCGGCAGGGCCCGGATGGATGAAGGCTCGGAGTCCGGAAGGTCGAAGACCGGAGAGGTCCGGAACCGCAAGCACTGGCAAGCACTGGAGAGGAACCCGGAGGGCGGAGCTGGAAAGAGGTGGAGTGAGAGAGCAGAGATCGGGCGGCGGGCCGCGCAGTGCGGCCCGCCGTTTATAAATCCTGCTTCAAGTGGGCAACATACCTGCGAAAGGAGGTTTCCGGAATGACCAAGACGGAGCTGGTTGACAGAGTCGCAGCCAAGACCGCCTTTACCAAGAAGGACTCGGCCAAGGTCGTTGACGCGGTGTTCGAAGCGGTCTCGGAAGCCCTTGCCGCAGGTGAAAAGGTGTCGCTCGTCGGTTTCGGCAGCTTCGAAACGCGCAAGAGGGCGGCCCGGGCAGGCAGGGACCCAAGGACGGGGAAGACCATCCGCATCGCCGCACGGACCGTGCCGGTTTTCAAGGCTGGGAAGACCTTGAAAGACGCCGTGGCGAGGTGATGTTCTGTCCCTCTGGCGTCCTCTTGGCCAAACTCGGGGTTGCGACCACGCCGGCGATCTGTTATAATGCACATGGGCCGCAGGAGAAGCGGGCCAGCAAGTCTTGGGTCGGGGCGTGGCGCAGTTTGGCTAGCGCGCCTGAATGGGGTTCAGGAGGTCGCGAGTTCAAGTCTCGCCGCTCCGACCAGTTTTTGTGCCTGATAGGGTCAGCGGTCAGCATATCGGGGATGGGCATGTCAAGAGCCGTCGTGGCAGCGACGCCAGGCGGCTCTGCTATCTCGTCCAGTTTAGGCGCCCATGGGCAGCCGCGCATCAAGGTCTCGGTCGTCGGCCCCCTAAAGCCAGAGCCGACGGTGACGATCGAGTTGAGGTGGGAGAGACAGGTTCACAACAAGTGAGAAACGGTGCTCTCCTTCAGAAGATGGCTGGTGCCATAATCCCCTCGCATCAACCGTGGGACCGTCGGCAGTTATAGTGATGTCCCGGGCAGGCAGGTTTTAACCGCATCTCCGTCGAATTTGCCCCCTAAACATGATGGAAACACTACCATGAAGAGGAAGACTTGTGTCTATGGGCGGGACGGAACGTGATCGACCGGGCGGCGATGCCGGAGACAATGCAAGAGCCGAGATAACGGTGACGGGCAGGGTCCAAGGGGTCGGCTTCCGGGGGTTCGCCCGAAGACACGCGGCGGCGCTCGAGCTTCGCGGGTGGGTCAGGAACCGCTACGACGGTGTGGTCGAGCTCGTCGTCGAAGGTGAGCGCTACAGAATAGAGCGTTTCATCGCCCTGCTCCGCGAGGGGCCGCCATGGGCATGCGTGGACCGGGTGAGCGTGCGGTGGAGCGCGTATGAGGGAGAGTTCGTGTCGTTCAGCGTCCGTGGATGATACTGAGACGCTCCTGAGGCGATCCTGGGATGATCCGGAGATGATCCGGGGATGATCCCGGGATGAGAAGGCGGCAGGCCTCCGAGGCTACGCACGTACCGATGCGGCGCGACATAGATATGCATGGGACGCACGCACCAGCGCCGGGCAGGTCCACCACCAAAGCGCGGCTGCGTAAGGCACGCGTCAGGTGCCTTGCGTGCCGGGCATGCCAGGTCAGGGGGTGATGTCGGGATGGCCGTCGGTGAGGATATCAGGTGCCTGCGTAAACGCGGGGTCGGGCTGGCCCTCGGCTCCGGTGCAGCGAGAGGGCTTGCACATATCGGCGTGCTAAAGGTCCTCGAACGCGAGGGAATCGAGATAGCCGCGATCTCGGGAGCGAGCATGGGCGCCCTCATCGGCGGGCTCTACGCGGCGGGAATGCCCCTGGCCGAGATGGAGAAATACGCGCTTGCGGTAACGAAGCGGTCTGTGCTGGCATGGATTGACCCCGCTCCTCCGAAGCAAGGCTTCATCGTTGGGAAGAAGATCCAGGAGCTCTTGCGATCGTTCATTGGCGACGTCCAGTTCTCGGAACTCAAGATCCCACTGGCCATAGCAGCCACGGATGTTCTCACCGGCGAGGAGATCGTCCTCCGGGAAGGCGATGTGGTCGACGCTGTGAGAGCCAGCATATCCATCCCTGTGGTCTTCGTGCCGGTGCATCTCGGGGGAAGAATGCTCGTGGACGGCGGCGTGGTGAACCCGGTACCCGTTGATTACATTCGCTCGCTTGACAGGCGGGCGGTCCCCATCGCCGTGAGCGTGCTGCCGAAACTCGAACGCAAGCAGGTGGAGAAACCGGGCACCGTTGACATCATCCTGAACACCCTCGACATCATGCAGATGCGGTTGTTTGAGTTCAGGCGGGACGAGGCGAAGGTGGTTCTCGAGCCCGACGTATCGTTCGCCACCGGCGCCGAGTTCTGGGAAGCGCGCGAACTCATCGCCCGGGGCGAGCAGGCCGCGACTGACGCCCTGCCGAGCATCGGCAAGGCCATAAGCAGGCTCCCGTGGTAGCCCGGAGGAATGCTCCCTGCCGCCGACAGGCTTTCCGTCGCGAACAGCGGACTCCGTTGCCTCGTGCTTCGTCAGGCGACGGTATTGACAATAGTGGCCCCTGGGGGCCATTGATCCAGCGCCGCGTATCTGGTACAATCAGTTCGTGACCTGCCCGCTGCACGCGACCGAGACGCGTGGAGACGTTCGGTACCGCGTGTGTACAGATTTCAGGTGCGAGAGTGGCGGAACGGCAGACGCGCCAGACTTAGGATCTGGTGGGTAACCCCCGTGAGGGTTCAAATCCCTCCTCTCGCACCAACCATTCATCAGGGGTTTCGTGGCTGGCAGGGGTTTCGCGGCGCCCCGGTCGGTGGGCCAGAGTGCCTGACCTGAGCGCCTGAAAAAGGGCCGGTGAGAATCCGGCGAAGCCGTAGCGCAGCAACGCAGCCCCGGTTACCATCCGAACCTCGCATAGAACCATCGTCTGACGACTTCCGCCATTGGCGCCACACTTAGACGAGGTGCGCTATCACCCATGCCGCTGGGATGAGTACCAGTTGAGCAAGGAGTGTCCCGGCGAACTTGCTTCCGATGAGATACGCCACGAGCGTGTCGGCCACCCCTACCTCGATCTCTCCCCTCATCGCCTGGTCCGTGATGACCGCGGCTCTCGGATCGACGAGGACCGTGAAGAGCACGGTCGCCACGCCGTTCACAAGGCCCGAGGAAAGGCTCGCTGCTATGGCTTTGGTGGGCGGCACGAGCGCCGCGGCGTACGCTGCGGAGAGAACGCCGGTAGTGTAGATGGCGGTGATCACGACGTTGAGAAGGATGAGTTGCATCGGGATGCCATCGGGCTTGATCCGGGTAATCAACCTCCTGTCGGGCAGTCTGACACTCCTCGGTATGCTCCGCAACTTCGCAGGAGCCATGCACTCGAACAGGAACGCGGGAATCGACCCTCGTCTGGCAAGAGCCCGTATAGCTCTAACGAAGAGAGACAGAAAAGTGGGGGCAAGGATGATCCCGATGAGCGTGCCTGCGCTTGCGCTGGCGATGACGAGCCTGAGCGCGCCCGCAAGAACGCCTGGTCTTCCGAGATGCACGCCAACCAGCTTCCCGACGAGAGGGGCCTGAAGCGTATTGGCAGTCCTCGAGATCAGCGCTATGCTGTTGAAGAGGGATAGTGCAAGGGCCAGCTGCCTCGTTCTGATCCCGCCCAACCTCACCGAGTAGGACAGCGTGTCTATCATGTGGATGAGGGCGGTAAGCCCCAGAAGTATTGCGAGACTCAAGACCATCGCCTCCATCTGCTGTGACCGTCGATCTCGCCGGAAACGCGACCGGCGACCCGGCCCAGCCCGACCCGACCCGACCCAGGACTCTATGGCAGGAACCCAACTCGCCTCTCCGTTCGACACCCGAGGGACGCCTCCTCCTCCGTCCACGAGAAGGTCCCGCCACGTTCTGGTCCCATCATCCGGCTCGGACCTGCTTGTCCCCGGTTTCGAGAGCGCGAGCCCGGGTTGATCCCCAGTGTGAGGAGGACTTTGCAGGGTGGTGGCGAATTAACTCGCTTACAGTGTTCGCCGAGGTCGCATACCAGACCGGCGACCAGGACTTCACGGCCCAGCTCACCCAGGTCATATCCGCCAAGGCGGAGGCTCTATTCGTCCCCGGCTACTTCGGTGACGCAGCCCTCATGGCGAAGCAGCTTCGCCAGCTCGGCAGCAAGATCCCGATACTCGGTGGTGACGCCCTCGACGCGCCTGAGCTGATGAGCATCGGCGGTGAGGCAGTCGAAGGTCTGATCATCAGCTCTTTTTACAGCGCTGAGGCTCCTGCCAACGATGTTGCGAAGAAGTTCGTCGCAGCCTACAAGAGCAAGTACGTCAAGACGCCGAACGCCAACGGGGCCCTCGGGTTCGATACATACAACATGGTCGTGGACGCCATCCGCTGGGCCAGGGCAGGTACCCTGGGACGAGGTCTCGTCATGGCGCCCCGCCCGGGGCGCCGTCGCTGGAGACAGGTACCGGCAACCGCGAGAAACCTAGTTTCTGACAAGGTGGCTGCAACTGGTGTCGTTCTACCTGGTCGCTGAAAAATCGTCCAGCAGAACCCCAGCGAGAAGGAGGACTGGCCCTGGATACAGCGAATTATCATGCATGATGTTGCCTCAGCGGGGGAGGCGCGCGTATCCGGAGGGGTACCCAGGCAAGAAGCTCGTCGGAGAAGCGGGAACCACTTGGGGCGGATGATCGCGCGCTGGACGCTTGCGAGAGGAAAGGATCGACAGGAGGTGCTTGAGAAGTGAGAGGTTGTCGGTCGAGTTGGTGTCCTGTTGTTCTGGTGTTGCTTCTAGGGCTGGGGCTGGGGACGGGCGCATTTGCCGCCGTAGAGCCGGTGCGCATAGGTCTTCAGGCCCCTATCACCGGGCAGTGGGCGTACGAAGGTGAGATGGCGCGAAACTGCGTCCAGATCGTGGCCGACCAGATCAACGCGAAAGGCGGCGTTCTCGGGCGGCCAATCGAGATCGTGCTCGGGGACGACCAGTGCAGCCCCAAGCAAAGCGCAGTGGTCGCACAGCGCATGTTGAGCGAGAAAGTGGTCGCTGTGATAGGCACCTACGGTTCGTCGGTGACCGAGCCGGCGGCGACCATCTACGAAAGGGCGAGGCTTCTCAATATCGCATATGGGTCCACTGCGGAGCAACTCACATCCCACGGATGGAAGTTCTTCTTCCGCACGTGCTTCCGGGATGACCGCCAGGGAGCGTTCTTTGCCGAATTCGTCAATGAGACCCTGAAACTGAAGCGCGTCGCCATCCTGCACGACAACACCACGTTCGGAAAGGGCCTTGCGGAGGCCGCCAGGCGCTCGCTGCAACAGGTAAAGAAGGCCGAGGTCGTGTTCTACGACGCAGTCACTCCAGGCGAGCGCGACTTCACGCCGGTAATCACCCGGATGCTGACCACGAAGCCGGAGGTGGTGTACTACACTGCGTACTACCCCGAGGCTGGCCTCATAATCCGGCAGATGAGGGATCTCGGTAGCAAGGCCTTCTTCGTCGGGGGCAACGCCGCCATCAACGACGAGTTCATCAGCATTGCAGGCCTGGAGATCGCGAAAGGATCCCTGATGACTCAGGAGCCTTTGCCGACCGACCTCCGATACCCCGAGTCCAAGCCTTTCCTCGATGAGTACATTCGCCGGCATAAGGAGGCGCCGAGCAGCCCCTGGCCGGTTTACGCTGCTGACGCGCTCAAAGTCATCGCCGCCGCCATCGATGCCACCGGGTCTACCGATTCAAAGGTGCTGGCGGACTACCTCCGTAACAAGATGCAGGACCTTCCAGGCATCACCGGGCCGATCTCGTTCGACGATGCAGGTGACCGCGAGGGAGCCATATATCTTGCGTACGAGGTGACCGCCGACGGGAAATTCAAGCCATACCAGCCGTAATGCCGTAGCGCCCGCCACGCCCGTCCGCCCGAAAGCCGGACCCGCTGGTGCGGCAGGGGCGCTCGCGGCGGGGAGCGGGGAGTGGGGCGTGGAGAGCAGAGGGCGGAGAGCGGGCCACCCCCAGCTCCAAGTATGGCGCCACGGGTTTGCGACACTTTTTCCGGCGGTGTTAGGGTTGCCGGTGCTTGTTAGGGCGGGGTGCCTGGAATTTGGCTGGCCTGTACGCCAAATTCGAACGAGGCTCACCGCACGTGCGCCGTCCCCGGAGCGCGACACCGGCAACCACGGATGCGCCTTGCGCACTGGAAAGCAGCACAAACTCGTGGCGATCTACTCAGAGATTGAGACGTGAATAAATGGAGGTGCCGGCGCGGAGGTCCTGCGCAAAGGCGGGGCTTCCGCGCCGAAGGTATGGCTTTATTCATAGAGCAACTCGTCAACGGTCTTACCGTGGGCGCGGTGTACGCGCTGGTTGCACTCGGTTATACGATGGTCTACGGCGTGATGAGGCTCATCAACTTCGCCCACGGCGATCTCTTCATGCTTGGCTCGTATTTCGGCTTCACTTTGCTGGTTGCAACGTTCGTGGGCAGCGCCCTGCCTCTGTGGGCGGCGCTGCTGGTGACCGTGCTCGCGTCAGCGGCTGGGGTTGCCATCCTCGGGGTGCTCGTGGAGCGCGCCGCTTATCGTCCTCTTCGTCGCTCGAACCGCCTGACCGCGGTCGTGTCCGCCATGGGCGTCTCGATATTCCTGCAAAACGCAGCCATGCTTGTCTGGGGCCCGCGTTACCGGGCGTATCCTCCGTGGGCCGTCCCTGACGTGAGGTGGGAGATCGGGGCCGTCCACATAGGCTTCATGCAGGTGCTCATCCTGATGGTGTCCATCCTGCTCATGGCCGGCCTGTACCTGTTCGTCCAGCGCACGACGGTAGGCGCGGCCATCCGCGCCACGGCCATCGACCACGACACCGCGAGGCTCATGGGAATCAACGTCGATCAGATCATCCGGCTGATTTTCGTCATCGGCCCTGGCCTCGGTGCTGTGGCGGGCGTGCTGCTGGGGCTGTATTATCGGCAGATCCACTTCACGGTCGGGTGGTCATATGGCCTGAAGGCCTTCACTGCCGCAATCCTCGGGGGGATCGGGAACATTCCAGGGGCCATGGTTGGGGGCCTGCTGCTCGGCATACTGGAGATGCTCGGAGGCGGGTATATCTCTGCGGCGTGGAAAGACGTGTTCGTGTTCCTTATCCTGATTCTGCTGCTGATTTTCCGGCCCACCGGCCTATTGGGCGAACGCGTCGCCGAAAAGGTTTAGGGCGAGGTCGCGATTGCGAGCGCTGGGTGCGGCCCTGGTAGGTTCATCGGGACGGAGCAGGAAAGGGGCAGGAAGGGCAGGAGAAGGGTAAGAGGGAGGCAGCGGCCCTGGCGGTTTTCGCAGCTCGAGTAGGAGAGGAGTGTAGCATGTGGCATCGCCGCGTCTCGGACCCGGGCTTGTACCGGGACGCCGTATATCCGGACTTGTCGACCGCTACTCGGCCTGGGCGGTCGCAGCCATTGGTGTAGCTGCGTTGGTCTTCCCGATGGTCACAAGCGACTACTGGATCGACGTCGCCGTTTTCTGGGGCATTTACGTGCTCCTCGGCCTCAGCCTGAACATCATCGTGGGCGAAGTGGGCCTGTTCGACATGGGGCACATGGCATTCTTCGCGATTGGGGCATACACGACCGCTATCCTCAGCGGGCAACTTGGGGTCTCGCTATGGCTACTCCTGCCGCTGAGCGGAGTTGCAGCCGGGCTTGCGGGCTACGCGCTCGCGCGTCCGATCATCCACCTTCGGGGCGACTACCTCCTCATCGTGACGATAGGCCTCAACGAAATGACCCGCATCAGCCTCCTCAACAACCCGTGGGGCCTCACGGGCGGTCCGAACGGCGTCATCATGCTGGACCAGTTTCGCATCCTCGGCCTTACGATACAAAGGCCGATACACTTCTACTACCTCGTCTGGGTGTTCGTCGCGGCGAGCATGTTCGCCCTCGTGCGCCTGCAGCGCTCCCGGATCGGCCGTGCGTGGAACTATATCCGCGAGGACGAGGTGGCGGCCGAGGCCATGGGCATAGACGTACGCGCGGCCAAGCTCCTGGCGTTCACGCTGGGCGCGGGGCTTGCGGGCGCGACCGGAACCATATTCGCCGCCAAGCTGGTGGTCATATCGCCCGAGAGCTTCACGTTCATGGAGTCGGTGATCCTGTTCTGCATCGTGGTGCTGGGAGGCATGGGATCGATCCCCGGCGTGGTCCTGGGGTCCGCGGCCATGCTGGTGCTGCCCGAGATCCTGCGGAACTTCGCACAGTACCGGATGCTCTTCTTCGGCGCCGCCATGGTGCTCATGATGATCTTCCGCCCGCAGGGGCTGTGGCCCAGCAGGCGCTGGACGACCAAGCTGCAGGAAGGCGAGGGTGAGTGACGATGTGCGCGGGCAACGCGAGCAACGGGGTCCTCCTCGAGTTGAGGGGGGTAAGCAAGCGATTCGGCGGGCTCCGCGCTGTAGACGCCTTCGACCTCGATGTGTGCGAGGGCAGCATCACGAGCCTCATCGGCCCGAACGGCGCCGGCAAGACGACCGTGTTCAACCTCATCACGGGCATCTACCGGCCGGACACAGGCAGCATCAGGTTCGCGGCGCGGGAGATCGTCGGCAAGCTGCCACACCAGGTCGCGGAGGCGGGCATCGCGCGCACCTTCCAGACGCTGCGACTTTTCGAAAACCTCACGTGCTTCGAGAATGTGCTGGCAGGCCAGCACTGCAGGGGCCTGGCCGGGGTGGCGGCGTCCATTTTCAGGACAGCGGGCCAGCGCAGGGAGGAGGAGCGCATGAGAGGCGAGGCGGAGCGCTGCCTGCGGCAGATGGGCCTGTGGGCGTGCCGCGACGAGCTTGCGCGCAACCTTCCGTACGGCAACCGGAGGCGCCTCGAGATAGCGCGGGCCCTCGCCACGCGACCGCGTCTTCTGATCCTCGACGAGCCAGCCGGCGGCCTGAACGAGGAGGAAACGGCCGGCCTCATGGATCTCATCCAGGAGATCAGAGGGTCGGGGATCACTGTCTTCCTCATCGAGCACGATATGCAGGTGGTCATGGGAGTATCCGACCTCGTTGCCGTTATGGACAACGGGCAGAAGATCAGCGAGGGCACCCCTGATGAGGTCCAGCAGGATCCGCGCGTGATCGAGGCGTACCTGGGCACCGACGACGAATCCGACGAGCTGGGCGAATACGACGTAGCCCATGGGATAAGCGATTCCTCTGCGACAGGTGAAGCCGGCGCGGCCGGCGGGTCCGGCGGCACCGGCAAGGCCAACGACACCGGCGAGGCCGACGGCGGCGCGTGTGCCGGGGGCACCGGCGATCCTGGGCGAGCAAGGATGGATTTGCATGAGCCTGCTTGAGCTTGATGACGTTCACATCTCATACGGAAACGTCCGGGCCGTAGAAGGCGTCAGCGTCGCCGTGGAAGAGGGAGAGATCGTGACGCTCCTCGGCGCCAACGGCGCGGGCAAGACCACGACGCTACGGGCCGTCTCGGGCCTCCTGCGACCGCGCGCCGGGCGCATCCGCCTGGCGGGCCAGGAGATTCAGGCGGCGGCAGCGCACAGGATAGTGGAACTCGGGGTCGCACACGTGCCAGAGGGGCGCCGGGTTTTCGCAACACTTACGGTCGAGGAGAATCTCAACCTCGGGGCCTACAAATACCGGCGGGACGCGACGCGGGTGAGGGAGGGGCGCGGGCGCGCATACCGGCTTTTCCCGAGGCTCGCCGAGCGCCGCGGCCAGCTCGCCGGCACATTGTCCGGCGGCGAACAACAGATGCTCGCCATCGCCCGCGGGCTTATGGCCGACCCGAGAGTGCTGCTCCTGGATGAGCCCTCGCTCGGCCTTGCGCCCAAGCTGGTGCAGGAGATCTTCCACACGATCCGGGAGATCAACCGGGAGGGCGTGACCATCCTGCTGGTGGAGCAGAACGCCAGAATAGCCTTGCGCGTGGCGCACAGAGCGTATGTGCTGGAGACAGGGAGGATCGTGCTCGCCGGCCCTTCGCGCGAGCTGCGACAGGACCCCAGGATCCAGCAGGCGTATCTCGGGATGGGGCGCAAGCCCGGCGCAGGTCGCCGGTCCGCGCAGGCAGGGCAGGGAAGCGCCGCCGTGGCGTCATCGTAAGGAGCTGGTCTACTGTCGCTCGCGAAGCCAGTTCCGCTCAGCAAGTTGCTTGATGGCGATGAGGGCCCGCAGGCGCGGCAGGACCCTGAAGCCGCCTGACTGAGAGAGGAAATTGCCGACGACCGTGACAGGAGGAAGGTCCCCCAGCTCGACCACGCACATTGCGAGGCCTGAGAAGCGGCGTGCGGGGGTCTTCCCGCGCACAAGCGCCGCGACGTTGCCTGCGACGACCAGCGACTGTAGATGGGCGACGACGCCCGCCTTCGGGACGGACCCGCCCCGCGGCATGGGGATGTCGGTGACGTCCCCGATGGCGAAGACCCGGCCGTCCCCGCCTACTGAAGTGTCGGCGACCGGAGCCGAAAGGTAATTCGGGTCAACGGCTATGAACCCTTCGCTTCCCAAGGCAAGGCCCGCTCGCTTCACGAAGTCCGGGACCCGGATCGGCGGGATGAATACGAGGATATCGTACGCCACGCGGCCCTCGGTGAATACGGCGACCCGGCGGCCCCGCTCGACGCCCTCGAGATGCCAGCTCCCTTGGTATGACACCCCGCGACGCATCGTCCCCCGTAGAATCGTCCTGCCCACGGCGGCGCCCGCGGCTTCGAACGGTAGAGCCTCGGGCGAGCACACGCTTATCGAGAAGCTCTTTCTCTTGCGTGCCCTTCGAAGCACACGATCCAGGATCATGGCAGCCTCTATGGGCACGGGGGGGCACTTGTGCGGGCCGGTAGGCACGACGACCAGGATATCCCCGCGTTCAGCCGTTTCCAGCGCGCCGCGCAGGCCGAGGACCCCCTCGATAGAGAAGAGGTTGAAGACCGGACCCGAGGTCCGGGCCGACCCAGACGCCATCGGATGCGAGGGCGCGTCCACGAGGCCCGGGATGCGTTCCGGGGCAAACTCCGCCCCGGGCGCCAGCACCAGGAAGTCATAGGGCACCTGCTCTCGCTCGCATTTCACGACGCGACGCGCCATGTCGATGTCCTGAACGGTGTCGTGGACAAGCGTGATACCTCGCCGCCTGACGGCGTCCACACTCCTCGTGATGTCCTTCGGTGTCCGCCGGCCCTCGAGTATCCACAGGAGCGACGGATAGAACCCCTGGACGATCTCGCGTTCCACGACGACCACTCGATGCTCTGGCACAAGCCCTTTGCGCAGGCTTATCGCGGCCGACAGCCCCCCGATGCCCGCGCCCACGACCACCACGGTTGCCATGCGTTCATCAGCTCCATTGCGTCGTCCAACTCGCAAGCGCTCTCAATAGGCGCTCTCAAGGGGAGTATTCCCCCTTGGGGCCGCGATCCTGGGGCGAAAATCCTCGACCCGCGAAGAGGAATTTGATAGAAAATGTAGAATCATTTTGGGACACCGGTGGAGTACACTTACGGTGCCACAATCCGGTCGTTCCTGATTGTCTATGCCGGGAGGGGGGTGGACCATGGGGGAGCGTCCACGGGTCCCTGGCGGTCAGAAGTCGCGACGCCCTGCGGAGTGGGACAAGCCGTGTCCTGGGGGACGTACACCCGACGCACGTGCTGAGAGGGGCGTTGCCTTCATCACCGTCCTCATCGCCGTCTCGTTCGTGTCCATCATTGTCATCGCATGCACAACCCTGGTCACCACAGCCGCGCGCACAGGTTCATGGTCCCTCGAGCGCACAAAGGCCCTCTACGCCGCGGAGGCCGGTATCAATCACTGGCTCTTCGAGGCGTCGATCGAGGAGAGCGGCGCTCCTCATCAGCACGGCCGAGGGCACGGCCAGGGCCAGCACAACGAAGGTGACGGATATGGCCATAGACATCGGCACGGTCAGGGTCAGGGTCAGGGTCAGGGTGGCGGGCACGGCACGTCTGAGATCGCAACCATCGAGGTCAGCGGCGTGGTCAACGGTGTAGCATACATCGCGGGCGTCACTACGGGTGAGGGCGGCTCCAGCGGCACGTATCGCATCGTGTCTACCGCCGCGGCGCCTTCCCGTAGTACCGTAGTGTCACTGGAGGCAGGAACAGTGCCGGAGGCATGGCGGCATGTGGTGTACGCGTCAAGCACACCCGGGTCGCTCGACAGCCTCCTGCGCGGTCTTTTGAACTTGTTCGGAATTCCAGTGTATGACCTCTCAGGCACCACGCCGACAGTTGGCCAACTCTTCGGCCCAGTGTTGTTCCCGTGGGAAGGTAGAGACTCCTACGCCCCGAGTCTCGTCGACTCGGGCTGGGGAAGCTATCGTAGTACTGTCGCCCCTGAGATCGCCTACTGGAACCCGCCGTGTTTCGCGCAGGAAGTGACGGCAGACGTCCTCAACCCGGCAGGCGCTGGTCCCTTCTACTACAGAAACAGCGTTATAGGGACAATCGAGGGACCGGTCGACGGAGACCTGTACCTGGAAGACTGCGCGGTGGGGACTATCTCGGGACCGGTAAACGGTGGGATCTTCATCAGGAACACCAGGAAAAGCGCTGGAGTCGGGCGGATTGCCGGCGAGGTCAAAGGATCCATATGCATCGACTCGTCACAGAGAAGATTCGATAAGGAGGACATGTCATATCGTTCCACCCAGATCGGGGCTTCCGACTCCCGCTGCGTAGTAGGGGGTTCGGTCTATCTTAAAGGACGAGTCGAGACCCGGGGATTCCTGTGGTGGACATGGAAAACGAAGCCTGACGTATTGGCGGTCTGCGGTCCAACAGCAACCGCAGGAGGCCCGACCGAGATCGCCGGGGGGGTGTTCGCAGAAGACGCGTCCATCTACGTCGGGGGAAACGCGGAGATATCGCGCAGGCCAGGGACAGCGTTGCCAGCGGTTCTTTCAGACGGGTCGGTGGTATTGAACGGAGGCCCGGGCCCGATCCACCTGTCGGGGCCGGTATATTCCGCGGCTACGGTGTCCGGTTCCCTGAGCAACCTCGTTGCTTCGGCTCTGGTTGACGCCGGATTCCCCACAGGCTTCGCGGAACAGATAGGCGGCATAACCGTCGATGTGGCGAAATGGCTCGGATTCGATTTCGGTCTCATCGTGGCGGGCGATCCCGACGGAGGAAACTCCAACAGGGTCACGATTTCGGGGAACCTGGTGACTCCCGGGATGCCACTGCTGCTAGGCAGGCTTGCAGCCAACTACGATAGATCCCTTCTCGATCCCGCCAACCAGCCGCCCCACTTTACGGGAGGCAGGCAGATCCTCGCGCCGATACGCGGCACCTGGGCTGTAGCTCGTAACTGACTTGCGAGAGGCAACGGGGGAATAGAGCTTGCTCAACCGCAGTTGTCTGGACAAGAGACAGGAGAGACGCGGGCCAGCACGGCACTTCTGTCGGCCAATCGGCAGCAGCAGGGGCTTCTCGCTCGTTGAGGTGCTCGTAGCGCTTCTTCTCGTAGCGATTCTTCTCGTGCCTGCCATGTCGAGCATTGCGTCTATGGTCACGACCGTAGCAAGAAGGAGCGCGGACGCACAGGCGCTTGAGCTTGCCCGCAGCACCCTTGAGGCAATCAAGGCCCTTGATGCTGGTTCCTTTTCGACGGATCCCGTCCCGCCGGTCACGGTGACCACGGCAGATGGGCGGATGTCTTTCGACGTAGAGCGCGTGATGCGCGTGCGTGACGAGGATCCCAGTAACCCCGCCAGCAAGCTGTGGGAAGTGACCGTCTCTGTGTATGAACACCCGATGTCAGACGGCGCCACGCCGCTGTGTTCTCTGACGACGTTCGTGTGTCCACAATGACCTGCTGCGGAGGGACGCAAAGCCCGTGGAAACGCGCATGAAGCCATACCACCGAATGCCCGGCCAGAACGCTGGCTTCACACTGGTTGAAGTCCTCGTCGTCCTCGCGATAGTTCCTCTGGTACTCGCGATTACCTTCAGCGCCGTCTCCGTCGCTCTCCGAGGGTACAGGCTCGTTGAGGCGCGGTCCGCCCTGGCCTCCGGTGGGATGGTGGTAATAGAGACGCTCGGGCAGGATCTTCGAGGTGTGAGAGAGATCTACGACGACTCGTCTCAAACGCGCTTTCATGGACGCCAGCAAGATGGCGTCACGGATGTAGTCTACGAATTCGCGCCGCCGGGCGGGTCGGCGCCGGGCGCCCTCAGCCGGAACGGCGCGCAGCTCTTTGGGTCCGACACACACGTGACCTCATGCGAGTTCACCTATCTTGCGCCTGGCCCCGACCCGGAAGACCCCCTTCAAGAGGTGAACGATGTCAGAAGCGCGTCATCCATCAAGGTGCGCCTTGCGATAGAGCGCAAGTCCTCCTCCATGACCTTCGAATCGGTCTTCGATCTCAGAAACCTCTAAACGTTAGAGAAATCTAATCGTGGTCTAACCGACGCTTCACCTCCCCGGGCTAAACTCAGAATCGGCAGGAGGGGATGGCACCGCTGACGGGAGCCGTCCCGCCCGCCGGATTTGACCCGGAAGGAGGTGATACTCCAATGTCACGCCATGCAAAGCTCCTCGCCGTGGTCTTCGCAATAAGCCTCGCGATTGCAACCTCCATCTACGCGTACGCGCAGTCCGCAGGCGGCGCAGACAACACGGTCGCAACTCCCCAAGAGACAACGCAGGTAACCGCCTGGGATGCGTCCGGCAGCGGCACCCAGGTTGGGGCCGATGACGAGGCTACCGGATCTCAGGAGACAGTCGAGTCCGAATCCGAGGCCGAGGTCGAGGCTGAAGAGTCGGAAGCTGCTGAGGCAGCAAATGACCCGGTGGAGGCGCCCGGGACTCCCGGCTATGAGGAAGGCAACTTCGACGGACAGCACGAGTTCAAGTAAAGCCGACAGCGCATTGCGCCAAGACAACGAACGGGCAACCTAGCCCGGGTCGCGGCGGGTCTATTCTGGACAGGTTCGGGCGACGCGGTGCGGTGCTCCGGCGCCCCTTCGGGGCGCCCGGGGCACCTCGTCGTCTGAGTTGAGAGCCTGGAGTGCTGACACCCGGTTGCGACCCTCGCCAGACTTGCATCGACCTCCAAGTAGTGGGATAATGGCTGAGGCCAGGGGTCTGGAGGAGGGGAGGGGATGAGGCTTGAGGATTCTCGTAGTCGAAGACGAGGACAAGATCGCGGCTTTCATCAAGAAGGGCCTGGAAGAGGAAGGGTACGCCGTGGACGCGGTGGGGGACGGCGAAACGGCCATCGACTATGCCCTGTCCGCTGACTACGACGTCATAGTCCTCGACGTCATGCTTCCCGGAAAGGACGGTTTCGCCGTGTGCCGCGAACTACGAATGCGCGGCCTTCGGGCGCCCATCCTCATGCTGACCGCGCGGGACGCCGTGGACGACCGCGTGAATGGTCTGGATGCAGGCGCCGACGATTACCTGGTCAAACCCTTCGCGTTCAGAGAGCTTGTGGCGCGGGTCCGCGCCCTCCTGAGACGCCCGCGGGACGTCGTCTCTTCGCGGCTTCAGGCGGGCGACCTCGTGCTGGACACGCGAACCCACGTGGCTGAGCGAGGTGGCCGCAAGATAGATCTCACCTCCCGCGAATACGCGCTGCTCGAGTTCCTGATGCGCAACAAGAACCAGGTCTTGACCCGCACGCAGATAGCCGAGCACGTCTGGGACTACGACTTCCTCAGCGAGTCCAACATAGTGGACGTATACATCAGGTATCTTCGCGTCAAGATCGACGCGGACTTCGAGCCGAAGCTCATACAGACGGTGCGGGGCGCAGGTTACAGGATCTCGGATCAGGCGTAGGCACCCCGAGGCCACCGTGCCGGAAAGGGGTGGGAAGGCGCGAGGGTGGACGAGGAGGGACGGGAAAGGGTGTTCGAGAAGACGGTCCCGATACGAATACGTCTTACCGCGTGGTACATGGTCCTCGTGGCCATCACGCTGGCCGCGTTCGGGGGATTCGTCTACCTCAACCTGGCTCGGAGCCTTTATGCCGAGGTGGACGGAGGTCTGCGCAGCCTCGCACAGGAGGCCGCCCGCGGGATCGACAATGAGGACGGCGCCCTGAGCTTCCAGAACGCCGATACCGCCCCCTCTGTCGCCGGCGGCGTCATCATGCGCCTTCTGGATGAGTCGGGTCACACGACAGACGGGATCGGAGACTACGCCGGGTTCCCGATGCCGAAACGCCTCCAGGCGGGGTTCTCGACCGCACGCATATCAGGCGAGCCATGGCGCGTATACACAGTGCTCATCAAGCTGCCGTCGGCGAGCGCAACCTGCGCCCTCCAGGTCGCGCGGCCACTTAGCGCGGTGGACGAAACCCTCGAGCGAGTGGCAGGCGTCCTCGCGCTGGGCATCCCCCTCGTGCTCCTTGTGGCGACACTGGGTGGCGTCTTCATCTCGGGACGGGCCCTCGGCCCCATCGATCGGGTAACGCGGCTTGCCCGGGACATCGGCGCAGAGGACCTCTCCCGCAGGCTGAACCTTTCCCTTCCCGATGACGAGGTCGGACGGCTCGCAAGGACGTTCGACTGCATGCTGGCGCGCCTCCAGGCGGCGTTCGAGAGGGAGAGGCGGTTCACTCAGGACGCGGCCCATGAGCTTCGTACGCCGCTCACGATAATGAAGGGCACCGTTGACGTTGCGCTTTCACGGCCGAGGGAGGCTCCGGACTACAGGGCCGCACTCGCCGAAATCGAAACCCAGGCGAATCGCCTGATTCATCTCGCGGAGAGCCTTCTCGTGCTGGCCAGGGCGGAGTCCGCAAGGCCGGACCTCAACGTGGAATCTCTCGACCTCGCCGTTCTCATAAGCGGCATAGCGGAGCAGCTCCAGCCCCTCGCAGTGGCAAGAGGCGTCACCGTTCGCTACAGCGGACCCGGGACACTTTGGCTGCGCGGCGACCAGGATCGGCTCCTCCGCCTCTTCCTGAACCTCCTCGACAACGCGATCAAACACACGCCAGAGGGAGGGAACGTGGCCATAGAGGTGACGCGAGGCACCGGGGTGGTCGAAGTGGCCGTCAAGGACAGCGGCCCTGGCATCCCGCCAGAGCACCTTCCTCACATCTTCGAACGCTTCTACCGCGTGGACAAAGCCCGCTCGCGCAGCGAGGGCGGCGTGGGCCTGGGGCTTGCCATCGCAAAGCACATCGCACAGCTTCACGGCGGCGACATCCGCGTTGCGTCCACACCTGGTAAGGGCAGCGTCTTCACAGTGAGCCTCCCGACGGCAGCGTAGAGGCGGATTAGAGCTTTCTAATGCAGCTCTAACCGCCCCTTCATCTGCACCTACGACACTTGACCTGATCCCGGTCACGTCCCGAGATACCAGTGTAGCCAGGCGCGCTGCAGACCACGGATGGACGGATGGATAGTCGTCCGGGACCTGGGCCTTCAAACATGTGCGGTGCGCGTGGGGCTGAGGGTGATACCGATGGTAACGTTGCACACGTTGCAGGCGTGGGCCGACGTCATAATGGCGCTCGACGCAAGACTCCCTTCCGTAATTCACGGGCTCGGCAACGGTACGGTACTCGATGTCTTGATGCCCGTGGTTACGGAGTTGGGCAACGGCATCGTGCTGCTTGGGTTGGCGATTGCCATGTACGCTGCGGGCGACGAGCGCACCCGGAGGTACGCCCGGCTCGCAGTAGGGGCCTTCGCCGTGGTAGGCCTGGCATCTCAGCTCGCCAAGCACGTTGTGGGACGGGAACGCCCGCTCGGAGGGTCATTCGACTCTTTCCCGTCAGGTCATACGACTGAGGCTTTCTGCATGTCCTGGATCTGGGGGGACAGGTGGCGCAGGTTGCGGGCCCCGTTCGTCTGCCTCGCAGCGCTTGTGGGCTTCTCCCGCGTTTACCTGATGGCGCATTACCCGCTTGACGTTGTGGCAGGAATGGCGCTTGGGCTCGCCGGAGCGGCGGTGGCACTCGCGGTGGCGCATCGCACTCCACTGAAAGCGGAGGCGACAGGGCTCGCGACCCGTCCATCACGCCCGGTCAGGACCGACAGTCATTAGGAGACAGGCGGATGCTCCGGAAAGAAGCGTATCCTCATGAACTTGCTTGCGACCTTGTCCGAATCAATCGCACAGGCGCTCATGGAATACGGTGTGGCAGGCATCGTCGTGGTAGCCTTCGCGGAAGCGTCGTTCTTCCCGATACCTCCCGATGTCCTGCTCGTGCCCATGGCCGTGCTCAATCCCGGAAAGGCGCTGGTCTACGCCTTTCTCTGCACGGTCTTCTCATCCCTTGGCGGTCTACTCGGGTGGGAGATCGGACGGAAAGTCGGCCGGGCGGTGCTGAACCGGACGGTGCTGCGAAGCCTCATCCCCATGCACTACGTAAGCAGAGCGGAAGGGATGTTCCGCCGGCACGGCGGGCTTGCAGTGGCCCTCGCAGCCCTGACCCCGATACCATACAAGGCTTTCACCATCGCCGCGGGCGTTTTCCGCGTTCGGCCCGACGTCGTTTTCCTTGCCTCGCTCGCCGGGCGTGGGGCGCGGTTCTTGTTCGAGGCTGCTGTAGTAATGGCCATGGGGGAGCGGGCCACCACTTTCCTCCAACAGCACCTTGGACCCATCACGCTCGCAGCAGGTATCCTCGCCGCTGCGCTAGTCACGGCCTCGCGACGTATGGGGAGAGCACGAGCGAGACTGCCAAGGGCAGGCCCCACGCAGGCAAAGCGCCGACGGGCGAGAATCCACAGGCGAAAATCCACTGTTGACAAGTGAGGAAAGGTGTTGCTAGAATAGGGGCAACTGGATCTGGAACCGCGGATAGACGCAAGGGCGGAACCGGAAGTAAAGAACATACCAAAGACGTTGAAGGGGAAGGTCGCCGCAGAAGGCCCTTATCCTGAGCGAGCGGGGGATGGTGCAAGCCCCGCGGAGATTGGGTGTGGCGAGTGGGCCCCAGAGTCGCAGGCTGAAAGGTCGGTGTGCGAGCTAGCCTCGCAGCGCCGCGAGGGTGCGGCGGAGGGTAGGCGCAGGGTACAGGGTGGAGGCGGCAGCGCATCCCATCCGAGAACGGCCGAGTAGGCCCTAGCCGGAAGCCACCGTTACAGGGCAGGGATATCGCCGGAGGAGTCGTCCTTCCGAAGGCCGTATCCTGGTAACGAGTGGGGCAAGGTCTTCCTGCCTCACCAGGGTGGCACCACGGGCACATTTCAAGCTCGTCCCTCACGGGACGGGCTTTTTTGTGTGCCGAGGCCGCCGTGGCGACCATGCCGCCTGATGGCGGAGCGGCACTCGGCAGAAGCGGAGGCCGGTTCCCGGCATCTCGGCCGTTCCGGACGTCGCTTGCGGCGAAAGGGCACCGACGGAGGAGACAAGGCCTGACCCGAACCCCATGCGGGGTGCAGCGAAACCGCGCGACACGGGCACGTCGCGCGGGGAATCTGGAGGCGCTGAATGCGATGTATGATCTCAGGGTAGTAGTTGACGAGATTCGGGGATTCTGTGATCTCCCTATGCGTGTCGGGGACTACTTCGAGGTGAGCGGCGGGCGCATCACGATCCCTGACGGAAGGCACATGTGCCTGTGGGCGCTCCAGAGCATCCTCCCGATGCTCCCGGCAAAGGAGCGCAACATCGTCGAGGACAACGACTGGCTCTCGGACACCGTCCGGGTCGCGTGCCCCGACCCAAACGGCATGGTCATATTCCGGATCGAGCGGGTGGGCGAACCGGCGGGCGAGGGAAGGAAAGAGCACGACGGGTGCACCGGCCGCGACACCCGCACCCGCAGCGGTCGGGGCCCGCGCCCCAGGATGCTCGTGAACGAAAAGCTCTGCGCAGGGTGCCGGGCATGTGAGCTCATCTGCAGCTTTACGCACGAGCGGAAGTTCTCCGACTTGCTATCAAGGATACACGTGGACAAAGTCGACGAGGACGGGATCGACCGTCCGCTGGTGTGCAGGCAGTGCGGAAACGCGAGGTGCGTGGGGGCATGTCCCAACGCGGCTCTCTCGCGGGACCCCGAAACCAGGTGCGTTGTCGTGGACGAGACCAGGTGCAGCGGATGCGGCGCGTGCGCCGGCGCATGCCCCTTTGGCGCCGTGGCTTTCCATCCCGAGACCAGGGTCCCGCTCATCTGCGATCTCTGCGGCGGGGACCCCGAATGCGTCAAGAGATGCCCAACTGGCGCGATTTCGTACGGTCTCGCGGGCGCGATAGGCGAGGCAAGAGGGCACGGTGCAGGCTGTGCATCGGGGAAGTCCGCCGAACCGGTGCCGTCCGGGACCGCCAAGTAGGTCGCCATGAATTCACGTCGGCTTTCGGCGCACAGGTCCTCGCCAGGGTTACCGGTGTTACCGTCCGGGGACGGCGTGTGCGGTGGCGCGCGGTGAAACGCGTTCGAGTAGGAGGCAAGGGTCCATGGGATTCTTCGGATATGCAGGAAGGATACTGGATGTTGACCTCGGTGCAGGCAAGGGCGCAGGAGATGACGCAGGCAGGGTCTTGATAGAGGCGCTCGACGCGGGGGACGCGATGCAGTATGTCGGTGGACGTGGGCTCAACATCGCGCGGCTCGTCCGAGAGATCGACCTCGACGTCGATCCACTCTCCCCCGAGAACGTCCTCATCATCGGCGTAGGACCCC
>JBLNDE010000010.1:0-36867 GCA_050261335.1 Bacillota bacterium
TTGCACGACGGGGCGTCGAGAATTTGGCTAGCCTTGAGCGCCAAATTCGAACGAGGCGCGCCGCAAGCGCGCCGTCCCCGGAGTGCAACACCGGCAACCTGAATAGGACTTGCGCGCTGAAGAGTCGCGCGGATTTGTGGCGATCTACTTAGTCTCTGAGTCGGCTCTGCCGACCCCTCCGGCAGGGCTCCATCCCCATCCATCGTCGAGGTCGCTACGGTGAGGGTGCACGGCTGCCCGCCTGTGTGGTCCCAGATAGCTGCCGGAAAGGGGGCGTGAGCAATGGTGGATAGGTTGGCAGGGCTGATGCGGGACGAAAGCGGCCAGGGTATGGCCGAGTATGCGCTCATAATCACCCTGGTGGCGGTCGTTCTGGCTGGGGTTGTCGGACTGGTCGGTGTGAGAGCGGGGGACCTGTTCGGGCGGGTGATCGACGCCATTGAATAGGCGGTTTCTGAGATTACGGCGCAGGTGGTTGATATGGCACAGATCGTCGCGGCACTGGTGATTACTGCAGCGGCAATATGGTGTGACTGCAGGGAGAGGCGGATCCCGAACCGGCTGGTGATGGCCGCTGCCGCCGTCGGCCTCGTGCTCGGCCTGGTCACAGGCGGGCTTCGCGGGCTGGGTCAGTCTGTGCTCGGGTTTCTCGCCGGGGGCGCCATCCTCTTCGTCCCGTTTGCCCTGGGATGGATCGGCGCAGGTGACGTGAAACTCCTGGCCGCCATCGGCGCCATCCTGGGCGCGAGAGGCGCAGCGTATTCGATTCTGTACGGTGCCATCGCCGGAGGCGTCATATCCGCGGTGGCTGTGGCGAGACGTCGCCGGTTGGGCGTGACTCTCATGGCGGTCCTCGTGGGGTTCCTCGGCTTTGTTTCATACATCATTCCCGGCCTTGTCGGCCGTACCATGAGAGTTGTGCGTCCCCTGGAGGACGCCATGACCCTACCCCACTCAGGCGTGGCGATCCCGTATTCGGCCGCCATCGGTATTGGTCTCATCATTGCTATCGCCACCGGTTTCTCCCTGGTGTTTGTGTAGGAGAGCGGTTCTGGGTGTCCCTCAGACTTCTTCCCGGGCAGTAGTCGGACGGCTCGGTCTGAAATGTCACATATCCGGGAGTCCAGCGTGCGCCGGGCCGCATGCAGACCAAAGAGCGTGACTGACGCGCCCTGCAGGACGGGCGGGCAAGGAGGAGGGAGGTGGGGCATGCCCTACAATGAGAGATTGTCTCTTCCACGAAGCGACCGCGGCCAGGCACTTGTGGAGATGGCTATCGTCCTTACCGTGCTCCTCCTCCTGCTCGCCGGCATCATCGAGTTTGGGCGGGTCCTGAGCGCGCAGCTTATCGTGTCCCACGCTTCGCGCGAGGGCGCGAGGATCGGAGTCCTTGGCAAGACCGACGCGGAGATAACCGAGCGGGTTCTCGATGCTGCGAGTGCCCTCGATGCAAGCAAGATCAGGGTAGATATCACGCCTCCTCTGTCCGGGCGGGTGCGAGGCGCGGAGCTACGGGTAGAGGTGAGCTACTTGGTTGACATTGTGGTGCCGCTCTTGAGCGACATACTCACGAACCCCTATCCTGTGCGCGGTGTCACGGTAATGCGCGTGGAGTGACCTCAGCGCAGGGTCGCGCAGAGGAGGTGAGAAGAGCCGGTGGACAGAGTGATAGCTGTGAGCGAGGTCCTGTCGGACAAGAAGGGGAGCGTCATAGTGTTCGTTGCGCTTGCGACGACGGTGTTGCTGGGCTTCGCTGCTATTGTGGTAGACGTGGGTATTCTCTACTTCAACAGGGTCACGCTGTCCAACGCGGCTGATGCGGCCGCCCTCGCGGGCGTGCAGGAACTTCCGGCCAATCCGGAGCAGGCAAAGGCCAGGGCAGCAAGCTACGCCGTGAAGAACGGGGTGGAAGAGAGCCGCATTACTACGGCTTTACCGGACAGCCATAGCATAAGGGTTACGGTGTCGCGTACGGTTCCGCTGGGGTTTGCAAGGATTTTCGGCATCGCAAGCAGCGACGTGGGCGCGAGTGCCAGGGCCAGGGTCGGGGCGGTGGGCGCGGTGTGGGGGGCCGCTCCCTTCGTCGTTCCAGACCAGGAGTTCGTGTACGGCGAGTCATACATCCTGAAGCACGGAGGCGGCGACGGCGAACACGGAAACTTCGGCGGTCTCGCCCTCGGAGGACGGGGTGCTGGTAACTACGAGGATAACATCAAGCATGGTTATCAGGGTTGGCTGCGTGTGGGCGAATGGCAAGAGACCGAGCCTGGCAACATGTCCGGCCCCACGGTGCGTGGGGTCGAGCACAGGATATCCCAGTGCCACCACTCGCCGCCCTGTACATTCGACCATTGCGCAAAGGACTGCCCGAGGGTGTTGTTGGTGCCAGTGGCTGATTTCGACCCGGAGGTGCTTCACGGGCGCAGCGACGTGCGCCTGGTGGGCTTTGCTGCGTTCTTCCTCGAGGGCGTAGGAGGACACGGCAACAGATGCGAGGTAACCGGCAGGTTCATAAGGTGGGCGGTGGACGGCGAGCTTGGCGGTGCGGGGGATTACGGCGTGGTTGCGAGCAGGCTGGAAGAGTAAGCAGACAAGGGACTCCCGGTCGGGATGCCGGGCCGGCGTTCGAAAGCACGGGCTGGAAGCCGGGTCGTCGACGGCAGTCTGGACTCCTGATGGGGTCATCAGGTGCACTGGTTGTGAGTGGTCAGGTCCCGGCCCTCGAGTCTAGAGGCAGTGTGCCCCTGTCATGGTCAACCATGCTCACGAAACAGGTTCATACGCGCAGGGACAAGGGGGTGGCTAAATGAAGGGCGGTAAGATTATGATCCTGCTCGCCCTGATTCCCGGGCTCTTAGCCGCCGTCATGACTTACGTCTACGTCAACAACGCGGCAAAGCCCAAACCCGTCAGCGTGAAGAACGTGCCCGTGGTGGCTGCGAAGGCGACCATACCGCCGCGCACGAAGATCACGCCGGACATGATCTACATCAAGGAAATCCCGGAGGCCGGCGTCCATGCAAGGGCGGCGCGCGAGGCGGCGGACGTGGTGGGCCTCTTCACGAGGTACGAGATCCTCGAGGGCGAGCCCGTGATCATGGACAGGCTCTACGGCGAGAACGAGCCGGTGGGCCTTGCATCCTCGGTTCCCAGGGACAAACGCGCCGTGACCGTCCCGGTCAACGAGGTGGCCGGCGTAGCCGGGTTCGTGAAACCCGGCGATCGCGTTGACGTCGTCGCGACGGTGGGTGGCAACGAGGAGACGGGGGACGTCGCTTTCACTGTGCTTGAGGACGTAGAGGTCCTCGCGGTGGCGCAGGATACCGAGGACAAGAACCAGGGCAAGGCGAAGGTATCGACCAGCGTTACGCTGGCCGTCACCCCGTCGCAGGCCGAGCGCCTCGCCCTCACCGAGGAGATGGGAAACCTGCGTCTCGCTCTGCGTCCTCTGTTTGCTTCGGTTTCGAAGAGTTCGGGCATAGTCGCCCGCGATCTTTTGAGAGAGGTTAAAGGTTGGTCGCCTCCCAGTCCGGCAGGCGAGGGCACCCCACGGTCTAGTGCACCTATGGTCTCCCCTGGGAACACCTCCCAGGGACCCGCCATGACCATAACGCGCCAGGCTCCCCCAACCCCTGTGGTGCACGGGCCGTCAACGCTTCCTTCTCGGCCTGCCGGCGCACCCATTCCTGAGCCCGAGGTGATAGAGGTCATCAAGGGAACTCAAAGGACCTACGTCACCCTGGCCGATAGCGGGGAGGCGACCAAACAATGATTCGAGATCATCTCCACCCCGAAAGAGGCCGGACAAGCCTGCGGTCGTTCGCACTCGTCATCGTTGCCGTCGCCGTGCTCGCGATTGCGACGGCGCCGGTGGCGACGGCGCAGGCGGCGGCAGGCTCCGAGCCGGTGCGCGCCCAGCAGGTGCAGCAGCAGTCGTCGCAACCAGAGCAGCAACCGACGCAGCCGACGGGCGCTGGCGGGCCCGCCTCCCCCTCCAGCTCCACCGCAGCCAACCGCACGTTCGGCGTGGTGGTCGGTGAGTCGCGCGTCCTCCAGGTCGCGGCGCTCGTGAGGGTGGCGATTGCCGACCCCACAATCGCGGACGTCGTGGTGGTGTCCAAGACCGAGCTGATCGTGAACGGCAAGGCGGAAGGCCGGACGACCCTCCATGTGTGGGATGCGGCGGGCCGCACGAGCTATGACGTGCGGGTATACGTCGATAACGAGGGCCTGCTCCGCGAGATCGAGGAGACCATCGGGATAAACGGCGTGCGCGCGAGGTTCGCCAGCTCCACGCTGCTCCTTGATGGGATTGTGGAGACCGACAGGGAGTCCGAGAGGGCCGAGCTCGTGGCGAAGGCATACGCGGACAAGGTCCTCAACCTGCTTACGGTCAGGCGGCCCACCCTGCCACCGCAGCCTCCGGTCGTGGAAGCCTCGGAGGTGCGCGCCGCCATAGGCGTCAGCGGAGTTTCGGTGCGGGTATTGAAGGATGCCGTGATCCTGGAAGGTCAGGTGGAAAGCCCGCTTGACTCAGACCGCGCCGAAAAGATCGCGAGGATCTATACAAACCAGGTATTGAACTTCATCGTGGTGACCCCGCCTCCGCAGACCGCGGAGGACGGGGCGGGACCGGGGCGTGCTGCTGCGCCTTCAGGAAAGCAGGCCCCATCTGCAATCGGGACACAGACGCAGATAACAGCCGCCGGAGCAGCCGAAGGTGCCGGAGGCGCAGCCCAGGGCGAAGACCCCGCGACTGGCTCGGGCGCAGCGGGCGCAGCGGGCGAGCCGCACACCCAGGCAGCCGTCGGTAGCCCTGGGACGCACGGAGGCATGGAAGGTGCGCCGGCGGGCAGCGGGACCGCAGATGCCAGGGTCGACAAGGTGGATCCCGATGCGGCGCTGCGCGATACCATCGCCGCTGCGGTACGGGACTCGGCCGTCGAGGTCACGGTCGTCAAGGGAACGGTGCTCCTCGAGGGCATGGTGTCGAGCGATTACGCGAAGCTTCGCGCCGAGACGGTGGCGAGGCTTTACGCCCCGAACGTCGTGAGCATCATCCGGGTCGCGGAGCCTCCTCCTCCGCAGCCGGCGCCATCGCCTTCGCCCGCGCAGACGCCGCCGACGCAGCCATCACCACCGCCGGAACCGAGCCTCGAGGACAGGGTGAGCGAGTATATCGGGACGCCGACGGTGAAGGTGCGGTCCGTTGACGGCAAGCTGCTCCTGGAGGGCAGCGTCAAGAGCCAGAACGAGCTCGACAGGGCCGCGAAGATAGCCGGGATGTTCAGCAACGACGTGGTGAGCCTCCTCGAGATGACCGACCCGGTGCAGGTCCTGCTCCAGGTGGACGTGGTCGAGGTGAACACGGGTGCCCTGAAGAACCTGGGTGTGACGTGGGGCGGCGTGAACGGCGAACGAATCGAGCCCGGGTCGTTCCTGTTCGGTGAGGTGAGCTTTCCACCTCTCCCGCCCCTGCCCACAGACCTTGATACCTGGCAGGCGTGGAAGGATCTCATCCCCTACGGCAGCCCTGTGGCGGAGATCTGGAGGCTGAGCCCCATAAGGGCCGTGCTCGACGCCCTCGTGAACGAGGACCGCGCGAAAGTGCTGGCGGCGCCGTCGCTGCTCACGCTCAGCGGCAAGCAGGCGGATTTCCTCGTGGGCGGCGAGATCCCGGTTTACGTGGGGCAGACCGACGGCAAGATCGCGTTCGAGTGGCGGCCTTATGGCATCAAGCTGAAAATGCTTCCGACAGTGGATACGCGCGGCCGCATCGTGATAGACGTGGAGCCCGAGGTGTCGTCCCTCGACTGGAACAACGCCCTCGACGTCGGGGATGCCGTCATCCCCGCGCTCAAGGTGAGGCGGGCCTCGACGCACCTCGTGGTGACCGACGGCGCGACCATCGCCATCGGCGGGCTGCTGCAGAGCACTGAGGCGAAGATCGTAAAAAAGATTCCCATCCTCGGGGACATTCCCATCATTGGCACACTTTTCAAGAGCGAGAAGTTCGAGCGGGGGGAGACGGAGCTCGTGATCCTCATCACCCCGAAGGTGGTGAGGGCCAGCGAGCCGGTTACCCGCGACATGATGGTGAAGCCGGCGTCCCCATCCCCATCGACATCGACGCCCACGCCGGCTTCGGGAGGACCCGGGAAGTGATCGTCATGTCAGAGCAAAGGATCAAGATCCTCATAGTAGACGATGTGGCGGAAACCCGCGAAAACCTGCGCAAGCTCCTATCGTTCGGCCAGGGGTTCATCGTGGCCGGCGAGGCTGAGAACGGCAAGGAGGCAATCGCCCTGGCGAAGCGGGTCAGGCCCGATGTCGTCCTCATGGACGTCAACATGCCCGTGATGGGCGGCATCGAGGCGACGGAGGCCATCTCGGTGGAGGTGCCGACCACCACCGTGATCATCATATCGGTGCAGGGCGAGTCGGAATATCTCCGGGAGGCGATGGCGGCCGGGGCCCGCGACTACCTTATAAAGCCGTTCTCCGCGGACGACCTCGTGAACACGATACGCAGGGCGCACGAGATGGACGCGAAGCGCCGGCTGCGGTTCGCGCCTGTGCCGATAGCCCAGCGCAGGACGGGCAGGATCGTGACGGTATTCAGCACGAAGGGCGGCGTCGGCAAGACCACCATCGCCACGAACCTCGCCACCGAGCTTGCGAGCCATGCCCGTAAGAGCGTGGTCTTGATGGACCTTGACCTCCAGTTCGGCGACGTGGCCATCATGCTCGACTCCATCCCGATCCGGACCATCGCTGACATCGCGAAGGAAGACGAGATCGATTCCGAGCTCGTGGAGGCGTGCCTCCTCACGCACAAGACGGGCGTGAGGGTGCTCGCGTCGCCCCTGCGCCCGGAGCAGGCGGAGATAATCACAAGCAAGCACGTGGAGGCCATCCTTACGCTCCTGGCCGAAACCCACGACTTCATAGTCGTGGACATGCCGCAGGGCTTGAACGACATCACCCTCACGGCGCTCGACGCCGCGGACAAGATCCTGCTCGTGACGACGCTCGAGCTTCCGGCCATAAAGAACGCCAGGCTGTGTCTGGAGATCATGGAGGCCCTGGGGTATGACCAGGACAAGGTCAAGCTGGTGCTGAACCGGTCGTCACGCGACATCGGCCTCAGCATAGAGGAGATGGAGAAGATCCTTCGCAGGTCCGTGGACGTCCACATCCCCAGTGACGGACGCGTCGTGGTGCCGTCAGTGAACAAGGGCGTTCCGTTCGTCGCGAGCGCCCCGTCGGCAAGGATCTCCCAGACGATTCGCGACCTCGCCCGTGTGATCGGCGCCGGCGACGCGGACAGGGTCGCCGCCGAGGCGGCGGCAGCCGGGGGCGCAGCCGCAGCTGCAGCCGCGACGGCGGTGGTGGCGGGAGCGCCGGTACCCGCCGGGGATGGGCGCGGCCGGGGTGGGCGCCGCCAGGCAGGCCTATCGGGGCGGATCTTCAGCATTTTCACGGGTGGGTGAAGGTGGTGAACCATGTCTCTTCGAGCACGGCTAGAGCAAGCGAGACAAGCGCAGCAGGAGCAGCAGGAGCAGCAAGTGAAGCAGGGCCAAGCAAAATCCGGGCACGTCGCGAGTCCGGCAGCGGCGCGTGGCGGCCACGGACAGGGGCAGGCTCCGACGCATCTGCCAGGGCAGACGCAGGACAGGGTCCTGCGGGTGCTGGACTCTGCGCGCCTTGGCGGCGGGGCGGCAACAGCCGTCCAGGCGGACGCGGGTCCACCTGTACCCAGGGAGGACCCGTACGCCGCGCTCAAGGAGAAGATCCATGAGAGGCTCGTGAAGGAGATAGACAAGGACCTCCTTCGCAAGACCGATTCGCCCGCTGACAGGCAGAAGCTGGCGAGCGAGGTGGAGGCGGTGGCGTCCAAGGTCCTCGACGAGGAACCGCTGCCGCTCATCCGCTCAGAGCGGGCACAGGTTATCTCCGGGGTCATCGACGATGTGATGGGCCTTGGTCCCATCACGCCGCTCCTCGACGACGACTCGGTCACAGAGATCATGGTCAACGGCCCTGATCTGGTGTATGTGGAGCGAAACGGCAGGATCGAGCGGGCGAGTGTGAGCTTTCGCAGCGCCGACCACGTGATGCACATCATCGAGCGGATCGTGTCGCCGCTCGGACGGCGGATCGACGAGGCAAGCCCCATGGTGGACGCAAGGCTGCAGGACGGGTCAAGGGTGAACGCGATCATCCCGCCGATCTCGCTCGTGGGGCCGTGCATCACCATCCGGAAGTTCGCACGGGAGCCGTTCACCATAGACGACCTGGTGAGGTTCGGGACGCTCACGCGCGAGATAGCGCAATTCCTCGAAGGGTGCGTGAAAGCCAGGCTCAACATCGTGGTTTCGGGCGGGACGGGCAGCGGCAAGACGACGACGCTGAACGTGCTGTCGTCGTTCATCCCCCACGACGAGCGCATAGTCACCATAGAAGACGCCGCCGAGCTACAGCTCCGGCAGGAGCACGTGGTGACCCTCGAGGCGAGGCCCCCGAACCTCGAGGGCAAGGGTGCCATCACCATCAGGGACCTCGTGAGGAACGCCCTTCGCATGAGGCCCGACAGGATAGTCGTGGGCGAGGTGCGGTCGGGCGAGGCCCTCGACATGCTGCAAGCCATGAACACCGGGCACGACGGGTCCCTCACCACGGGCCACGCCAACTCCCCCCGTGACATGCTGGCAAGGCTGGAGACGATGGTGCTCATGGCAGGCATGGACCTGCCCTTGCGAGCCATCCGGGAGCAGATAGCGTCCGCCGTGGACCTCATCGTCCACCAGGCGAGACTGCGCGACGGGAGCCGGAAGGTTACGCACCTCACCGAGATCCAGGGCATGGAGGGCGACGTCATCACGATGCAGGACATCTACGTCTTCGAACAGACCGGCGTGGACGAGAACGGCAGGGTGCTGGGGAAATTCAAGGCCACGGGCATCAGGCCGAAGTTCCTGGAGAGGTTCGAGTCGATGGGGATCGCCGTGCCGCCGGGTCTCTTCGTCGACTTCCTGTAGAGACGGGTAGCGGGCGGCGCGCGCTCGAGACGGCGGAAGGAAGGTAGCGCGAGCCAAGAGCGGTGTCCCGTGAGGGTGGTCCAAGAGCGGGGCAAGGGAGAGTGGGTCATGCCTAGCCACGTATTTGCAGCCACCATATCGGCGCTCGTGTTCATCTCGGTTGGCCTGGTGACGTATGTGATCGTGCAGGCTGTGGGCGAGCGAAGAAGCGGAGCGTGGCGCCTGTCGCGCCTGTCGGGGATGTTGTCGAGGCTGCCCGGCGGACAGCAGGCGGCCGCGACGGGTGCCGGCGGCGCCATCGGCGGCAGCGGTAGCAGCGATGGCAGCGGCGGCGGCAGTGGCGGCGCCGGGGCGGCAGGGCTGCCGGGGAGCGGGGCTAGAGGCAGGGGCGGGAGGAGGGAGTCGAAAGGCACGCTCCTCCAGTCGCTGCGTCCGACCCTTGCGTTTCTGGGCAAGGCATTGGAAAACGGCGCCTATGCGGCGAAGATCGAGCGCGAGCTTGCGCGGGCCGACATCCCGCTTCGCGGGTCGGAGTTCGTGGTCCTCAACCTCCTCCTGGTGTTAGCAGGTCTCATTCTCGGAGTCATCCTCACCGGGAGTGTGGCCCTGGCGCTAGCGTTCGGAATGGCGGGCGGGTTCGTGCCGAACTTTTACATCAAGTGGAAGCAGGGCCAGAGGCTCGGAAAGCTCAACAGCCAGATAGCCGACGCGCTGACCATAATGGCCAACTCGCTTCGGGCCGGTTACAGCTTCCTGCAGGCCATGGACATGGTTTCGCGAGAGATGTCGCCTCCGATCTCCGATGAATTCTCGGCCGCCATGAAGGAGATGGGCCTGGGGACCACCACTGAGGCGGCGCTTACGGCGCTGGCCGACAGGGTCGGAAGCGAGGACCTGGAGCTCGTGGTGACCGCCGTCCTCATACAGAGGCAGGTCGGCGGCAACCTCGCGGAGGTGCTCGACAACATCGCCCATACGATCAGGGAACGGGTGAGGATACGCGGCGAGATCAGGGCCCTGACCGCGCAGGGGAGGCTATCCGGGATCATTATCGGGATCCTGCCCGTGGCGCTCGGGGTCTTGCTCTACATGATTAACCCTGGCTACATTACGATGCTGTTCACGCACCCGATAGGGAGGATCATGATCGCGATGGCCGTCATCGGCGAGACCATCGGGGCGATGGTGATCAGGAGGATAGTCACTATCGAGGTTTAGGACTCGGATCCTCTGAATCGGGACCGGAGACGCCAGCCCGGCTGCCCGGTCAGCGCCGAGCAGGGGCATGGGGGAGGGACACGCGCGTGGCTCTCTTGCTTTCAGCACTTATGTTTGTGAGCGTGACTTCGATCGCCATGTGGTCGATGGGGGCGAGGCGAGAGCCCAGTGCCGACGAGCGGCTCAGGCGGCTCGCCACGCTTACGCGGGTGCCCAGCGAGCGCGAGAAGAAGCTGGCGCGACCGCTCGGCGAGCGGCTCCTGGGCCCGGCCGTCCGGTTCGTGAACAACTTCGTCATCTCCGTTACGCCGAAGCACGTGATCGACGCGGTAAGGGCGAAGCTGGACGTCACTGGCAACCCGTGGAACATGACCCCAGGGGATTACATCCTGATGCGCGTCATCACCCTGGTCATCATCCCCGTGGCGGCGTTCGGGCTTGCGCTCGGCATCGGGCTAAGCACGGCCGTGCTGCTGGCGTTCGTGGCTGCAGCTCTCGGGTGGCTCGTTCCCGAGATGATAATGCAGTCGAAGAAGAAGGATCGCGAGAAGCAGATCCGCAAGTGCCTGCCGGACGTGCTCGACTTGCTCACCGTGAGCGTGGAGGCGGGCCTGGGGTTCGACGCCGCGCTGGCGAAGGTCGTGGAGAGAAAGCGAGGCCCCCTTGCAGACGAGTTCGCCCTTCTGCTGCAGGAGATCCGTATGGGCAAGCCGAGGAGAGAGGCCCTGCGCGAGGTCTCCGAGCGCGTGAAGATCGACGACATCACGTCGTTCATCGCGTCCGTCATACAGGCTGACCAGCTCGGCGTGAGCATAGCGAATATCCTCCGTATCCAGTCGGCGCAGGTGCGGACCAAGCGTCGCCAGCAGGCCGAGGAGGCAGGCATGAAGGCGCCGATCAAGATGCTGTTCCCTCTCATCTTCTTCATATTCCCCACGCTTTTTGTGGTGCTCCTGGGGCCTGCGATAATCCAGGTGGCGATGACGTTCACGAACTTGTAAGTGGGGACGCAAGAGGCTGTTGATTTCCCACGGCTGCTGCCAGCCTGGCCCTGCGCGCAGGCCATATTGCGGGATTCCGCTCCACACCGCCGGCGCAAAGGGGAGGAGGGCGGGGCTGTCGGGCGGCCCCGAAAGGCGGAGAGCACCTTGGTCTCTTGGACGACAGCGGACACGTGGTGCGGTGCGGTGACTGGCGATGCAGCGACCGGACGTGCGGTTACCGGGCGCGCGGCGACTGGCCGCGCGGCGTTCATGCCAGAGAGTGGGGCGGGCATCGCGGCGCGATCTGGGCCGGATAGGCGTTCCCGTGTCGCCGTGGTGAACGTGACGCGCGGGACCGCGCTCGCAACCCGGGCGGAACTGGCGCTCTCAGGGAGGAAGCGGGCGCGCGGTCTTCTTGGGAGGACATCGCTCGAGGAGGGCGAGGGCCTCGTCATCCGGCCGTGCAGAGGGGTCCACAGCTTCGGGATGAAGTTCTTCATCGACGTTGCCTACGTGAGCGATGCGGGCGTCGTGGTGTGCGTGCTCGCACCGCTCGTGCCCGGCAAGGCGGGGCCGGTGACGTGGGAGGCAGGTTGGGTGGTGGAACTTCCTGAGGGGGTGCTCGAGCGCACGGGGACGGCCGTCGGCGACAGGTTGCAGGCATTCTATTACAGGTAGACGTGGGTGAAGACGGGAGTGGACACAGGGGCAAGAGGGGCAAGGGGCGCCCGGACGGGCGCCCGTCTTGTTGGTCTGAGGCGGAGCATGGGCCGAGAAGGAGATTGCGAGAAGACAGTGGAACAATAACCGAAGGGAGAGAAAGAGGAGAATCGGTCTTGGTTGAGTCGTTGAATGATTGGCTTTCTGTTGTGTCCAGGGAGACCCTGGTCTTTCTCACTGCGATGGTGCCTGTGGTCGAGCTGCGCGGCGCGATTCCGCTGGGCATCTCGCTGGGGATGCGTCCGGTGGAGGCCTGCACAGTGGCCGTGCTCGGCAACATGGTCCCGGTGGTTCCGGTGATGCTATTCCTGCGATACGCGGCGGGGTGGCTGCGGCGCTTCCCGTCGGTCCGCAAGGTGAGCGACTGGTTCTTTGCGCGCACGGCGGCCAGGAGCCGCCTCGTCCAGAGGTACGGCCCCATCGGCCTCGTCGTCTTCGTGGCCGTGCCGCTGCCCTCCACCGGCGCCTGGACCGCCGCCGTCGCCGCCTTCCTTTTCGGCATCGACATCCGCAAGGCTTTCGCAGCCATCGCACTTGGAACCGCAATAGCAGGCGTCATCGTGACGTGCCTGAGCGCGGGCGTCATCTAAGTATGGCACCATAAGTTTTCGCCGCTTTTCTTGAGGGTGCTAGGGTTGCCGGTGCTTGCTGGGGCGGGGCGTCGAGAATTTGGCTAGCCTTAAGCGCCAAATTCGAACGCATCTCACCGCACGCGCCGTCCCCCGAGGGCAACACCGGCAACCCTGGACAGGACTCACCCGCTGAACACGTCCTCGCGTGCGCCCTCTCTGCCGACACTGACTTCCTCGTTGGCGGAGACAAGCATCTACTCAACCTCGGCTCATGATCCTCTTCAGCGCGCGGGCGCTACTCTGTCCAGTGCGCCGGCGAGATCCAGGGATCCTTGGGTTGCACCCCGGGAATAACCCGCCCGCAGTCCTCGCGGCTTGAACCCTGCCAGCCCACTGTCATATTCGAGGAGGCCAAGCATAGGAATAGATGAAACGTCCTCGACAAGGGTGGTCCAAGAGGGGCACCCAAGCCCGACAGCGGCTCTCCTGGGTCGCCAAGTTGCGGGTCTTCAACCTCCAGCTTGACGAAGCAAGGGTTGGCCGATATGGGCGGCGCGCGGCAGGGCCCGTTTCCAAGCGGCCTTCCGGGGTCGCGCTACGTGGGCGTCATGTATGGCAGGAAGGGGCCTGGTGACGTTGAGAGCACGTGTACGTGTGCACGACCTCCTCACGGTAGGGACGCGGAGGTGCTGGACGGCCTTGCTCGCAGCTGGGGTACTGATTACTGCGATGATCGCAGGGCCGACGAACCGCGTGGGGGCGCAGGAAGGCACGGTGGAGCTGCATGAGGTCGCGTTATCAGCTGGCAGCCAGGAGGGCGAGTATGAAATCCCGCGCCGGCCGGACGTCTACGTTTTCGGCTTCATCCGCGACGGCTCGATGATGGTGCCAACGAGACCGGCGGCTGAGGCGTATGGGGCCACGGTGCACTGGGTAGCGGGGATTGGGACGCTCGTAAACGGGCATCTTGTCGAGACCGCGACGGTGCTGGGCCAGGCGTATTCGCCTGCGCGCGAGCTTGCGCGGGTCCTCGGCTGCTGGCTCGAGTGGGACCGGGTGGCACGCACGGTCGTCTTGTCAAACGGCATTCAGAGGGTGACCGTCTCGGTGCCGGCAGGATCGTGGATGGACGCTCATGGCGCGACGGGCGGGGCGGCGGGAGCGGCAGGTGGCCCGGGAACGGGTGGCGGAGCCGGAGCCAGCGCTGAATCAGGGCCTGGGGCTGGGCCTGTAGCTGCAGCTAGAGCCGGAACGGGCAGTGCGAGCGCGGCCGACCCGGGCAGCGGGGGAAGCGGGCTTTCCACCCCCGGGGGGACGGCTGCGGCAGGAACGGCACCGGGCGTGATCGGCGTGACCACGGCTGCTCCAGGCCCTGGCACGCCTGAAGCTGGCCCGCCGGCTGCGGCAGGCCGTCCCGGGGGCGGTCTCCGGCCTGACGCACCCGTAGTAACCATCGCGTCCTCCCCTTCCACTGGCAGCCCGGCAGCGTCCGGCTCGCCGGGTGGATCCGGTGGCGGGGCGCCGGTCGTGGTGATCACGCCCCTTCCTGGGCCTACCGCTTCCGGGGCTGCAGCACCCGGGCTTGCGGCACCCGGGCCTGTGGCGCCGCCGAGGGAGGGCACCGACGGCAATGGCGTTCCCCGCTCCGGCCTTGGTGAGCGACTTTCTGCCGGAAAGATCGCCCTCACCTTCGACGATGGTCCCGACGCGATATATACGAGGAAGATCCTCGCAGTTCTCGACAGATGTCGCGTGAAGGCCACCTTCTTCCTGATCGGCAACCGGGTCGATCGCCACTCCGCCGTGGTCCGGGAAATCGCCGCTGCGGGGCACGAACTGGGGAACCACGGCTATTCGCATTCGCGCGTCACCACGCTTTCGGCCGAGGCGATCCGCCGCGAGATCACCATGACGCAGGAGGCGGTCAAGGCCGCCGCGAACGTGACCCCGAAGTGGTTCCGGCCGCCTTACGGAAGCTATAACGACGAGGTGCGGCGGGTGGCGAAGGAGGAAGGCGCAGCGACGGTGTTGTGGACCCTCGACCCCGGTGACTGGCGCAACCCCGGCCAGGGGACCATCGTCCAGCGGGTTACCTCGGGCGCAAGGGACGGGGCAATCGTCCTCCTTCACGTGCGCGAGCAAACCGCCCGCGCGCTGCCTGCCCTCATTGAGGGGCTGAGGTCTCAAGGATACGAGCTGGTCAGGCTATCCGAGATCTTTCCCGCGGGCGGCAAGGAGGAGTCATCGCCCCGCCCGGAAATCTCACTGGACGCTTCCGTTAGCGTGGAAGGCGTGCCAGCGGCATCTGAGGGAGAGTCAGGGGCCCCGGGCGGCGCTCCGGCAGGCGTGGACGGCGTGACAGACGAGCCGCACGCGGCCCCGAGTGCGCCGGGGGTCAAGCCGTGAGTCGGTACGGCGACAGAAGGCGGCTCGTCAGTGGATTGCAGCCAGGTGGCTGCGTGAGCGACCGGCGAGGGCGCATGTAGCCGTTGCGGCGTCCAGGGGTCGTCGCCGCCTCCCGGTCGGGTGCATGTCAGGTCGCTTTTACGGGCGGCTTTTGCGGGCGGCGCTACGATGTGGTCGCCTGGGGGGCTGGTCTTGCCGCGACCAGCTGCGGAGGACTGGTTGGTCGCCTGGACACCACTTGAGCGCTGATCCTGGATCGCTACGCACCACCCCCACGGTCCTTATGGCCCGACAAGCGGTAAGGTGGTCAGTTTGCGACCAGGATTCGCGGACGGTTGGTCGTCCGGCGACCAGTTCGGGAGACGTCCTGGTCGCCACGAGACCAGCTTCGGGCGTAAGGCGGGGAGGGTGGTCGCCACAAAGCCAGGTTAGAGGCGAACCTGGTCTCGTGCAGCCCAGCCTTGCGCGAAAGTTGGTTCCTGCGCGACCACCCTCTTCGTCCGATGCGCGAGACTGGTTCCGTCACGACCAGCTAGCTTTCAAAGCTGGTCGCGTTCCGACCACTTTGGCGGCGACCCTGGTCGCGCCAGGACCAACTTCGCACTCTTCGCCACCGGAGGCGAGATGGGGTGGTCGTGGCGCGACCAGGGTCCGCACGCAGTTGGCTCCCTCGCGACCACGTGAACGCTCATTCTGGTCGTCCACGAACCACCCCCGCACGGCGATGTGCGGAACTGGTCGCTGCACGGCCAACGCCGAGCGTGAAGTGGTCGTGTAGCGACCACGTTCCGGCGCTTCCTGGTCACCACGAGACCACCTCTTTCGAATTGCGTCTGGAGGTGGATCCAGCGCGACCAGGTCACAGGCGGCCATGGTCGCCCGCGGACCAGCCCGCTGCCAAAGCTGGTCTCGTGCCGACCACCTTGCCGCCGTCCGGCAGCGCCGGCGAGTTCCTCGAGACCCGCCGCCGCTCACCCGCGGCGCCGGCATCAGCGTGGAACCGACATGGGCCATCGTTGCACCGCCGGACTGCGCCGCGTCGCGGCGCACCGCTACCCATCAGCGTTTACTCCGGGCGCTGTGTATGTTAAAATGAGGAAGCCGAAGCATTCACGACCTCGCACGGAGGGTAGACATGCCTTCGATTCAGGGGACGGTCGAGCGGATCACATACCGCAACGAGGACAACTTCTACACCGTGGCCAGGATTGCATGCACGGACTGGGACGACGGGCCGGTCGGCGGGAGTGGGCACGCGCAGGGTGGTGCCAGCGGGGCGGCCGATAGGGCGGCCGAAGGAGGGGCCCGGGATATCCGCGGTGCCCAGGATGGCCGCGGTGCCCAGGATGCCCGGGATGGCGCAGGCCCGGGGACCAGGACCAACGGGCGGGCTGGCGGAGGTGCGGCACACCTGCGGCGCGCGCCCGGAGCGGGGAGCGCGCCGGGAGCGGGGAGCGGGCGGCGGCGAGCGCTTCCGGTGACCGTGGTGGGCACCTTCCCGTTCATCAGCCTCGGCGAGACGCTCGCCCTGGAGGGGGAGTGGGTGGACCACCCGGAGTACGGCCGCCAGTTCAAGGTCGAGCGCTATGAGTCCGTCGTCCCCGCGACGCAGAAGGGCATTGAGAAGTACCTCGGGTCGGGCCTCATTAAGGGCATCGGCCCCGTGACAGCGAAGAAGCTCGTTTCACACTTTGGCCTCGCCACCCTCGACGTCATCGAGCATCATCCCCAGAGACTTACAGAGGTCGAGGGCGTGGGGCCGGTCAAGTCCGCCACGATAGCTCGCGCCTTTCAGGAGCAGAAGGAGATCCGCAAGGTCATGATGTTCCTTGCGGGCCATGGGGTGAGCACCACGCTTGCCACCAAGATATTCCGCCGCTACGGCGACGCGTCCATCCAGGCTGTCCGTGAAAACCCCTACCGCCTCGCCGACGAGATTCACGGCGTGGGGTTCAAGACAGCGGACAAGATTGCTGCTGAACTGGGCGTGGAGCCGACCTCGGCGGAGCGGGTCTCCGCCGGCGTCATATACGTTCTGAACGAGCTTGCCGGGGACGGACACGTGTACTACCCTGAGCAGGCGCTCCTCGACGAGGCTGCGAAAGCCCTCGGCGTGGGGCAGGACCTGGTGGCGGCAGTGCTGCCCGTGCTCGAGGAGCGCGGAGCGATCGTCCGCGACACGGTGCAGGGCGAGAAGGCCGTCTACCTCGCCTACCTTTACCGCGCCGAGACGAGCGTCGCCGAGAGGCTCGCTGCGCTGGCGGGCCGCCCGCCGAAGCCACTCCCGGTCGATGTGGCCCGGCTCCTCGCCGAACTGGGGCGGCGCGACGGCGTCCACCTCAGCGCGGAGCAGCGGGCGGCTGTGGAGAAGGCCGTCCGGTGCGGCGTGCTCGTCCTGACGGGCGGGCCGGGCACGGGGAAGACCACCACGGTGCGGACGATGCTGCGCATCTCCGAGGCGGGGGGCCTGCGGGTCGCCCTCGCGGCACCCACGGGGCGCGCCGCGAAGAAGCTCGCCGAGACCACCGGGCGCGAGGCGAAGACGATCCACCGGCTCCTCGGTGTGAGCTTCGGGCATGGGCAGATGTCCTTCGAGCACAACGAGGGGGCGCCCATCGAGGCCGACGTCATCATCGTGGATGAGACGTCCATGATAGATATCCTGCTCATGAGCAACTTCCTGGCCGCGGTGCGGCCCGGTACACGGCTGGTCCTGGTGGGCGACGTGGACCAGTTGCCGTCGGTGGGACCGGGGTCGGTGCTGCGCGACATCATCGCATCGGGCGCGGTGGCGGTGGTGCGGCTCACAGAGATATTCAGGCAGGCCCGGACGAGCATGATAGTCACCAATGCCCACCGCGTCAACAGGGGTGAGATGCCCGTTCCGAACAGGAGCCTCGCCGAGGGCGGAAAGGCCGACTTCTTCTTCATCGCCGAGGACGACGCCGAGAAGGTCTCGGGGCTGGTGAAGGACCTCGTGGCGCGGCGTCTGCCCGCCTATGCGAAGTGCCACCCCATCGACGACATCCAGGTCATGGCGCCGATGCGGCGCACGGTCACCGGCGTCGAGAACCTCAACGCTGTCCTGCGCGACGCCCTGAACCCCGCCGCTCCCGGCAAGCAGGAGATGCGCCTGGGCGGGCTTGTGCTCCGCGAGGGCGACAAGGTCATGCAGATCCGCAACAACTACGACAAGATGGTGTTCAACGGGGACATCGGCCGTGTGGTGAAGGTGGACCCCGAGGACCAGGAGGTCGTGGTGGCGTTCGTGGAGCCCGACGGCATCCGGCGCGTCACCTACGAGCAGCATGAGCTGGACGAGCTCGTGCTCTCATACGCGGTGTCCGTCCACAAGAGCCAGGGCAGCGAGTACCCCGTCATCGTGATGCCCATCACCACCCAGCACTTCATCATGCTCCAGCGAAACCTCCTCTACACCGCCATCACCCGGGCCAAGCAGCTCGTGGTGCTGGTCGGCACGCCCAAGGCCCTCGCCATTGCGTGCCGGAACGACACCCAGGATCGCCGCTACTCCGGCCTCGCGGTGAGGCTGCGGCAGTAGTGGTGGCAGTGGTAGTAGTGGCGATAGTAGCGGCGGTAGGCCAAGCGTCGCCCGGTATCCTGTTGCCGAATTCCTGCGCTTCGTATCCGACTCCTGCTCGCCGGTGGGGTTCTGTCAGTGCCGTGAAGTATACTTCGCGCCTTCTCGCATTCCGCGCTTGCTCAGAGATGCTTCCGGTGAAAGAGACTAATTCCGCCCACAAGGGTGATGAAGTTCACCTGTGAGGAAAGCCGTTCCTGTGGTATAGTACACTACGGAGGGAGGGGCGGTCATGGAAGAGGTTCTCCAGGAAATCCTGGGCGAGATCAGAGGCATGAAGTCCGACATCGGTGACTTGAAGGCTGGCCAAGTCAGGCTTGAGACGCGTCTTGACGGCGTTGAAGAGGGCCAGAGGAGACTCGAGACGCGTCTTGATGGCGTTGAGGAAGGCCAGAGGAGACTTGAGACGCGTCTTGACGGGGTTGAGGAAGGCCAGAGGAGACTCGATGCTCGCCTGGGGGGAGTCGAGGCCGAGATCGGCGAGGTGAAGACCGGGCAGCTCAGGCTCGAAGCCCGCATGGAAAGTGAAGTCATCGACAAGATCCGCATTCTGTTCGATGCGTTCCAGTCGCACCAGGAGAGACTGGATCGCCATGAAGAGAGGCTTCAAGCCTCTCGGAGACGAACCTGATACTGCCTCCCGCGACAGCCGACTCATTGTTACCAAGATCGCTGAGACTCGGCGCCTTGCACAGCGACACGCTCATTCTCGCATGCATCCGCCTTACTGCGACACGCCCAACGAGATGACGTTGGGCTAACCCTCCTTGGCGGCTTCCACCATCACGGTCTACAGCCAACCCTTTAGCGCTTTCGCAGCCTTCCGGGCAGCCGCGACTCGGGATTGGCGCGGTCCGTCCAATTCCGTACGCGTGAAGCAGGTTATCGGTGTCTTGGCGGACTGCCTCGAAGTGTGATTCACACTTTCCTCGAAGGCTAAGAAGCCTACGCCGCGAGGGAATGGCGCCCCAAGCGGGGCGCGCTTCGCCACAATCCGGCCCGTCTGGCCAGTGGCCGAATTCTGACACCCCTCGTGCGATCACCGACAGCTCGGCAACTACTGGAGAGCGGGCAGGGATTAACGCACGAGACCGCCGAGCTTTCTCAGTATGAGCCAGTTTGGCTGAGCATGGCGATGGTTTTGCGCGATTCAGCCGAACTGTATTGCTGCGATGTCGCCATGAAGTAGGAAACATCAACAGTCTCGCGCATCCTCACTCAGGTACCGCAGCTCCTACTGTAGACGATGATACGCACGTTCGGCCGCCCAGACGGTTGCTCCAGGTGGCCCTCCCTCTCAGCCTGCCCCCACGATCACGGCCCAAGGTGGCTTTCCATGGTGTCTACGACCGTACTCGCACGAGCGTTCGCACGACGGCCCGAGCCCGGTCCGCTAGGCCCTCGCGGCCAGCATGGGCAGGCTTTCTCGCTGCCGCTGTCAGCCCGCTGGCGACAGGCACGGCTCTTGCGACGCGTGTCATGCCGACGGCGGTTGCCCGCATGTACGGACGCCACCGTGAGCACGGATTTGTGAACGCGCGAGGAGGGCTACTGATGGTGCACCGGCGGACAGTCCTTGCATTGGTTGTAGGATTGGCCGTGCTTGGCTTTGCATCGGCGCCAACTCTGGGGAACTGCCTCATCGTCTACAGGCTTGAGCCATCCAGCGGATGGGTTGAACTCCCGCCGGTCAATCCATACGCCACGGCGGTGGGGGAGAACCCCTTACAGGGCTGGAGCAGCGCGGGGTCAGTGTCCTGGCCGGTGCGGGCGACCGCAACGTTCGAGCCGGACATCGAAAAGGCCGAGCTTACGGTGGACTTCATCCCCGTCTCCCGGGACATCCGGCCCAATGAGGCCAGGCTCTTCATCGCGCCCCTTGGACGGCGCCTGGAGTGGCGCGTCGCGATAACGGTGAGGAACCCCAACGACATCGTGATCAGGAACGTAAAGGTACGCGATGAATTCGGCCCGGCGTTCCGCGCTACGCTGGCGGGGAGGCCGCACGGGGAGGCCTGCATCGAAGGCGACCCTGCCAAGGGCGGCCTGCCGCTGAACCCGGCGCTCGTCTGGGATATCGGGGATCTTGCGCCGGGCGAGGCGGCCAGGGCTGAGTTGACGGTGGTCACCGGCCGCGACGGTCACGGAAACCAACAGTTCTCCCGCGAGGGGATATACTCCATCGACACCGGCGTCCGCCTGACATACGTGCTTGCCGGAGAATCGCAGACACGGAACGCTGCCTCCGGGAGCGTCATCGCCCGCAAGGATGCCGACGCCCTGCGCGGCGACGGGGCGCCGTTTGATGTGGTTCCGGGGTCAATCGCCGGCGAGGGTCCGGCGGGCGGGCCCTCCATCGTGTCCGCGAAGCTGCCGGTTGCCGGGGGAAGCCTACAGGTTGGCGTAGCGAATATCGTCCGCGACAGCGGCGAGGCGTCCGGCGGGATAGGCACACGGGACATCGGCAGGACTGATCCGCGCTTCATCATTACAGCCACAGGCAAGACGGCGAACGTCAGGGAGGACGGGGGGCAATTCGTCGTTCCGACCGGAGAGCACGCAGAGTGGGAAGTGAGCGTGAGCATCTCGTGTCCCGATCTCATCCTCCTGGGATGGCAAATGACCCTGGACTTCGGACCGGAACTGTGGGCAGAGGAGATCCCGGGCTCCAGGGACATTGTGGCTTGGCCCGATCCAGGCGCAGGCGCTGCCCCTGCCATATCCCGTGACCCATCTACCGGCAAGGTAAAGGTGACCTGGGATTGGGCAGGCGCAGCGGCTCTTGGTGCCTCGGGGCAATTCAAACTGAAGGTGTATACTGCGGGACCCACCGGTTACGAGGACCCGGGCTCATTCACCTTCTGCGACAACATGACCCTCAGCTATCAAGCCGTGTTCGGGTCCGGAACCGTGACGCTGAGCCCGTCCATATCCATCAAGGCCGAGGGAGTGTACGCGAACATATCCCTCAGCGCCACCCGGCTCGACTGGCGAGTGAGGAAGGCCGGCACGTACGCGGCGCTCGCCATGGAGATGAGCTTCACAGGCGCCGGGAACCTCTCGATCCAGTTTGATGGCTTCGAGAATCTCGCAAGCCAGGAGGACGGGAGTGCGACCGTCGCGACCTGGTATGGTTTCGGCCACGGACCTGACGCGGTGGAGTCCTCCGGCTGGATCACAGCCGACGACCTCAACCTGGACGCAAATTCACGCGGCCCGATACCGCTCGACGCGACAACCCCGACCATCCTTCGCATGTGGTCGAAGATAGCCGTGGGCGAGGAGGACTCGTCCTGCGAATACGAGGACGTGGGGGTGATAACCTTCATCGCGACGAACGCTGGAACCTGAAGAGGCGCGGTGGGGCAAGGCAAGTCTGTGTCCGGGCCGTGTCCGAGGAGGGTGCAGGTGCGGTGCGGGTAGGACTAGGCCGTCGGGACCTGTGACCAGATGATTGCAGCCTTGGGCTCCGGGAAGGGCAACGGGCATGCCGGGACCGTGGTCTCCGGCCGTGCGCTCTGAGCCCACCGCGAAAACCGGGAAAATCGGTATGGAATTCAGGATGTGGCGGGGTCGATTAGGCCCCAGCAGAGATCACGAGGAGGTCGAATGTTCAGTATGAAGAGAATCATCCTAATACTTGCGTTGATGGCTGTTGTGCTCGTGCCGGTGGCCGCCCTTGCGGCAAGCCCCGGTGTCGCTTTGCCGGCAAATGCGATCGAGGTCGAGACTTGGAAGCTCGTTGAGGGCGAGTGGGTCTCCCAGGGAACGGGCAACATTGAGGCGCTGGCCCGCTGCTGGTCCAGCAACCCGGTCTTGGGTTCCTGCAATAGGGCAAGCTGGGTCGTCACGTTCACCCACCATGCCTCAGTGGCCCAATGGATAGAGTGGACCCTCAGCGGGTCCCGCTGGGACTGGCGGATCAGGAAGCCCGGGACGTACGCGGCCGATTGCATAACCGCCACGCTCAAGAGCAACAACGATGTTGCCATAGACTACGATGGTTTCGCGGACCTGGCTTACCTCGAAGCGGACGAGGGCGTGAAGCAGACCATCGACACATACTACTCCTTCGGCGCGACTCTGGCACAGGCAGAGGCTAACGGCTGGGTGGGGGCGTCTGCGCTCAACGAGGAGCACGACGTCATCGACGACAGCCAGGCGTTGCACGACGGGTTGAGCACGAAGCTCTGGAACAAGATCGTGGTGGAGAACTGCAACTCGTCCTGTGAGTACGAGGATGTCGGCACGATAACTATCTCGGTGACAAACCTGAAGCACTGGATCGATCCGGACACTGGCGACTTCAAGGTAGACCAGATTGGGTCGCAGCCGCCGACACTCTAGACAGTGGACACCCAGGCGGTGAGCCCGGTCAAATGGATCGCGCCCCAGGCTGAGCGGGGCCAGTAACGCACAGCCCGCGGCCCGGTCGCCTGGCAGACGCCATCACAAGCCCTTCCCGGCGGCCCTGTATCACCGAGTAAGGTGAGCCATACACGAGAGGATCAGGGGTGGCCAGGCAGCCACCCCTGATCGAACCGGAGAGGAGATTTGCGAGGATGTTCCCCTGGCCAGTTTTATCATCTAACATTGCCCGGTCCGGTCCGGACACGGGCCGGATCCGAAGACGCATACGGCGGGCGCTCGCTGCATCAGCCCTGCTAGCGTGTCTCGTATGGGGTGTGGCCGCGGCACAGACATCCATCAGCCTGACACCGCTTCTTGTGGAGCTCACAGCCGCCCCAGGAGAGACGAAGACGTTCGATGTGCTGCTGGTCAATGAGAGCAAAGTGGCAAGTGCGCATTTTCGCGTGTTCACCGCTGACGTGGCCGAGAAACCCAACGGCGACTACTGTGTCGTTGAACCAGCCGGCGGCAAGTACTCTTGTGCCAAGTGGATAAAGATTTCTGCGGATGAAGCCACCCTTGGACCAGGGGAAGGCCTTTCGGTAACAGGAAAGCTCACGGTGCCCAGGGGCGTGTATGGCGGCAGGTATGCGGCGGTAGTCTTCGAACTTGCCCCGGAGAAACGCAGGGAGGACGCCTTCGCGTCCACGGAGTTTGTGCAGAGGTTCGCGACCGTGGTGGAGGTATCGATCCCTGCGCCGAGGGTGCGCAAGATCGTGGGCATCTCTGGCTTCACCGTCAAGGAGTCGCGCGATGACCCGCGTTACGCCAATGCATTTGGCAAGGACGCCTTGATCCTTGTGGCCGAAGTCAAGAACGAAGGCAACACGCACGTCTTCGCGCGCGGCTTTCTGACTCTCAGGGACGGCTCCGGCAAGCGTTTGCGCCAGATACCTCTTGGCAGCGGCCGCGGGCTGATGCTGCCCGAGACCACCGTCAACTTGGTTTCCGTGCTCCCGGCCGGCCTTGCCCCCGGTAATTACATCGCGGACATCGCGGTAAAGTACGGCGGCATGAGGCCGGCGCTCGCGAAGGTGCCGTTCACCGTCGGCGTCAAGGACGCGGGGGCAAAGGGAGTCGAGGGCGAGGCGAGACTGGCACCGTTTAGCGTGGAGCCGCAAGACATGGACATCACCTACCCGCCCGGCGCCGTGGCGGCCCGCTCCGTCGTGGTCGAGAATAAGTCCGACGTGCCCATCCACGTGGAGGGCAGGGCCCTGCCGCTCGTATACGATCAGGAGGGCGAGCTGGTCCAGGACGAGGCTGCGCTGCGCGCTGCGCCCGCCGACTGGAGCTGCGCAGGCTGGGTGGAGCTACGGCCTTCGAGTTTCGACGTTGCTCCCAAGGGCAAGCAGGTCGTCCGTACCGTGATCGCGATTCCGAAGGATCAGGCGGGCGGCAGGTACGCGAACATCGTGTTCACGGCAACGCCGGCCAGCGGAGCGGCCGGAGAGGCTGGTTCGCCCGGCGCGGCAAGTGCTGCGGGAGCTGGCACAGGGGGTGCGGCAGGCCAGGCGGGCGTTGCCGGCACAGGCAGCGGTAGAGGCAGCACGGCGGCGGTCCCTGCGTGGACCGGCGAGGCCGGCACTGTGGTCTTCCTCACCGTGGGCAAAAAGGTGGAGAAGCAGGCCGAGCTTGCGGAGCTGAAGGTAGAGCACGGTGGCCCGTCCGTCGGCTGGGTCTTCTCGACCACCTTCAAGAACACCGGCACCACCCACGTCAGGCCGCAGGTCGCGTTCGCCATCAAGAGGCACGTCGTGCCCGAGAGCGTCCCGGGGATCGAGTATGTTGGCCCGGGAACCTGGGAGGAAACCGACTCGATAGACCTCGGCGAGCTCGATAGCATCGTCCTTCCCGGCGGGACGAGGCTGCTGCAGGCAGCATACTCGCGCCCGCTCGAGCCGGGGGACTACATGGTCGAGGTCACCGTGAAGTACGGCGGGAAGACCCCGCTCTATGCCTCAAAGGAGTTTAGCGTGAAGCAGCCCTGACAGCCGCGCGCAACCCATCGGCGGGGGCGGCCACTTGCTGTTTCAGGCCGGTCCGAGCGAGGCCGATCCAGGTCAGGCCCAGGCCGGGCCACGCCAGGCGGCCGGTCGAGGCCGGGCCGGACTTGCGGGGCGGGGCCTTGAGCCCCGGCCGAGTTCAGGCTGATTTGGAGGAGGAGTCACGGATGTTTGAATCAAGAGGTTTCGCACCGGGTGGGAGGCGCCCGGCAAGAAGGCTGGGGCTTGGGCTCGTGCTGGCGCTCGCGCTGGCGGTTTTGATGGCAGCCCTGCCGCAGGCATCGATGGCGGAGGAGATTCTGGTGACCAACGTGTTCGACGGCGCCGACATCATGAGCGCGCTGCGCGACATCTCCGCGCAGACGGGGGTCAACATCATGGCCGACGCCACGGTGCAGGGATGGGTCACGGTCGAATTGCGCGACGTCCCGCTGGAGAAGGCGCTCGAGATGATCGTCGTGCCGCTCGGCTACACCTTCGTCAAGGTGGGCGATTACTACGTCGTCGGGTCGGCAGACTCCAAGAACCCGACGTTTTCGCTTCTTACCAGCACAGAGGTGGTCAAACTCAAGTATGTCAGGGCCGAGAACGCCGCCAAGCTGCTCTCGGACTTCTTCGCTCCATACGTGAAAGTGGGCGCCGCCGACAACGTGCTGGTTGTCACAGGCTCCGCCAGCATGGTCCGGCGCATCACAGCGGACATCGCCCAGATCGATCGTCCGGCGCCGCAGGTCCGGCTGGAGGCCCTCGTCATGGAGATATCCTCCGATAGCGGCAAGTCCTTCGGGGCCGACTGGCGCTACGAGGGGAGCGGCGGTAAGCCCGACTCCGAAGTGCCTGCTTCTGGGTTTGTGGACTTCGTCTCGGGCATCTGGGGCGCGAAGTACAACGTGGCTGGAGGGCTCGAGCACATCATCGCGTCCATGAAGGCCCTCCTCGACTCGGGCAGGGCCCAGATCCACGCCACCCCCAGCATCGCCACAGTCGACGGCGAGCCGGCCGAGATATTCCTTGGTAAGGACCGCTACTTCATGGTGACGACCGGCAGCAACAGCGATACGTCGACGCGCCTCGAGTCCATACGGACGGGCATCTCTCTCAAGTTCACGCCGCGCGTGTCGGAGACCGGCGAGATCCTGGTGAAGATCGAGCCAGAAGTGAGCGACGCGGTGGAGACCGCCGACGGCCTGCCTCTCGTGAACAGGCGCAAGGCATCGACATCCATAAGGGTGAAGGACGGAGAGACGATAGTCATCGGCGGACTCAAGTTGAGGTCCGAGTATGAGGCGAAATCCAAGGTACCGCTCCTGGGTGACCTGCCCATTCTCGGGCTGTTTTTCAGCAGCACGAAGAGGGCGTCCACCGAGACGGAGGTCGTCATATTCATAACGCCGACCATCATGCGATAGTAGCGTGGAGAGCGGGGCGGCATCGGGAGCTCCGGGCGGCGCCTGGCTGGCTCAGGTCCGTCGAGCGTACCACCGCATCCGATTGCGCATTGTCCGACCTGGCGGAGTCCATCCAGCCCTGGTGCGGCGAGGATGCATCCACCCGGACTGGACCGGCCGTATTTCTAGTGTCATGTCGGGGTCAGGTCGTCCGGAACCAGGCGGGTAGAGCGCGAGGCGCGAGGCGCCGAGCCGGGGCGTGCTTCCAGGGCTGGAGGCGGGAGGGACCGGTCCCGGAGAGGCCGCCACACGGCGGTCTGGGCCGCCGGCACGGGGTAGCTAGCGGCTGAGGCCGGCGTTCGACGAATGCAGAAGAGAAGGAAGGGGTGTGGCAAGGTGACGGCAACGACCATCCGACGGAGGCTCGACCTGGCGCGCGCGCTTGCACGGGCCGCTCTACATCATACACCGATGTTGGCGTTGGCGCCAGCGCTTGTGCTGGTGCCTGTGCTGGTGGCGGCCACTCTCGTACCGCCCCGCGCGACCGCAGCCGCGGGCTTCGGCTTCATGGAGCCATTCGGGTTCGCGGACGCGCGGCTCATGGGCATGGGCTACTCACACGTGGCGGTGTGGGACGCGCCGAGCCCGCTCTACTCGAACCCCGCCTCGTTCGGGCTCTCGAGGGAGGAGCTTGTCCTCACGTTCGGGGCGGGCTGGGGAGATGGCGACGAGGCGGACAACTTCAAGTTCGCGGCCATCTCCGACGTGGACCGCGGCGCCGGAGCGGGTGGATTCGCGTGGGGGCGGTACAGTTGGCATGAGGGGGGCGCTCTCTTCTCAGGGAACACGTTCAACTACTCGGTCGGAAAACGCTTTGCGGACTGGGGGGCGCTCGGGATGGGAGTGCGTTACCTGCGCGGCGGCGCGACCGGGACCGCGACCGGGGCCGGGGCCTGGGCCGAGGATCCGGAGGGCATGCCGCGCTGGCGGGGCCTTGCGACCGACGCAGGGCTCATGCTGAAGCAGAGCGCCGTTTCGTTCGGAGTGGTCGCGCGCGACATCACCATCACGCGCCTCGCCTTCGACGACGGCACCACGGTGACCGTCAGGCCGAGCTACTCCGCGGGCCTGAGCCTGCGGCCTTCGGACAGGGCTGTGGTGGCCATCGATGCCCATGGAGTCGCGCCCGACGAGGGTGGGCACGAAGTCTACACCGGTGGCTTCGAGGGGTGGCTCACCCCTCACCTCGCACTGCGGGGTGGGGTCATCGTAGGGGACGGCGTGGACCCCGAGGCGCGGGCTTACACGGGTGGGATCGGCCTGCGGTTCGGCGACTTCGAGATGTCTTACGCGCTGCTCACAAGCGAGGAGCAGGTGAAGAAGCAGTGCATAACGCTCACGAGGCGATTCTAGGTGGATCGCCGCGTGATAGGGCGCGCGGTACCGTTCGGCGTGTGGCGCACGGCTGACGCCGTGTCCCAGGCTTTACGCAGCGTTTTTTGCCGGCGTCCGTGCGGCCCTCTTTGTGACACGGGGGCGATGCGCAGATGATGCATCGCCTCCATTGACGCGCAGACCCTGCGCTATTGTGATCCTACCATAGCGCTGCCATAGTGTCACTGACGTGTCGCCTTCGTGCTGCCGAGGTGCTGCCGCGCCCCACTGTCACGCCCCACGCGGTCAGAGCACAATCTTCGGGCCGCGGGCGGCAGTGTGCCCGCGGTGCGTGCGGGCGAGCCAGAGGAGCGTTCACTTGAGACCCGCTGCGCTAACCCTTGCCTGCAATACCGTATCTCCTGAGTTTCTTGTATAGCCCCGATCGTGATATGTTGAGCATCCTGGCAGCTCTCGTCCTGTTGTTGCCCGCGGCGCGGAGCGCTGCCGCGAGAATGGCACGTTCGTGGGCGGCGAGGGAGTCGTCGAGCCCTGGTCCCCTGAACCCAGCGGAGACGTCCGGCTGGGAGGTGGGAGTTTCCCAGAAATAGGTGGGGATGTCCTCAGGGTGGATCTCGTCGCCGTCCGTAAGGTTGAGGCCCCGCTCCAGGACGTTCTCGAGCTCCCGGAGGTTACCCGGCCAGGTATGCCTCAGGAACGCGTCCATCACCGTCGGATGGATACCCTTCACGCACGTGTGGCACACCTTGTTGAGCTTCTTCAAGAAGCAGTCCACAATCTCGGGCATGTCCTGCTTCCGCTCACGGAGCGGTGGGATGGTTATCGTGATCACGTCGAGGCGGTAGTAGAGATCCTCCCGGAACTCCCCGGTTGCCACTCTCTCATGGAGGTTCTTGTTGGTGGCCGCGATGAGCCTCGCGTCCACCGGGATCTCCCTGGCCCCGCCCAGCCGCTCGATGGTGCGCTCCTGTATCGCGCGCAGCACTTTTGCCTGGAGCATGAGGGGCATGTCGCCGATCTCGTCCAGGAATATGGTGCCGCCCGAGGCCTGCTCGAACTTGCCAGGCCGTCCTGTCCTGAGCGCTCCAGTGAACGCGCCCTCCTCGTAGCCGAAAAGCTCCGACTCCATAAGCGACTCGGGGACGGCCGCGCAGTTCACGACCACAAACGAGCCGTGTGCCCGGCGGCCAGCTTCGTGGATGGCGCGGGCGAACACCTCCTTGCCGACGCCGGTCTCGCCGAGCAGGAGGACGTTGGAGTCGCCGCGCGCCGCGCGCCGGGCGAGGCTGCGAGCCGCTACGATGCCGGGGCTGGAGCCGATTATCATCGCGAGGGGATCGCGATCGTGGTCGCGGTCCCCGTCCCGACCGCGGTCCCGGTCCCGGTTCGAGCCGCGGGTGCGGTTCCAGTCGCGGGTGCGGTCGTAGTCCTTGTCCGGGGACATCTGAGCGTGTGTGGTAGGCAACATGGCCCTCGACACCTCTCTTCGATGCTGCAACAAGTATTCGGGCAGGGATATCGCTTCGCATCTCTCGCGATGCCATGCACAACGGCCCAGAAGGGCGCCGGAAAGCACCACTGGCTAACAGAGTATGCAGAGGGCCGCGATTTATGCCGAGAGGAGGTCGTCGGTGTCGCGCTCCCCGGTACGGCCCCTGTCTTCTCGAAGGACTTGAGGAATGCACGGGTTTTCGCGGGCCGCCGCTAGCCGTACCTGAGTGGCGCGAGGCAGCGCGCTTTGTGTCGAACTCCTCCACAAGGCCGGAATACCCGGCAGCGCGATCTCACCCATCTCTCGCAAGATCGTGCCACCGGGTATTCCCCATTCTGGACTCAGTCCCGCCGGGAGGGGGCGAACTGGTAGGTTTTCGACCACCAGCGAGGCGAAGGTGGTCACATTCCGACCACATTCGCCGGCCCCGACGCTGCGGCGGCCGTGGCCTGGTTGCTTTATGACCAGGTCCCCCGCGAAAGCTGGCCTTGAGTGAACCCGTCCTGAGCGAGCATGCTGAAATGCGAAAACCGACCAGGCTGGCAGTTGGCGCAGGCATGCCATTCTGCCGCCGGGATCTACAGGCGTCGAAAGACGTACGTGTGCGGATCCCCGAGGCCGCGTGCGCCGCCGTGGTCGGTTACACCCCAGCTACCCGGGATCTCAGTGTCCACCTGCTGACCCTGGGTCATCGCTCCCACGATGGAACCATAGTGTTCACCTAGTTGTGAATCTTCGATGTAATTGGTCGGAATCCTCCAAAGGCGTGCGGAAAATGTGCGGCTCGCCCCGGGTGCGGTGGCGTCTGGGATAGTCCGCGCAGGGGGCGTGTAGCGGCTGGGCATGTGTGATCGGGCTTCGGACGGCGAGGCTGCGTCCGGCCCGACCGGTTGGATCTGGTGCTCGTGCGCGTCGCCGGACATGAGATATCCCGAGTCCGCGGCGTGCCGGTTCATGTCTCGGATGGACGCTATGGCGGCGCGCATGTCGGGGGACGTGCGCTCGGCGACGAAGTACACCCGGGCGCAAGGATACTCTTGCGATCTCCCGGCGCGGCCGGCCATCTGGATGAGCGTACCCGCGTCGAAGACGCGCTCGAAGTCGGCGTAAAGGACGACTACGTCGGCCATGGGCACGGTTATGCCGCGCTCCATGATCGTGGTGGTGACGAGGACGTCTATGCGCCCTTCCTTGAAGGCCTCGCGCAGCCGGTCGCGTTCGGGATGGCCCGAGTGCACGAACGCAACACGCGGTGGCGCGGGCAGGGACGGCGGGCCCGCAGGTGGCGCCGGGCCGCACCTCTCCACTGAGGCAAGGGAGGCTTCCAGCATGGCGCATACCCGTCCGGTGAGATCGATGGTGGGGACGAACACGAAAACGCCGTGTCCCGCGCGAATCGAAGCCTCGATGACGGCGACCACCTCGGGCGGCAGCCCAGGTGCAGGTCGGTACCCACGTGCAGTCCAGGGCCTGGACGGCCTCGAGAGCGCACCGTGATCCTCGACCGGCGGAAGGTTCGCCGTGATTACGGTGGGCACCGGGAGAGGGCGGCCGTGGTGGCGGGCGGAGATCCTTACGAGGGCGACATCACCCCGGCGGACACCGGCGAGCAGGGACCGGTCGGGGGTGGCGGTCATGTAGACGGTCTTGCCGCCAGGCGCAGTCGCGCGGCGGAGGGCGTGGCGGAGCATCCTGCTTCCCCGGAACGGAAACGCGTCGGCCTCGTCGAGGACGACGAGGTCGAAAGCCTGATAAAACCTGAGCACCTGGTGGGTTGTGGCGACGACGATGTCCGCATCGCGGTAGCGCTCGCGGGAAGCGCCGCGCAGGGCGATGACCCGGGCGCCCGGCATGGCCTCGGAGATGCGCGGCGCAACCTCGGCCACCACATCGCTCCTGGGGACGGCGAAGAGCGCGCGGCCGCCTCGTTGCAGCGTGAGGGCGATGGCGCTGAAGCAAACCTCGGTCTTTCCGGCGCCGCATACGGCGTACACGAGGCACTCGCTGCGCTCATCCTCGACCACGAACGACGCAAGGAAGCGCGAGGCGTCTTGCTGCGCATTCGTAAGCTCGAAGGGCAGCGTGATCTCCCACGCTGAGACCGGGTTGCGCGGAAGGTCGAGGCGCTCGGGACGCTCCGGACGCTCCGGGCACTCCTGACGCTCCACCCGCTCGGGGCGCTCGTGGTGCTCTGGCAGAGCCAGGCGTGCCGGGTGCGCGGCGGGCGGCGGCATGTGAAAGTGCGCTTCCACGGGGGTAGCGAACGTGACTCCAGCCAGTCCGCTGAGCGGCGGGACAGCCGGCACCTCGATCGCTGCGTCAGGGGCTGCTCCGAATTGTGTCGCGGGCGCCGCTCCGGTTGCTGCGGTGGCCGCTTCGGGTCCGAGGCCGGCTGCTCGGGGGTGCTCTGCGCCCGGTGCCCGGGAACGCCCCGGAGCGTAATAAAGGGGACGGCACGACCTCGCTTCCCCCATGGACACACACTCCACGCAACGCAGACACTCGTCGCTCCCGCACGAGGCGCAGCTTCCCTCGACGATGTCGCGCCCGCCGCACCTGGCGCAGGTGGCTATCCCGAAGCGGTCGATGGTGACCGACGGAGCCCGGCTGACGAGCCCGCGCACGATGAGCGCCTGGAGCGCGTCCTCGAGCGGCCCGGCGACCGGGCGGCCCCGCTCCTCGAGGGCGCGCCGGATTTCGTAGTCGAAGAGGATTCGTCCCTCCAGGACGTCACGAATGGCATCGAGATCCTCTTGCGATGGCACCTCCACGGTGCTGCAGTCCCGGACCGTGACTGTGGCAGACCTCGCGCGGGCGGGGATGCCCGGGTGCAGGCTGGGCGGTTCAGCCGTCCTGTGCCGGTCCTGCATGCGCGAGTAACGCGGGCACTTCCGAGCAACGAGAGCGCGTAGCGCATTCCGAAGGCAATGCAGCCGCCGCCGGGGCCCCCCGGTCAGCCCGGTCGCTGCCGGCTCCTGCGGCTGGGCTTCGGTAGGCTCGGCCTCCCGCAGGTAGCCCAACGCGGCGGGGACGGTTCCAAAGCGCGCTTCCACGCGTTCTGCCATGCGCCGGGCCTCCTGCTCCGCAAACGCGAGGGGCAGCGGACCTTCTACCACCGTGAGGTGCTCGTATCCCTTCTCCGCGAGGACGACGAGGTCCAGAAGCGGGTAGTGGGATACGCCGACGAGGGGGGAGTCGCTTTCTCGCAGCGTGCGGGCGACATACACGAAGTAGAGGGCACCGACCATTCGATCATCCTCCTCCATCCGGCTCCAGCCAGGACGCCCCGGCTGCAGTCGGGGGACGGCTGGGATAGGATCTTCGAGCCGCGCCCGGCAAGTCCTGCCAAAAACTAGCATGCCACCCCAAAAGCACCTGTTCGGGTGATTTGCCGCGCCGCACCCCGAAACCGTGCCTTCGGGTGATTGTGTCGGCTTCTGCCGGGAGGGTAATATGGTGCCGGGCAGCGGGGGCAGCAGATCGAGTGAGGCCGAGGCGGTGCGCGTCAGTGTGAGCGTGGGTGTGCAGGGCGGCCAGCGGTGCAGTGCAGTGCGGGGCGGTTAGGTGAGGAGAGGGGAAAGGAAGGCCGGCGCCGTGCGAAGTGCGTGAGGCAATGTAAGGCAAGCAGGGCAGGGCAGCGTAGGGCGGAGCAGGGCAAGGCTGGGCGAGGCCCGGCAAGGTTTCTGGCGTCCCGAGAGACGGTCCAGGACGGGGAGGTCTGATAGATGCTTCATTGGTTTACCTCCAAAGGTGTAGAGGCTGACCCTCCGGGCGTGGGCACCACGGGCACCTGGCCCCGGACGTCCCGTCCCCGGGCGGCCGGCCCGTCAGACCCGGGCACCGCTCCCGGGGGTGTGTGGGCTGGGGTCCGTGGGGCCGTCGTGAGTTTCCTTAAAGATGCGATTGACGTCCTCCTGCCTGAGGAGGAAGGCTGCGTTCTCTGTGGGCAGGTCCGCCGCGGCACGGGTATGCAGGAAATCTTCTACGCTCCCATATGTAGCGGCTGCCTCGGGAGGATACCCTTCGTGCAGCCGCCATACTGCCGGACATGCGGGCGACCCTTGAGGGGTGCGGTCGCCGAGGTCACCGGGGATGGCCTGCGCGATGGCCCTATCTGCCGCGACTGCGCGTCGGGCGGGAGGTTCTTCAGGGTGGCCCGGGCGGCTGGAGTCTACGACGGTGCCCTGAAGGACTTCATCCATGCGCTGAAGTTCCGCGGCCGACGGGAGCTGGCAGAGGGCATCGGTGTCCTGATGGCGAGGGTCGCCGCGCGCGAAAAGGCCATGAGAGGTTCGCAGCTCTTAATCCCCGTGCCGCTGCACCCGAAGCGTCTGGCGGAGCGCGGCTACAACCAGGCGGAGCTCCTGGCACGGATGGTTGGATCGTGCCTCGGCCTCCCGGTGAGGCCGGCTCTCGCGCGGAGCGTCCTCACTGGCGAGCAGAACAAGCTCGGGAGGCGCGACCGGCGCGACAACCTCCGCGGGGTGTTCGTAGTCCCGCGTCCGCTCGAGGTCGCCGGGAAGAGGGTTCTGCTTGTGGATGACGTCATCACCACCGGCGCCACCGCGAACGAGTGCTCCCGCGCGCTGTTGCGTGCAGGGGCCGGCGAGGTGCGGGTGCTCGCCGCTGCCGTGGCGCCACTGGAGGAAGAGTGGCTGCACCACACCTGAGCCGCCGCATCCCGCTAAGTAGATCGCCGAAAGTTCGCGCCACTTTTTAGTGCGCAAGGCCTGTCCAGGGTTGCCGGTGTTGCCCTCCGGGGACGGCGCGTGCGGTGGGCCTCGTTCGAATTTGGCGCGCGGGCTAGCCAAATTCCGGGCGCCCCGCCCTAGCAAGCACCGCGAGCCCCAACACCGTCAGGGAAGATGGCGCAAACCTATGGCGCCATACTTAGCGAGGTCCGTGCCGGAGAGTCCACATCCTCTTCTAGCATACTGACGCACCCTGGGATCCCCAGTCTGGCAGTTGCCGGCGAGGCACTCAGGGCTGGCACCTCTGAGAGGTGCATCCGCTCTTTCACGATCCTCTTGACAGCCACGAAGCACGCAGCGACGCTGCTCGCGAGAAGTCACAAGCCAGCCGTCCGTCCTGACCCTTTCAGGCACCCACGCGGGGAGAGAGAATCGCCGGGCTGCGGCCGTAGGCGAAAGAAGGGGAACGTCGGAGCGGGCCGTGTTCAGAGCGCAGGTCTGGGAAGTGCCCAGCTAAACCGCGATTAAGCGACCATTAAGTGACACGATCTACAATTGATTTACAGGCCCAGGCGATGCGGGTGCAGGTAGAACCCAAGTCTGGTGACAGGTTCCTGTTGGACCCGGTGAAAGGAATAGGGCCTGCAGGCGGGGGGCAGGGATCCGTATCCGGTAGACTGGACACTGAGGGTACGGGGAGCTGGAGTGTAACCGACCAGCCGTGTACACCGTGCGTCCGGGGTGACAGCCCCGGTGGCGCACGTCGGGCCGGTCGGTTCCGCTTTTCGGGGTACTGGTCGCGGACAGGCTGGCTGTGGGGCGGTGTTGCGTTTCTCGGCGACTGCGCGTATCGCTCTGCCGACAGACCCCTGGAACATGCCGACGGACCTGATACTGATAGATACTGATAGCGGCACTGCTTCGGCGGCTTACGTCGTGCGAGGATCTGGACAGAGCGGGGGGACCTCGGGAGGCATGTGTGCACCGGACGACTGCGGCCCCGTGCGTCCGAGGTGGCGAGGTCACGCGGCGTCCGGCCAGCAGGACATGTGCGGTGCTGCGGACATAAGCCGATCTGGGCGTAAAACTCTGGTTTCATGCGCTGGTGACAGAGGGGTGTATGGCGGGGCGCACAGGTGTCGCCAAGCGGAGGCACGTGAGAGCCGCGCCTTAAGGCCTTGCAAGCGGCTGCTTGTATATCCTGGCGGGCGGGTTGTAGCGTGGCGTGGACATTTGGCATAGCGGTTGCATTGATGCAGAGATTGCCGCGCCGACGCAGGAAGGTGTGGTGGCGTCATGAGCATCATAGGTACAGACGAGAGCAAGTGCAGGAAATGCCACGCCTGCATAAGAGAGTGCCCGGTGAAGGCCACCAAGGTGGAAGACGGCCGGATGCGCGTTGTTGACGACATTTGCGTTGCATGTGGTGAGTGCCTCGAGGCGTGCGCAGTCCGGGCCAGGTACAGCGAGGACGCTGTTCCGCTGGTCGAGTCGTTTCTGGCTGAAGGGAGCGTCATCGCTATCCTTGACCCGTCCTTTCCGGCGGCCTTTCCCACGGTCACACCAGGTCAGGTAGTGGCCGGCCTTTCAGCGCTCGGGTTCTCGGAGGTACATGACACGTCGTTCGCTGTGAAGCGCGTGCTCGAGGCTTACCGGGCGACGCTCGCCGAGGTGGCCGGAGAGGCGGCGACAGGCGCGCGGACCACGGGCGAAGGGATGCCGCTGCGCTCGCCCGCCTGGCGAATGAGCTCGATGTGCCCTGCTGTCGTGCGCCTTGTCGAGAAGCACTACCCCGATATTGTGGGCAACCTCGTCCCTGCGGCTTCGTACCCGGTGGTCGCGGCGCGGGCGATACGCGACATGCCGCGGGCCGCCGGCGGGGGCGCATCCGCGTCAGGCGCCGATGTCAGGATCGTGTACGTGGGACCCTGCGTTGCGCGAAAGGCTGAGCTTGCAGAGACCGGACGTACCTCCGGGATCGATGCCGTGTTGACGTTTGATGAGCTCGTAGCGATGTTTGAGTCCGGGGACATCGTCCTTCGCGACCTTGTCCCCAGGAGCCTCGACGGCGCTGTTGCACCGAGGGAGCGGCATGTGGTGTTCGCCGGCGGACTCTCATGGCTGATGGGGATCTCGAAGGGGCTGTCCGATGAGGACCTCGTGATCGCGGCAGGCAGATCGAGGTGCATCGAGGTCATGGACGACCTCGCGCGGGGTGCCCTGACGCCTGCGTTCGTTGACGCGTCCATGTGCCGTGGTTGTCTGGACGCGCCCGCGCTTCGCAGGCGCTCGTCGATCTCCGTGCGCAAGCACGTATGCCGCGTCTTCGCCTCGGGGGGCGGGGTGCCTGGCGGCGTCTGTTCAGGGGAGGCCGCTGACCGCGATGCCGACCCGGGCCAGGCCGGGTACGAGGCCTCCAGCACGGCGATCACTGCCGCCGCGCCGGGGGGCGCGCACGGCATGGGCGGTGCGGGTGGCGGCCAAACGATAGACGCCCGCCTGCTCGGGCGCACCTTCAAGCCGGGCGGGGTCAGGCTGCCCATGCCCAGCGAGTCCGAGATAGCGGAGATCCTCGCGTTTTCGGGGAGACTGTCGCCCCAGGACCACCTGGACTGCGGGATGTGCGGCTACCCGACGTGCAGGGCATACGCCATCGCCGTCTACCAGAACATGGCGCGGTCCGACATGTGCGTGCAATATCTCGTGGATAGGCTCAAGGACGAGGTCGAGCACATGACGGTGGAACTCGTGTCGGTGAAGGCATCGTCCTTCGATGAGATATACGGCTCGAGCCGCCAGATCGTTGCCGCGAAGGACCTCGCGGAAAGGGCCGCAAGAAGCGGATCCACCGTGCTCTTGCTCGGCGAAAGCGGCGTCGGCAAGGAGGTCTTCGCGCGCGCCATCCACGCCGCAAGTTCGCGGTGCGGCGCGCCGTTCGTGAGTG
>JBLNDE010000011.1:0-33415 GCA_050261335.1 Bacillota bacterium
AGCAGCTTCTCGTCCAGCTCCTCCAGGGCCCATACGAATACCTTCTGGCCGGCTTCCTGCACCAGCCCACGCACACCCTCTTCCAGGCTCCCAAAGTCCCTGAACTCCTTCAGAAGCCCGCAAATCCCTTTCACCAAGAAGAGGACCACCGCCACCGCATGCCGAATATCCATCATGAGAGACCCCTCCCTCCATCCAAGGGAAGTGCAGTCATCCTCACGACAACTGCCTGGGGTCTCTCTTCTTCATGGACCCCATACTTACCTACCTGAACTCTACGCTACCGCTCCCCCGGCAAAGTCCTTGTTGACGTGGCAGAGAAAGTGCTCTACATTAGAGAAAATGTATATTGGTTCCAGCATCGCACCGAGTAGCGTCAAGGCAATGACGGGGGTAGCAGCAGGAAGAGCAAGTAGCCTTGGCTGCCCCAAGACCGCCATGAAACACCCGTTGCCGGCTTCTTTCTCACCTTCACGGGACTGACTGGAAAAGGCCTGACCAGAGTATCAAGGCAGTATCAAGGCCAGGCCGTCGCCGCTTGGTCGGGAAAACTGAGGCCGCTGCTGCAAGGCATCGGATGCACAAAAGAGCGCCTCGGGGAAAGAGCCGGGAATGGCGCGGCGGAGATCCGTGGCCTACTGGTCAAGGAAATCCTCCAACTGCAATGAGGACTGATGACCCATACACGAAGAACGACTGTCAGCCAGGGAGACGGCAAGGAGGCATCTTCATGCACTACATGGGCGCAGTTAGGATTGGCATCTTGGGATGCGGCACTGTTGGAAGCGGCGTGGTGCGAGTTCTGGCCGACAACCACGACGAGACTGCAAGGAAGCTGGGGGCCCCCATAGTAGTAAAGAAGGTCCTTGTCAAGAACCTCTCCAAAGAGCGCCCAGTTCAACTCGATCCAAACGTCTTGACCGCAGAAGCTGATGACATCCTTGGCGATGCCGAGATCGACGTCGTTGTAGAGGTCATGGGGGGCGTAAATCCGGCCAGACAATACGTATTATCTGCTCTTAATGCAGGGAAGCACGTTGTGACCGCCAATAAGGAGCTTGTCGCAAAGCACGGGCGTGAGTTGTGGGAGGTGGCGGAGCGAACCCGCGCGGCCCTTCGGTTCGAAGGCAGCGTGGCCGCGGGAATCCCCATCATCAAGGCACTTCACGAGTGCCTGGCCTCCAACCACATCAGTGAGATCAGCGGTATAGTCAACGGGACGACGAATTACATTCTGACGAAGATGGCCCGAGAAGGCTGGGAGTTTGAGGAGGCGCTTGCAGATGCCCAACACAAATGGTATGCCGAGAGTGATCCTTCGTCGGACATAGACGGGCTGGATGCTGCCTACAAGCTCGCGATCCTTGCCTCCGTCGGCTTCGGAGTCGAAGTAGCCCCAGGCCAGGTTTACACCGAAGGTATCGGCAAAGTGTCCAAGACCGACATCCAGTATGCGAGAGAGCTCGGATACGAGATCAAGTTGCTCGCCATCGCAAAGCTGGATGGCGAGGGCGTGCAGGTCAGGGTCCATCCGACGTTTGTCCCCACATCGCATCCGCTTGCATCGGTTAACAATTCCTTCAACGCCATATTCGTGCGCGGAAACGCCGTTGGCAGCCTCATGTTTTACGGAAGAGGGGCGGGCGCAGGGCCGACGGCGAGCGCCGTGATATCTGACATCATGGACGTGGCACGAGGGCTTTCGAGCAACGGCCGCCACTACCGCCCCGAAGTCTTCAAGCCTTGGGGCGGGCATCTTGATGTACAACGAATGGAGGAAATCGAAACCCGTTACTACGTCCGGCTACAGGTCGTGGACAGGCCCGGCGTGCTGGCAGTGATAGCAAAGGCTTTCGGAGATAACCACGTAAGCCTCGAATCAGTGATTCAAAAAGGCACCGGGTCGCCGGTAGTTGGGCTCGTCTTCATAACACATCTTGTCAAGGAGAAAAACCTCCGCTCTGCGCTGGCGTGCATCCGCACGCTCTCCGTCGTCAAGGAGATTTCCAGCGTTATTCGCGTCGAAGCAGGCATCGAAGCGGACGTTCAACGGGCAGATACTGCCGGATATTGAACGGGTCCAGGCAAGCAGCATTCGCTTTCAAGCTGGAAGATGCAGCAGTTGGTGTCCATTCCGACCAGGTCGCATCCCCGAAGAAGGTCCGCTACTTCTCCCATGACGTTCGCTCCTCCGCGACGCACTGGACAGGATCGGCGCTCTTCCAGATGTTCTTGTGGAGGTTTCGAAGAGCGGCGGCGAAGTCCTTCGGCTTTTTCATCATGTGCAGGGTGCCCCGCTCATCTATTTCGATCAGCATCTCATCGCCTTCCACAATGTTCAGCTTTCGCTGGACGCTGGCAGGAAGAACCATGCTTCCGCATTTTCCAAGATGTGACCCCTGATAGTGTCATCATACTTACGGAACACCGGTCTTGTCTCCAGCAGACTCTTGGCTGCCCGGAAGAACGTCTCTACCATCCAGAGCTCCTTATACTTCAAAGCGACCTCATCGGCTGGTAACGTGGTGTTGGTCCGGAGCACGAACTTGCCGTCAAAGCGCTCCTCCTCGGCCGCCTTATCCTTGTTTATGATGATGGCCTTGCCGTCTATCTTGAGAAATCGGCGATACCCACGGTTCTTCACCAGCGCCTTGGGGTCCCTCTTAAGCTCTTCCTCCAAAGATTCAAGGATGGCCTCTCTATCTGCCTTGTCCTTGGCTGCCTGCTCGGGGTTATAGCACAGCACGTAACGTCTGTCACCGACCCGGACTTCCTTCACCCTGAGGTTGTCATCGACGTCGCGATACCGGCCAGCCCGCGAGAGAACCTCCTCTCCCACCTCTTTGACTCTGATCCGACACCCCGATTTGTAATGAAGCACATGCTCACTCCTGGAAGCATCTCAGTCCACGGACCTACGATCCAGTACAAGTGCCCTCACTCCTTGCGAGGACGTCGTCACGGCCGTCTGGAATCAAGCTGTACCTAAGTGAGGGTGCAGAAATGCTCCCGACTCTTTGGAGGGGGTTGCCGGTGATTGCACGAGGGGTGTCAAAATCCGGCCACTGGCCAGACAGGCCGGATTTCGTCAAGGCGCCCCAAAGGCTTGCCCTGGGCAGGTGCCGCCATCCGGAGCCGGGAAACCGCCAGCTCGGGGACGCAGTGGCGGGCGGCGGTCCACGCAAGGTTTCGAGCTATGGCGAACACCCACGACACCACTCGGCGTCCAACTTCAAACCCCGACGCATTCTCCCATACCACGAGAAACGTGTCCTGCGTGACCTCCTCCGCCAGGTGATCATCCAGGACGATCTGCCTTGCGAACGTGAAAATGGGCACGCGCATAGCCTCGACCAGAAGCCGAAGGGCTTCCTAGTCACGCGCCGCCATACGCAGGACAAGCTCGCCATCCCCCACACCCGGAACGGCGCTGCCCTCGCGCCTGCTCTGAGCGGCATCTGAGGACGAACTGGCGCCAGCAGCCGAATCGTTGCGGTTTCGTCCCTTGGGAGAACGCCGGATGGCCACCCTGGTGCCTCCCATACACACTTCGCCGCACAGGCCGGAAATGTTCGCAGGGGACCGGCCCATTCGGGAAGTTTTCCTGAGCGCGCCGGAGTGCTGCCAAGACGTGGTGCAGTAGTGGTGGTAAGACCTGGTGCGGTGGTGCGACGATACCTCTGCTGCGAAGGGATGGCCCTGAAACTAATAACGCGGACGAAGACAGGAGCACCGACGCTGAGGAACAGGAACAGGGCATCAGCCACCGGCGAGACTGGAAGACAGGATCTCTTGTTGAGGCAGAAGGATTTCGCACGTCTGTGTCAAACTAAGTAACCGCTTAATCAATCGCTTTGATATAGCGATTAGCAAAGTGGGGTTGTGGCTATGAAGCCTGAGACCCCCGGACGCAACTCCGTGGGAATCGGCAAACATAACCGCCATCTTGTGTTGGATGTCATCCGCACCCATGAGCCGGTCTCCCGCCCAGAAATCGCGAGGCTCACTGGGCTTACGACGGCGACCGTAACCAACATCGTTGGGAGACTCCAGGAAGAACGCCTCATAGAGGAAGTAGGTGTCGGGCAGTCGACCGGCGGCCGAAAGCCGGGGCTACTGCAACTTGCACGCAATTCGCGTCTTGCGATTGCAGTGGACATGGCAGCTACCGACCTCAGGGTGGCATTGATGGACGTCGATGGTAAGATACTGCGGCGGTCGGTGAGGGAGATCGCCACCGACGTCGCCCTGATGGTTCGGCGCATAGTAGACGCCATCAAGGAGGTGACGAGCTGCCCTGAGGTCAGCCGGTCCACGATAGTGGGAATGGGCGTCACGACGCCCGGTCTCATCGATGAGGCGACGGGGACTGTCATCAAGTCCGTGAGGCTGGACTGGCACCACGTTCCACTCAGGGCGATCCTCCAGAGCCACGTTGAGGTCCCAGTGTTCGTGGGGAAGGACACCACAGCGGCCATTCTAGGTGAACGATGGTACGGCGCCGCGCGACGCGCCGACAATCTGATCTACGTATGGGTGGGCGCGGGGATCGCTGTCGGGCTTCTGCTCGATGGGCGAGTATATGCCGGTACCACGGGTATGGCCGGCGAGTTCGGCCACACCAGCATAGAGTGGAATGGCGCGCGCTGCAAGTGTGGGAATGAGGGTTGCCTGGAAGGTTTGGCGAGCCTCGAAGCAATAGCGACCAGAGCCGCTTCCCGGGCTTTGTTCGTGGAGGACGCAGTCACTCGTGAAAAGCCGGCGGGCGAGACCCGGGCACGTGCAGACGCGCGCGTAGATCCCTTTGCTGTGCTGGACGCCGCATGCACAGGCGACCTCCGGGCCCGTGAGATAGTGAGGGAGGCGGGAAGGTACCTGGGCGTCGGTATAGCCAACCTCATCAACTTGTTCAACCCTGAGCTCATAGTCGTCGGGGGCCAGATCCGTCCCAAGGACAGGGAGTTCACGGCCACAGCCATCGAGGTGGCGAAGAGGCGTGTCCTTCCGGAACTGGGCAGCAGCGTAACGATAACCGTATCCGACTTCGGGCCAGATGCAGGCCTGATGGGGGCAGCGGCGCTGGTTTGGCGTGAGGTTCTCGGCAGTTCATGAGGCCAAGAGGCGATCGAGGCAACCGGGCCCGGAACCTCTTGTAGCCTCGGGGTGCGACCTGTTTCATTTCAAGCAAGGGGGGATCGCAGTGAAGAAGGGAATAAACCGGTGGTCTTTTCCGGCTTCTCATGCAGTCGCAGAGTGCCTGAGGCTGGCCTCCGAGGCTGGCTTCGACGGCCTCGAACTCTGCCTTGCGGAAACGGGCGAGCTTTCACTTGACTCATCCACCGAAGACATCACCAGAATCGCACGGACGGCGAAACAGGCCGGGATCGAAATACCGTCGCTCGCCACCGGGCTATACTGGAAGTACTCGCCCACGGCTTCGGACCCGTCCGTCCGCGCGAGAGCGCAGGAGATAGCAAAAAAGCAACTCGAGTTCGCTTCGCTGCTCGGGGCGGATACGATCCTGTACGTCCCGGGCGCGGTGAACGTTCCGTGGGATCCGTCCTCAGAGATAGTTGATTACGAGACCGCCTACCTGCGGGCGAAGGAGTCACTGCTCGGCATAGTCGAGCACGCCGAGAGAGTGGGAATAACAGTAGCAGTTGAGAACGTGTGGAACAAGTTCCTCCTCTCGCCTCTGGAAATGCGGACCTTCATCGACGACATCAACCACCCGAGAGTCGGATCTTACATGGATGTGGGAAATGTGCTCGTTTCGGGCTACCCGGAGCACTGGATCAGGATCCTCGGTCGAAGGATACGCAAGGTCCACGTCAAGGACTTCAAGCTGGAAATCGGCAACATTCGAGGGTTTACCAACCTCCTCCATGGCGACGTCAACTGGCCCGGCGTCATCTCGGCGCTCAGGGATGTTGGATACGACGGTTATCTCATCGCCGAAATCATGCCGCCATACGGCTTCTATGCTGAGAAAATGATCTACGATATTTCATCGAGCCTGGACTGGATCTTGGGAAAAGGCTCGGGGCGGTAGTTCTTGAGCATGACAGCACTTTAAGCACGACACCTTAAGGGAGGGTTGAACTTGGTACGGATAGGACTTTTGGGATGTGGTTTCATCGGCAAGGTCCATGCCAAAGCATACGCGCAGATACCCGACGCGAAAGTCGTGGCGGTCGTGGATCGTGATAGCGGCCGCGCAAAGGAAGTGGCGGAGGAGCTCGGCGCTGAGGTGGTCCCCGTCGTGGATGATCTCCTTTCCAGGCAAGACATCGATATGGTAGATGTCTGTCTTCCCACTTACCTCCATGCTGATCACGTGATCGCCGCAGCTCGAGCCGGGAAACACGTCCTCTGTGAGAAACCAATGGCCCTGAGTCTGGAACAGGCCGACGCGATGATAGAAGCCACGGAACAAGCCAGGGTTGCGTTCATGGTTGGCCATACACTCCGCTTCTGGCCCGAGTATGTGGCAATAAAGGATCTCGTGAGCCACGGCGAACTGGGGAAACCCGTTGCCGTGGCAGCCACGCGCCTTGGAACGGCGCCCACGTGGTCATGGGATAGGTGGCTCCTGGACCCCGAGCGCGGCGGAGGGGCAGTTCCGGACCTTCACATACACGACATAGACTACATCGCCTGGCTCCTCGGGAAGCCCAGGTCTGTCATGGCACGGGGGGTGCGGTCGGCCAACGGGTGCTGGGATCATGTTTTCACGACGCTGGACTACGGGGACGGCGTCGCAGCGTTCGCTGAAGGAACCTTCCTCGTCCCGCCGAGTTTCCCATTCACCATGACATTCCGGGCCATCTGCGAGAATGGGACGGCGGAGTTCATATTCAGGTCAGGCGTCAATATCGAGGCCCGCGCAGGGTCCGGAAACACGCTTACGGTGTACCGCAAAGATGGCGCGACGACCCACCCGCAAGTGGCAAAGGAAGATGCATACAAAGCAGAGCTTGCATACTTCCTCCGGTGCGTCGAGGAAGGCAGACGACCTGAGATAACAACCCCGGCGGATGCAAGGCTTTCCCTGGAGATCGTGCTCGCCGCCGCCCGTTCTTTGGAGAGCGGTGACGTGGTGAGTATGTAGTGCCTCCGCAAAAGCAAGCCTGGTCCCGGGTCGCACTGGACAGGCGTCTTGCAGCGACGTCCCGAGTTCCCGCTTGTCCTGTTCTTTCGTGTCGCCGCGAGCCGCCCGCCAGGCCTCAGAAGGCTACGCCCCCCGCTTCGTGACCTCGCTCATGAGCTCCATGACGGATGCCGCGAGCATCGCGACCCCGAGTGCAAGAGCTTTCGAGTTGAAGCTACACCGGGGGTCGTGAAGACCAGGGATGAGGTCCGCCCCGAGGCCAACGTAGGCCGTCCTGAGTTGCGGCCTGTAGTGTCTGTAGAAGTGGAAGTCCTCGGCGCCGGGCGTGGTTATTCGATCGATCACCCCCGGCTCCCCCAGGACCTTCGAGATCGCTCTCTTTACCGCTGCCACGGTTCCCGGGTCGTACGCGGCCCCAGGGGTGTGCTTGACTGACACCGTCTCTACCTGGGCTCCGTTGGCTGAACCCGCGTGGGACACGACGGCGTCCACCTTCTTTAGCAGCTCGAACGCGGCATCATCATTCTCGGCCCTTACGTTCACGATGACTACACCAGACTCCGGGATGGTCCCAGCCGCACCGCCCCCCGCGTGCAGGCCCACGACGTTTACGGTGGCACATAGCAGCGGGTCAGGTTTTATGCCGTTCACCGCAAGGGCCGATGCCGCAACAGCGTCCGCTGCGTTCACGCCAAGGTGTGGTCTACCGCTGTGAGCTGCCTTGCCTGTGACCCTGTATCGAACCGTAAGACTCGCTGAGTGCTGCAGGGATGGAGTTGCCTTGCCAAAAGGACACTCTGTCGCCGGCCGCAGGTGTATCCCCACCAGCAGCGCCACGTCGTCTACCGCGCCGGCCTCAGCCATTCTCCTTGCCCCGAGCCCGGTCTCCTCTGCCGGCTGGAATATCAGTTTCAGGTGTCCTTCGGCCTGTGGACAACACCTGGAAAGGATTTCGCCGGCCCACAGAACCATCGTCGAGTGCGCGTCGTGACCGCACGAATGGATGAACGTCTTCTTGCCGCCGACCTCGTGTTCCATCGCATCCATGTCAGCCCGCAAAGCGACTACGGGCTGTGTGAGTTGGCCCAGTGTAGCTACGACGCCGGTTTCCGCAACGCCAGACTCCACCCGGAAGCCGGCAGCGCCAAGCCTGCCGGCTATATATGCGGAGGTCTTGCGCTCCTCGAACGGCCCCTCGGGTGTTGAGTGCAGAGTTCGATATGTTTCCACGATCTCGCTTTCGGATTCCCGGATCTCCTCGAGGATCCTGCTTTCATCCATCATTGGTCCTTCCCCTTGCACGTCGCATCTCCCACTGGAAGCCAGTATTCGAGGCAGCCCCTGGCCATGTTCGACAGAACCACGTCATCCACCGCGCGGCCGACCCTCTGGAAGGCGATCATCAAGGCACCTATTACGGCCGGAAAGCGTGGGCTCACTATCCTCGCCGACGGAGCCGCCCGAAGGACTTCAGACCTGAAGGGATCGATTACGAGTTCCCCGGCCTTGAAGACACTCCCGCAAGGCGCCACGTCGAATTCCTCGTCTCCAAATCCAAGCGCCTTCACCACCGCAACGACGGATAGCCCGAGTTCCCTCCCGGCACTTCGGAGGATGTCCACCGATACAGCATCACCCTCATATGCTGAGGCGACTACAAGTGGCGCGAATGACGCGACGTCCCTCGCCCTTGTCTCAGTGCGATACAGCACGCTTCTGAGTTCACCGGGCGTCTTCAACCCATAATGAGCAAGCGCCTTCTCCACGAGAATGGTATAGTTCCCCCGCCCATCGTGCGCCCTGGCAACCGCGGCAAGCCCTCTCCTTCCGATGTCATAGCCGCTGCCCTCGTCTCCTATGAGGTAACCCCACCCCCCGGCTCTTACCCTTCTTCCCGTCCGATCGATCCCCACTGCGATGCTTCCCGTCCCGGATATGACAACAACGCCCCAGCTCTTCGCGGTGGCGCCGACCAATGCAGCAACCGCATCGTTCTCAAGCACGGTCTCGTCCGCCGGCACGATATCGGTCGCCACGCGCGCTGCGATCGCACTCTGTCCGGCAAGCCCGACCCCCGCCAACGCAAGACACGCCGAGCTTACCCTGCGCGGTGCGATCCCTGCCTGTGAAAGGGCGTTTCCAACCACGCACCTCAGGACCTCTCTCAGGGCCTCTTCACCGGCAGGAAGCGAAAGATGGTTTGACGGGCCGCCGACGGAAAAGGCGAGGATGCGACCATCCTCGTCGCAGAGCGCGCATGCCGTCTTCGTGCCTCCGCCGTCCAATCCCAAGAAAAAGCGCATATCTGCAGCCCCCATGCCGACGACTCGCTTCGTCCAAGGCCAACCACCCAAGAGTCGGTCATCCCGTGTCAGCTCGCTTGCGCCATTACGCCGCTAAGTATGGCACCATAAGTTTGCGCCATCTTTCCTGACGGTGTTGGGGTTGCCGGTGCTTGCTAGGGCGGGGCGTCGAGAATTCGGCTGGGCTTAAGCGCCAAATTCGAACGAGGCGCGCCGCAAGCGCGCCGTCCCCGGAGTGCAACACCGGCAACCCCGGAACAGGACTCACCCGCTGAAAAGTAACGCGAACTTGTGGCGATCTACTTAGATGTAGTTCAAGCCCGGGACCGGGAGCGGCACCGGGAAAGCCCCCTCCAGGAAACGTTTCGCCCTGCCGCGCGGGGCAATAGCTTCAGACTCTTCCATGGTGATCCCACCGAAAACCAACCGGGTGAGGTGCTGCCGGCTCGGTATCTCGACTAGTTCATCGCCCACGCGCAGTGTCCACCGCATCTCCTCACCCTCGGACGCACCCGATCCTCCCACCGTAAACACGTCTCTGTCAGGACGCATGCCGGTTCGCTCCTCGATGTGTGACGACAGCCTCTCCAGGAGAGTCCTGAAGCTCGTGACGTAGAGAGTGTGCCCAGGTAGGGTGCATCGCGACCCGGAAAGGCCATACGCGTTCAGCAGGCGAAGGAACTGTATATCCTGTGCGGGAACAGTGAACGTAATGACCGATGGCGAGATCTCTTCAATGACAAAGCCGATCACGTCGATGATGTCCTCGCGGGAACCCGCATACTCCACGATGTGTACCCTGGTGGAACCGCCTTGAATAGTCCGCACCCGCGTAATCGCGTACGCTGACACCTGCTCCGGACGCCCTCTGTATGCTACGACGATCCGCTCATCCCCAAACAGCCGCTTTAACCCAGGGTGCCTCCAGATGAGTCTGTCGAATTGGTCCAGGCTCCGGAAGAACCCTAGAGGCTCTCTACGATACAGCTCGTGCAGAAGAGGAAGGTCGCATTCCTCGAAGAACCGAACCAGCGCGTCACCGGGCGATGCCTTTTCATCCTTACGATTCCTCAGCAGTCTAGCCCAGTCTTCGCGGGTAAACTCGAACCGCTCAAAGCATCCCGCCTCGACACATCCCAACTGCTTGTACAGCCCCCGGTCTCCGGAGACGAGCGCCAGGGGAACCCCCGCTGCTTCAAGCCGCCTGAACACGTCGGAGACCAGCTTCCCCGCCAGCCCGCGACCCCGGTACTCGGGTCTCGTGCATACCGACCCTATTGACCCGACTGGGAGCGGATGACCCTCTACCAGGATTGTCTGGTGGAGGCATCCCACGAGCGAAACGAACCTTCCACCCTCAGAAAACACCCGCAACTCCCCGACATTGTCCGCCGAGAAGAGTAGCGGAAACTGGAGCCCCATGCTTGTGCCACCGGGATCGAAGACCTCGGTTGAGAGAGCAACCGCTTCCGGCAACTCCTCAACCGTAAGGCTCCGAGGGCCCTCGAGACTTGCGACGTCCCCTTCCCAGGCGCCTACCACGGCCTCTTCACTCCCTTACATCCACGCAGCCTGCCTATGACATTATCCAAATCCGCCCGGGCTCCTTCTCCCCACGACTGTGCTACCACGCCCCCAGGTACCGAGGGAGCCACGCGATCCGTAGTCAACCCTCTTCACAAGCCGTCTGCAAGAGCCTATTTTCCGGAACCTCTTCACTGAGGCATGCATGTCTGTGATGCTCGCTCACAGTCATTCGGAAGCGCGTTGCCACAGCCGACAGGCGATGCGCATCTCATCGGATTGCGTCCATGGGCCGACTCCCCAGTGTCTCGTCGACGGCGCTCCACTCCTCAACGCTGATCTCTCCGTACCTGAAGAGCACAACGCCGTCTGCGCCGGACAGTCGAGCAGCTTGCACAGCGTCGGCCAGGTCCTGAGAGGTAACCTTGCCGTAAGCCTGGATACCTGCGTAAACCCTCGGCTTTCCGCTGCTCTCCGCGATGGCACCCTGAGTCACGGTCCCGACCCAGGCAGGCGTCTTGCCATAGTCAGCATGATAGGCCATGGGACAAATGAAATCGTAGAGACCTGCGTCACAGTACCTCTGCGCATAGTGACAGAGCGCAAACGTCCTGGAATCAGCAAGCGCACCTTCAGGCATCAGGCTTGCCGAGAACGCGACATTCGGCTTCAGCTGCTTCACGACACTCCGCATGCTTTCTATCGCCGCTCTCACCTCGTCTGCGCGCATGTCCATCCACGCCTTGACGTCGCGATGCTCTGGGTAATCATCCCGTTCATAAGCACGGAAGACGTATTCAGGATCCTTAGGTCCGTAGGGACCGTCGTAGAAGGTCTTGGCAATGGCTTCTCTCACACGCTCGATGTCGATACCCAAACTGGCGGCTTTTTCGTAATGGTGGGGGCAGAAGCAGTACACCGCGTGTCCGTACCGTATGTAATCCAGGTGAATGCCGTCCACGTTGTAATTCTCGAGGACTTCTCGGATCATTGCGTTGGTATACTCGAGGTGCGCTTGAGAGTCTGGACATACCCTACCATCAGTGATCTCATAGGGCTTATGCCCTGTAGCCGGAGTCCCCCGGTGCCACAGGCGCTCTTCAGGGTGGGCATCTGTATACGCCTTGTCCTGGTTGAAGACGAACCACGCATGGAGCTCGATGCCCCTCGGATGGCAAGCCGCTATCATCTCGGCAAGCGCATCACGGTTGGGATCAGCAAGCGGAGCAAGGCTGCTTTTGTAGCCCGCTGTCCCGGCAGTCCCTCTCACGAGCAGAAACACCACATTCACATGGTTCGCTTCCAAATCCTTGGCTATCGACTCCGCACCTGACTCTCGCACAGTGCTCCCCCACAGCCACACTCCTCTGACCCCGTGTTCCTGATGACCTGCGGCAGCAGGCACAGTCATGCCTGGGCCCAATGGCACAAGCAAGGAAGCCGCCATGAGGACTATAGAGACTCTCCGAAGGACTCCCGTCATAACATGGTACCCTCCTTTTCCGAAGCAACGTTTCGATAAACGCGGGTCGCATGCAGCCCCACGTCGGCGGGTCTGACCCTCTCACCACGTCCCGAGGTCACACCGCACTTCAAAGACCTACCCGCGTGTCCGTGAAAACCAAGATTACTCTCCTACCCTTCCTCCCTCCTCGACAAACTCCTAACCCCTCCCAGAGGGTGAACAGATCAGAACTGGACGCCGTGCCCTCTCGGGTACATTCCCGGGATTGCGACCGGAAGCCTGCCCTGGGGACGTATCTCGCCAAACATGACTTCTGCCGCTGCCCTTATAGAGCAATCGCGATACCCGTACGTGACCAGATAAGTCTGCACCTCGGGATATGCTCGCAAGTCGTACGGGTTTCTGATGGCAAGAGCCACGATAGGCTTCCCCGTCTCCATCAGCGCCTTCAGCAAAGATGCCTGAGCGTTCTCGTCGGCCGGGGTTTTACAGGACGTTGCCACGATGACCACGTCAGCCCCGAGTGCCGCAGCCACGGCGCGATGGATATCCTCGGGGGCGGGCCGAAGAGGGACGGCCACCTCTTTCGTGTGAGGACAACGCGATCTCACAGCTTCGCCGAGCACGCTGACGGTCTCGCGAGGGTCTTCTGCCCGCAAGAGCGGCACTGTTGAGGGGTAGACGACCGCATACCTGTCGGTGGCGGACGGTGCTAGAGGCAGTAAGCCCTGGTCGTTCCTGACAACCGTGACCGAGGCGCGAGCGACTTCTTGTTCAATCCGTCGATGCTCCAGGGAACCGACCGTCCCGAGCTCGCTACCGTACCCGGTCTCAGCCCTTTCGAAGGTGCCGAGCCAGGTCATCTTGGCGAGAAGGATCCGGCGCACCGACTCATCGATCCGATCGCCCGGGATCGTCCCGTGCTCCACGGCTGCTACGAGCGCGTCAATGGCGCGTCTCTGAACAGCCAGCGTATGACACATCAAGACGATGTCGGCACCGGCGTTCACGGCTGCCACAGCGGCCTCCTCGGTCCCATAGTTGTCCTTTATGGCCCGCATCTCCAGGCAGTCGGTTATGATGATTCCGTCGAATCGGAGCCTGCGCCGGAGAACCCCCGTGAGGATCACCCGCGAAAGCGTTGCAGGAACACATTGAGAGCCGCCGAGCGCCGGAAAGACTATGTGAGCGGTCATGATCGCCGGCACACCGGCTGCGACGGCCGCCGCGAACGGCGCGAGGTCGACCTTCTCGACATCGTCCACCGGGAAGCCTATCGTCGGCAGGCCCTCGTGAGTGTCGTACCTGGTCCTTCCGTGGCCCGGAAAGTGCTTGGCCTCGCAAATCACTCCGGCATCGCCGTAGCCCCGGATCATGGCCTCGGCCAGCCGGGCTACCTCGGCGGGATCATCCCCGAATGCGCGGACTCCGATGATTGGGTTATCAGGTTCGGCGTTCACATCGACTGCGGGCGCGCATACCATGTTTATCCCCATTGCGAGGGCCTCGTGACCAATTACACGTGCCGCTTCGTAGGCGTGTCGAGTGCTCCCTGTCGCCCCGATCGCCATATTGCCCGGGAAGAGACAGGCTCCTTCCGTCACCTGCATCACGATGCCGCCCTCGTTGTCGGCCTGGATGAACAGGGGCGCGACCGCTCCCGCCGCACGGGCCTCCCTCTGCAGCACGCTTGTGAGAGCTTTCATGGATCCAGGAGTCTTCGCGTTTCTGGCAGCGACGACAACTCCACCCACGCCGGGGTCGCGAAGGAGCTGTCTTGACCCCGCGGGAAGTTCACCATCAAAAGGCTCCGGGAAGCCGACCATCACCATCTGGCCCGCTTTCTGCCTCAGATCCATGGAGTGCAGCGCTCGTTCAATGCTCGTGTGGCTGCTCACGCTGTCCATAAGTGTTAGTTTCCACCTCTCTCGCGTCCCCGAAGCGGAAACCTCTCTCGGTGCCGCCGCTTGCTCGTAGCAGGCACCCCGGAGCTAAGTATGGCGCCATAAGTTTTCGCCGCTTTTCTTGAGGGTGCTAGGGTTGCCGGTGCTTGCTGGGGCGGGGCGTCGAGAATTTGGCTAGCCTTGAGCGCCAAATTCGAACGAGGCGCGCCGCAAGCGCGCCGTCCCCGGAGGGCAACACCGGCAACCCTGGAGATCCCCTGCACGCTGAAAAGCAGCGCGGATTTCTGGCGATCTACTTAGTTCCCAGCTCCGTGCCTCGAGGTCTTTTCGCGCCTACCCGACCTCACAGTCAACCCTTCAGTGAACCCATGATAATGCCCTTTTGGAACATGTTCTGCATCGACAGGTACACGATGACTATAGGCAGCGTCGCGAGGGTCATCCCCGCGCACAGCATCCCCCACTGCGTAACGTTGAGGCCTCTGAACATCGTAAGAGCCAGCGGAAGAGTCTTGAGCCTGATGTTGTTGATTATCAGAAGCGGCCAGAAGAACAGGTTCCACGACCACATCGCCTTGAATATCGCCATAGTGGCTGTAACTGGCCGCGCAAGGGGAAGCATTATGGACGCATAAGTGCGATACGCGGAACAACCGTCGACTCGCGCCGCGTCCTCAAGGTCCTGAGGGATCGTCTGAAAGAACTGCTTGAACATGAAGATCCCGAAGCCGCTCGCCAGGAACGGGACTATCATGCCCTGATAGGAATCCAGCCACCCCAGTCGGCGAACGACCAGGTAAAGTGGGATAGCGATCACGTAGAACGGGATCATCATCGTGGCCAGGGCGAGGTAAAACAGAAGGTTCTTGCCTGGGATCCTCCTCCTGGCCAGGACATACCCTGCGAGAGAGTCTACTATCAGCGCAGGCCCGGTGATGAGCACGCTTACGACTAGACTATTCAAGAAGAAGGAACCCAGGCTTACGGATTCATCGAAGTTCCGGGAGAAGTTCCAGGCCTTTAGGTAGTTGGTCAATGTGACTTTCGTCGGGACCAGTCGGTAGGACACGATGACCGAATCAGGGGTCAGTGAAGTGGAAATCATCCAAAGAAAAGGTCCCGCCATGGCAATAGCGCCGAGCATCAGGACTGTGTACTTCGCGATTTCCAGGGTCAATGCCCAGCCGCGTCCGTTGCTCTTCCTTCTCAAGCCATTTCACCTCCGACATGCCGCGAGTAACCGCAAGGCCGACGTAGCACCCGGGCTAGTAGATGATCTCCTCCGCCCGGAAAGCGCGTCGCATGACCCAGCTCAGCAACAGCAAACCGAGGAACAATGTGACCGCAAGCGCGCTCGCGTAGCCCATGTCAAACTCGAAGAACCCCTTTGTATACAGGAGGTTGATAAGTGTGGTAGTGCTGTACCCTGGCCCGCCGCCCGTCATGACGTACGTCTGCGTGAACACCTGGAACGATCCGATGGCCTCGGTGACGAGGATGAAGAACGTTGTCGGTCTGAGCAGAGGAATGGTTATGAACCGGATCTTCTGCCACCCCGTCGCGCCATCGATCGCCGCGGCCTCATACAGCTCCAGCGGAACCCCCTGAAGGCCCGCGAGGAAGATGGTCATGACGTAACCCAGTTCTTTCCATACGCTCATTACGCACACGGAGAGCATTGCAAGTTTGGAATCGGCAAGCCACCCCTTCGGGGCGAAGCCCAGGGCCTTGACCATCTGGTTGGCAAGACCGGCCTCGCTTGCGTTGAAAACCAGCGACCACACGATCGAAGCCGCAACCATCGAAGTGACAACCGGCAGGAAGTAGACCGTTCGTACAAAGTTCTTCCCGAACAGGTTCTTCTGGTCGAGTAGAAGGGCCAGCGCAAGGCCCAACACCAGGCGTGCCGGCACGGTACCGAGGCTGTACCGGACGGTATTCCAGACCGAAACCCTAAAGACGCTGTCGCCGAACATCTTCGCAAAGTTCTCGAGCCCAGCGAACTCGGGATGCTTGAGAGTGAGGATGCTATAGTCAAACAAGCTCAGGTAGAAGCTCCAGGCTACTGGTATGAAGATGAACACCAGGAAGACCATGTACGCAGGAGCAATCATAGAGTACGATTCCAAGAGCTCGCCGACCCTGAATAGGAGGGCCCTAGTTCTTCTCTTTGGCCTTACGACGCCCAGGATCGACGCCGCCTGGACGTTACCACCTGGCGCTGTCGTCGTGTGCTTCATCCGTCATCCCCCACTTTCTGGGCTACCGCCTCCGCCGGGCAGAAGCCCGGCAGAGGCTCTGGCACCCCGACCTATGGTCACTCAGGGCTTCTTCAGCACTTCCTCCAGCTTCTTCTGGAGATCGTCCATAGCCTGCTTAGCCGTCTTTTTGCCTTCCATTGCCTCCTGAACCTCTGCGCGTATCGCGCTCGAGAAACTCGAGGCTTTTGGATGCTTGAAGTAGAAGTACCCACCGACCTCGAGCTGCTTGGCAAACGCCTGCCTGATGGGATCCTTGAAGTACTCGTGTCCCGCTAGAGACTTCCTCGCCGGGGAGAAACCGGAGAGCTTGCAGTACTCAGCCATCCACTTCGGGGACAGGAAGAACTCCATGAATTTCCAGGCAGCTTCTTTGTTCTTGGACTGTCTGGACATGACGACCACGTCGGTTCCCGCGTAGGCTGCGTGGCCGTTCCTGTGCGGCAGCAACCCAACCCCGAACTTCCCCGCGAGCGCAGGCTCCCTGGAGAACATCGCAGCTGTGTCCTCGCAGTCAAAGAACATGGCCACCTTGCCTTCAGCGAACATCTTTTGGATTTCTTGCAGGTTTATCGTAGTTATGCCAGGTGGCGTGACCTTGTGCGTGCGAATGAGGTCCACATAGAACTGCATGGCCTCAATCACAGCAGGATCATTGGCAGTGGCCACATTCCGCTCCTCGTCCACGAAGTCGGCGCCATTCTGGCGCACGAAGGGCTGGTACTGAGAGACATAGCGACCGGAAGTGCCGAATCCATACTGATCGACGATCCCGTCGCCGTTGAGGTCGCGCGTCAGCTTCTTCGCATATGTCAAGAACTCTTCCCAGGTCCAGCTCGTCGTCGGTTCAGGAACGCCGGCTGCCGCCAGAAGGTCCTTCCTGTAGAACATTGCGCGTATCGTACCGAACCACGGGAGGGCATAGATCTTTCCCTTGTACGTAGCTCTCTCAAGGAACTGCGGGTAAAAGTCGTTCTTCATCTCCTGCGACATATACCCATCAAGTGGTTCCAGCCCGTCTGCTGCCGCGAGCACAAGCTCGAACGGGTCGCCAACGGTGAAGACGTCCGCGATCGTGCCGCCCACTATGGCAGCCTGGAACTTGGTGTGGGGGTCTTCAGCCCACGGGATTGCCTGGAAGTTCACCTGTATATCGGGGTTCGCGGCTTCGAACTCCTTGATGATCTGACGCACGAGCGCGCTGGTTTCGGGGTTACCGCCCGCCTGCCAGAACGTGATGGTAACTTTCTTGGCTGCGCTCGCCAACGGGACCGCCAGAAGCATGACCGCCAGACACGCAGCGCAAACCAGGACAAGCCGCCTCGGCACTCTTGAAAACCTCAGCATTTCGTATTACCTCCTTGTATCTCTGGTCGGGTCGTTTCGAAAACCACGCATTCACCAAACCTAACACCTATCTCGCCCCTGCCATCCATAGCCGGTCCGCTCCGATGACCACCTCCTGTTGGTGCGAGTCAGTGAAAGACGCGGCTTACCCCACCATAGCCTTGATCTCTTCCAGGTACCACGCTGCGTCGGCAAGCGTGTCGGCATCCCAGTCGCGCCATGAGAGATCCGCTGCGCGCAGGAACGCGTTCAGGGCGCCCAGAGCAGGGGCATCTCGGCCTTGCATGCCTCCCGCAAGATGCCGCCCGTAAGACCAGGCACTGTACGCCTCGCAAAACGCCAGGAACCTCTTGAAGCCCTCTTCCAACTCGCGGGCGAGGCGTGCGTTGCGAAGCAGCCTCTTGAGGACGGGCAGGGTAGTTCGGACGATCCCCGCAGCCATGAGAAGGTTCTCAGAAGCTTGCTGCAAGCCGGGGTTGGCTTCGTCACCCGCAAAGTGGCTGGTATCTTTGAGCGCGTCATAGTACTTCGTGTACGTCTCCACCAGCAACTGTAGCGGCTCCCGTGCCACGTCGTCTCCCGCCACGATTGCGACAGCTTCTCTTAGCGCTTCCTCTGGGCGGTATGAAGCGGGATCCCAACAGTACTTTGCAACGCTCCACAGCGGAATCTTGGATGCCTCTACCTCGCGCATCGGGTTGGATACCAGACCCTTGATCCAGCGAGGCAGCTCGGTACACGAGAGCTTCACGGGCTCAAGCAACAGACGCCAGGGGTGTGGTGCGAGATAGTCATTCACCGGGTAATTCAGCCAGAGGAGCGGCTTCCTCCCCACCAGTGAACAGAAGGACCGAGCATCTTCGCCACTCACAGTCGTTGAGTTCCACTCGGGGCCCGTCCAAAAGACATCAACGTCCTCGGGCAGAGCGTGCGCCAATGCTTCTGTGTAATCCTTCCTTTCAAGTGCATAGCGGGTGAAATACGTAGTGGGACAGAATATTAGCTCGTTATCGGAGTCAAGGCCCCTCAAGGCATCGTTGAGGCGCCTTACGAGGTCTACATGCGCGTGGCCCAGCCCTGCATACACGCGCTTGTCTTCCGGGCGGACCATCTCGAAGCCAATGTCGTCCAAGGCGAGCGCGAATGTACGCACCCCGAGGTCGTACGAGGCCCGGAATTTCTGAATGAGAAGCTCCAAGTCCTGTTTGCCTGAATAACAGATCGGAGGCTCACTTCGGAGGGAAGGGTTCACAGCGACGCACACACGGATGAACCTCTCCTCGCATCGCCGCACTATTTCCGAAATCGCCTGCAAGTGTTCCTCTGAATATGGCTTCCGCCACTGTCTGCAGTGCTCCGGCACCATTCCGTAGCACAGCATCAGGAAATTGAACCGACACGCAGTCAGAAAGTCTATGATCGACAGGTAATCCGACGGGTTCCACCGTAGCCCCTTTATCCCGCGTATCGCTAAGGCCGGGAAGGAGGAAATGTCAAGCCCGGGAGCCTCGAGCGCACCATTTTCGAACCTGGACCGCAACTTAAGTTCCTGGACGCCATAGAGCAGGCCAGCCGACGACCCCGCAACAAGTCTGACTTGCGGCCCCTGGGGTTTCGATGAGACAGTTAGACGGTAGCCTTCCCCCGGCGCTGGCCCACGCATCTCCGGACTCAGAGTCAGGGAGATCTCCTCTGTCCCGGCGAGACCAGCTCGGCTGCAATTGTGCGCCACGGGGACATCCACCCCGAACCCACCCTGCAGGAACTCCTGAAGGTCCTTGACTGCCGCGCCGTACCTCTGGGCCTCGGAGTCCACAGTGATCGCGCACGTCTTGTGGATGCAAACCCGCTCGGCATTGCCCACGCCGATCCTCACCCCGGCCAATGTCCTCACCACTCAATTGCAGGTCTACCTGCAAACCTCGGCTCCCACTGCTGGTTGTGCTCATCTCCGCCTTCCACGTTGGAGCTTATGAAGACCGGCGGCTTTACCTCCGCCCGGACCAGCCTCTCCACCACCTCGGCGACGAGCGCGTTGATGATTGCGGCTCCCGTAACAGTCGACGTAGGGCTTACCTTGGTCGAAAGCCCATCCACAGCGAGGATTGCGTCCCCGAACACCCCACAGTTGTCTATGACGATGTCCGCGACCTCGAACAGCCGCTTTCCGCTGCTGTGGCGCGACGCGACCTTGATCGAGTGAGCCAGCGAAGTAAGGGCGATGACGAGCGCCCCACGGCCCTTGGAGGCAAGGGCCATTTCGACCGGCACGACGTTTCTGCCCGAGTTGGAGACCACCATAACCGTGTCGCCCTTTTGGATCCCTGCGTGCTCAACGATGATCTCCGCGTAACCCTCGAGGCGTTCCATCGCGGTCGCCTTGAAAGGCCCCTCATGCAGCATTAATGCAGGTTCCAGGATCGCATTGACGGGTACGAGTCCTCCGGCCCTGCAGAAAGCCTCTTCCGCCATCATGTGCGAATGACCCGTCCCGAACAGGTGAAACGTTCCGCCCTTGCTGATGGACCCGGCAATAGCATCCGCAGCCTTGCATATGGCCTCAAACTGCGTTTTCTCTACGGCGTCCAGAAGCTCACGGACGCTTTCGAAGTACCTTGTTCCTAACACCCGTCCGACATCCCCTTCACCATCAGATTCGCGACTTCTTCTTCGATCAAGCCCGCTGCCTGAGGCGCAACGCGGCTCATCAAAGCTTCGTAAGAGGACGAGGCCTTCCCCCATGCTTCGGCGTCCACAATGTACCCCACATGGCCGTTTGCATAGCCCACGAACCAGATCCGGTCCGCGCCGAGCCGCCTGACCTCCGAAACCCTCTGCGTCACGCGCTCACCGACACGGGCCGTCGCTTCGCCCGGGACAAACACCATGACGGCATCCTGGACGTCCACCGCGCAGAGCTCGGCCGCCAGACGGTCTCCGAGGCCAGCGCTGTTCATGGCGGCGGCCGCGTGGTGCTCCTCGCCCCGGGCGCGGCTTCTCTCCAGGACTATCTCCTGGGCCAGCACCGCCGACTCTGCGCGTCTTATCTCCCCGGGAGACACGTCCGCGCGGTCCCGAAGGCTGACGAGCTCCTGTCGGGCCCTCGCGAGGGCCTGGACCGCAGACTCAGGCGACACAGACGGTTTTCGGGGCAGCGAAAGCCTTCGGGATGATACGGATATCTTGCGCGGTGACGCATATTCGACTCTGCCTGCTGCGGAAAGGGCGCCTTCAGCGACGATCCGGCCGAGCCGCTCCGCTTCGCGAAAGGTCGAAGCGCGCCTCGCGTAGCGGGTGCTCACGTCTGCGGCTGCGCCGTTGAGGAATACCACCATGCCCACAGGGCACCCGGAAGATTCCATCATATCCTCGGCATAGCCCGGCCAATCGCGAGAGAAGAGGAGGTTCCCTGCGTCCAGGACCGTTGGGTGGCAAGCGTAATTGATCACACACGCGACCGGGTTCCCGCTCGCATCCTCGAGTTTCATCACCCTCAGCAGCGGTCCGCTCAACAGCGTGTCGAAAGCGCGGGGCGGCTCCTCCCTGTTGCACGCGACCCCGTGTATCTCGCATGCGCTCAGGCCAAGGCGACCCGGGCGGCGGGATTCCCACGCCGCAGCTGCCGCCTTCGCAGACTCCCGCACGATCCTGCCTGCCAGTTCGCGGTCATAATCCGCCTGGCCCGAAAAGATCCCGCCGGGACCTGCATGTGTGTGCGTGGCGCAGACCACCACATCGCTCTCGCGCAGCCTGCCAAGGTGCGAAACGGTCTCCCGCCTTATGGCTGCGACCAGCGCCTCGTCGACCGCCAGGATATCGAGGGCAACCAGGACAAACCCTCGTTCGCCGTCGTCGAGCGCGATCGCTCTGGAGAAGAGGGGGTCATGGGCACCCTCGGCCGTCGCAGCTCTCGCGCGGTAGCCGGCCAGCCGGACGCCGCGATCGGGCGTTATCTCTGTCTTTGCCGCACCAATGTCGAGCATATCCTAACCAGCCTCAGAACCTCTGGGTTCTCAGTATTTCTTGCCCTTCACCGCCTCGCCGGTCCTCTCGATGAACCCGACCGCGCGGTCGTAAACCTTGAGCGCGACCCCGACAAACAGCGCATCCACGACGCTGAGCTGCGCCATCATGGACGGCATGCCGCCGCTTCCAAAGGGGGTCTCTTCCGAAGCCGTCATCAGGAGGATGTCTGCGAGCTTGGCTGCGGGTGACCTGCTGCGGTTGGTTATGCATATGATGCGAGCGCCCTGTGCCTTGACCAGGGACAGGGTGTCCACCACGTCTCTGGTGCTGCCGGAATGCGAAAAGCCGATTGCCACGTCTTCCTTGCCAACCAACACGGTGGAGATGGCCTGCATATGGGGGTCGGCAAAGAAGTTCGAAGGTATCCCGACTCGCACCAGCTTATAATAGGCGTCCTGGGCCGCCAGGGCCGAGGTTCCGACGCCGTACAGGTACACCTGCCGCGCCGTCGCAACGGCATCCACAGCTTTGGCAAGGGACTCCATGTTGAGGAGGTCCAGCGTGTCGTTGATTGCCTGAGCGTTCGCCTGGAACGCCTTTCTGACAGCCGTGACCAGGTCGTCATCGGGGCCGATATCGTCATGGATGTTCCTGCTCGGGGATACCAGCTCTCTCGCGAGCGCGATCTTGAGTTCCTGGTAGCCGCTGTAGCCCAGGCGGTTGCAGAGCCTCACCACCGTGGCGTCGCTTGAGCAGGAGCTCGCCGACAGCTCTGTGATGGACTGGTAGATCACCTGGCCCGCATTCTTCAGGATGTACGACGCCACCCTCTTCTCTGCAGGACGAAGCATTCCGAACATCTTCCTCAGCTTCGGAAGACAGCCGGCAGAAGGCACGGTGTTCTCTGCAGAGCCTGCGCGTTCCGGTACTTCGGACAACGTTGATGCACCTCCGCCTGTCGTGCCGCGTGCCGCGGCACCCAGTATTGCATTGGCAGACGCGAGCGACGCCCACAGGCCACATCGGCGAGCGACGTCTGCGAGCGACATCCGGTTCAGCGGCGCTGGTTCGCCCGCCTGGTTGGGAAACGGCGCTCCTGCGGCCCTCGAACCCGTGATTCCGGTGGCAGGAAACGCATACGTAAGAGGGCAGCGCCAGGCGTCGTGTAGGAAACCTTCATATCACTGCCCGCGTCGAAGAAGATTTTCGACATGTCATGGAGAATTCCTTCTCGAATACCGGGCTGCAAGAAAAGATTATCTCCGTCGCCGAGAATCAGATGCTCGTGTCACTTGGACTGATTGAGGCTGCCATCCTGCCGGGGGTGAAAGGCCCACTCCACGTCGTCCACGTTGCCGACGCGAGGACGACCGGGTCACCGGCTGCGCGTCTGTCGCCCCGGTGTACGCACACCCCCGTCTTGGCTCACCCTTTCAGCCCGGACATCGAGATTCCCTGAACGAAGTACCTCTGGAACAGGAGGAAGATTATCAGCATCGGGATGATGTTGAAGAGCGACCCCGTCAGGACGAGGTGCCAGAAGGTGTAATACTGGCCTCGCAGGTAGTTGAGGCCGAGGGCGAGAGTGAAGTTCTCAGGCGAGTTAAGCACGATGAGCGGCCAGGTGAAATCGTTCCATGTGCCCTGGAACGTGAAGATGGTGAGCGCGGCGAGCACAGGCCTGCATAGCGGCAGGACCACGTGGACGTACGTTCCGAATCGCGAGCACCCGTCGATCTTGGCTGCCTCCTCCAGTTCCTTCGGGATCGCCCTGATGAACTGGACCATCAAGAACACTCCGAACATGCGCGCCACGTCAGGCAGCACCAGGCCGGCCACGGAGTCCACGAGCCCCAGTCGGTGGACGATGATGTAGCGGGGGATGAGGGTGATCTGACCTGGTATCATGAGCGTGCCGAGGGTCGCCAGGAATATGGCGTCGCGCCCGGGAAAGCGCAAGCGCGCAAACGCGTATCCCGCGAGTGAGCAAAAGAAAACGTTCGTGAGGACCGTGATCGCGGAAGCAAAGACGCTGTTCAGAAGCCACCTCGGGAAGAGCGGCGAGACCGTCCAGACCGCCCTGTAGTTGTCCAGAGTGAACCTGGACGGGATGAACGACGGAGGCCACTCCAGCACCTCCGATAGGGTCTTGAATGACGCGGATATGGTGAAGGCGAAGGGGGCCAGGGTCACGACGGTGACAGCGATCGCGGCCGCGTATATCGCCACCGCGCCCGCCTGGCGCGCGATTGCGTGCCGTCTGCGCCTCGGGTGTGCCCCAGTGAGGAACGCGCCTCCGGCAGCGGCTCCGTCGCCAGAGGCCCATACATTCAGCAGCATCATCCTCACTCCCATTCCGACTGGACTCAGGTATGGTTCAGTACTCGATCTTGACGTCGAGGTACTTCCTCTGGATGAGAGTCAGCACGAAGATCACAGAGAAGAGCGCGAACGCCATGGCGGCGCCGTAGCCGAACCTGAGATCGCCGAACGCCTCGGTGTATACCAGGTACACGATGGACATCGTGGACTTGAGCGGCCCGCCGCGCGTCATGATGTACACCTGGTCGAACACCTGCATACAGCCGATGGTCCCCAGTACCACTACCAGGAATATGCTCGGCCGAAGCAGCGGCAGCGTTACGTGCCAGAACACCTGCCAGCCGCTCGCCCCGTCGATCCTCGACGCCTCGTAGACGCACGTGGGGATGTCCTGTAGCGCGGCGAGGAACACCACCATGAAATACGCCGAGGTGGTCCAGGTGACCAGCGTCATGATGGCAGGGAGCGCCGTGGACGGGTTACCGAGCCAGTCGATGTTCGAGGGAAGGCGCAGGACCGACAGGATGTAATTGATGATCCCCTGCCTGTAATAAAGCCACATGAATATGAGGGAACTTGCCACCGAGGACGTGATGCACGGGACATAATAGGCTGAGCGGAAGAACCCCTGCAGCTTGAGTTTCTGGTTCGCCAGCACTGCAAGGGCCATGGCCACGGCCGTCTGGACGGGCACCACGCCTGCGGTGTAAACCGCCACGTTACGAAGGGCGATCCGGAAGTCCGCGTTCGCAAGAAGCCTTCGATAGTTCGCAAGGCCTACGAACTGCGGGGGAGTAAAAAGGTCGTACTTATGAAAGCTGAGGTAAAAAGCGTAGACCGCCGCAAAGAAGATGAAGGTGCCTATCGTCACGAGGAAAGGCGACACGAAAAGGTACCCGGTGATGGCCTCGGACATGCTCTCCTTGCGAAGGCAGGCCGCCATGCGCGCCCACATGGTGACTGGCCTTCCGCTGGGCGAGGGTCTCATTGCTGTCACCACCTCATCAAGAATGCAGGCGACAGGCCCGGAAGGTCCCTGAAACAGGGCTCGTGCCCCGACGCGACGCCGTGAACGGGGCTGGGCCTGGAGATTGCGCCCACCGGCCCGGTTTGCCGAACCCAGGCACTGCTTATCCCGTCCATCCAGCACTCAGTCCGGACGCGCCCGGCCGACCAGCCCGCGTCGGGGGTCCTGGCCGGCCGGGCGTCATCCTTCTTGGGCGTCACTCGCTGGACTTTACTCGTCAGACCTCATTCGTTGAGGTTCACTCGCTGGGCCTCACTCGTTAGGCCTCGCTCGTCAGGCCTCACCCCGAGACTCTACTCCGAAAGGATCCCGTCGATTTCCTTAACCGCGTCATTCATCGCCTTTTCGGGCGATTCGTTCTTCAGGTACACCTTCTCGATGGCCTGGTTGAGCACGTTCATGATCTTCTCGCTGTGCTCTCCGAACTGCCACGGCACTGCGTAAGCATACCCCTTGAAGATGGCGGCCATGTTGGGGTTGTCCTTGAAGAACGGATGGTCGCTCAGAGCAACCCTGGTCGGGAGGGCGAAGCCAGTCTCCAGGACCTTCTTCTGGTTGTCATGGCCCGTCAGGTGTTCGACAAGCAGCCACGCCTCCTCGGGATGCTTGCAGCTCGCCGCCACGCTGTAGGACACCGTAAAGTACACGTTGCCGCGCCCGACCGGGCCCTTTGGAAGCTCACACACGCCATACTCGACGTCAGCGAAATTGCCGTTGAGATATGGGATGAGCCAGCCGCCCTCGAGCACCATCGCAACGCGCTCCTTGCCGAAGGCGTCGCCGCCCCAACCGGCGCCGACCTCGGAAGGTATGACCGCGGACTTGTCCTTCGCCTTGAAGCCGGTATAGAAATCGAGAGCCCTTATGCCCTCAGGCGACGCGAAAAGGCACTTCGTCCCGGTCTTGTCGACGAACTGGGCGCCACTTTGCACGAGGAACGGACGGAAGCGCGCAGCGTCGACGGGCAGGCAGATGCCGTAGCGGTCCCTGGCGGGGTCACCGACGACCTTCGTCAGCTTCCTCGCCGCATCGCGCAAGGTGTCCCATGTCCAGTCCGGCGTCGGGTAAGGGATCTTCGCCTCGTCGAACATCTTCTTGTTGTAGAACAGGCCGAGGGTGTTGAAATCCTTCGGGATGCCGTAGGTCTTTCCGTTGTATGTGAAGCCGTTGAGGAGAGTATCGGCGAAGTCTGCTCTCTTTGTGCCAGTCTTGGCCATATACGGGTCGAGGGCGAGCAACATGCCGCGCTTCATGAGGGGTTCGGCCCAGAAGATGTCCACGTAGAAGACGTCCGGAGCGTTGCGCGCGGCGAGCATGGTCTTGATCTTGGTGGAGTAGTCCTCGACGATGGGCTCGTACTTTACCTCTATGTTGGGATACTTCTTCGCGAACGAGGCAAGGGCATCCTTCACCAATTGCTGCTCCTCAGGCGAAGCCTGCCAACCCGAGAGCACCAGCGTGACCCTGTCGGCCGCCGCGGCACCTACGGCCAGGGCCGCGAGCAGCACGACGCACAACACCACACCCGAAAACCTCTTCATCCTTGGTGTCCCTCCTTGTGAGCTAGTCGGAATGGGCCAATGCTACCTCGTCACGTGCATAGCAGCTGACAGCCACGTCCGTCCGCAGTCGTCCCTGGTGATCACCTCCCTTCTCAGGCGCTTCGCGGCGCGGCCCACCTGGCGCGCCAGGACTGCCCTTCCCTAGCAGGCCCTCTGTAGGCAGTGCGGCATCCCGTGAGACCGCGAGACCCCTGGTTCCTCGCGTCGTTCCCCCCTCCACACCCCGGCTGTGCTTCGTGCCGGCTCGTCAGAAGCCGGGATCCGCGTGGCCCCGTCGCCAGGGCACCGCCAGGGCGCACGCCCCTCAAGTGTGAGTTCAGGAATCCACATTCGAACGAGGCGCGCCGCAAGCTCGCCGTCCCCGGAAGGCAACACCGGCAACACTGGAAAAGTGGTGGTGATTCCTGAACCCGCACTTAGCAGGGCCGCGAGACGTGCATCCGCACCCGCGTGCCGCGCCACGCAAGCGGCACGGAAACGCTCTTCCAGTGGGCGGGCAGGCGGGGGCTGACGCTGAACCCGCTGCTCGACCAGGGAGCGACGCCGACCGGACCCTCAGGGGGGCGGCCCGAAGGCGAGGTGTACTCCTGCGGCTCCCTGGGGCGAGGCGTGCTCATGTCCATGCGAACGCCCGCAAACCCGTTTACGACCGACTGCCAGAGGCCACCCTGGGTAGCCATGTGGACCCCGTTCACCGCATTACCCATGGCGTCGGCAAGGTCAATCTGGGCGGCGCGCATGAAGTACCGCCATGCCTCCTCGCCAAGACCCAGCCTGCTGGCCAGGATGGAGTGAATCGCGCAGCTCAAGGACGAGCCGTGGTCGGTCCGGGGCTCGTAGTAGTCCCAGTTCGCCCGAAGGACTTCCTCCCACCGCGAGTCTCTCCAGCCCGGGCGGCCGAGGCGCCGCCAGAGCACGCCGCCCGCCTGGCAGCGTCCTGGGGGGCCGTCTGCGCTTCCGGCACCGTCCGCAAAGGCGCCGGCATCGGGCTCTCCGGCTGCGCCCGCGAACCCGGTGGCGTCCGCGGCGACCCCGGGCGCATCCGCTCCGCCGCCAGCACCTGCGCTCCCGCCAGCATCGGCAACGCCGGTTCCACCCGCGGTCCCGCCGGCGCCCACGATCCCGACAGTCCGTGGAACGTCCTCCGTGAAGGCATCCTCAAGCAGGTAAAGCGCCATCAGGACGTCCGGCTGCTTCACGACCCTGGACCTTGCGAGCGCCTCGGGGCCGATGACGGCTTCCATGGGCCTGAACCGTCCGTGGCCGGCCGGGACCGTCACGTCGGCAAGGTGGCTGAAGCCGTCGAACTGTTCAATCACAGAGGGAACCCATGTCTGCTCGGTGTCATCCCCGCCACAGGGCGGAACACGACCGGGACCTGGACCACGATAGCCATCGCGACCGGGATCAGGAACGCAGCATGCGTCAGGACCATAGACACCACGCTGACCGGGATCCAAAACGCCATCAGGGTCAGGACCGCAACTACCAGGGTGACCACGATCAGGAACATAACAAGGGTCGGAATAGACCCCACCTCCCGGACCGGGACCAGGGCTGGCAGATGGGATGCAGTTCGAGCCCGGGTCTCCAGCAGCGGCGTCGCCGGCGGTGCCGCCGCACGGCACCGGCGCAGTCAGACCCGCCTCCAATCTTCCCAGGGCAGCAACCTTTCCTGGCGCTCCCCACACCGCGGCCGGCCGCTGACCACCGGCACCAGGGAACCCACTCACCACGCGCCCACACACCAGCCGCGCTGCGACCTCAGCCATGTGGGCTAGCTCTTCCTCCCTAACGCCGGTGGCTGAGGCAAGTCGGGTCCACTCGGACGGGTGATGCGCTTTGAGGTAGTCCGAAGTGGCTAGCGCCGCCCGGATGTTCCAACGAGCCATGGCGTTAGTGTAGAAGTTGTTGTTCACGCCCTCGTGGTACTCGTCGGGGCCGATGACGTGCAGGATCTCGTACGCCCGAAGAGCTGGATTGTACGACGCCCGGCTCGCCCAGAAGCGCCCGGTTTCGATGAGGATCTCAGCGCCCTTTTGCAGCAGGAATTCCTCGTCTGCCGTGGCCAGGCAGTATTGCCACACCGCGTATGCCACGTCGGCCGTGATGTGGTGCTCGAGGTCGCCGCAGAGGATACGCCTTCTCTCTCCAGTCACGGGGTCAGGGTCACCCCACGGCGGCGTGGTCTCCTCGCCCGTGTCGGCACTCTCCCACGCGAACATCGCTCCCCGATAGCCCTTCGAGGCGGCGTTCCTGCGGGCCGCAGGGAGCGTGTGATGCCTGTAGCCCAGGAGGTTGCGGGCGATCTCAGGCAGAGTGAAGGTGAAGAACGGCACCACGAAGGTCTCCGTGTCCCAGAACACGTGGCCCTTGTAGCCCTCGCCGGAGAGGCCGCGGGCGGCGATGCTTACACGATCGGTGTGGCGCGGCGCGGCCTGCACCATCTGGAATGCCGCGAACCGGACGGCCCTCTGCGCGAAATCGTCACCTTCGATGGCGATGTCGCAGCGGTCCCAGATGGCATGCCACACGCGGCGGTGTTCTTCGAGAAGCCCCGCAAAGCGGCAGGCCGCGCCGCGCCGCGCCGCGCTCGCCGCGATGGCAAGGGCAGCCTTCTCTGCGGGAACGTCCGCGCCCCCTGCGCGATTCGTCCCACCGGCCGAGGCAGCGGCCCGTCCCCCGCCGGGCGCCGCCGTCGCCATTTCTGAATCGAGCGACGTGCCGAACCCTACGTACTTCTCCACGGCGACAGGCTGACCCCGCCGACAGCGGACTCTCAACGTGATCCCTGTCGTCCCTGTTGCAGGCGTATCATGCGGCTTCCAGCCTCTGTCTGCGCCATCTCTGCCATCCCTACCATCTCTGCCATCTCCGCTATCTCTGCCATCTCCGCTGGCTCCGAATGAACCCAGGCCGCCATCCGGAAGCGGTCCCGCCTCGCCCGTTGCGTCGAGATCCGCTGCACGGCCCAGGGTGTCGGCATGCACCGCCACAGTGGCGCACCCGTCCGCTGCGCCGGCCGCAGGCCCGGCGTGCTGCGGGAATTGGCGAACGACCTCGACCTCGCCGCCCGACACCGACACAATCGCAGCCTCGGCGACGATCACCTCCGACGACCGCGTGCGGGTGACGAGGTAGCTGGCGTCCCCGTCCCACCCCCGGTCAATGACATCGAGGTGGACTGCTTTTGCGTTCGAGACTCGTCCATCGAGGATGGACTCCACCACCACCTCGCAACAGTCCCGGTCCTCCACCTCGATCGTGAGGCTCACCGCCGCCACGTGGACGTCCGCCATGGACACGATCCTGCGCCAGATGAGGCGCGTCGTCCGCGCACGGGAGTCGCGCCACCGCACCTCTCGCTCGAGGACGCCGTCGCGCATGTCGACCGTCCTCCGGAACTCCAGGATCTCGCCGGACGCCATGCCAAACTCCTCGCCATCTATGAGGACACGCATGCCAAGCCAGTTGGGTGCAACCACGAGCTCCGGCACCCCGTCCGGTGTGGCATCGAATACCCCGGCGATGAAGGTCGCCGCGTTCGAGGCTGGGTGGCCCTCCTCGGGCGCCCCCCTTACGCCCAGGTAGCCGTTGCCCAGCGCGCACACGGTCTCCATGTGGCCAGCCTTCGACGAGTCGAATTCATCCTCAACGATGCACCATTCATGTCGCTCCATGTCTCGCTCCCCGCCCAACTGGTTCCCTCTATCCCTGTGCCCATGTGCGCCACGCGTCTTGCGCGGCCGGCGCCGCAAGCACCGGTCCCACGGGCGCTGCTGCTCCGGGCGCTGACGCCCTGCTCACTGGCACCCCGTGCGCCCGACTCTGCCGGGTCAGGCAACTCCACCCGATACTGCCCCGTGACATATGGAGGTACTGGTATCGCCCTCACTCAAGCTGACGATTGACGTACGTCACGGGTTCCTCCTCAACCGTTCCCCACGCCACCATTGAGAGCCATCCGCTGATGTACATCACCGGTCCGGGCCTTACCCGTTCCCCACGTCACCCATGCACGGAGAACGATGACGTACGTCACTCGTCAGGCCACTTCCGTTCCGTACGTCACCTATTGGGGGCCAATGGGTAACCTACATCATCGTTGCCGCCTGACCCGTTCCCTGCGTCACGGGTCCTCCATGAAGCGTTCCATACGTCGCTCGTCCAAGCGCGACCAGTGACGTACATCACGAGTTCCTCCTCAACCGTTCCGCACGTCACCATTGAGAGCCATCCAGTGATGTACATCACCGGTCTGGGCCTCACCCGTTACCTGCGTCACGCGTCGAATCCAATTGCTGACCTACATCACCCTTTCCGCCTTACCCGTTCCGTACATCGCGGGCCTCCTGGGAACTGAACTGCTAAGTATGAGTTCAGAAATCCATGCCGGTTTGGGAGAAGATTCCGGGTTGCCGGTGCTTGCTAGGGCGGGGCGCCCGGAATTTGGCTAGCCTTAAGCGCCAAATTCGAACGAGGCGCGCCGCAAGCGCGCTGTCCCCGGAGAGCAACACCGGCAACCCTGGAAAAGTGGCGGTGATCTCTGAACCCACACCTAGAGGCCACCGGAGCCGAGAGTGGGCCCACCAGACAGGCCCGCAGGACTCGCCAAACGGATGGCGTTTCGCATCTGACAGAGCGTTACTATGGACAACCAATCCCGCAGTTGGATGAGCACCGTGTTGTCTGGCCTCTGCGCCCACAGGACTGCGATTCCCCTTTCTGTATACGGCTCGAGTTCGAGGTTGGCTATCTATAACCGGCCGACCCCGATATGCCCGATATGCCCGATATGCCTGATATGCCTGGTTTGAAGGGGCCTTCTTTAACGTTAAAGTGCATCAATGTACGTCGCCCGGGTGCATGACCCTGAATGCACCGGGGAGAAGCCGCAGACCTCTTCAGCCTGTAATCACCGCGCTCCGCGCCGATCCAGAGCATCTCCTGACGCGCGCCCGGCTGCGGCGGTGGAGTATCGCCACTCGTCCCCGATGGGTTTCGTTGTCAGCCGATCTGTACCTCTTCACCCGGTGGCTCGGCTATTCGCGCAGCAGGTGCAGACCCCGCCTTCGTCTGCCGCATTGGCGGCGATGGCGATGGCGATGGCGATGGCGATGGTGCCGTCGCCGGCGCCGGCGCCGTGGACCGCCTCACAACAAGTTCCGTCGCGAGTCGGATGCCGGGAGGCGGAAAGGCTATCGCTGTCCTCCCCTCCTCCAGCCGCTGCAGCACCATCCGTGCCGCCGACGCCCCCAGGTCGTAACGTGCCTGCCTCACCGTGGTCAGAGGCGGATCGACGTGCGCGGCGCTCGGGATGTCGTCGAACCCTACCACGGATATGTCATCAGGCACTCTCACTGCCATGACCTTGAGCATCTGTACCAGGCCGATGGCCATGACATCGCTCGCCACCACCACGCCGGTCGGCCTCATGGCCCGCGGCAGCATCATGAAGTAGTCCGCCGCCTGCGCACCGCTCTCCTTCGAGAAGTCGCCCTCGAATACCAGAGCCGGGTCGAACGCAATCCCGGCGTTCATCAGGGCGATCTTGTACCCTTCGAGCCGCTCGGTGCTCACCGTGGCATGAGCGTGGCCGTTCAGCATGGCGATCTTCCTGTGCCCCAGCGAGACGAGGTGCTCGGTGGCCTGCTTCGCCCCGAGGACGTTGTCCGACGCGACGAAGCCGATCCCGTCCCTGGGGGGCGCCACATCGATGAGGACGCACGGCACGTCGAGATCCCCGAGCGCATGGTATTGCGGGTCATCAGTCCGTATGCCCATCATGATGACCCCGTCCACGCGCCGTTCCCTGCACTTGCCGACATATGAGGCCTCGGCGCACCGTCTAGCAGCCGGCGCGCCGCCAACTCCGTAGAGCACGAGGTCATAGCCGGCCGCGCTCACGGTGTCCATGACTCCCAGAATGACCTCATACGCAAATGGGTCGCCGAACCCCGTCGAGCCCCTCCCCAGGACGAAAAGGCCGATGGTGTCGGTCTTGTTCGTGACGAGACCCCGCGCGATGGCATTGCGCCGATACCCCATCTCCTGGGCCACGCGCTTGATCCTGGCGCGTGTTTCCTCACCGATATCGCGGTGGCCGTTGAGCGCCCGCGAGACCGCGGTAGGCGAAACCCCCACCACCCTGGCAATGTCCTTAATCGTTACAGCCATCGCATGCGAAATCCTCCCCGGGCTGACTGCTCTGCGGTCCATCTTGGCTCATGGCCGCGCCGTCTCGAGAACCCCAGAGCGCCCTCAATGCTTACTTTAACGTTACAGGACCCGCTTCATAATTCGATATGTCCTGGGCCAATCCTCCTTTCGCGGCCAGATAATTCCTACGCGGGCGTGCCTCTCCGTGCCTCTCCTGGAGAAGCCCCTGGCCCCGCTGCCACCGGGAGGTTCCTGCATGGCGTGGGCTTCTGCCGCGCACCATGAACATCGCCCTGCTGACCTGCCCTGACCTGCCCTGCCGTAACCTGCCGCGACCTGCCGTGACCGGTAGCGTAAAGTTTAGGTAGGTAAGTATGGGGTCCATGAAGAAGAGAGACCCCAGGCAGTTATCCCAGGCAGTTGTCGTGAGGATGACTGCACTTCCCTTGGATGGAGGGAGGGGTCTC
>JBLNDE010000012.1:0-36784 GCA_050261335.1 Bacillota bacterium
GTTGAACTTCCCCAGTACCTGCCAGTTTGGCGGAGCACGGCGATGGTTTTGCGCGATTCAACCGAGCCGTGTTGCCGTAATGTGGGAAACATCAACAGTCTCACGAACCCTTATCTAGAGGAGGAGGTTCTGTGGCAGGATTCGCATCAAAGCCGGCGCCGGCAGTTGAGGCCGCGATATTCGACCTCGACGGTGTCATAGTGGACACGGCGAAATACCACTACATGGCGTGGAAGCGCCTCGCGAACGAGCTGGGGTTCCACTTCTCGCCCAAGGACAACGAGAGGCTCAAGGGCGTGAGCAGGATGAGGTCGCTGGAGATACTGCTGGAAATCGCCGGGCTCCGGCTCGACGAGCACAGCAAGGCTGAGCTGGCCGAAAAGAAGAACCGGTGGTATGTTGAGTCCATCAGCACGATCTCGCCTGCCGAGATCCTGTCGGGGGTGCCGGAGTTCATCGGCGGCCTGAGAGAGCTCGGCGTGAAGACGGCTCTCGCCTCGGCGAGCAAGAACGCGTCCACCATCCTCGGGAACCTCGGGATCACCGGCCTCTTCGATGCAATAGTGGACGGCAACGCCGTGTCCATGGCAAAGCCCAACCCCGAGGTCTTCCTGGTGGCTGCCGGCCGGCTCGGCGCAGACCCGCGCCGCTGCATCGTGTTCGAGGACGCCGAGGCCGGGGTGGAGGCCGCCCACAGGGCGGGCATGTATGCAGTGGGGGTGGGCAGCCCGCATGTGCTGCGCCAGGCGGATCACGTGATCCCGGGGTTCGCCGGGCTGGACCCGGCGGCAATACTCGAGCTTGCGCAGCGGCGCCGCACCGCGCGCTGCGCCCCGCACCGCCAGACGTGAGTGCAGGAGCGAGACCAGTCGTCACCCCGATGGCCTGGGAGAACTGCTCGGTCTGCCGCCTCGTGCGCGCGTCATCCGAGGGGCGCGCAAGGAGGAGAAGTTGCCTCGAGCCGACGGCGACGTTCCTTTCACCGCAGGCGTTCGACACGTTCTGTAGGACGTATATCAGGGGCCTGATAACGGAAGTGACAGGCAATCCGGGCATGACAGGTGCGGCAGCTGCAGGAGACGTAGCAGGCGGAACGGACGCAACGGGCGGCAGGGCCGGGGCAGGCGCGAGAACCGCGACAGGCACGACGTACGCGGCGGCCGCGGGGTGTGCGGCAAGTGCCGCGTCGCGGTGGATGGACGCGTGAGCCCGCCATCCGATGTAGAACTGAGGCTGCTCAGTCCGAAGAGCTCGGGGCCGGTATCAGGCTTGCGTGCCAGGCCGTGCTCACGGGAGATACAGTTGTGCGGGACCCCGGGTCGCCCGCGGACGCGAAGACCCCGGTTACGGCGCCTGAAGCGCCATATCCGGGGACTGCTCGTGTACAGAGGTGATGACACCGCAGGTGTCAGCGTCGAATCCATATTCGGCTCTCGTGTAACCGATATCGCGAACAGCGTCACGCACAATGGAGGGGATGTCTACGTAGCAGGAAGAGGTTATCTCGCCGATGACAACCACAAGACCGGTAGTCACAGCGACTTCGCACGCCACGCGGGCATCGTGGTCTTCGGCAATGATGGAGTCGAGGATAGCGTCGGCCACCTGGTCGCACATCTTATCCGGGTGTCCTTCTGTGACCTATTCCGATGTGACAAGGCGTCTTACCCTGCCACCCTTAACAACTAGGCGTGTCGTGCGCGACATGATGTGATCCCTCCGCCTGATGCGTGGACGTGAACGCTAGTTCTCAGATTGCTGACCATCGGGCGTTTGCGGTCTGGATTTCGAAACATAGTCGAGAATCGCCAGGCGAAGCGCCGCGGGGCCCAGCACGGAACAGTGGATTTTCTGATCCGGGAGACCGCCGAGGGCCTTGATGATGTCTTCCTCGGCGATTTGGTAAGCTTCCTCGAGAGTCTTACCTCTGGCAAGTTCAGTGGTTACACTGCTGGTTCCGATGGCTGCAGGACATCCATACAGCTTAAACTTGACGTCTACAAGTCTCCCGTCCTTCACCCCAATGTAAACCCTCAAGTAATCACCACACGTCGGGTCGCCAATTGTCCCAACCCCGTCTGCATCCGGTATCTCGCCCACGTTCCTGGGATTGAGAAAGTGCTCCAGAACCTTCTCGTTGTAGAACATACTGTAGCTCATCCTTGCTTCTGGTCCTCCGACATGGCACATATACGCAGACGAAGCATGAGGGCGTCAGAACCGAAACGTGGCGCCAACGAACAGGGAAAGCCCGTGTTCTTCCCGCTGCCGCACGTCTCTTCTCCCGAAGGCGGCAGGTCTATTCCAGACAGGACGAGACTTTCATCCATAGCTCTCGTATCGCCTTTGAGGCCTTCCCTTCCCTCTGATTGAAGCCATTGTCCGCAGGCGCGACTGCAGGCACTCCCCTCGCCAGGGCATTGACCACTTCCTCATCGAACGGGATCCTTCCTGCGACTTGTATTCCCTCGTCGTGGCAGTAACGCTCGATCTCTTCGGCCTTCCCCTCGTCGAGATCGTACTTGTTGATGCAGACCGTCGTCTTGGTATCAAAGTGCCTCGCCAGCTCAAGGATTCTCTCCATATCGTGCGTGCCGGCCACGGTGGGTTCCGTGACGATGAGGGCCAGATCCACTCCTGAGATCGAGGATATCACCGGGCAGCCTATACCCGGCGGCCCGTCCGTGATGATATGGTCCAATCCCTGATCCTCTGCTATGGACCGCGCCTCACGCCGCACCTGGGTCACCAGCTTGCCCGAGTTCTCCTCGGCGACTCCGAGCCTGGCGTGGACCAAAGGACCGTAAGGTGTATCTGAGATGAACCAGTGGCCTGAGAGGTTATCTTCCATGGTTATTGCGCCTCGGGGACAAGCATAGGAGCATACGGCACAACCCTCGCATGAAATGGGATCAATCTGAACCTCATCGTTATCGTTGCCGCGGCCCTTGCCCGTGCCGATGGCGCCGAAACGACAGGCTTCCACACATACGCCGCATCCGGTGCACCTCTCGTGGTCGAGCACAGCCTTTCTGGAGGCGTAGAATTCCCTGGTCTCACGCACCGTGGGCTTGAGAATAAGGTGCAGGTCGGCTGCGTCCACGTCACAATCAGCCAGGACCTTGTTCTCGGCCAGAACCGCAAACCCTCCGACCAGGGAGGTCTTGCCTGTGCCCCCTTTACCACTTATGATCAGTAGCTCTTTCACCTTCGCGTCATCCCTTCGACTCCGGCTCGCTCTGACACGAGAAGTCCACGCTCCATGCGAACGCCGTCAGACCTTTCTACCTCCTGAACATGGTCACGAGCCTTACTCCGCGCCCGTGCAACTGCCGGAAAACCACTCCCTGAGAGGCTTGGGCCCAGGGTCGGTTCATCCGACCCCTCCCAGGGCGCGAATCCTTCGCCAGAGCCCCTTGAAAGCCTCCTTTAGCTCAGGGAACTCCTCCACGAGCCGCCCTCCCCTGGCATAACATGCTGCGTATCTTCGGTCAAAGGGGATCTCCAGCAGCACGGACACCTTCTCCCGCCTGCAATAGGTCAGGAGGTCCTTGTTGCCGAGCCCCGAACGGTTGATCACCACTCCGAAGGGGATACTCAGTTCCTTCACCACATCGATGGCCAAAATGAGGTCATTGAGGCCGAAAGGCGTGGGCTCGGTGACCAGCACGCAGAAATCGCTATCTTTGACCGATGCCACTACAGGACACGATGTCCCGGGCGGAGCATCTATGATGACGACTTTGACCTGGCGGGCGTCAATCTTGCTCTTTACCGCCTTCACCACTGGGGGAGCCAGAGGATTGCCCACGTTCACTCTCCCCTGGACGAATTCGATCTGCCCTGCACGCCCGCTCTCGACGACACCTATCTCTCGCGGCTCTTCCGATATAGCACCCATCGGGCAGAACCGGCTACATCCTCCGCACCCGTGGCAGAGCTCGGGGAAAACCATCACCTGGGTGCCGATGGCGATGATCGCGTTGAAAGCGCAGATCTCACTGCACCTGCCGCACCCGTTGCACTTGCTGTGGTCAACGACCGGCACAGGCAGCGTGACCTTTTCTGAAGCATCGAGCAACGGGTGAATGAACAAATGTACGTTCGGTTCCTCGACATCGCAGTCCAGGAGTTGGACGGGGGTTTCCCCCTCAAGGGTCAGAGCCAGGTTCACTGCGATGGTGGTCTTACCGGTTCCGCCTTTTCCACTTGCTATTGCTACAACCATCAGGCATCTCCGCCGTTTCAGTCTTGCCGCGGAGCCGATCTGTCTTCGAGCGCTATTGCGCCAAACGGACACTCGTCAGCGCAAGCCCCACACTCGGTACATTTATCCGGGTCAACATGCGCAACCTCGTCTACAGTGATGGCACCCGCAGGGCACGTCTCTTGGCAGATGCCGCACCCGGTACATAGTTCCTTGTCAACCACCGCCGCCATGTCCCATCCCTCCGGCTTCCTTGCCAATTGCCTGCTCACCGGCTGTGTTCCCCGTGATGCTCCTCGTGTCGGTCACATCTCTCGTGACGCTCTCCGTGTTCGCACAGACTCTCCCCGGCCTTGAGCGAACCTGCGAGGTATGAATCGACTACCTCACTTACGGGCCCCGAAACCCCGGTCACAGCCTGGATGTTCTTCTCGGCAAACAGCCCCTGCGCCCTTGGGCCCATGCCACCGGCAATAATGCATGAGACCCCAAGTTTTGAAAGGTACTCCGGCAGGAATCCTGGCTCATGCCCCGGATTGGGGATCACGACCTTATTCGTCACCTTTCCGTTGTCCACGGTGACTATGGTGTATTCGGGGCATCGTCCGAAATGCGCCGCCACCATGGGGCCGTCTGTTGCTACCGCGATCTTCACGCTTCTTGCGACCTCCTCGTTACTCAAAGCTTTTCTTAGCGCCTGCTAGCGCCTGCGCCCATGCCGAAATGTGAGCCTACCGTGGCTCCTGAAACGGTGCTGAGCTTTCCTGCCTTGTAAGCCTTGACGGCCTCACGCACCGTCCCTGAGGTCATAGTGTACACCTTGATCCCTGCCCCTTGAAGGGCGCGCTCAGCGTTGGGACCCACGTTCCCCGTGATGACAGCATCGACCTTGCGATCTGCGAGAAACTGCGCGCTCTGGATGCCCGCGCCGCCGGATGCCATGAGGCTCTGGTTGGCGATCGCTTCGAACTCCTCGGTATCCAGGTCGATGATGACAAAATACTGACACCTGCCGAAGCGCGGATCCATAGGCGAATCCAAATCAATGCCTTGAGCGGTAACTGCTAGTTTCACCGTTATTCTCTCTCCTTCACGATGATTGACCCCTGTCTGGCTGGCCAGTTGGCTTTGGGAGAGAGGGGTGGGTTAGGGGATTCCCGCCTCCTCCCTCCCTCAGCGCGTGGGAGTGGCAAGCAGCGTGTGGAGTGTCAAGTCCCCGAGTTTGAAGCGGGCTACTTGCCCTCCTCAGCCTTGCCCTTCTCAGGACCAGACAGGTCCTTCAGGCGCTCTTCAACCGCTTCAAGCTCCTCCTTCAGGATCTCCGCCTGTTCCTTCAGGAACGCGGTCTCCTGTTCAGCCGCGGCCTTGGCTACCTCTTCTGGGTTCGGCCCTGTGTATGGGGCTCCGTAAAAGGGAGCTCCAGAGAAGGTCGGGTAAGGAACACCAGTCTGGGGCCAGTATGCCGGGGCCGCCCAGCCGGGGTGACCAAACCGTGCCCAGCCCGGCAGGCCGGTTGCGTAATACATCCGTCTCCAACCCCTGCCCCGGCCGAATCCGGCTCCCCAACCGAGATACGGCCTGCGCCAGAATCCTGCGCCCCTGAACCCAACCGGGTTCATGTACCCGGGCACGGGGTACCCAGCACAGTAGCCTGCGGCCCTTCCTGTCATCGGGCCCATGCCCGCAGGGCCTGTTCCATCGCCTCCTGGCATCTTCCACACCTCCTATCTCTTTGTTTTGCGTTGGTACTTTCGCCTTGTTTGCTACCACCATCTTGCGCGACCTCTTGCGCCGGCTCGTCCTCTTCCCCACATGCCGAGACCTCGACCAAGACCTCGCCCAAGGCCTGCGCCGAACCTCGCCAGCGGCCACAGCCTGCGCCAGAATCCCACCGGGTTCATGTACCCAGGTACCGGAAAGCCTGCGCAGTACCCAGCGGCTCTTCCAGTCATCGGCCCAAGGCCCATCGGCCCTGTTCTATCGCCTCGCGGCACGGCTCATACCTCCTTTCGCCTGGGAACCTTCTCTTTGGATCGGCATGTCTCACAGTAACCGAAAATGCCTATCGAACGGCTGGCGACCTCGAAGTTTCGAGTTTGGGCGATGACCTTCTTGAAATCCTCCGGCAGAATCCCCTGGGCTTCGAACACCCTTCCGCACGCAAGGCATCGGAATCTTTCCTTGGCCAGCCGGCCTTGCACGCGAGGGAGGCGACCGTTCACCGTGTTCACACCCTCATTCCAATGTGAGTAATGGTCATACGTCCATTATTAGTATACCCACCGTTGCGGACATATGTCAATAAAGGCGGCGAAAAATATCCCGGATCTGCCAACCTGGGATCTAGTCACCACGGCTCCGGTGAAAGTACGCCTTTCCACCGGTAGAGCTGTCGGCCCTGATGAGGCCAAGGCTGAGAAGCATCCCAAGCAGCTTGGAGGCTTCATTCATGTTGAGGCCCAAACCGTTTGCCACGTCCGCAAGGGTGCACGGTCTCCGTTCCAGAAGACCGAGTATCTGGACGTACTTGGCCTTCATGTCGCCTCCTTCATCCCCCCCTTCGTCCACGTCCAGAGCGCTCCCACCACGGGCCTGCCCATCACCTGGCGCATGGATCACCTCGGCTCGTTCGTCGAAGTAGCACCTGGCCCTCTGCATCTCTTCACCACTCAGCGGTCTGACATAGGGTTCGGCGGGGGGTCTTTCCACCGTGTTCAGCTGGATCTTCTCGGCCCTTATGCCTCTCAGGACTGAGGATATCCTGGCAAGCTCCGCCTCATCGTCATTTACGCCCTTGACCAGCATGACCTCTATCCAGAGCTTGCCGTGGAAATCAGATGAAAACGCCCGAATGCCGTCGATGATGTCGTCTATTCTCAGTTCAGGGTGCGGACGATTTGTTCTTTCGAAGACCTCCTGGCTTGCGGCGTCGAGAGAGGGAACGACCAGGTCGGCATCAAGTAACGCGGTTCGGACCTCGGGTCGGCAGAGCAGAGAGCTATTCGTCAGGACCGCGACGGGAATTGGTGTCAGTTCCTTGATCTCCCTGACTAGCCTGTCAAGGTCCAGGCTAAGCGTAGGCTCACCCGATCCCGATAGGGTGATATAACTGGCCTTTACCCTCGGTAATACCAGCTTGAGGTTGGCAACCACCTCCTCAGGACTGGCGAAGCTCATACGTTGTACGGTCTTGCAGGTGGTCCTCCCGAGCTGGCAGTATATGCAATCAAATGAGCAAGTCTTGAAGGGTATGACGTCGATTCCCAGCGAAAGGCCGAGCCGTCTCGAAGGGACAGGGCCAAAGACATATCGCACGATGATCCCCCCTTACTCCCGATTCCAGCCCCTTCGGTGGCGGCCCCACGACGTGTTCCCAAGACCATGCCATCAGACGTCACCTATCTCCTTGTCATCGCTGCCCCGCACTGGGGGCAGGTCATCTGGTAGCATGGGACTCCGGGTTGATGGGGCACCACCGCACCGCAGACCGGACAGACGCACTCTCCGACAGGACCTGCTCCAGGGGTAGGCCCTCCCATTCTGCCCATTCCCCTGCCAAGACCTCGCCCGAAGCCCCGACCGGTGACGGGACCCCGGCCCACAGGACCAGTACCATCGCCTCGTGGCATTACGTTCACCTCCATACACAGCGCGTATATTAAGCATACGTTCATAATCATTATAGGCCTCCTGCGATCGCCCGTCAATAAACAAGTCAGGGGAAAGGGCCGGAATGTAATGGGGGCGTATTCGTTGCCCTGCGAGGCAGACCGAAAGCATAGGAGAGCCACAGGCCCACAGAAATGGGGATGACTCCAGGCAAGCTTGAGAGAAACATCCTCAAGGATTATCGATATCCTTTGTAGAGACTATTTACAAATCATATTCGTAGGTATAAGATGTGGCCAGGCGGCGTTGACAAGCCGGCGGAGGTGCCACGCTTGATCGTGAATGATGATGTGCCGGTCTACACTATAGGAGTTATCGCTGAGCTCCTTCGTGTTCATCCGGAGACTCTCAGGATCTGGGAACGCCAGGAACTCGTAAAGCCGGCTCGCAGGAAGGGGCAGCGGCTATACTCCGCCAATGATGTCAGGCGGCTTAGATTCATTAGGTGTCTCACCGATCACAAGGGCCTGAACCTGGCCGGTGTCAAGCAGGTTGTGGAGATGTATCCGTGCTGGTGGTTGGATAACTGCCCCGGAGGAACGTCAGCAAAGTCTGAGATGCGGGCCAAGGCGTGCTGGAGGGAGGAGGGCACCTACTGCCACGTGGTGCTGGATAAAGCCGATCTCTGCAGCGGGTGTCCAATATACCAGAACCGGGCAAGGTGCGAGTCTTGCACCAAATTCAAGAAGGATTCGTGAAGTGCATGCCTTTGCGTAGATGAAGAAGCGCTTTTTGGAAGGGACGGGAGAGCCACCGATGAGTGATGCCAGAACCAACGAGCGAACCAAGGAAGACCGCAAGGCGGGCGCAGGGTCCCCAGAGGCCTGCTCGTCCGACAGCTGCAGCTCGTGTCAGTCCATGAAAGACGGCACGTGCCCTCTAGAGCACGAACGGGCACGCAATGATAACCCACATTCAGACGAGACGAAGTCTGCCATAGAGAAACTGCCCCAGGGCCAGTTTAACAACATCCGGCATGTTGTAGCGGTAATGAGCGGGAAGGGTGGCGTCGGAAAGTCGTCTGTCACCGCTCTTCTTGCCGCATCTTTCGCCAGGGAGGGCTACAGCGTCGGGATACTCGATGCCGACATAACCGGGCCCAGCATCCCAAGGATGTTCGGGATTAAGCAGCGGGCAGATGGATTGGAGTTTGGTCTGCTTCCAGTGAGAAGCGAAACCTTCAAGATGCCTGTAATGTCGATAAACCTGCTCCTTCCGAACGAGGATGACCCCGTCATATGGCGCGGGCCCATCATCGCGAACGTGGTGAAGCAGTTCTGGACCGACGTCATCTGGGGAGACCTCGACTTTCTCTTTGTGGACCTCCCGCCGGGCACCGGGGATGCGCCACTCACCGTCATGCAGTCTCTGCCGCTTGACGGAATCGTGATAGTCTCATCGCCCCAAGATCTTGCCGTCATGGTGGTGAAAAAGGCCATTAAGATGGCAAGGCTCATGAAGACCCACATCCTGGGCCTTGTGGAGAACATGAGCTACGTGATATGCCCCCATTGCGGCGGCAAGCATGAGGTTTTTGGCGCGAGCAAAGGCCGGGCCGTGGCAGACGCGACCGACATACCGCTTCTCGCCACGCTGCCACTCGACCCGAGGCTTTCCGAGCTGTGCGATAAGGGTCGGGTCGAAGACTATGAGCCGGAAGGGTTCGGCGACGTCGTGGACTTCATCGTGAAGATCGCCGACCATTTGGGCAAGCTCAAGGCCAAGGAGGCCGAGGCACAGACGAAGTGATAATCATGCGGTCGGCAGCGCGTCCGCAGCGGAAGATGTGATCAAGAAAGGATGGCTGGTTCTCGGTCCAGTCCGGCGCGGGAGTGGAGGATAATCAGTCAGCACTCCTCCTTGCCTTGACTGCTTCCACTGGAACTGATGGACGCGGCCCGGCTCGGCGCAGACCCGCGCCGCTGCATTGTGTTCGAGGACACCGAGGCCGGGGTGGAGGCCACCCATGGGGCGGGCATGTATGCAGTGGGGGTGGGCAGCCCGGACGTGCTGCGCCAGACGGATCACGTGATCCCGGGGTTCGCCGGCTCCATGATGGTGTCGGGTTGCCGGTGGCCCGGATGACGAGTGCGACACCGGCAACCCTGCACGGCGCGCGCGCTCTCTGGAATCGGCGATTACTTATGGCGATCTGCTTAGCGTTTGAAGCTTACGATGTAGCAGAAGTAGTAATACTCGCCTGAGCTATAGCCTGCCTCCAGGGACTCGAAGCTCGTGTCGATGCGAATAGTCCCGTCCGCGTTGGCCGTGATGTCCACTTCGGGCACGTCATCGTTCAAGGTATCGGCCGCCACAAGGCTATTACTGCTGTCGAAGATGTGTATGTCCAGGTCCCCGATGCCGGTTCCACCGATGCCGACGATCTTGTATTGATTCCCGGAGTATAGCTTGTACGGGACGGAGTACACCTCACCCAGTTTCACCGAGTCGAGTTCGAAGTGCTCTATGGTATAGCCGTTCTTGATCATTGCATACATAACCTTGATGGCACGCTCCAGGATCCCCGCCAGTTCCTGTTCCGGGGTGCTGGCAAGCACCGGCAGGGTTGTCGCCATCGCCATGCAGACCGCCAAACAGATCGCTATCTTGAGTGTTTTCATGATGATCCCTCCTTGATCAATGGGCACGTGCCACTGCTACTCGGCTCACCAGAATCACCGGAGACCCCGCGGCGGCTGTACCAGCCGACAAGTGCAAGGTCACCCCGCTTCAGCGAGGGGGTGTCCGAAACGCGTCCGGACTTCCGGACAGTTTCACTATATCAGGAACCGCTCTGGCGGAACACTGGGTAATGGGACAGTCCCAGGGACAGCAGGAAAGCGGCACACGATGCGAAAATTACAATCCCGGGGACTGCACTTGCGGACAGTGGGCACAGCCGGAGCCTCCGCGTCAGTCCGGCTCCACTCGAGTTCAAGCGCCAGGTCGAGGGCGAAGTCTCATCCTCAATCCGCGGGTTTCGCATTCAGGTTCATTCGTGCCGCGTAGGCGATGACCTGGGCTCGGTTCTCGAGGTGCAACTCGTCGAGGATCTGCTTCATGTGATACTTGACAGTACGCTCACTGATGTAGAGAGCCGCCCCCACTTCCTTATACGTCAGCCCTCTTGCGACGAGGGTGAGGACTTCCATCTGACGAGGGGTCAGCCCCTGCTTCGCGGCCTCCTCGCCACCCTCTTCCTCTTCGGACGTTCTGCCCGCGAGGTGCGCGAACTCCTCCAGGAGCTTCGTGGCAAGGCCGGGCGAAAGAGGCGCCTCGCCCCGGGCGAGGTCCGAGAGCATTTCCACGAGTTCCTCGGCGTTGAGGTTCTTCAGGAGGTAGCCCGACGCCCCGCTCTTGATGGATTCGAACACGTCCGCGTCGGCCTCGGACATGGTCAACATGACGATCTTTACATAGGGAAGCTCTGCCTTGATGAGGCGCGTGGCCGCGAGCCCGTCGCAGTGGGGCATCATGATATCCATCAGGACCACGTCCGGGCGTAACTCCCGAGCCTTCTCGAGCGCCTCCAGACCGTCCCTCGCCACTCCCACGACGTCAATGCCGTGAGAGATCAGGAGGTTCTTGAGACCCTCCGCGAATAATGGGTGATCGTCAGCCAGTAGAACTCGCATTGGCATCCCCGTCCTTACATAGCGGGATCCGGACCCTCACTCTCGTCCCCTCTCCTGGAGCCGAATGTATTTCGAGGCGGCCTCCCGCCACTTCGGCTCGCTCGCGCATGATTCCGAGCCCGTACCCTTCCCCTTCCCTCCTACGCCCGTCGTGCGTTCGGGTGGGGTCAAAGCGCCGGCCCTTATCTTCCACCGTAACCTCAACCTCCCCCGGCCGCACGGCAAAGCTTACCCGCGCCTGGCGAGCCTGGGCGTGCTTTCTGACATTGGCCATGACCTCCTGGATGATGCGCATGAGCTGCATTTCTGAAGGTTGCCCGAGCATGCCGTCCCGGATGTCGTCGGGGACGTCAGGCTCCGTGTGGATCCCGTAATCTCGCTTAATCCGCCGCAGGAATTGCTCAGGGGCCGGCACGAGCTCCCACCCGGGCGATGTCGTCCCTCTCATAGTCCTGATATACTCCCGGGCCTCGCCGTACGCGTCCCGAGCCACCGCAACCGGGCCCTTGAGGTAGCCATCTGCCACCGCCGTGTGAGCCATTCCCCTCGCCCGGAAAACTCGAGCGCCACAGCGATCCACATGACAGGGACGGCCACGATGCCGACATACTCAATGCTTGCCCAGAAAACCTTCCCGGCAAGGTCGACGCTCCACGTCTCCAGGGCGTTCCCGAGGGACCACTCGACCACGGCAGACATGAAGAGAGTCTGCGGCATAGCCCCGGGCACGCTGCGGCGTCTCCACGCAACGAGCGCTACCGGAAGTGATATGACACCGCCAACAACAAACGGTACGGTAAGGCGTGTGGCGTGTAGTACCGGCGCACTAGCCTCCCCCGGGCTCTTGGTCGATCTTGCCACCAGCGGGTGTCACGAGACGTCGCGCCTGTCCCCCAAAACAGCATGTTTCGGCGTGCACACGTGGAATCCTCTATCCTCATGATGTGGATCTTGAGGCCCGGGGTCTTCTCCAGGCAATACACGGCAGGCAGACGGCGGCGCGCCGGCACGACCCGATGCGCTGGAACCCCGTGCTTGCCTCACAGGATGCACCAGGCTTTCAGAGGTGATGCTCCGAACGTTTGCTCCCGACGTCGACCCGGACCGGACGTGGCGCTTCTCCCTCGTGCTACCGGTAGCGCCCAAGACAACCCGGAGGCGCTGCAACCGTAGACGAGCCCAAGTATGGCGCCATAAGTTTCCGCCATCTTCCCTGACGGTGTTGGGGTTGCCGGTGCTTGCACGACGGGGCGTCGAGAATTTGGCTAGCCTTGAGCGCCAAATTCGAACGAGGCGCGCCGCAAGCGCGCCGTCCCCGGAGGGCAACACCGGCAACCCTGGCGAGGACCTGCGCGCTGAAAAGTAGCGCGAACTTGTGGCGATCTACCTAGTAGAGGAGAAAGCGCACCCGCTCGGCGTCAAAACGCGCCGCGTCCAGATCCCACCGCGCCAGCAGGCCATCGATGTCCCCGCCTGAATCTATCGTGCGGCGGAGTTCATCGGTCCCCGCCAGGAGGTCGATATGGAGCCTGCCCACGGACGATTGCTCGAGGGTACCAACCCACTGGAAGCGATCCGGCCAGAGCCCACGTATGGCTGCGAGGATGTACACTCCGACGCGGACCGGCTCGAATGCGGCCCTGTCGAGCACGTGGACCTGCACGCCTGCGCACACCTCGCCCGCGTATTTGGAGAAACTCGGAACGAAGAAGACCGGTCTGAACCTGCAGCCGCTCAGCCTCAGGGCATTCAGGCGCCTGGCCAGGGCCTGGCCGTCGACCCACGGCGCGCCGACGAGCTCAAACGGGCGGGTGGTCCCGCGGCCCTCTGAGACGTTTGTGCCTTCGACGAGGCAGGTGCCCGGGTAGACGGTCGCGGTCTCGAGGGACGGCAGGTTGGGCGAGGGCATCACCCACGGGAGGCCGGTCTCGTCGGCCCACATGGAACGTTTCCATCCCTTCATTCTGCATACCGCGAGGTCGCAGCCGATCCCGAGTCTATCATTGGCCCACGCCGCAAGCTCGCCCACGGTCAACCCATGGCGCACCGGGATTGGGCATGCCCCGACAAACGATATGAAGGGCTCGTCAGGGACGTTGCCCTCCACCACCGAGCCGGATATCGGGTTGGGCCGGTCGAGGACGATGAACTTCTTGCCGTATTCCCTGCACGCGCGCATCGAGAGGAGCATTGTGGAAATGTACGTGTAAAACCTCGCACCGACATCCTGGATGTCGAACACCAGCGCGTCAATGCCCGCCAGCACCTCGGCTGTCGGCTCTCTCGTCGGGCCGTAGAGGCTATAGACCGGAAGCCCGGTGGACTCGTCGCGAAAGTCGCCAACGCCAATGGCATCCTGCACCTCGCCCCGCAGACCGTGCTCCGGGCCGAAGGCGGCCACGAGCTGAAACCGCCCGTCGCGATGGAGGACATCCAGGGTCGCCTCGAGAGATCTCGTCACACCGGTGGGGTTCGTGATGAGGCCAAGCCGCTTCCCGGCGAGCACCCGCGCTGCGTCAGCGTCGCGTATCACCATATCGATTCCAACCAGGACCTCGTTCTGCGCCATTGCTCGCCCCCCGCTCCCTGCCGTCTTGCCGACCATTCAGCCCTTGACCGCTCCGGCGGTCAGGCCCTTGATGAACTGCTGCGACATGAGGAGGTACAGGGCCAGGAGCGGAAGGCTCGCGAGCAGCATGCCTGCGAACACGACGCCCCAGTTAGTTTCGTACTGCCCGAAGAAGACTGTCATTCCAAGAGGGATCGTCTTCAGGGAGTCGCTCCGCAGGAAGATCAGAGGAAAGAAGAAGTCGTTCCACAGGGGAACGAAGTTGATCAGCATCACGGTGGCAAGGGCGGGCCGCACCAGCGGCAGCATGACTCTGTAGAACACCTGGAACTCCGTGCAGCCGTCGATGCGCGCAGCGAACTCGAGCTCCTGGGGGAGCGTGCGAAAGAACCCTGTCAGTATGAAAACGGACATCGGCATGCCACTGGCCACGTACGTCAGTACCAGCGACGCATGAGTGTCCAGGAGGCCGAGGTCCCTCATGAGCAGGAACAGCGGGAGCACGCCCAGCCGGATAGGCACCATGAGCCCGGCCAGGAAGTAAATGTAGAGCGCACCATTCCACCGGAAACGGTAGCGGGCAAGCGCGTACGCAGCGAGAGACGCGAGAAACCCGATGAGTACGACCGAGGTGCCAGTGACCACCAGGCTGTTCTTCATATAGACCGGGAAGTTGGCCCGCTGCCATACGATGGCGAAATTGGCCAGGTTCCACCTGGAGGGCAACGCAAAAGGCGCAAAGAAGATCTCCCTGGTGGTCTTGAACGCGGTGACAACCATGAGGAAGAGCGGATATGAGACCGCCGCACCGTAGAGGCCCAGGGCGACGTACAACGCCCAGGTGCCGAGTCTCCTTGCCCTGGATGCGTTCGCTGCGCTCACCGTCACATCTCCACCTCTCGCCGCCGTATGAGCCAGACCCCGACGATGGAGGCCGCGCACACGAGCAGGAACATGAGCACCGCGATGGCTGAGCCGAGGCCCACCTGCCCCACCTCGCCGCCGGTCGTGGAGTCGCCGAAGGCGGTGCGGTAGAAGAAGGTGCCCAGCACGTCTGTGGCATAGAACGGGCTTCCGCTCGACCCCTGCATGACGAAGATCAGCTCAAAGGCGTTGAAGTCATAGATGAAGGTGAGTATGCTCACCATGCCGATGGTGGGCGCGAGAAGCGGCAACGTCACGTTTCGAAACGCCTGCCACGACGTGGCGCCGTCAACGCGGGCCGCCTCGTGAAGCTCCTCCGGGATCCCGTGCAGCCCCGCCAGGTAGACCGTCATCGGGAACCCCAGCCACCTCCACGCATTCACCAGGATTATCGTGGGAAGCGCCGTCGCCATGTCGCCGAGCCAGGGCCGGGCGAAGCGGCCGAGGCCGATGGCGGCGAGGATCTTGTTGACCTGTCCCCAGGTAGGGTTGAGGAGGAGCAGCCACAGGAAGCCGACGACCACCAGGGACAGAGTGTAGGGGGCGAAGTAGGCCACCTGGCATGCCCGGAGGAACTTCCCGCCCCGGTTCAACATAACCGCAAGGAAGAGACCGAAGGTGGTCTGAATGGCGAAGGTGAGCGTGAAGAACATCACGTTATGCTTGAGGGCTCCGACCAGCCTGTCGCTGTATGGGCGTTCAAAGAGGACTTTCGCGTAGTTTGTCAGGCCGGCAAATCCTTCCCTGATGTACCCGTCCCACTGGAAGAAGCTATAGCCGAACGAGGACAGGAGCGGGTACACCATGAATACCGTGTACACTATCAGGGCCGGCGCCAGAAATAGCCAGTGAACCCTGCGGCGAAAGAGTCGCTCCAGCACGCTGATTCCCCCACAAGCTCCCCCATGAGTCGGCGCATTCCCACGAGAGCACAGCCATGGCTGGCACCGCGGCGCGCCTGCTCGGCGGTGCAGCGGCGCAATCACGAATTGCGTGGCCGCGGCGCCGCCGAGCCGCTACGCAGCCGGGGCGCGGGCGATAGCTCACCCGGCTCCGGCTCGCGCCTCGCTTTTCGCGTCCTACTTCTGGAACGGCTTATACCACCTGGCAAGCCCGCTCTGGATCTCCGCAGCCACCTGCTCCGCCGTAAGCTTGTCGGAGAACATTCCCTGCAAGTTCGTCTGCAGCAGGGTCGAGCCGCTCGGCTGCTCGAACCTGAAGCCCACCAGCATGAGGTGAGGCGTGGACTTCTTCTCCGCCAGTGACAGCATCTCGGCCAGCACCGGATGCTTCGGCTTTACGCCGGGCACCGCCGACGGCTGGGAGAGTTCATCCGCGAACATCTGACCATATTCCACAGTCGCCACGAAGTTGATGAACCGTAGCGCCTGCTCCCTGTGCTTCGACGCGGCGTTTATGCCGTAGGAGCCGTCCACGTAGACCGCGACGTAGCCGCCATCTCCGGCCTTCTCGCCGGGAACGGGGAACACCCCTATCTTGATATTGGGGTTGAGCCGTTCGAACGTCCCAACCTCGTACGACCCGGCTATCATCATGGCCGCCATTTCCTGAGCGAACATCATCTGCATGTCGGTGTACCCGACGCCCATGAAGCTCGGGGGCATGTACGGCCGCAGCTCGAGCATCTTTTTCAGGGCGTGTATGAAGCGCGGATCGTTGAACGTCGTCTTGCCTGCGATCACGGCGTCAGCGAAGTCGTTACCTCCGTAGAAGTTGGGCGCCACCCCGCCGAACAGGGTCTCGAGGGTCCAGCCGTCCTTGCCGCCGTTCGCGAGCGGGATGTACCCCTCTTCCTTCAGGGTCGCCCCGAGCTTCAGGAATTCGTCCCAGGTCGCAGGCTCCTTGAGCCCGAGTTTGTCGAAGATGGCCTTGTTGTAAAGCACCTGAATCGTCTGGATGGCGAACGGGACCCCATACACCTTCCCGTCGTGACGGTTCGTGGCGCCCTTGAGAATATCCTTCGGGAACTTCGCCAGCCCCGGGACGGTGGTGGTGTCCAGCGGGACGAGATAGCCCGCGGCTGCGAGGGCTTCCATGCCACCGTACGACCGGAGTTGCGCGATATCCGGGCCTGTGCCGCCCTGGAGCGCCGTAGCCAGTATCGTATTGTACTCGGTGTTCTTATACGGTATGAACTTCACGGCGATGTCAGGGTTCTTCGCCTCAAACACCTTGATGAACTTGCCGTAAGCATCGATGTCCTCCGTCCGCCAACTCCAGAATGTGAGCTCCGTCTTCCCGACCGCTCCCGCGGCAGGACCGATGACAACGGCTAGAAACGCGGTGCACACCAAACACGCAGCCAGAAGCCTCGACATCCTCACGGATCTTCGCCTCCTCGTCATCAGGCGTTGTCCCCAGCATTGCACGAACCGTGAACGTACAAGTCAGCGCCGTCTCGAACCACTCCCCAGTCTCCGCAGACCACCCCCTCGGAGGTAGGTAATAACATACGTACCAGTTTTACTATTCAACCTGTCCCTGGCATTTCCTCCATAGCAAGCAGGTTTTTGGGCGGACCCAGTCCGATACGATGCCTGCACGGCGCTTTCCACCGCGGACAGGGCCGACGTGCTTGAGCAAGGGCGGATCGCGAAGTCCGGGCGCGCCGCGGACCTCATCCAGCACCAGAGCGTAACGTGTCACCGGTCGCGGCTATTCTGATCCTTTCAAGGCATTGCGACTCAGCAGTATCGCAAATGCCACCAGGACCCAGGGCACGGAGGCAATGACTCCGGTCGGCATCGGTCCCAGCAGCGGGCTCGGCCGCCCCCTGGCGAAGAGCGTTCCGATCCCCGCTATCCCATTGATGGCGCCGTGGCCGATCACTGCAGGCCACACGCTCCCGCTACGCAGCGTCGCCCAGCCCAGGAACGTCCCTATCAGGAACGTGAACCATACCATCGCCAGCATCCCCAGCCAGGGCGCGCCGGGATAGTCCAGCCCGTAATTGTGCCCCATGGCGATGACCGGCCAGTGCCAGACGCCCCAGATAACGCCCATCAGAACGAAGGCCCTTCTCGCGCCGAGCGGCATCAGTTTTGGCTGGAGGTAGGCACGCCAGCCGAATTCCTCGCCGAACGTGAACAGGCTGTTGATGACCGGCGCTATCACTATCGCTTGCGCCGTCTGGATCATCACGAAGACCCAGGGGCTCATCGGGAACGGGCGCCCGGTCATGCCTTCGGCTTGCCGCAGGATGTCCCGGACCGCGGAGAGAGATGGGTCGAAGTATCGCGGAAACAACGCAAAGAATAAGGCCGCTCCCGACAAGATGAGAACGCCGGGACCGACCCACGCCGCAATCCAGTACGGCCACGACCGCCTCAGCCTGGGAGAAAGGAAGGTGTCGCTCCACCCTTCATGCGTGACGGCGCGCGTCAGGATGTGCGCGAGGGCGGGCGCCCACATGTAGCCCGTCGCCAGCAACACCACCGCAAGCGTGATCGTGGTGCCGGGCACAAGCTGTGGGCTGTTCCAGAGCCCACCGGTGAGATAGATGACGATCCCGACCGCCCAGGCTATCCCGAACGAGAACGCCAGGTATATCGCGATCCGCCTCGTGTCCAGCTTCACAGCCCCGGTCATCGTTCTGTTCATCTGGGAGTCTGCCCCTTTCTCCATCGTCGTTTCTCCATCACCGTTCTCGGTTGAAGGCAGTTTTCCTCCATCGGAGGTACCCCATCCCTCGGCAAGCTGGCGGTTTTCTTGCACCCGCCTGCCGTGGCCGCCACGGGCCGTATGTGTGGACCACACCCAGTCTTCCGGGCACGGAGTTGATCACTCATTCTCCGATCAGTTGCCATCTACCTCCTTGTGTGTGGGGGGCTCTAGACCCCACGGACATCGGGCAACCCAGTTTCTCCACTCTTTCCATTCCAAGCCCGTCTTCCGCAGTAAGAGACCTGAGTATTCCCGATCAGCAGTCGGAACGTCTTGTGCCGTGGCGGGGGTCTGTCGCAAGACCTGCGCAATTCCCCGGGGGTATAGTTCAGTCACATTTCCGTCCGGGACCCGCCTTGATACCAGGTATTCCCATGATCAGAAGAAGCGCGCGTCCTGTTGACCACGTGTCGCCGGGCATGTCGCGAGGCGCTCTTGTAAAAGCTCGGATCGTCTCTCCCTTCGCCCTTGCCATGGCAGCCAGCAGGGAATGGGAGAAGTCTACGTTCTTATCTCTATATTCCACCAGTACTTCGAGAACCCCCTTCTCGTCCTGGATCTCCACTCCCCTGATCCGGATTAAATCGCGAAGTGCCTCATAGACTTCCGCCTTCTCGTATTCCTCTTGCCGTAACCTTGGCGATGACAGCAGTCACAGGCCTCCTCCCCTCATCATTGCAGCCGCTGACCTTACTCATCATTGTTGTACAATGCCCCCTTTCAGTCTATAAGCATCATGATGTTCATCGTGTTCATCCTCACTCAAGTGCTTGCAGCCTCCCCGCTTGACCGACCGCTTCACCATTCGGTCACCATCAACCTCCGGGGCGATAGGTGCCGCACGAAGGAGAACCCGAGATGGGCTCGTCCTCCCCCTTTACCCTCATCCTCAGCGGAGATCTCCAGATGCGCACCAGGCTGCGCCTGCGCTCTCTCCGGGGGCTCTTCGGGAGGATGGTAGCACAATGCCATCTCGCCGCCGTAGCTGGTTTTGAGTGATGATTCGAGGGAGCTTCGACCAGACAGCCGGAGCAATCGTGCGAGAACATGACAGAGGGCGGCACATGCAGCGCCAGTCGACCACCAAGGGCCATACTCTTCGGTTTTCAGAGTTGTCATCGGGGTGGGTTGTCATGCATCATTTACTTAGGAAAGTTTATTAAGCATTGGCGCCGAGTTAGGAGTCCTCTGGGGAGGCGGGTCTGCGGTGGGCGCTGAACCTGGAACACCGTCCGTAATCAAGAACATGAATCGACGCACTGTACTAGACACCATAGAGAACGGTGCGCCGATTTCCAGGGCTGACATTGCACGGATTACGGGGCTCAGTGCCCCGACCGTTTCTGCCGTGGTGAAGTACCTGCTGAAGCGGGGTCTCGTACGCGAGGTCGGCCCCGGGAAGTCACGCGGGGGCCGGAAACCGGGAATGCTCCAGTCCAACCCCTCAGCCGCGTACGTGCTGGGCGTGGATCTGGGCAGCAGGGAACTGACCGTAGCCCTTGCCGACCTTGGAGGCCGCATCATCCAAAGAGTCTCAGGGCCCGCCGTGTCCAAGGAACTGGGATCTCACATAGCTGAATCGTTGAGGTCTCTAGCGCGTGAGCTCATCCTCGAGGCGGGGATCGACCCAAGGCGAGTCATGGGGATGGGTGTCGCGGCCCCAGGGGTCACAGATCCTGAAACAGGCGTCGTCTCTCTGGCCCCCGCTCTCGGGTGGGAGAATATCCGACTGAGGGACATGCTCTTCAGGGAGTTCGGAGTTCCGATCTGCGTGGAGAACGATGTAAATGCAGCGGCACTGGCCGAGAAGCTCTTCGGGCATGGCAAGGGCCTCGATAGCTTCGTCGTCGTGTTTGTCGGCTCCGGCCTTGGCGCCGGCATAGTCGTCAATGGCGAGCTATATCGAGGCCACATGAACCTGGCCGGTGAAATCGGGTATATGGTGGTTGACCCATCGTGGACTCAGGAACACGGCGCCGGTTTCGGATGCCTTGAGAGCCTCACGTCGGAGTCCGTAATCATCGATAGGGCCACGGTCGAGTTGGGGATGGCACTTCCAGAGACAGGATCAGATCCTTTGAGAATCGAGCGGCTCTTCTACCTGGCATCCTCAGGGAATGAGGCTGCCCGGAAGCTGCTGACGGAGGTCGCAAGGTACCTTTCTATAGGCCTGGCGAATCTGTTCTGGGTGTTGAGCCCGACCGCGATCATACTGGGCGGAATGGTAGCGAAGGACAACGGAGAGGTTCTCGTTGCCCTCATAAGGGAGCACCTGAGCCGGATATCGCCCCGGACTCCAGAGCTGTACATCTCCGAGATCGGGAAAGAAGCGGGGATCCTGGGTGCCATTTCGATATCTCTCAAGGAAGTGAAGATGAGGCTCCTCGACGAGACATTCACACCCCAGCTTGCGATCGGCGCTGACTGACGCATCAAAGACCTCACGGGGTTTTTCCGAGGGTCATCGCTGGCGGGCGTTGGCTGAGGGAACGCGCCGGGGAGCGGCGGAGGCTCGAGCGTCATCATGCTCTGGCCGATGCCGACATGTCGAGGCAGGAAATGAGGTGTCACACTGCAGCAGAGATGGCTGAGCCTGTACTGACCAGCGATAAGGAGATATGTCGCACGCCGTCGGAGTACGCCCTTGGGATCGACGTGGGCGGCACCAAGACGATCATCACGGCTATGGGCCTCGACGAGGTGGTGCTAAAAAGGGGCAGGTTCGCGACTGCGCAGGGCGGCGATCCCCTGGAGGCCGCGTGGCTCGTTACGCTGGTCAGTACATTCCTCCAGCGGACGGGCCTGCGGTCAGATAGACTGAAGGCACTCGCGATAGGTGTTCCGGGCGCTGTTGACATGATGACAGGGCATGTGTCCCTGGCGCCCAACCTCGGCTGGATGGAGCCATATCCGCTCAGACAGCTGCTCGAAGACGCCCTGGGGATCCCGGTTCTGGTCGACAACGACGTGAACATGGCCGCCATAGGCGAACAGCGCTACGGGATCGCCAAAGGCGTGAAGGACTTCGTGTTCGTAGCCGTAGGGACTGGAATAGGCGCAGGGATAGTGATAGACAACAGGGTCTACAGAGGTTCCCACTGGACCGCCGGTGAGGTAGGGTACATGGTTCTGAGCGAGGACTGCTTGGGCCACACCTACCGCGACCATGGATACCTGGAGTCCAGGGCGTCTGGCAAGGGAGTAGTCCAGATGGCGCGGGATCTCTCGATCGACCTTCAGAGCCTCGACGACAGGGCGAGACACCTCCACGGTGACCTGCAGGCCGAGAGGGTTTTCCATGCGGCGTCAAGAGGGAATGCGACCGCACAGAAGGTGGTCGACCAGGCTTTGAGCGCGCTTGGCCTCGGTTTGGCCAACATCGCGACCTTACTGGACCCCCAATTGATAGTCCTGGGCGGCGGCGTACTAAAGAACGCCGCCATACTCAAACCGCTGGATGAGGCCGTCCACAGGCTCGTGCCCACCAAAGCGGACGTAGTCCTCTCCAGGCTGGGGACGGAGGCCCAGGTTCTCGGGGCGGCCGCGACGGCGCTGCAGCTTGCTAAAGGAGAGGCGGTGGGAGCTGATGCGCTCTAGAGTCTACGTTGATACGGTCCTTCTTCCGGGGTTTGAGCTCGCCAAGAAGAGGTTCTTCAGGCCGATGGTCGAGGTCAGCATAGCCCACGTGCTCATGCTCGCGAAGGAAGGGATCGTGGCCAAAGATGAGGCCGCAGCGGCCATAAGAGCTTGGAAGCAGGTTCTTGCTGATGGTGTGGACCAGGTGGAGTATGATCCCAGGTACGAAGACCTGTTTTTCTACCTGGAAGCGCGGATAGAGCAGATTGCGGGGAGCGATGCGGCTGGGAGCATGCACGTGGCGATGAGCCGAAATGACATGGATGCCGCGATGTTCCGCATGGCGCTCAGGAATGACATCCTGCACATCCTCGGCCTGCTGGGCGAACTGCGAGAGAGCATCCTGGATCTGGCCGCTTCCAACGTCGACACCGTCATGATCGCGTATACACATAACCAGCAGGCGCAGCCCACCACGCTCGGTCACTACCTTGCCGGCGTCGAGTCTCATCTGGCGCGCGGGTTCGAGCGCGGATACGCGCTGCTGAAGCACACGAACCGTTCGCCTCTGGGGGCCGCTGCGCTCGCCGGCACAGGCTTTCCGATCGACAGGGAGTTCGTGGCCGGGCTCCTCGGGTTCGAGGAGCTTGTGGAGAACACATACGAGGCGGTCGCGGCTAGCGACCACTTCCTCGAAGCTGCGGCATTCATCGAAGTCGACCTGAGTTCGCTCTCGAGGTTCGTCACCGACCTTATGATCCTCTCGATGAACGAGGTGTCTGGCATCACTCTGGATGAGGGACTGGTGCAGATCTCGAGCATAATGCCGCAGAAGAGGAATCCGGTCGCCCTCGAACACGTCCGGACCATGATCTCGCGCACGATGAACCAGGCGCAGTCCGTCTTCTGGCTCGCCCACAACTGTCCATTCGGGGATGTTCAGGACGTGGGCGACGAGATGCAGGTGGCGGTCGTCAGGTTAACGGAGGACGCGATCCAGACGCTCAGGCTCGCCTGCGAGGTCATAGCCAACATTCGCGTGAACAAGGACGTGTTGACCCGGAACGTGCGCACTGGTTTTCTGACCTCCACCGAGCTCGCGGATGTACTCGTGCGCAGCCACGGCTTCAAGTTCCGGGCCGCCCACAAGGTAGTGGCGGAGTTCGTAAATGAACTCAGGAGCCGCGGGCTCGCACTCGCAGCCGGTACCGCCCAGGGCCTGGACGCGGTGTCGCTCCGGGTCGGCGGCCGAGCGACCGGCATGACTCAGGAGGAGTATACCCGGGCCATCGACCCGGCGCAATTCGTGGAGTTGCGTTCGGTGCGGGGGGGGCCGGCCCCCGGGGAACTGACCCGTCAGCTCCTTTCAGCTCGAGATCGGCTGAGGCTCAACTCCGATATGCTCAAGGCTCTGCAGAACAGGCTTCAGCAGGCAAACGAGCGCCTGTGGAACACGGCGGAGGAATTCATTCGCCCATCCATCGACCGGAACGGGGAGGCGAGTTGAGGCCCAGGACGCTGACACGATGCCTGCCGAGCCGATACGCCGGCCGGCCAGGGCATGTCAGCCGGATACGTCAGCGCACGTCATCGAGCTCAGTAGTTCGCTCTGGGAGGGGTAAAGGTGGCACTTCAGGGGGTAAGGGTCATCGATGCTCACGTACATTTCCCCGCAGGCGGTATCGTCACGGCAAGGGTTACACCCGCGTCAAGTTATGCCGCCAGGTTTGGCGAAGAGAAGGCGAAGAAGCTCGCCACTCAGAAGGCGAAGGCTCAGGCTCGGTGGCGGAGGATGTACGGGTTCCCGGATCCGGAGATGGACGAGCGCACTCCCGCCGAACAGGCTGAGAGATGGGCTGGCGAGGTTGACAAGTACGGGTTGGACAGAGTCGTGTTCGTCACGGGCGGGGGCAACGACACGTTGGCAGGAGCGGTAAGGCAGCATCCAGACAAGTTCATTGGGTTTGCCCACCACAGCCCATTTGGGAAAGGCGCGGCCGAAGAGCTCGAAAGGGCGATAACCAAGCTGGGATTCAGAGGATACAAGATAGGCGAAGGAGTTCTGATTGGATCCCCGCCGCTCCACGACCCATCTGTTTATCCTGTGTGGGAAGTGGCGGAGGAGCACGAGATTCCCGTGCTCATACACTTCGGCCCTTCCGGGGGCGTTGGTGGTACCGCCGTGCATGGCAACATAAACCCGCTGATGATTCATGACGTAGCGAAGGCGTTCCCTGGCATCCCGTTCATCGTCCCGCATTTCGGCTGCGGGTACCCGACTCAGCTTCTCCAGCTATGTTGGGCGTGCGAGAACGTGTATGTCGATACCTCGGGAAGCAATGAATGGGTGCGGTGGATGATGCCGGACATCAACCTCGAGGACCTCTTCAGGAAGTTCCTGCAGACGATCGGCTCCAGGAGAATTCTCTTCGGGACAGATTCGTTCTGGTTCCCGAGGGGATTCGCCGTGGCGTATTTTGAGGAGCAGATGAGGATCTGCCGTCGCCTCAACGTACCGGAAGCAGGCATCCGCGATATCTTCGCGGGAAATGCCGCAAGGCTCCTAAAGCTGTGATTGGAACCGAAGCTGGGATGACGGTGATTCTGGGGGGTGATACGCGAAGCGGCCAAGGTCTTCGGGTCGTCAAGAATAGGATGCTCTGTCGCGCTTGAGGCTTTGTTTGAGGAGGGGAACATCTGGTGCTTCAAGGGGTAAACGTGATCGATGCACACATGCACTTCCCGGTGGGCCACATTGGCCGCACACCGTCGCCGGACCAGGCAGCCAGGTCAGGCGGTGAAAGGGCCAGAAGGCTTGCCGCCCAAAGGGCGAAAGCCCAGTCCAAGTGGCGTAGGATGTACGGGTTTCCGGACCCCGAGACAGGCGAGCGCACTCCTGCAGAGCAGGCCAAGAGATGGGCTGCTGAGGTTGACAAGCACGGCTTGGACAAGGTCGTATTCCTCACGGGCGGAGGCAACGACGCTCTGGCAGAAGTCGTAGGACAGTACCCCGACAAGTTCATAGGATTCGCGCACCACGATCCGTTTGATGCGGGGGCGGCCGAAGAACTCGAGAGGGCCATTACCGATCTGGGCCTCAGAGGGTACAAGATAATCGGGCCTGCGGCGTATAGACCAGGCAAACCGCTGAACGATCCAGCTCTCTATCCTGTGTGGGAAGTGGCCGAAAAGTACGAGACTCCCGTTCTCATCCACTTCGGCGTGGTCGGAGGCGTCGGTGGCGTCGCTGATCACGTCAACATGAACCCGCTTGTGATCTATGACGTGGCGAAGGGATTCCCTGGCATCCCGTTCATCATTCCGCATTTCGGCTGCGGGTACCCGACTCAGCTCCTCCAACTGTGCTGGGCGTGCGAGAACGTGTACGTCGATACCTCGGGGAGCAACGAGTGGGTGCGGTGGATGGTGCCAGATACCGACCTCGAGGACCTCTTCAGGAAGTTCCTGCAGACGGTCGGCGCCGAGAGGATCCTGTTCGGAACTGATTCGTCTTGGTTCCCAAGGGGGTTCGCGGCGTCGTACTTCGAGGAGCAGATCAGGATTTGCCATCGCTTGAACATGTCGGAGGAAGACATCCAGAAGATCTTCGCAGGGAACGCTGCCAGGCTTCTGAAACTCTAATTCAGCCGAGGAGGGGAATCGCATGAAGTTTAAGGTGGCAAGCACTCTGAAAGTGCGGTGGCTCGTCGCAAGCTTACTGCTATTCGCGATGCTGGTTTCCGTGCAAGGTGTCATTGTCGGAGCTTCCCCAAAGTACGGCGGCGAATTCCGGTTCGCGTTTGATCGGGACGCAGGTACCCTTGACCCGGCGTCAGCTCATTCTTCGTCACGGATCAACGTGGCGGCGTTAATGTTTGACCAGCTCGTTCAGTTTGATGACGATAACGACGTGATCCCCGGCCTTGCTGAGTCGTGGAGCATATCTCAGGACGGAAAGACCTACACCTTCCACCTCAGGAAGGGCGTGAAGTTCCACAGTGGCCGGGAGTTTACGGCAGACGACGTCAAGTACTCGTTTGAGCGCCTTTCCGACCCCAAGACCAAAGCATTGGGCGCGTGGCTTCTGGACAACGTCGTAGGCAAGGCGGAGTACGCCTCCGGCAAAGCTGACGAGATCACCGGAATCAAGGTCGTCGACGACTACACCGTGAAGATCTCTCTGATGGTCCCAGAGGCAACCTTCATCCGGAGGCTATGCACGGCGTATGCGTCCATCGTTGGAAAAGAAGGCATCGGGAAGGATCTCCAGATGCAGAAACCGGTCGGCACCGGCCCGTTCATGTATGTGGAGTACATACCAAACCAGATCATCAGGCTGGTTCGTAACCCCCATTTCTGGCAGAAGGGTCTCCCTTACCTCGACAAAGTCACGATAGCGCTGAGCATCGACGTGTCCGTCCAGTTCATGAGGTTCCAGGCTGGCCAACTCGAATGGCTGAACATCATGGACCCTGTGTCCTTCCAAACCATCTGCAATGATCCGAGGTTCAAGGATAGCCTCGACCTGTGCCCTGGGACCATGCTTCAGGTCCTTACGCTGAACATGAAAATGGAGCCCTTTACCAACCCTAAGGTCCGACAGGCTATCAGTTGGGCCATTGACAGAGAGCGGATAGCGAATGACGTCCTCGGCGGAATGGCTGCTCCTGCTTACAGGCCGTTGCCGCCCTGCGCGGGAACCAAGATCAACCTCCCCAAGAGCTACGGATATGACCCAGAGAAGGCAAAGCAACTCCTGCGCGAGGCGGGCTATCCCAACGGGTTCAAGACTGAGATCATCACAGTAGCCAACGAGATCCAGAAGAGAGCTTCCGAAGCGATCCAGGCGGACCTCGCCAAGATAGGGATCCAGGCGGAGGTCCGTGTGGTCGAGCCAGCGGCCTACACCGCGCTCGCGAACGCGGGCAAGGCTCCGATAGTGAACATGAACGTTGGATGCCAAATCGCGGACCCTGACGAGATATTCTTCGACTTCCTGCATTCCAGCAGGACTCCCGGCCTGAATCGAGCCGTCTACGAGAATAATCAGTTCGACGCGCTCGTCGAGCAGGCCCGGCGGACGCTGGACGAGAATGCGCGCAACAAGTTGTACGTCCAGGCTGGGAAGTACATCGCTGACGACGCTCCTTGGGTGTTCCTGTATTATCCTCATTCGCCGCGGGTGACTCAACCATATGTGCGCGGTGTGGTTTCGCATCAAACAAGACCAGACCTCATACTAACCAAAGCCTGGATGGATCGGTAACGAGGTCTGTTTGATCACCGGATGACGGTCGGCGAGGGACGGATCCCGCGGGCCTGTGACCGGGCCCGCGGGTTCGTCCCGCTGACGATCGGCAGTGGGGAGGCAGCTCGGATGCAGCAGTATATCCTGCGAAGATTCATAGTCGCGGTGCCAACCGTCATCGGCATCACCATCGTGACATTCCTGCTCATGTACGTGCTCCCCGGAGATCCAGTGGAGGTCATGATGGGCGAGCGGTTGGACCAGCAGACCATGGAGATGCTGAGGCAGCAATTGGGCCTGGACGACCCGCTACCGGTGCGGTACCTCAGGTTTTTGGGCAACGCCATAAGAGGCGATTTCGGGACGTCCTATCAGACGCGGCAGCCGGTTCGCGATATGATTGCGGCGGCTTTCCCCGCGACCCTCAAGCTCACTGCTCTCGCGTACCTGATATCCTTGATCATGGGGGTTTTTCTAGGCATACACGCGGCCGTCCACCACAACTCGTGGAGCGACCTGGGGACGATGGTGTTCGCCTTGATAGGCATGTGTGCCCCCAGTTTCATGGTCGCCCTCGTGCTTCTGTACGTATTCGCCCTTCGGATCCCCTGGTTTCCATTGGGGGGGTACGGTTCGTTCCGTTACATGATTCTTCCGGCGATCACCCTGGGGATCAGGCCCGCAGCGATGCTGGCAAGGATAACGAGGTCTGGTATGCTTGAGGTGCTCAGGCAGGAGTACGTGCGGACGGCCAGGGCGAAAGGTCTGCACGAACGGACAGTCCTGATGAAACATGCCCTGAAAAACTGCCTCATCCCTGTGATCACGGTGATGGGCGAACAGATTAGCAGCCTACTGGGCGGGTCGGTGCTGATTGAGGCCATCTTCGCCTGGCCTGGAATGGGAAAGCTCTCAGTGGAGGGAATCAACGCCTTGGACTTCCCAGTTGTCCAGGGCGCGGTTCTTGTGTCGGCCGTAGTCGTGGTGTCTCTGAACCTTCTGGTGGATTTGAGCTATTCTCTGGTGAACCCGCGCATTCGCTACGAATAACCGTCGCGAGCTTCCTTGAGTCCCGCGTGTTGAGTTCGACCAGGAGCAAGAAGGGAGAACGCTATGTCCGGGCCTGTCGCTCGTCGTATGGTTGATGAGAATGAGACACTCAATGATGGTACGGAGGTTTCATCCGGCTACAGCTACTGGAAAGACGTCCTGAAGCGTGTGCGAAGGAACAAGCAAGTGTCAGTCGGGCTGGCGATCGTGACCATTATGGTGGTGGTTGCCGTGTTTGCACCCTGGATTGCTCCGCATGACCCGACCGAACAGCAGCCGGACGGTATCAGGATGGGGATGCCCCTTTCGCCGTTCACGAGCGGCTACATCCTTGGCACGGACCACATGGGGAGAGACGTGCTAAGTAGGCTCATATATGGGACGAGGGTGTCTCTCCTGGTCGGGTTTGTATCCACGGCCATCGCTGCCGCCATAGGGGTCGTGTTTGGAGTGATTGCCGGTTACTATGGCGGATATGCTGACATGATCATCATGCGCCTGACTGACGTACTGATGGCATTCCCGTCGTTTCTGCTGGTCATGGCCACAGTCGCGAGTCTGCGACCGGGACTTGTCAGCCTTTTCATAGCCTTGGGCGTCGTGCGCTGGGCTCAGATGTCCAGGCTCGTGAGGGGCCAGGTGCTGATCGTCAAGGCAAACGAGTATGTGGAAAGTGGGCGCGCAATAGGTTTGGGGGACTTGCGCATCATCCTCCGTTACATCCTACCCAACTCCTGGGCTCCGGTGATCGTTTCCGTGACCATGGGCATCGCGGGTGCCATTCTGACAGAGGCTAGCCTTAGTTTCCTGGGTTTGGGGGTACAACCGCCGACTCCAAGCTGGGGGATAATGGTCAACGAGGCGAGGAGTTACCTGTTCGCAAGACCACTATTGGTCTTCTTCCCCAGCCTGGCAATTGCGATCGCGGTCTTAGGATTCAGCATCCTGGGTGACGGCCTGCGCGACGTTCTGGACCCCAGATTGCGAGGAACGGAATAGCTCCCCTCCATGAATAGCCTTCCGTACGGCCTGGCCCGGAAGTCTCTGGTGTTCGGGTGCCTCTTGAACATGTCCCCTCCGGCCTCCTTAGCTTGGGGCCATCGATCATGAAGTGTGCCCAGAGGGAAGTGCAGGGTAACGTGGGATCTGATACCAGACGGGATCTATGGAAGGTATAACCATCTCAAGGGCCTGAGTCTGGTCGGAAGAGTTCCCGGAGTCACCGAAGACGGCCAGAGTCGCAGACGGACTTGTTCCTGTGGTAACGACATTGCATCGTCGCACCGACAAGATCTCCGCCAGCACGGCGACAGTAGGTGGACGGCACATCAGCGTGACCTCCTGCCCAGGCTGCAGTCGCTACCGTGGAGAGGCAGGACGGCGCGCAATGGCTCTCCAACCAGCGTCGCCACGAGACAGGATGACTGACGATAAACAGCTCGAATCACTGATTGAGAGGGCACACTATGGAACAGTGGCGGAGGAACCTGTTCATCACGGCGGCTAGTGTACTCGTGGGACAAGTGTGTTTCTCACTGCCTAATGCGTTTTTCCCCCTGTATCTTCGGGAAGTGGGACAAACCACGAACCTGGCTACTTGGGCAGGCATTGTTGCTGGGATCCAGGCCCTCGTGTCGGGAGCGATGTCGCCTGTCTGGGGAGCACTGGCAGATCGCTACGGCACCAGGACGATGATCTTGAGGGCCGGTGGCGGGATGGCCCTGGGCTCGCTTGCGACCGCGCTGGCCAGGACGCCAATGCAGCTCCTGGTCATAAGGGGAATGACAGGGTTGGTCTCTGGATACGTACCCGCCGCTATGGCTCTGGTCGCCTGCACAGCCCCGGAGAGCCAGATGACTTATGCATTGGGTACGGTCCAGACGATGTCGTCCATCGGCGTGATAATCGGCCCGGCACTGGGCGGAGCCTTCGTGCAGCTCATCGGAATGAGGGGTGCATTCCTCTTCAGTGCAGCGGTCCTGTTTACGATATCGATTATCGTAGTAGCGGGCACCAGGGAGAGGACCCGGCCAGCCACCGGCAAGCTCGACCTCGTCGGGGACGCCACGTTCGTGCTACGAAACCGCAAACTGAGTGTGCTTTGCCTGACCCAGGGGTTGAGCCAGGTCGGCCTTTTATCCACACAGGTGGTCTTGCCACTCTACGTGGCGACCTTTGTCAGGTCCAACGCCAGTCTTTACGCCGGCATACTGCTGTCGGTCAGTGGAATCTCGACTGCCTTGGGTGCTGCCGCATTGAGTTCGCACAAGACGGGTGATAACTTCACCCTCTATCGGACGGGGCTGATCGCAAGCGCGATCCTGCTCGCCGTTCAGGGCTTCGTCCGGTCCCTGACTCTATTGGGGGCGTTCCGACTGCTATTCGGGTTCGCCACTGCCGTAGCCTCTGTGGCTGCTAGTGTACTGGTGGTCAACAGCGTTGGTGCTTCCTTCCGCGGCAGGGTGCTCGGATTCCTCCACCTTATGTCCTCCTTCGGTTGGGCGCTGGGCCAGTTGATGGGCGGACTGGTGGGAGATTGGCTGGGGATGCCCGCCTCGTTTGTCGGCGGGGGCATCGTCTACGGGGTTGCTGCGGCAATTACGAGCATGTGGCTCGCGAGATCGAGCGATGCCGCAGACAGGAATCCCAGTGTGGCTGCTACAGGACGCAAGTAGTGGCGGATGATCGGACACTTCTACGAAGCTGCGGCTGACGGAAACCACAACAGGGGCCATACCTTCTGGTAAAGACGGGGTCATGGAGGGGCCGCCATGGCTCCCGCACTTTGGAGAGAAGGTGGTCGGTTCTTGGTTGAGCTAACGTCCACCGGATGGTCCTCCCTGCACAGCCTCGTCAACCGCCATATGAGATTTCGGTGGGAACGCGTACGTCGCGTTTGTGCAGGTAGTCACGCATGGCAGTACCTGTCAAGGGAAAGCTCGTGTCACACGATGTTGGTCTTTAGTGAACATATTTATAATACGTGATAGTAACAAGATATGGTATCATAGGATCGTTGACGAAAGGCTGCGAACGCGTCGCTGAGAGCCTTTCCAACTCTAGCAAGGAGTTGACGACCATGAGACAAGCTCGAATCCACTCGATTCTCCTCGGCCTTCTCATACTAGCGCTGGGCGTCGTTTGGCTTCTCCGGAACCTCGGAATCGTCGAGGCGGACATTGGCGGGCTTATCGCAACTTACTGGCCCGCCCTGCTCATTATCTGGGGTCTGGATGCCATCTTTTCCGCAGTATCTCCCCCTTCCAGCGGCGGAGGTCGGTCGCAAGGGGTTTCCAGCGCCTCAGGCGTATTCGGCCTCGTCCTCGTCGTTCTTGGGATCGTCATAATCGGTCGCAACCTCGGCCTGTACCATGTCGATCTCTCAATCATCTGGAGAGTACTGTGGCCGGCCGTCATCATTCTCATCGGGTGGAGCCTCATACGCGGGTCATCCGGCGCGGGCGGCACGCACTGGGCGGTCATGAGCGGTATCGAGTGTAAAGCCCCCGGCTGGAACCTCGAGCAAGGTAACTATATCGCCTTCATGGGCGGAGTTGAGCTTGACCTCACGACGGCGAACATCCCGGACGGCACCACCACGCTTAATCTCACCGCGATCATGGGCGGCATAGAAGTCAAGGTCCCTGCAGACCTTGCAGTAGAGTGCCAGGGAACCGCCATTCTGGGCGGAGTGCATTTCCTCGACGAGGAGGGCGGGGGCATTGTCGCATCCCGCGCCTTTAGCAGGCCCGGAGCCGAGGGCGCTTCTAAGAGGCTCATCATACATGCGTGGACCATCATGGGAGGTGTGGATGTCAAGTAGGTCTCACGATGTCAGGCATCACGGCGTGGTCCGTCCACTTGTCGATCGCTCGCTCAAGGCTTGTCTCTCCGGCGCTCAAGCGGTTGGGTCGGCTCGTACGTGCAAGACCGTGAAGATGGCCTGCTGAAGGCCCTCGTGGGCATCATCCATTGGGCCGTCTCGCTTGTTTGCGGCTCCTAGCGTCAGGAGAAGGGCTTCTTGCGGGGCATCCGCCGGCGTTAACGTGCTGCCGCGACTTTGGCACTACCCGCGCCAGCCAATAGGGGCACTTCTGTGCGCACCTCAATAACGTTCGTTGGCCAAATCCAAGGCAACCTGTAACGCCCCTACCAGCGGAGCTTTCTCACCCAACTCCGCAAACTTGACGACGGGCGCAGCGAAGGCCCAGCGTTGCAGAGAGTCCGCGATTCTTCGACCGATCCAGGGGTTGCGGGTCAGGACTCCGCCTCCGAGAATGACCGCTTCTGGAGCGAGCACGGTTACAGCGTTGAATATGCCGGCTTCCAGGGTGAGAATCCATCTTTCGACTGTGCCGTACCCAGGTTCCACCTGAGACAGGTGCTCCTCAAAAGCCTGTTCAATGCCGCCGACGCCTCCCAGGTTCTTACTTAACCATGCACCTGAGGCAAGGTCTTCGTAGGTCTTCCTCTCCTGGGGAGAAGGCATGGCCGGTTCGTAACTCCCGGGCACCCACATTGCCCCTATTTCTCCTGCTGCGCCCGATATGCCCTTGTATAGCTTCCCATCTATTATCACACCGCAGCCAATCCCTGTTCCCACTGCAACCAGGAGAAAAGACTGGAAGTCCCTCCCTGCCCCGCGGCGTAGCTCAGCAATGGCAGCCAGATTCACGTCATTCTCAAGAACGACTCGCGCAGCTGGCACAGCCTCCGAGAGCCTCGAACGGACTGATACCTGCTCCCACCCGGGAATGTTCGTCGCCGACTTTACTGACTGATTCCGGGGGTGGACTATGCTGGGAATGCCCACTGCCACAGCCTTTACCTGGCTGTCCTCCTTTACCCCGCACTGTCCCAATAGCTCGCGAGTCTCACTTATGATGCGGTTCAGGACCCTTTCGGCCCCTCCATCTGCCTGGGTTGGAAATCGCACTGTCTGGATCTCCTCATAATCCCTATGATCATCGCATAACCTGGCAACGCCGACCATCACCTTTGTGCCACCGACGTCGATACCGACTATGAACTCATCGATCAAACGCATTCCCTCCCGGGGCTACTACATGCGCAGAGTCAGCCTGGTTGCTTCAGATAACGTCTCCAGCGATCGCAGTAGTCTTTTCTGGGCCTTCTCCAAAGCCATGGACGTGACACCGCGCACCACTATGTCCGCGTTTCTCACTGCTGTAAGTTCAACGGCAGGCGGTTCAAGAAGGATTCTGTGCACGTCCTGCCGGACGCGTTCAAAAAGGATGTCACCATTCTCAAGAACCCAGCCCGCTAACACGATAATGTCGGGGTCCACGACACAGGATAGATTCGCTATGACAATAGACAAGAATTGTGCGGTTTCCTCTACGATCTTGAGTGCAAGTGAGTCCCGCTGCCGGGCCAAGCTGTAAAGCCGTGCCAGACGCTTCTCCGGAGTCTCCTGGCGGGGGACGAGCTCTGACAGTCTCCCGTGGCGACCGAACGCCTCCTCTGCCCTGGCCAGAATGTCAGGCCCTGAGCATAAGCACTCCAGACAACCACGTTTGCCGTAATCCCTGTTCAACCACTGGGGACCGACAACCGAGAATCCTATCTCCCCAGCCAGGTTCCGGCTTCCGCGCCAAATCTCGCCATTGAGGATAATTCCTGCGCCCAGCCCGGAATCTATCCGTATGAAGACAAGGCTGTTAAAGTCGCCTTTTCTTTCCTGGTACTCTGCGTATGCACCCGCATTCACGTCGTTCTCAACGAGTATCTCAGTAGACGGGTTGAAGTAGCGACCCAGTTCCCCCAGCAGCGAATAGCCATTCTCCCAGCCCAGATTCGGCGCCAGTCTGACAATCCCGCGTGCCGGGTCGACGACGCCGGGCACTGCCACTCCCAAGGCCATGATTTTCTCTGGGTCCACCTGGTGCAGTCCTGCCAGGCCTCGTACAACGCCCATGACATCGTCCATGACCCTGTCCCCAGAGCTGCTAAAAGAGCACCGGTGCACGGCTACAGGCCGCCCGGCAAGGTCGAGAATATCAACGGCAAGCGACGAAGGCGAAATATCGATCCCTATGGCATAGCCCACCCTGGGTTCAAACACGAGCAACTGGGGAGTTCGGCCGCCGGTGGATGTACCCGCTCCTGCTTCACTGACCAGTCTCATGTTCTTGAGGTCGGTGATAACGCGGCCGACAGTCGAAGGTGAGATGTGAAGACGGCGTGAAATCTCGGCGCGTGACACGGGCTCGCCGTCCATCATGAGCTGCAATACTGCTACCATATTCCTGCTGCGCAAAGCTGATGAAGTTGCCGAGGTGGAAGGCGGGGCCATGAAGAAGTCTCCCTCTTCGTTCTCTTCTTCTACCACTAGGCGGTTAGCGCCCGTATCATATCAATTCTCCGGGGGTCATTGTTAACTAGCACTTGCTCGAGAAAATCGGTCCAAAGGAAGACCACTGCCCCGTCCAAGCCAGCGTCTTTGACGCTTCTCAGCGCAGCTCCAAACTCATCCGGAGAAATGCTCAGTTGTCTGCCCTTTCCCTCATGCATCCCCTGTAGGTACATGCTCTTCGCCTGTACGGTACAGAGGACGGTCCTGTTTGTCACCTGCTTGATCTCAGAACCGACGCCAGCAATCCATTCCACAGGCCTTTTCAAGATCTGATGATACGTCATGACTTCAAAGACGTCTACCACTTCTGCGAGTTTTCGCCAGTCCTGGCCGAAAACCTCGCGGGCAGCCTGACCGAAATGGGCGGTGTCAAGCGGCAGGGAGTTCAACATTATCCGCGTGCCGGGCCGTATCTTGTTAGCTCGTTCCTTAACCCGCTTGATAATGTCACGTATGACGCTTCCTTTCCAGTCCACCCATTGTTCATAGGCATTCTGCCTGATCCATTGTCCCGGCTTTTGCTCTCCCCAGGAATCAATCGTCACACCCGTAGCGTCCTGGAATTGTGCCAGGCAGCGGGGGCAAAAGCAGTACTCACGCCAACCCTCTCGTAGAGTCTCGGGCAACCATATCTCCCAGAAACCCGGGAAGCGGCAAAAGCCGAGGAAAACGCCGTCAGGTCTTAGTGCTTCTATCGCACCCTCAATCGCCTGGATCTTGTCCTCCACGTAACCATCACACGTTGGGCAGGCGCCAATGTACCAATCAAGCACTTCTGCAGTGCGACCGAGGTCGTCAACAGAGACGTTCCCGTGTTTTTCCATAGCACGAGGATCAAAGAACATGTTGCAGGCAGCCCAGTACTCGATGCCTTCTTCCGCCAACGCCTTGCGGAACAGCCGGTCATCGTAGGAATCCAGACGTTCCTGCAGTTCCGGGGGGACCTCACTCTTCACCGCCGTGTCCGCCATCGGTAGGTACTTGCTTTGAGCGAGGACCAGCCCAATTCCTTGCTCTTTCAGTTTCTTCGCCGCTTCCACATAATCCAGGTTATACTTAAGGTACCAATCCAAGGTGTAGATTTTCATGCCCACTGTAAAGCCCACTTTGGTGTGCCTCCCGCTTTGTTAGCTGTAACCGGGGAACAAGCAGGCAGAAGTGCGCACGTAGGCACACTTCTGCCTGCTCCAGAATCACCATTCACCCTCGTACTCGTTAGCGTTCTTCGGGGTCACGATCGGCATAGGAATGATATTGCGTCTCTGCGGTAACGGTTCACCGCGCACAATCTTCAGGGCGAGTTCCAGTCCCTGCTTCGCATCAATGCTCGGTGATTGCATCATGGTTCCATAGATCAAGCCCGTCCGGATTGCGTTGATCCCGTTCTTGCTGCCGCCTGTTCCAACAATGATGATTTTCTTGTTAATCCCTGAGTCACGGACTACCTCACCAATTGCCGCGGCAGTATTGTCGTCCTGGGAGAATATGCCGTCCAGCTGCGTTCCAAAGCGGGTCAGGAAAGCCTCCGCAACCGCCTTCGCCTTCGCCGGATCCCAGTTAGCGGGTTGAGCGGCAAGTATCTTGATGTTCGGAGCGATCTTGGCTAATTCCTCACGGAAGCCCGCTGTCCGTGCAAGTGTAGTTGACTGACCCGGAGTCCCCTCTACGATCACGACATTGCCTTTGTTCCCCAGTGCCTCAGCCATTATGCGGGCGGCGATCCTGCCCTGTTCCTTGTCATCGGGGCCGCTGTAGCCCTTTATGAACTTCTGTCCGGCCTCGGAAGGCTCGTTTGACACGGCAAGGATAGGAATACCGGCTGCGTGAGCACGGGCCAGCGACGGGA
>JBLNDE010000013.1:0-19893 GCA_050261335.1 Bacillota bacterium
CGGATGTTCTGTTGAGCTTTCCACATTTGCACCGCCACATGACTCTAGGCATGTCTCGCACCTTCCTCCCTTGAGTTCATCTTCCGCCTTGCATCACTCTCGCCACATACGCCCTCGTCGCCCTCGGCCACCCGCCCCGCGAAGGCCCCGCCCGGGCGATCCGCGCGGGGCCTGCGTTGTATGCGGCGAGGGCCACGGCGAGGCTCCCGAACCTCTCGAGCTGCGCCCGGAGATACCGGACGCCCCCGGCGACATTCGCGTAGGGGCACCCGGCGTCAACTCCGAGGGCCCTGGCCGTCGCCGGCATCAGCTGCATAAGCCCCCGCGCGCCGGCGGGCGAAACGGCGTCCGGCCTGAACGACGACTCGGCGGCCACGACGGCCCCGACCAGACAGGGGTCCAGGCCGTGCCGCCGGGCCTGGACGGTGATCCACACGGCGAGCTCGCCGGCGCGCGTGCGCCCGAGGCTCGGGTTATGCTCAAGCGCGAGGTCCTGGACTCGCCGGGCGGGCGCGAGGAGCCGCTCGAGCTCCTCCACCTGCGCACGCATCTCCGCGAGTTCTTCCCGCGCCTGGGCGAGAGCCTCCATGGCCTCTCCAAGGCGGCGCTCGGCGCGGACGAGGAGACTATACGCTGACATGAGATTGAGCAGCACCACGAGCACTGCAAGCGTCCCCAGCACGCACCCGAGCCTAGACCTCAGCATGCTCGGACACCTCCTCGACGCGGACCGACACTCTGTATTTGCCGGGCAGGAGCTCGAGCGCGGAGCCGAGCCCACGAAGGAATTGTGCGGCCCCGCCGCCTCCTATGGTCTTCGCCAGAGCTGCCACGAGAGGCCGAGCCTTCTCCGCAGCAGTCTTCTCTTGCGCGGCCGCGGCCTTTGCCTTCTGAGTCTCCGTCGCCTGACGCCGCGATAACCCAGCTTCTCTGAGGGTCTGAGCTATGGTCTCGCGACTCGTCCTGAGCTCAGATGCAATCTGGTCCCACGTCGCGCCGTGCTTGCGCATTTCGACGATCTGGGCTTTCAGCTCGTCTGTCGTCCGCCTCCGGGCCTTTCCGTTACCCTCTGGTGCCAGCGCCACGCTCTCCGTGGCTTCCATCACCTTCTCCATGGCTATCTCTCCCCTCCTCCTCGCTTCCTCCCGCTCGAGGCGGGACACGAAATAATGAGCTACAAGCTTGCTACATCCCACGGCCGCCGCGATCGCCTCAGGCGTCGCCCCGCTCTCCCAGAGAGCTCGTATTCTCCCGGACTCCGCCGCGTAAACCTCGACGAGGTCGTCCAGAACCGCGCCGCCAGGGCTGGTTGGTCGTCCTGGACCCTCGCGCGATCCCTTCGGGTTCACCCCGACGTCCCGCGGGCACGGGTACTCGGCGTCGAGGTCCTCGGCAGATAGGTGCGCGCCGGTCAAGCGGCACCGCCACAGGTCGATGTTCTTTCGCTCGAGGTACTCACACTGGCGGCATTGCATCCTGCTCACACCCTCAACTCGGCAGTCGAGTTAAGCGGACCGTCAGAGGCGGGTGCGTTTGTTAAGTGCTGACCCGCGTAGCGCTTGCTCCGCTATGCGCTGTACCGCCTCGAACCAGGCGCCGTCCGTGTTCCGCTTCCCCGGCCTCTCCATGGCGCGCTCGAGGACCTCCATCGCCTCATATGGCCCTGCCGCGCGGCCGAGGTGATAGGCCATGACGCCCACGAGGGCTGCCGCGATGATCCAGACCAGCGCGAGATACGTCATGGCTCTTCCCCTCCCTGCCACTTCCACCGCTCGGCGAGGCGCCGCGTCCGCTCGAGGGGACCCCCGCAGTTGTAGTAGGCGAACACTGGGCGCCCCACGCTGTAGGTCGCCACGCTCAGGGCGTAGTAATAGCTTCCGTGCCCGTGCGCCCCGAGGGGGCAGTCCGCCACCACAAACTGCCGGGCGGAGCTCGACTCCTCCTTGGTCAGGCACTGGACGTCGGCGGCACGGCAGCACGCGCACACCTCGAGGTCGGCAAGAGCCTCCTCGAAATCCACCAGGTGCTCCATGATGTGCTCGCGGGTCCCGATCTGCTCGAACCCGACGAACACGTCGCGGTAGCGCTGGCGCAGTTCCGGCTCGGACGGCATGCCCACCGGCAGCCTCCTTCCCGTCCCGTCCTCGCGGATGCGCTGTTGTATCCTGGCCAGGATAGGCCGGAGCATCGGGTGGCCCCAGAGCGCCTGGCCTGCTGTTACGACGTTCTCGGCCGTGTCCACTTAGCTACCCTCCTTCGGCGGTGAGGCGTTCAGCTTTTATCCGCTCGAGCTCCTCGCGCTCGCGGTCGAGCTTTGCATAGTACTCCTCGCGGTCTGTAACGACCTTCACGGGGGCTTCCGGCGAATCTCTGCTCTTGGCCTCGAGGCGTTCGGCCTCTGCCATCTCCGCCGCCCTGCGGGTCAGGATCCCGTGGTTCTTGCAGCGGCGGAGTATGCCCTCGACGTAACTGAGCTTGCGCTGTCCTTGCACGAGCGCCTGCTCCATGGCCCAGATCACGAGCCCGGGATCCATACCGTCCTGCTCCACCCAGGCGGCAAGGCGGTCCACCTGGTAAGCGGTTGCCGTCGGCAGGAAGCTCTCGAAGAGGAATTTGGTGACCGGCTCCACTGGGTCAGGGGGTAGCTCCTCTGCCGGCGCCGCTCCCCCCTCCCCGGATGGAGGGGGGTTGGGGGGTGGTACCGGTACTTCTGTATCTCTATCTGGATCTGGATCTGTATCTAGCGCGTGACAGCGCGTGACATCCGCGTGACAGTCGCGTGACTCCTGCTTCCGCTCACGCGCCCTCCGTTGTCTCTCACGGGTGGCGGCAGGAGTATCGCTCGGCTTGTCATATTGCCGGGCCAGGAAGTGCGTGACGACGATTTGCCCGTCCTGGAGGACGAGCATGTCCCGGGATGCGAAGAGATCCAGGCTACTGCGGAACTCCTCGACGGGGCGCCTCACGCGCCAGGCTGCATCCTCCGGCGTCATCTCGATGACGCCCGGCTCCTTCGCCATGCGCGCGAGGCACAGTATGTAAATCCAGTCGCGGAACTGATCTCCCGTGCAGTCACGGAGCTTCGGATCGTCGATTATCTCGGTATATAGCCGCAACCACGACATTTGTCCCATGACTAAATATCTCCTCGTGTAGGTCCGGCTTAGCTTCCCAGCACTCTGTGACGATTGACCATGCATGTTTATGCCGTCGCGCGAGTCCGGCTGCCGATGACCCCTGCGAGACGCTCCAACTCCGGGAGCAGAACCCCCAGGGGCATGGTGAGCCTCGGAGGCTCCACGCCGATCCCGAGCGCGTCATAGAGCCACGCGAGATACCGCCGCCTCTCCTCTTCGCCCCGGACCGCCACCCGGCGGATGACGGCCCGAGATAGCAATGCAAGCTCCTCCTCGCTCATCTGGACGTCTCGGAGACGGACCCGTACTGGCGTTCCAAGCAGCATCTCAACTTCGCACTCGCCTCGGATTTCAATTCTTGAGCCCGCCTTGTCAAAGCTAACCTCCGCACGCGGCTCTTCTCGTTCTCGGCAAGCCTTTCGACCTCGCGGGCGGCGCGCAGAAGTTCCAGGATTGACATAGCGCACACGGTATCAGCCTCCCTTGAGCTCCTGTCAGCCTAGAAGAACGCCACCAGGTGCGCTTCCCGGGCGGGCTCATCGTCGCCCGCCTCGACGGGCTTTGCCTCCGCTGGCGGCTCGTCCAGCTGCAGACCTCGCCGGCGCGCCTCGGCACGGAGCCGCGAGAGGCCCGTCTTGCGCGTCTCGCACTTGAGGCAGTACAGGAGCTCGTCGTCCATCAGCCGGGACAACGCCGCCTCGTAGTTCGTATCGCCGACGCTGCACCCGAGGACCCATTCCACGTTCTTGATCTCCGAGGACCCGTCACCGGCCTTCTCCGGGGCCTGCTGAGTCAGCGTCCTACCGGCGCCGTCTTTGCTCTCGTCTCGCTCGGCCTCGGAAGCCTCGGTCGACCCCGAGAACGGGAGCTCGTGTTGCCTAATCGGCGGCTCTATGGTGACGTCCAGGAACGCCTGCAGCATCATCGGCGCGAGCTCGCTGAGCAGCGCGCCGTCCACCATGGTTGTCTTGAGTTTGACCTCGATCCCGTCGGGCTTAGCGCTCAGGCCCTTTATGCTCGCCTGAAAGGAGACGCTTTCCATCTCGATTACCTCCTTGCTAGGTCTCAAGCGCCGTGGTATCCTGAAACCGGCCGCCTTCCCACCTTCCTGGGTATGGTATGGCATGTATTGGCAGGCGGCCGGCCGGGCCCGCGAGGGCCCGGCAGCTTGCTAGAACGGGAGATCTTCGTCCTCGTCCTCATCGTCTACGTTATCCGCACACGCGTACCTCTTGCGCCACTCTTCCTCTCTTCGAAGGCGCTCCGCGTCGAGCTGTCCGCGGACCTCATTCCGAACGCGCTCCCAGAGGGCCGGGAAGTCCTGCTCGGGGTCCTGTGACTCCGTCTCGATGCTGGCTTCGGCGCGCATGTTCGAGTAGTGGCCGGTGGTCCGGAGCTCCGCGAATGAAACCCTGATCGTCGCCATATCCTCGTCCTCCTTGCTCACGGGTTTGCAATCTCGTACGCCAGCAGCCTCTTCGCCTCCGCATAAGCGTCCAGATCGGCCTGCGCGGCCTCCTGTGTCTCGCGCACCGGCATTGTTTTGAGCCGCCGGAGCGAACCCGTCCTGGTGCGATAGTAGGTGCTCCAGGTCCGGCCTTGGGAGATGCCGTCGCTGACGAAGAGACAACCTTGCTTGCCGAGGTAGCACCTCACGGCTTTGTCTCTCCCTTCCTCCGGAACTGTGCCGCCTGCGGACACGTCACCCAATGAGGTCTGTAACCGCTCACGAGCCGACCATCGGGCAATATCACCGTCAGCGGTTCCGGGTCCACGGGCATCCTTTTCCCGGCTTCGGTCCTAATCCACTCAATTTGCCTGCCGCAGCCCTTGCAGGTGGTCATCCTAGTACAATGCCTCCTCGCCTTCCGGCATCCCTGTCAGCCCGCGCAGGCGCATTTGACATTCCTTTTCTTGCAGCCGCGCGAGCTCCTGAGTGCAGAACGCTTCCATGAGCAAGACGGCTCCCATGCGTTCACCATGTTCGGCCAGCCGGTTAGCCTCTTGAAGAAGCTGCCGATTCTTCTTGTGCCACAAACGGTCCATATGCAGCCAGTGCGGACCGTCATGAGTCACGCAGTCGCACTCTTTGGCGAGAGGATCCATCACTGCGTCCTTCCTTTTCCTTCGGCCCTGGCCCCCTGGGCCGTCCTGTGTGAAGTCCTCTGTGGCCTCTTCCTGTATCGCGTTCTCCCGCTCGTCGGGCCGCCCCGTGGTGAGAAGCGGCGGGCCTTTGACCGAGTCGCCGCAGGAGTGTACGCTCTGCGTCGTGCAGGTGCGGGGACGAGATCATCAGCGTCAGCGTTCGCCTGTCTCGGCACTGGGATCGCCCGTGGTCCGAGCTTGCCTCCACCTGCGCGAGGGAACGCGCAGCCGCCCCTGCAAACTTACCGTCTAGCCCCGCAACTTGCCAAGCACGTCCTTGACAACTGCCTCGACATCTATCTTTGCGAGCAACGACGCGCTCAACTTCTCCTTGAAGGCCTCGTTCAGGCGCTCCTCGATCTTCTTGTCCAGCCGCCGCGTGACTTCGTCGACTGCCCACTTCACGCGCTTGTCGATCAGGTAGTTCAGGCGGGTCCGGTCTCCCCGATACGAGCTTGTATTGCCATTTTCATCGACCCGCTCGTCCAGTGCTCGATCCAGCTTCTCCTTCAGGAGGTCCCGAATCTTGATGTTCTTCCGCAATGGCTCTCCCCACTGGTCCGTGATCGTGATGCCCCGGTCCACAAAAGTCTCGTAGGTCTCAGAAATAAGGCTATCGAGCTTTGCGTCTAGTTGTCTCTGGGCTGCCTTGGTCACACCATCTATCGCGTCCTTGCTCAGGGTCTTCACGATGCGCTCCACTATCTCGTTCTTGACTGCCTCGTCGAGGGATCCATCGTCCCCTATCCAGTCAACCGTCGCCGTGATTTGAAACTCCACGGCACTCGCTCCTTTCATTCCCGTCCATGATCTGGGCCGCTTCCCCCTTCGCTGCCCCGTCGTTCATCGCCCCAGGGTAGTAGACTGGCATCGCGCACGGGGCGGCGGCATTTCGGACTCACCACATGAGTTGCCCGCCGGTTTCCTTCTGCCGCTCACGGCGCAGCTTCTCTTGGAGGATCCTGGCCCGGCAGGCCGGGCAGGCCTTCACGCGGCGCCCCTCATGCTCGACCTCACGGGCCTCCCGCGAGCGGCAACCCAAGTGGCAGATCTCGCACGTTTCCCAGGCACCTTCCGGCATGGGCCGGCGCCTTCGTATCAGCGTCAACATCGCCATCCCCCCCTACGCCGCCTTGGGCGCCGCGACGAGCTCGCCGTCCTGCAGGACGTAAACGGAGACCCCGGGGATACCCGGATCTGCCGGCGCGACATCCCCGAGGGTGCTCAAGACCAAAATCGTGTCGTAGTCCTCGCGGATCTCAAGGAGCATGTTCATCATGAGTGCGCGGTTCTCAACATCGAGGATGTCCGCGCCGTCGATGACGAGGAGCCGGACGTCGGTCAGGCTGTTGAGGACGTCCTGCACGACCAGGCCCACGCGGAACTTCTCGGACGCCGAGAGCTGGCTGACGCTCCGGGGCCCGTAGCCCGCGCGGGTGACGAGGATCTCAAGGTCCTCGTCCACGCGAAACTCGATGGAATACTCTCCGCGCGTAAGGGCCTGGCAGTGTTCGTTCGCGTGCTTCTCGAGGGCCGCGACGGCTTCGCCGAGGATCTGCGCCCGGATGCCCTTGGGCCCCAGCGCGTCGCAGAGGGCCTCGACGAGCTCGAGCTCTTCCTGGCATGCCCGCCACTCGGCAATGTTAGCCTTCTGGGCCTCGGCGGCGAGCTCATAGCGCCGCAGGAGTTGCAGGAGTTCGTCACCTCTCGCGATCCGCTGGCTGAGCGTGTCGATCTGGGCTTGGAGGTCCGTGACGTCCGGCGGCTCGGGGGCGTTCGCAAGGTCCGCCTCTGCCTGGGCGAGGCTCGCCCGGAACGCCTCATAGGCGCGCTTCGCGTCCTCGTACCGGGCGACGGCCCGTTCGACCTCGGCCACTTCGCTTTCCATGTTCGCCTTCTGCTTGCGGAGGCCCGCAATCTCACGGTCAAGGGCCAGGAGGGTTTCCTGGGCTTTCTCGATGTCCTTCTCAGCCGCCTTGAGGTCGGTCTCGAGCTTCTTCGTGAGGGCTTTCAGGTCCTCGGCGGACATCGGGCACGAAACGACACCCGGGGCAAGCGGGCACTTGCCGGTTGCTTTCGAGATGCTCTCAAGGGCCTTCGCGAGAGTGTCGCGCTTGGTGTGGGCGGCAGCCAGCGTCGCGGCCGTCCGCGCCCGTTCCTCCGTCACCTGGTCGATGCGGAGACCCACAGATCCGACGACCTGCCGCATTTGCGCGGTGTTTTCGGGACTGGCCCCGGCCACGTCGACGAGGGTCTCCTCGGCTTTCTGGAGGCTCCGCCGGAGGCCCTCGACCTGGCGGACTCGGGCGGCCCGGGCGTCCGCCTGCGCCTTCGCTTCACCGAGCCGCTTCATAAGCTCATCCCGCTCGGCCCAGACGGCCTGGAGCTGAGACATGACGCCGTCGCGGTCCTCAAGAGTCACGCCGTCGGGAAGGCGCACTTGGACGGGCGTCTGAGCCAAGGCCTCGAGCTCCTTCAGCCGGCGTTTCATCGCGCGCCTGTCTGTGACCGCCCGCTCCTCGAGGACCCCGAACACCTGGGGGCCGTAGGTCCCCTCCTCGAGCTCCTTGGACACCCATTCTGACGCAGCCTCGGCACGCCTCTCACCCACGGCCTGGGCAACACGGCCAGCGACGTCCTTGCGGGTAAAGGAGAACCCCAGGAGGTCGAAGAGCAGCGTCTTCTGGGTGGCTCGGTCGAGGTTGAGAAAGCCGGTGGTGTTCAGTGCCGCTCCGATTATCTGCTCAGTAGCTCCAAGTTTCTGCATCAAGATTGCCTGCTGCTGTGTAGTGCTTCCTTGCAGCCCTTCGACCTCCAGGGAATTCGGGATTTCTCTCTTCACAACGCCGATGCCCTCGATGTCCAGGGCGACGGCAGCCTTCTTCGCTCCATCCCGGGTCAGCCCGTCCGCGCCGGCCCCGCGTCCGTCGGTCCACTCGCAGCGGCCGGTCAGAGCGTACTCGAGGGCGGCCTTAATAGAGCTCTTGCCGGACCCGTTCGGCCCGACGATGACCGTGATGTTATCCAGCGGCACGGAGAGCCGCTCGTGGATCCGGAAGTCCTTCAGGTGGATGCTGTTGACCTTCATGCTGAAGCCGCCTCCTCTTCTCCAGCCCGCTTGGAGCGGAACGTCGTGTAGCTCTTGTCAACAAGCAAGTCGGCCAGGGCATCCGCGAGCTCGGGCTTGCCGAGGAGGGTCTTGAGCTTGCGGCCATCTGCCGCGAGATAGCTCCACGGGTCGAGCTTGGCCGCCTGCAGGCGCTCTGCGAAGGTCTTGACGTCCTCGACGGTCTGGGACACCGTCCTGATGTGGCCCCAGTGGACCCCGTTGATGCTCACCGGCCCCGCCTGGGCGCAGTAGGCCTTGAGCATCTCCTTGAGCTCGCCGGCGCGCCGCTCGAGGACAATGAGCTGAGCCGCCACTTTCAGCGCGTCCTCCGGCGTCGCGCAGGCTCGGATCTCGTCGCTCTTGAGGGCCGGGCATTCCGCGGCGAACCCGCAGATCGCGCACCCCTCGCCCGGCGTGGCCGGCCACGTCTTCAGGGAGGCGAGCCGGTCAACGGCGGCGATGAGTTCCTGCTCAGTCTCGAGGACGACGTCTACGCCGAATTGGACCTCGCGGACGATCGCGTGGCGAACGAAGTCGAGTCGCACCCGGAACGTCCGGAAATAGGGGTACTCGCTGTGGACAAGCCACGCATACCGGCGCAGCTGGATGTCCCTCTCGACGTCAACCTGTGAGCGGACCTGCCAGTCGGTCTTGTAATCCGTGATGATCGCGGTGTAGCCGTCTTCGCCTGCGTCCAGACGGTCGATGATCCCGACAAAAACATGCCTGTCGGCCAGGTTGGGCCTGCCGGGCCAGGAGTCCGGCGGGCGCCAGGTCTCCGGAACGCGCTCCTCGAGGCCGATGAGGGTGTCTGCTGTGATGATGTGGGACTCCGCGAACGTTCGCAGGATATCCGCAACCTCCGCAAGCGCCAGCGCCCCGGGGGCATCGTCTCCGCTGAAGCACGCCTGCCGGGCGATGGCCGGCACGGCGCTCAGGTCCGTCGCCGATGATGTGTCGATGCAGTGTCGGGTGTAGGCCGCGATCGCGGCGTGAGTCGCGCGCCCGATCAGGAGGGGCCAGGAGGGCCGCTCGGGCGTCTTGTCTATATAGCACTTCTTGTATCGATAAAGGCAGGCTTCGGCACACTCGAGTTTGGTGTGACTTGCGTACATCTTGCCACCCCCCTAGAAGAACGCCCGCTGGGCTGGCTTGGCGGCCGTAGCCTGGGCCTGGGCCTCCGGCTGGGGCCTCGCCGCCGGCGCAGGAGATGCCTCAGTAGACTGGGCCGGCCGGGGATTCGGGCGCGTCTGGCCGGCCTTCGGCGCCGGACCTCGCGCCTGCCTTGCGGCTATGCGGTCGGCCTCGGCCCGGAGCTCCTTGAGGAGAACCTGAGGATCGGCATACTTCCGCCGCCACGCCTCCTGTTTGGCCGCGGGGAACCCGAGGGCCTTGAAGCCCTGCTGGATCTCGGCCTCGAGCTCTGCCGCGCGCGGGTCGGGTTCGGGCTCGGGAGCCGGCTCATCGTCAGCGGCCTCGGCCTCGCCATCCACCGTCTCGGCGGCGGGAGGCTCGGGCCTCGCGGCTTTCTTCGTTGCCTCCTGGGACGCTTTGACGACCGATGCCGGGTAGAGATCGTCGGGGACTTCCTCAAGGTTGATACCTGGCATCAGCAGACCTGCGAGCGGTGTCCGCGAGGCCCGCAGGACGTCCTCCAGGCGCAAGCCGTCATGAGCGATGTCCATCACGTGGACAACCTTCTTCTTGCCCTCGACCTGGACGTCTTTAGGTCGAATTACGAGCTTGAGCGGGATCATGGCGATCTTGCCGCCGGTAACCGCACGAACGAAGTCGATCGCAGAGTTGATGTTGACGATGCTGTTGTAGCTCGATGTATCTACCTGCCAAACACCCAGCCCGGGGACCTTGTAAAGCAGGAACTGTAGCGTCCCGATCGGCCTGCAGTGCTTCTTCTCCGCCCACTCGCACTCGGCCGGGTTGCACTCGACCTCCCGGATCTCGCCGGTCTCCCGGTCAATCTCCATGGCCGTGACACCGTCGCCCTTACAGAGCAGCCCCGAGCCCGACCCGTAACGGCGATAGAACTGAGCGAAGAAGAGATCCTTGTCCTCCACCGGAAACATGATGTCGAGAGCCTTGGGCTTGTCGCCGTAAACCCTGTGGAAGGCCTCGGCGGCGGCCTCGGACGTGCTCTCGTCCGCCTTGACTACGAAGAAGTCAACCTGCCGGGGAAACTCGTTGCCTGTCCGGGGGCTCGTATCCTTGACGCCCAGGCGGACTTTGCCGATCCTGGGCAGCCGTCTCACGTCGGAAATCCCGTGAATGGGCACCTAGATTGCCTCCTTCCTGAGCCTCATCGCAAGAAGCCTCCAGTCATGCTCCACGCAGAACGACTCATCTCCTATCCTCACAAGCGGCCTCGCGCACTTCGAGCACAGCCCGTGCTCGTGCCCCAGCCTCATGGCCTCCTCGTCAAGAGCTAGGCCGACCGGGTCGTCCTGGACCGGGGCGATGACCCTCCGAATCTCCAGGAGTGCCTTAAGCCTGTCTGCCGGGTCCCGACAGGCCACCCCGAGGGCCTCCGAGATTTCGCGGACCGCCCACTGGATGGGCGTCAAGCAATTCTCCAGGTTGGCCACACCCGGTCACTTCCTCTGCCTCGAGCCTGGACACGCCACGCCGTGAGCTTGCAGCCACGCGATGGTGTCTGCGCGTTTGATGACGCCTCCCTCTCGAGGCAGCTTCGCGATGACGTCCCACTTAAAGTCTTGGTGCAGCCGGTAGGCGGTGTCGTCATCCACAAACGCCGCGAGGATGTTTAGCGCCAGATCGGACGGCCCGCTGCCGCCGTAACCCCACTCGAAACCCGTAGGCGAGTGGAAGACCAGGCGGTGAGGGACGTTGACGGTTGCGACGCCGTTCATTCTCTTACACACGATGTCGCCCCGAAAGGGCCTTTTCCGCCTCGCCATCTACCATCACCCTTGACGCGCCCCAGCCGCTAGTGCTAGACTAGCAACAGAGGGGCTAGATGTTGTGGGTCTGGGCTCCTGCGGCCGAGCTACTGGCAGTCAGCTCGGCCTTTTCCATCAGTAGCGCGGCCTCCAGGGCTGCCATCAGTCCGGACACCGGGCCCTTGTAGCAGAACGCTTTGACCCAGCGACGCTGGAAGCGCCGCGCGTCGAGATAGCAGCGCATGACGCGGCGGTCAACCGACCCGCTCTGCGATCTCGACGCTAGATTGATTGATCTTGACGTCGGCAACTAACTCCCCCCTTTCCAGCACGGCTCCGAAGGCCTTCTTGGAGATTCTGATGATCCTTCCAAAATGCATGGCCGGCAGTCGGCCCTCGCGGATCGTTTGATAGACCGCTTGCCGCCCCACGTCTAGGAAGCGCGCCACTTGGGGGACACTCAGAACATCCGGTAGATCCTCGAACCTCATCGTGTTCCTGCTCACGCACTACGCACCTCCAGTTGTCTCTCTGTCGGTAGTCCGAACTCGGCTGCGAGCTCCTCAGCGGCTATAGCTTCAGCCTCCGCGAACGCTCCAGGTGATACTGACCGGATTCGTTCTGCTAGCGCTCTGGCCCAGATAAGCAGGTCGGAAAGTTCCTTGGCGAGAAGGCGAATGAAGTCAATCACCGTAGCGGGGTTACGTTTGAGGGCTATCAGATACCGGCTGATACGGCAGGCGCAAGCCAGGAACTCTCGAGCTTCCTTGTCCACTCGGCTTGCCGTCTCGGCTATGCTCAAGTCATCGACGGGCATTTCGGACTCCTCTGTCCGGCTGTCGCGTGGCCCGCCCGAGGGCGCGCGATCGTCATCCTGGTCACGCAGGATGATGTACCGCCGGCCTCCACGCTCAACTCGCAGACGACCAAACACGTCAACGTAATCGAGCGCCATGCTGAAGCTGATTCCTCGCCTTCGCGTCTCGAAGCGAGATACCACCTTCCAGCTAGTCCGTAGACGCTGGGCGAGGTCGGATTGGGTCCATCCCCGCTCCTTCCGCTGTCCCTTCGTTCCAATTGGTGTAATCATTTCCCCCATTGCCATTCACCGCCTCCACCGATACTATACCGCCACGCTGGCGGCCTCGCAAACGGCATATGACGCCGGATTACGCCAAATTGGGGCAATTTGGGTCGCTATCGTTGCGCTTCATGGACAAGGCTACCATTTTGGCGCCATTGGAGGACGCCAGAATGGAGCGTTGACAATGCTGCCAAATTGGCGTTACGCTCTCCGTGGAGGTGCCCATATGGACAACAACTGGGCGCGGGTCGTCGGCGCAAACATCCGCCGACTCCGAAGGGAGAGGCGGCTGAGTCAGGATGAGCTTGCGTCTATCCTGGGCATCACGGGCAAGCACCTCGGGCGTGTTGAGCGTGCCGAGCGTAACCCGACGCTGGAAATGATCGCTCAACTATGTGACCACTTTGGCCTCCAAGAATCATACTTCTGCGAAGACAGCAGCGCTCGCACCAACAACATAGCCCATATGTACGACCCCCTGCTCGAAAAGGCAAAGCGGGCAATACCTCGAATGAGCCCTGCTATGCGACGCAACCTGGAAGCCCTCTTCGCACTATGGGATGAGTTGGACAAGCCGGACGAGGACACCGAAGATCATTAGCTACGATAGCCCGAGGTGATGTCGCTAATGGCTCATATGGCCAGGCTGGCGCTGTCGCTTCTTGAGGAATACGGCATTCAACACGTTCCGGTCCCGCTTGAGCCACTGCTCGAAAGGAACAACATCCTCGTTACTCCATGGAGCTTTCCCCGACCTTGGGTCGGCATGTCACACCGGGGCAAGCATCGAAACTTCATCGCGGTGCATCGCGGCCTCGGTTGCGAGGCGCGTCGACATGTCATAACCCATGAAGCTGCACACATTCTCCTTCACAGCGGCAACCAGTTCTACATGGCGCAGCATCCTTTGCATCACGTTTGGGTGGATAGGCAGGAATGGCAGGCTGACACGTTTGCGGCCCATTTCCTCATCCCGGAGTGGGAGTTACAGCGCGTAGGCGGCATGAGACCTGACGAGTTGGCCGATCATTTCCTGGTGCCCGAGAGCCTCGTCGTGGTCCGCATGCGCTCCGAACAGTAGGATATCAGGCGACCGCAAGGCCGCCTTGAACTACCGAGGGGGTGCCTCATATGGGAAGAGTCCTCTGCGGCGGAATGAAGAGTGCATGGGCTTGCGCTTTGATGGTAGCGCTGACGGTTGCGGTGTCGGGTTGCTTCGGTCCCGGTGAGTCCGTAATCCCCGTCCTCAACTGGAGCCTCGCTGCAAAGGATTGGACGACCACTAGCTACGTGGACCACGCGCTGTTTCCGGGCCAAGGTCTTGGGTATACGGCCCGGCCCGGGTACGAGTGGCTCGTCATCGGCGTGGCGGTTTCAAACACTAGCGGGCGCACCCAGAACCTGAATCCCTTCATTTACGAGATGAGGTTCGTCCCGGCGAGCGGTCTTATCTACACGAACCAGCTTGCTCTGTATGACCCCATCGGCGGGCTTGCGTGGAGCGACGTGCAGCCCTGGCAGACGATATACGGCGATGTGTTCTTCGAGGTGCCGGCGGGGACGACCGTCCAGGGAGCACGTCTCGTGTTATACGATACGATTGAACATGCAAGTTGCGCCATCAGCCTGGGCGATCTTCCAAGACGACAGAACTAAGAAAGAAAGATCTGGCGAGGAGGCACCTCATATGCGGAAGGCATTGTGTGTGGCGGCGCTCATAGTGCTCGCGTGGACAAGTGTGGCGGGGGCACAAGAGGCGATTTTCAGGGGTTTGCAATGGGGCGATCCACCGGACAAGCTAGCAGCCTTGGGGGAGCCATATCCTGATAAGTCGTGGGCGGCAGAGGAGTTGGCAAAGGAAGGCATTACCCTATGGCGCGTCAGGCAGGACAATCTCGACATAGGCGAGATCCGGTTGGGTAAGATCACCTACGCTTTTCTTAACAACCGACTCTTCTACATAAGCCTCCTCGCGGCGAGCGATGAATACGGCAGCATGCTTCAGGAGCTTGCAGTGGCGCGATACGGCGGGAAATTGGGGTCAACAAGCGAGCTGTTGCCGCCGCTCAAGTATCTGTATATCGGCGGAGGCGCCTTGGGAGTATCTGGCGATACGATCTGGGTTCGTGATTACCTGGGGCAAGATAGCCTACACCTCATCAGCCTGGACATGTTTATAGAATATCTCCGGCAGTTGGCAGGGCGTAGCGCTCTAAGTGGCAGCTCCACCGCCATACCAGCATCAATTCAAGAAGCATTGCAAGAGTTTACGGCGGCGCCGTAACGCACCGAGTTGGGAAGCTACCGCGCTGGCTGCAGGAGCAGGCTGCAGCTGCGAGTAAGGCATTCTAGTATGATGCCAGGCGACCACTATCGAGCACGCAAGTTGCGCCACGAGCCTGGATAACCTTCCGAGACGATAGAACTGACAAATATGCCAAGGAATATGCCAAAGGAGGTCCGCGATGCGCGGCTACGTGCAGCAGGTAGGCTACCGAAAGTACCGTGTATTCATCTCGCTCGGCCCGGACCCCATGCGCCCAGGCAAGTACAAGCAGTTCACGAAAGTGATCCATGGGACGGAAGGCCAGGCACACCGGTTTAAGAACAAAGTCATCCGCGAAATCGAAGCCGGCGAGTTTGCGGACCCTGGGAAAACAACCTTCGGGGAGCTTCTGGACCGGTGGGTCCGCGAATGTCCCTGGGAGGAAACCACCCGCGAGTGGGCAAGGATCGTCGTGAACAAGCACCTGAAGCCCGCTCTCGGGGCGATCCGTCTCGCCAAACTCTCGCCGCTGCATCTGCAGAGCTACTTCCGCACTGCACGCCGGCAGGACGGCCGGGAGGGCCCCCTGTCCTCGGAGACTCTCCACGGCCACTACAGGGTCATGCACGCGGCGCTCGCGCAAGCGGTCCAGTGGCGCCTTCTGGTGCGGAACCCAGCCGACGGGGTGAAGCCACCGAAGCGGGGCGGGACCGCGGGGAGGGTGCTCAGCGTCGAGGAGCTCGGGCGCGTCCTGGAAGTGGCGAAGGGTTATCGTTACTATCCACTCTATCTCGCCGCCGTTGCCACCGGCATGCGGTCCGGCGAGCTTCTCGGGCTCGCATGGGAAGATGTCGATCTCAAGGCCGGGCTCATCCACGTCCGCCGTGCTCTCAAGAAGCCGGGGCGGAAGCCTGTATTCGGCGACGTGAAAACGCCGCGGGCGAAGCGCATTCTGAGGATTCCGCCGGACCTCGCCGAGGCCCTCCGGGTCCGCCGCGATGAATACGAGCGCGAGAAGCAATTCTTCGGCGCGGATTACACCGATAGGAGCCTTGTGTTCGCCACGATCTACGGAAACCCAATCGGCCGAGAGCATGCCGATCGATACCTGAAACGCATATTGGAGCTCGCAGGGGTGCCCCGGGTGCGCTTCCATGACCTCCGACATTCACACGCGACGTACCTTCTCTTGGCCGGAGTGGACTTGAAGACGGTGCAAACGCAGCTCGGCCACGCCCAGGCCAGCACGACCCTGCAGATCTACTCCCACGTGCTGGCGGCCATGGAACAGCGAGCCGCCGCCGGCATCGCCGAGGTCCTGGAGGCAGCCCGCCACGAAGACGAGGGGAAAGACAAGTCGCGTGCTCCCCGTGTGAGAAAAATGTGCAAATCTGTTGAGCATGACCGGAAATGAGCGGGTTTATGGGTCGGTTGCGCGGAGCATTACCGCAGCGTATGGCACTATCGGCGTCGAGGGGACCTGACCTGAACCCGGCGAGACAAGATTCAGGGTCTAGTGGCCATTACGGCCGTCGGGGTTCAAATCCCCGCTTCGGCACCAGCTATGTACGGGTTTCAAGGATTGAGTGACTTCACCGAGACCGCCGGATGGTGCGAATCCGGTGCAGATTCCTCTAGTGGCCAGCTAAGCCGGCTGGCTTTGCCTGTACCTTGCTTCGACGAATTCCCCGGCCCGCGCCTGGATGACTGAGCTCCGGACGATGCAGGCGAACGACGGGACCATCACGAGCCCGACCGCGAGCATCAGGTTGAAGATCCCCGTGCCCGGGCCACTGACGAGCGCCGTGGCCGGCAGTACCGCCGAGAAGGAATAGACGGCATCCATGACCCTCATGGTTATGTGATCTCCCCACGACCCGAAGCCACCGACCAGGGCACCCAGGACGCCTCTTAGGCCCGCCCCTGTAACCACGGAAACGACACCCACCATGCGAGACACCTGGCTCCCGTAGACCAACCGCACCAGCAGATCCCGCCCGAAAACGCCGGTGCTGAGCCAGCAATCGGCGTCGCGCTCCAGCACGACTCCCTGGTCGGACTGCCATGACCCGAGCTTGAACGGGTCGGTGCCCACAGGACGCAGCGCGAAGTCGTCTCCCGCGGCAGCGATCGCTTCTCTGGGCACGACGCTCAGCGACGGACGCGGGGCTGCCGGTGTTGCACTCGGGGACGGGAACAAAGTGTCAATTTCGGTGTAGCCAACATAGGCTGTACCAGAATCACGGGGTGAAACACCTGGTAACTAAAGCTTGAGTGCAGGACATATCCAGCACACGTCCAGCTACACCAGGGTCGCCTGCCAAGGTTACACCCCAGGCCCTCAGCAGCGCTGCAACGCGCACGGCAGCGCGCACACCGCGCCGAGCCTGAGCGGTGAGACTAGGACGAACAAGGCGGGTCTTGGGATGAGAACCACGCGAACGTGCGAGAAAATGAAAGCACTCGTCCTCTCCGGAGGAAAGGGAACGAGGCTGCGGCCGCTTACGCACACCATGGCAAAACAGCTCATCCCCCTGGCGAACAGGCCTATCATCCATTTCGTGCTAGGGCAGGTCGCGGCAGCGGGCCTTCGTGACATCGGGATAATCACCTCTCCTGAAACAGGGGAGCAGGTCCGGCAGTTGGTGGGGGACGGTTCCCGCTGGCGGGCTCGGGTCACCTACATTCTGCAGGATGCGCCCCGCGGACTGGCCCACGCAGTGCAAGCCGCAAGGGATTTCCTGGAACACTCCAAGTTCCTCATGTTTCTGGGCGACGACCTGATCCAGGACGGGCTCCGGCCGCTCGTGCAGGAGTTTGCGTCCGCCGACTATGACGCCGTGCTCCTGGTGAAGGAGGTCCCTGACCCGAGGCAGTTTGGAGTGGCGGTGGTCGACGAAGCCGGCCGCGTCCTTCGAGTCGTCGAGAAACCCACAGACCCACTGAGCAACCTCGCGCTTACCGGAATCTACCTCTTCTCTCCCGCCATACACAGAGCCATCGATGCCGTAAAACCGTCATCGCGGGGGGAACTCGAGATCACCGATGCGATACAGTGCCTCATCGAACGCGGCGGCAAGGTGCAAGCCAGGGTGCTGGAGGGTTGGTGGCTCGATACGGGCAAAAAAGACGACGTCCTCGAGGCGAACCGGGTCGTGCTGGATGAATACGCGCGACGAGCAGTGGACGGAAACGTCGACGATAAGAGCCGGATAGTCGGGCGAGTGGAAATCGCGAAAGGGGCCGAGGTCATACGAAGCACCATCCGCGGGCCTGCGGTCATCGGAGAAGGTGCCACCATCAAGGACTGTTTTGTGGGACCCTTCACGGCCATAGGGCCCGGAAGCCAGCTGGATGGAGTGGCAATCGAGCATTCTGTTGTGCTCGAATCCTGTTGCCTTCAACACATACCCAGGATCGAGGACAGTCTCATCGGCCGAAGCGTCAAGCTTTCCTGCTCGGGCAGCGGCAGGCAGGCGCTCCGGCTGTTTCTCGGGGACGACTCTGAGGTGGCGGTGGTTTAGGCGACTTGCAGGGTTGGGGGGAGGGCGCATGGATGCGCTGATCAGTGGGGTTCAGGTCCGCAAGCTCAGGTTCATTCCCGACGGGCGTGGCTATCTCATGGAGATGCTGCGCTCCGACTGGCCGGAGTTCGACCGGTTCGGCCAGAGTTACGTAACGGCCTGCTATCCCGGCGCAATCAAAGCCTGGCATTCTCACAGGAGACAGTGGGACCACCTGGTGTGCGTTTCCGGAATGGCAAAGGTCGTTCTCTACGACCCGAGACAGGAAAGCGCGACATGCGGACGCATAAACGAGTTCCACATGGGCGAACTCAACCCCATGCTCGTGAAGATCCCGCCGCTTGTCTACCACGGGTTCACAGCCGAAGGGGGCGAAAGGGCTCTTGTCGTGAACTTTCCGACTGAGTTGTACAACTACAACGAGCCGGACGAATCTTGCCTGCCTTACGATGACCCGAGCGTACCTTACTCGTGGACCTGACTCGTGGACCTGACTCGTCCGCCGCGCGACATGGATGGGAAGTGCTTGCGAAGGAGGTGCGAATGTGACGTGAGAATCCTTGTAACCGGGGCCGCAGGAAGGCTCGGTCGCGATATGGTCCTGGAGCTTGCACGCCGCGGTCACGACGTTACAGGCCTGGGTCACCAGGACATGGATGTCTCAAACCTGCAAACGGTGCGAGAGCGGATCGCCGATCTGCGCCCGGAGGCCGTTGTGAACTGCGCTGCGTACACCAGGGCGGATGACGCCGAGAAGGAGAGAGATCTCGCATTCGCCGCAAATGCCCTGGGCCCCCGGAACCTTGCACTCTCGTGTCGGGAGGAGAAGGCGGTGCTGCTTCATATCAGCTCGGATTATGTCTTCGACGGGCAGAAAAGCGGCCCCTATACGATTTGGGACCAGCCTTCGCCCCTCAACGTGTACGGAGTCAGCAAACTGTGGGGGGAGAACTACGTCAGGTCTCTTCTTGCAGAGTACTACGTGGTCCGCACGAGTTGGCTGTTCGGGCCGCACGGAAGGAACTTCGTGGACACCATGATCGAGATGGGTGGAGATCGGTGCGGCAACGTTGACGTCTGCGTCGTCGCTGACCAGCGTGGCTCACCGACATACACTGCGGACCTTGCAAAGGCCTGCGCCGATCTTCTCGAGACCGGCTGTTTCGGTATTTACCACGTGACGAATCAGGGAGTGGTCACGCGGTACGAATTTGCAGAGACCATATTCCAGAAGGTAGGCCTTACGGTGAAGGTGCGTGCCACCTCGTCGGAAGCGTTCGCGACGCCGGCCCGACGCCCAAAGAATTCCGAGTTGGACCCGTTTCCGTTGGCCGAAACTATCGGGTATCTCCTTCCGCCGTGGGAAGACGCACTCACGCGGTACCTCGCTGAGAAGCTCGTGCGGACGCGGGCTCCGGACCTGATCGAGTCCCAGGCACTGCCTCGCTCCGGGCAGGGAAGGTAACGAGGACCCCACAGGGACGTTTCCCGAAGTCCGTGAAATGCATCCCGGGCGGCATGCGGCCGGGAGGAAGGGCATCAAACGAAATGAAAGTTCTCGTAACAGGCGGCGCCGGATTCATCGGTTCGAACTTCATAAGGTATGCGCTCACCACCCACCAGAACTGGCACGTGGTCAACCTGGATAAACTCACTTATGCAGGCAACCTGGATAACCTCGCCGACATTGCAGACGACCCAGCTTGCGCTTCC
>JBLNDE010000014.1:0-50208 GCA_050261335.1 Bacillota bacterium
TGCCGGTGCTTGCTAGGGCGGGGCGTCGAGAATTTGGCTAGCCCGCGCGCCAAATTCGAACGAGGCTCACCGCACGCGCCGTCCCCGGAGTGCAACACCGGCAACGCTGGAGAGGACTTGCGCGCTGAAAAGTAGCGCGAACTTGTGGCGACCCACTTAGGGGTGAGGATGGGGAGAGAGGGGGGAGAGACAGCGAGTTGACTTCTGATCTATAATTGCGATTGAGGACGGATACTCCGGTACGGAGGCGGTTCGATTGCCAAAGGGGTCGGGGCAGCAGTCTCGGCACAGGAACGCTCCCGGGCTCGAGCCAGGTGGCGCGGAGGCCGGGACGACGTCATGCCGTGAGGCGAGTGGCGACGGGCCGGTGCCGACTTGGAGGAGCGCGGAAGACTGCGTGGACCGGGGTTGCGGCCTGCTCGGCAGGGGCAGGCTTGACGACGCGCAGGCGGCATTTGAGGCAGCCATAGCCCTCGATCCTGAGAACGCCCAGGCCCGCAACAAGCTTGGGGTGGTGCTCGCCCACAAAGGCCGGCTTGATGAAGCCAGGGTGAGGTTTGAGGAGGCACTTGCCCTCAATCCCCGCTTCGCGGCCGCTATGAGCAACCTCGGCAACATATACAAGGAGAAGAAGATGCTTGACAGGGCCGTAGAATTCTATAAGATGGCCTTGTCGGTCGAGCCTGACCACGCCACGGCCCATCACAACCTCGGCGTGGTATACAGGCAGATGGGCATGATCGACCGCGCTGTGAGCCATTTCAAGCAGGCGCACAGGCTCGAGCTACGCGCGGTGAACAGCGAGAGCAGGGCGGCGGCCCGGGCCGGGCGGTACCTGTGGCCCTTCATCGTCGCGGCTCTAGTTGTGGTCTATTTCCTTGCGTTCAGGAAGTGAGGTCTTTTCCCGGGCTCCGGCACGAATTCCGATGCCGACCCGGGCGAGAGGTGGTTGTGTGGCCCTCCTGGCCCAGGTTCTCAAGCCCGGACAACATGGACACGTCCGCAGCAGCGCCGCCGCCGCGGCAGCACAGGTGCTGACCGCGGCCGCGATCACGGTCGTGGTCGCGGTGCTTGCATTCGGCAGCCCTGCTGAGGCACGGCCTTCTGGTGGCCCCCGGATCGTCAACGGGGTGCAGGTTGCCGATGTTCCGGTCGGCGGGCTTACCCGCGAGGAGGCAGCCCGCGTTGTGGCCGCCTTCGTGCAAGAAGTCGTCATGCAGCCCATCACGCTTCTCTGGGAGAGTGAATCCTGGCAGCTCGAGCCCGCTGACATAGGGCTTGAAGCGCGGATCGCAGAGACGGTGGAGCGAGCCATGGCTGTCGGCCGCACCGGGCCCTGGCTGGCCAGGTGGAGGGAGAGGCGTGCCGTTGCAGCCCGTGGGTGGCAGATCCAGCTCGCCGTCACAGTGGACGAGGACCTCTTCAGAGACATCGTGTTTGAACTCTCGAGCGAGATCGACGTCCCTGCCGAGGACGCGGGCTTTACGATAGCCCCTGACGACACGGTCAGGGTGCGGCCCGCCGTCGTCGGCCGCCGCCTCGACGCGAGCGGGCTCGGGGCCGCCATCAGGGAGGCGCTGGTCCGGCGCACCGGGCGAACCGTGCATCTCACCGTGGAACCCGTGCTCCCTCAGGTCACGACCGAGCAGGTGGAGGCCATGGGGATCAGGAAATGCATCGCCGCCTACACCACGAAGTTCAGTCCGGGCAACGCGGCGAGGGTTCACAACATCCGGGCGGCGGCCCAGGCCATCAACGGCGTCCTGGTGGCTCCGGATGAGGTCTTCTCGTTCAACGCTGTGGTCGGCCCCCGTAGCAAGGAAGCGGGCTACCTCGACGCTCCCGTGATCGTCGAGGACGAGCTGGTGCCAGGGGTTGGCGGCGGCATATGCCAGGTGTCGTCGACACTCTATAACGCGGTGCTTCTCGCCGGCCTCGACGTGGTGGCGAGAGCGAATCACTCGGTGGCCCCGACCTACGTGCCGGTGGGGCGCGACGCCACCGTGGCATACGATTACATCGACTTTCGCTTCAGGAACGATGGGCCGGGCCACGTGATGATGGCGTCACATCTTGGCAAGGACTCTGTGACCATCAAGATATACGGGGACGCGCCCGCCGATCGCGAAGTGCTCATCCGGACGGAGGTTGAAGAGAAAATCCCTCCGGGTGTCGTCAGGAAAGAGGACATGTCTCTCGCCTCCGGACAGGAGGTAGTCGATGACGAGGGAGCCTGGGGGTATGTCGTCAGCGTTTACCGCATTATCAAGGTGGGCGACGTAGAGAAGAGCAAGGAACTCGTGTCGCGCGACCGATACCGGCCCCGGGCGAAACGCATCCTGGTCGGGGTCGGGGGGCCTCGGGCCCCCGACAGGGAGACGTCTGCCACGGACCGTAAACCGAATCGCTGATCCCTTACCGGACCGGTACACGCCCGGCCCCGGTCGAGGGAGGGCGGCGTTCCGGTGGTCTGGAGGTGGAACCTTGGGCGAAGGCAGGTTTGACCCGGAGCTTGTCAGGGCTTTCAAATTCTACGGTACCATCAGCTTCAACATCGCAGGATCGATGGCTCTGGGGTTTGCTGCAGGACACGCGCTCGATGGGAAGCTGGGGACACGCCCGTGGCTCGCAGTCACAGGGTTTCTCCTCGGCGCTCTCGCGGGGTTCTGGGGCGTCTATAAGCTTGTCATGTCCGAGTTCCGTGACAGACAACCGAAGCCGAAACCGCCGAAACGATGAGTCTGCTGAAGGAGGACTGCTCTGCATGTTAGCAGGAGCACTGGCCGGCGCCCTCCTCGGGGCGCTTGATCTTTTTACGATGGTCTGCACGGCAGCGAAAGCTGCGCAGCTGAGTGTCGCCCGCGCGTCCGCGCTCGTGCGATGGACGGCGCTCGGACGCATAATCCTCATCTTCCTGGCGATGGCGCTGGGCGCGGCGGTTTTCGGCCAGCCGACCTTCCTGTGCATGGCCGCGACCTACGTTGCCGTTCGGCTTGCGGGGCTCTTCGTGGTGGCCGCGAGGAAGCCCGAGGTTCGAGCTGAGCAGGGGCGCGGGCCTGCCTGCCGGTAGAGCCGGGTGGCGGGACCTCCCTGTGGCCCCCGCGGCCGCCTGTGCGGACGCAATCAGGGGTTCCCGGCACGCAAGTCCTGTGCGGGGCGCTTCGGCCGGGTGCTGATCCGGCGTGCAAGGGCGTGGAGTGCCGGTCGGGGGTGGGCGAGGGCCGGACACGAGAGGCGCAGGCGTGAGTCGCTGCGCCGATGACGATGCACGTATGCGTCGGCCAGCCCGGCGTCGGCCAACTCGGTGGGTCGGCGGGGGAAGACCGGAGGGACTGGGGGAGAGAATATGGGACACGCTTCCAGTGAGATCGGCGCGCATCTGGTGGTGCGCATCGGCATGTTCACGTGCCACCTGGACAGCATCATCATGACGTGGATCGTGATGGCCCTTCTGGTGGGAGTGGCCGTTATCGCCACGAGGAAGATGAAGGACGTCCCGGGCGGGTTTCAGAACATGGTGGAGTACGGCGTCGAGGCGCTCTGGGGCCTGGTGGCGGACAACGTGCCGCCGCGGGCGCGGGGGTGCTTCCCAGTCATTGCCACGCTGTTCCTCTTCATCCTCGCATCGAACCTTATAGGCGTCGTGCCGGGGATGAAGTCGCCGACCGCAGATATCAACGTTACGCTGGCGCTCGCCGCGGTGGTGCTCGGGCTGACAGTCTATGCGGGGGCATCGGTCAAAGGGGTCTGGGGGTATATCGTCGGCTTCGTCAAGCCGAACCCGCTCTTCCTGCCCCTCAACCTGATCGAGCTGTGCACGCGTGCGATAACGCTGGCGCTGCGACTGTTCGGCAACATCTTCGCCGGTGACGTGCTGGTCATCATCCTGGGTAAACTCGTGGCCTATGCGGTTCCCACAGTGGGTCAGGCATTCCACGTGTTCGTCGGGGTGCTTCAGGCGTATCTCTTTGTCATGCTGTCGATCGCTTACGTGACAGTAGCGTCGGAGGAGTAACCAGGAGAGGAATAACCAAAGGAGGAGGAGTCACAATGACGGAAGTCATGCTTCTCAAGCTCATCTCGGTTGGAGCCATATGCATCATCGTGTGTGTCGCGGCACTCGTAGCCGGACTGGGTGACGCGCATGTGGCGGCGAGGGCCGTGGACGGCATCGCCCGCCAGCCGGAGGCCAAGGCGTCGATCTTCTCGACGATGCTGATAGGGATCGGCCTGGTCGAGGCGACGCCGATCATAGCGCTGGTGGTAGCGCTCATCCTTCTCTATGCCAACCCGTTCCTCGGCTGACCGCGGGGAAGCCGGCCCCTGGCGCCCCGGTCCGCGCATCTCGACCGTCGGACCTCTCGGCCGTCGGACCGGCGCAATGCAACCGCGGTCGCTGACTCTTGTCTAGAGGGAGGCATACGGAGGGGGAATCGACCTTGATCCAGATCGACATGACGTTTTTTGCCAGTATCCTCAACTTCCTGTTGCTGACGGCGCTCCTGACGTTCTTCCTTTACAGGCCGGTCCGCAAGTTCATGATGGACCGCCAGGATCGCATAAAGCGGTCGCTTGAGGAGGCCGCCCGGGACCGCGCCGAAAGCGCAAAGATGAAGCAGGAGTACGAGGCTCGTCTCGCAGAGGCGAGCCGCGAGGCGCAGGATATCATTGAGAAGGCCGTGGTGCAGGGAGAGCGTTCCCAGGCTGAGATACTGCATGCTGCGCGCAAGGAGGCGAAGACCATCCTCGAGCAGGCGAGGTCAGAGGCCGCCCGGGAGCGGCAGGCGGCCTTCGAAGCACTGAGGGATGACGTCGTCAACCTGGTCATATCGACTGCAGCGGCTGTTGCCGGGAGGAACATCGGCCCTGCCGACGACGAGGCCGTCGTGAGGCGCCTCTTGGAGGAAGGCTGGCTTGGCAGTGCGGGGGAGCGGGAACCATGAAACCTATCAGGAAGAAGACGCAACCGGCGGCGAAAAGGCCGCTGCGGGTCATTGCCAGGACTGCGAGGCCTCTACCTCCGGAGCTTGAGCAGCGTATCCGCGCTTACATGTCGGAAGTCGTCGGCAGGCCCATAGCCATGTTCTTCGAACAGGACCCCGGCCTGCTGGGAGGCATCGCGCTTCAGGTAGGCAACACCGTGCTGGACGCCAGCCTCAGCCGAAGGCTGGAGGAGATCCGGGCGAAGCTCGCCGCACACCTCCGGGCCGCGGCGCCAATCCCGCCGCCGGACATCCCTGCCGGCGTGGGGGTTGCGCGCGACGCTCTCAGGACCGCCAGCGATATGATCAGGGACTACAGGCCGGTTCCTGTGGTGGAGGAGGTGGGCACCGTCGTTTCAGTCGGCGACGGCGTCGCCAGGGTGAGCGGGCTTCCGTCAGCCATGTCCGGCGAGCTCCTGGCCTTTGACGGGGGCGGCGAGGGGATGGTGCTGGACCTCGACGCGGATGCCGTGGGGTGTATCATCTTCACGGGCGGGGACACGATCGCCGAGGGAACGGTCGCCCGGTGCACGGGGAGGGTGGCGGACGTGCCTGTCGGCGAGGAACTCCTCGGCCGAGTGGTGACCCCGCTGGGGGACCCCGTGGACGGGAAGGGCCCCATCCTTGCCCGCGCCAGGCGGCACATCGAGGGGCCTGCGCCCGGTGTTGCTGAGCGCGAGCCCGTCAGCACGCCCCTGCAGACGGGCATCCTGGCCGTCGATGCCATGGTGCCCATCGGCCGGGGGCAGCGCGAGCTCATCATCGGCGATCGACAGACAGGAAAGACGTCCATTGCGGTGGATGCCATAATCAGCCAGAAGGGCTCGGGAGTACTCTGTGTGTACGTAGCCATTGGCCAGAAGGCCTCCAGCATAGCACAGACCGTTGGGGTGCTCGAGGAGCAGGGCGCGCTTCCTTATACCGTTGTCGTCGTCGGGTCGGCGAGCGACCCGGCGCCGCTCCAGTATATCGCCCCGTATGCCGGGTGCGCCATGGCTGAGCACTTCATGTATGCCGGCAGAGATGTCCTCATCGTGTACGACGACCTCTCCAAGCACGCGGCTGCTCACAGGGAGGTGGCGCTGCTCCTGCGCAGGCCGCCGGGCAGGGAGGCATACCCCGGGGACATCTTCTACATCCACGGCCGTCTTCTCGAGAGGGCCGCAAAACTTTCGAAGGAGCACGGGGGAGGCTCGATGACCGCGCTGCCCATCGTTGAGACGCTGGCCGGGGACATGTCGGCTTACATCCCGACGAATACCATCTCCATCACCGACGGTCAGATCTACCTGGAGAGCGATCTGTTCTTCTCGGGGGTCCGTCCGGCGGTAAACGTCGGGCTCTCGGTCTCGCGCGTCGGCGGCGACGCGCAGGTGCCCGCCATGCGGGAGCTGGCGTCCCACCTGCGCCTTGACCTTGCGCAATACAGAGAGCTTTCAGCGTTCGCCCAGTTCGGAGCGGACCTCGACAGAGCCACTCAGGCGCAGCTTCGACGGGGCGAGCGGATAGTGGAGGTCCTCAAGCAGACAAACCGCGAGGTCCTGGCCGTCGAGGAGCAGGTCGTCATGCTCTTCACTCTATCGGGTGAGTGGCTCGACGACGTTCCCGTGGACCAGACAAGGTGGTTTGTGAAGGAGTTCCTGGTGCACGTCAGGGAGGGGTATCCCTCCGTGATGCGACGGATACGCGAGACCGGACGGCTTGACGAGGTCAGAGAGGATCTCGCTCGGGCACTGAAGGCTTTCAAGAAGGATTTCGCCGGGGTGATGGGTCGCCATGCAGAGTCCGCGTGAGCTCAGAAGGCATATCCGCACCATCCGGGAGATCCAGCACCTCACCAGGGCCATGAAGCTGGTGGCTGCGGCCAAGCTCAGGGAGGCGCAGGCGAGGGTTGAGGCGGCCAGACCGTTTGCGAGGAAGATCAGCGAGGTGCTCCTGGACATATCGTCTTTCGCCGGATACGTGCACCCGCTGATGGCCGGACGCCCACCCCACACCACAGGGGTTATGGTGGTCACGTCTGACAGGGGAATGTGCGGAAGGTACAACGACGACATAATCAAGGCGGCGCTCGACCTCATAGACCGGACAGGGGGTCGCGCGGCCGCGAGGGTGATTGCCGTCGGCCGCGTCGGCGGGCGCGCTCTTCGGGAACTGGGTATCCCGATACTCGAGGAGAGGAGCCTTGCCTCCAAACGTCCGACGTTTGCGCTGGCGAGGTCCATAGCGGCGCGGATTCTCAAATCATACGACGCCGGGGACATCGACCATGTGTACCTGGTCTACTCTCGCTTCTACTCTGCGATGGAGCAGCGTCCCAGGGTTTTCCGTCTCGTTCCTATCGTGCCCGTCGCGGGTGGCGGCACTGACCGGCTTCAAGCTGGCGCCTGCCTGTTCGAGCCGTCAGCGAAGGAGATCGTGGATCACCTTGTGACCAGGTACATGCAGATCGAGGTGTACCGCGCCCTGCTTGAAGCGGAGGCGGGGGAGCGCGGCGCGAGGATGACGGCGATGAGCGCCGCCTCGGACAACGCTTCTGATATCATCGGGCGATTGACGCTCACCTTCCACAGGTCGCGGCAGTCGCTTATTACCCGGGAAATAGCGGATATCGTGGGGGGAGCGGAGGCCCTCTCGGTCGAGCAGTCCGTGACAGACGGCGGGCCGTCTACCGGGGCGGAGAGCGAGGGAGGATAAGGTGGTAGGGCAGGTAATCAGGGTAAAGGGCGCTGTCATCGATGTCAGCTTCGAGGGGGAGGAAGAGCTACCCCCAATACATTCCGCAGTGTTCATCGCGGCGGCTGGGAAGCCCGCAACCGGCGCGGCTGACGCGGGTGCCGCGGCAGATCAGACGGTTGTGACGACCTTGAAGACCGCGGTGGATGCAGTCGATGCGGTGGGCAATACCGACGCGAGAGACGTGAGGCACGCGAAGGACGTGACGGACGCTGGACGCCGCTCAGGAACCGCCATGGTGGTTGCCGAGGTAGCAAGCCACATGGGGGGAGGAGTGGCCCGCTGCGTGGCCCTCTCCCCCACCGAAGGGCTTCGACGTGGCATGAAAGCCGCGTCGGATGGCAAACCCCTCGCCGTCCCCACGGGCGACGCGGTGCTTGGGCGCGTTCTGAACGTGTTTGGAGAGACAATCGATGGAGGCCCGCGGATCTCCGACGCGGACGCCCCGCGGCGGCCGATACATCGGCGCGCGCCTTCGTTCGACGAGCAGGACACGCACCTCCGGATTCTCGAGACCGGCATCAAGGCGGTCGACCTGCTCGCGCCGTACCCGCGCGGGGGGAAGGTCGGCCTCTTCGGCGGGGCGGGCGTCGGCAAGACAGTCCTCATAATGGAGCTTATCAGGCACGTGGCCGCGGAGCACGGCGGTGTGTCGGTGTTCGCGGGGGTCGGCGAGCGAACCCGCGAGGGTAACGAGCTGTGGCTCTCGATGAAGAGGTCCGGGGTGCTCGATAAGGCCGTGCTTGTCTTCGGCCAGATGAACGAGCCGCCGGGAGCGCGCCTTCGGGCTGCGTACACCGGTCTCACCATGGCGGAAGCCTTCCGCGACGAGAAGGGCCAGGACGTCTTGCTGTTCATAGACAACATATTCAGGTTCGTCCAGGCGGGTGCGGAGGTGTCGGCCCTGCTGGGCCGCATGCCGTCTGCCGTCGGGTACCAGCCGACTCTTGCGTCAGAGCTGGGGGCGCTGCAGGAGAGGATCACGTCCACGCGCCGGGGAGCCATCACGTCCATCCAGGCGATATACGTGCCGGCGGATGATTACACCGACCCGGCCCCGGCAACGACGTTCAGCCACCTCGACGCCACCACCAACCTGGAGCGAAGCATCATGGAGATGGGTATCTATCCGGCCGTGGACCCGCTCGCCTCCACGTCCAGGCTGCTCGACCCGAGGGTGGTCGGCGAACGCCATTACAACACGGCTCGTGGGGTCCAGGCCATTCTTCAGCGCTACAAGGACCTTCAGGACGTCATCGCCATCCTTGGGGTTGACGAGCTGTCCCCTGAGGACCGGCGCATCGTGGAGCGGGCGCGGCGGATACAGAAGTTCCTGTCCCAGCCGTTCTTCGTATCCGAGCAGTTCACGGGGATCCCCGGGCGCTTCGTCCCTGTGGAGGAGACCGTGCGCGGATTTGCGGAGATCCTCGAAGGGAAGCACGACGATCTGCCCGAACAGGCGTTCTATATGGTAGGCACCATAGACGAGGCCGTCGAAAAGGCGCACGCAACGGCACGCCAGGAGGCGTCATAGATCGTGTCCAGGAAGATGAGGCTCGAGATCGTCACCCCCGACAGGCTGGAGTTCTCCGGCGACGTGGAGTCGATCATCGCCCCCAGTGTGTCGGGGTACATCGGTATCCTCCCCGGCCACATGCCCCTCATAGCCAGGCTCGCGGTGGGAGTCCTCACCGTGCGGACGGGAACCACCCGGCTGACCATGGCCGTCAGCGAGGGATACATGGAGGTCTCGCCCCGCAAGGTCATCATCCTTGCCGAGGCCGCGGAGATGCCGGGGGAGATAGACGTGGGCCGCGCGCTCGCGGCAAAACGCCGAGCCGAGGAGGTCCTTGCCACGAGCAAGGAGCACGTGGTTCTGGCGCGCGCCAGGGCGTCGTTGCAGAAGGCCATCAACAGGCTCAAGGTCGCCAAGTATCGGGATGGAAGCGGGGAGGGATCTCCGGCCGGGTCGGAGAAGATATCGGGAGAATAGCACCGGGCCAGAGGAGGTTCGCGGGATGAGGATCGAGCCGTTCTCCATCGAGAGGTGGTTTGGCCGGTATGAGTTTACGGCCAGGTACAATATCGCCGAAAGCTGCGTGAAGCCATTTACCCTTTCTGAGCTTGCGGAACTCTGCGGAACCGACGTGCTGCACGCGGATGCGGCCCGCCCTGTGGGCCTGGGCTACACAGACAGCCGGGGCATCCCCGAGCTGCGCGAGGAAATCGCCCGGCTCTACCCCGGCCGCGGCCCCGAAAACGTGCTCGTGACGACTGGGGCCATCGAGGCCAACTTCCTCGTGTTCGCCGCCCTGCTGGGCCCGGGCGACATCGTCATCTCGGAGTTCCCGGCCTACCAGCAGCTCTACGAGGTCCCTCGTTCACAGGGGGCCGAGGTCAGGCTGTGGCGCCTGGCGGCGGAGAAGGGGTTCAGGCCAGACATCTCAGAGCTTGAGGGCTTTGTGACGCAGGGCGCAAGGATGATCGTCATCAATCACCCTCACAACCCCACGGGGGCGCCGATAGATGCAGGTAGCATGGCCGCGGTATGCGAGATCGCCGAGCAACGCGGGGCGGTCCTTCTATCAGACGAGGTCTACCGGGGCCTGTCCCTTTCGGATGCCGTCGCATCTCCATCGGCCCAGAGGTTTTCCGACGACGCCGTGAGCGTGGGTAGCATGTCCAAGGCATACGGGCTGTCCGGCCTTCGGATCGGGTGGATGGTCGGGCCTGAGGAGATAGTCGAGAAATGCTGGGCGCTTCGCGACTATACGTCCATCTGCCCCGCAGGACCATCGCAACTCCTTGCCCTCGCGGCGCTTCGTAACTCCGAGAAAGTGCTTGCAAGGAACCGGTCCATCGCGCGGACGAACTTCGCCATCCTCGACGAGTGGGTGCGGACCAACTCGCACCTCGTGAGCTATGTCGCTCCGCGAGAGGGAGTCGTGGCGTTCGTGAAATACGCTGCCGACGCGCCGTCGTTTGAGGTGGCAACGGAACTCGTAACCCGTGACGGCGTGCTGGTGGTGCCAGGTTCGTGTTTCGAGGTGGAGGGCTACCTCAGGATCGGGTTCGGCGGGGATACTGCCACGCTCGAGACCGGACTGGATCTGCTGGCGAAGAGGCTTGCGGCAAGGATGTGACCTGGTCGGCTGGAAGAACACACTTTCGTTGCTAGGACTGGGGTGTCAAGGTATAATATAAGGGACGCAAGTGCGGGTTCCCAAATCCATGCCAGTCCGGCGATGAGCCTGGGGCCCGCGCAGGCACGACGAAACGCTCCCGGTAGGGTACGGCCAGGCGTCACATCCACAGCGGCACGCCGCAGGCGCGCCATCGCTGGGATGCAGTAAGGGTAACCCCCGGTCAAGTGGCACTGATCTTTGAATCCGCGCCTATACTCGAGGCGGGAAGAGGAGTCGCTGATGGAGAAGGGTAAGTTCATAGTGATAGAGGGGATAGACGGGTCCGGCGTCACCACCGAGGCCGTGAAGCTGAAGGAATACGTGGCGACGAAGCTCGACCTTCCCGTCCACCTCACCAAGGAGCCCACAGATGGCCCGGTGGGAGGGCTCATCCGGACGATCCTTGCCAGGAGGGTCGGCGCGCCATCCCACAATGGAAGGTTCGAGAGCATCGACCCGAGGAGCCTGGCACTCCTTTTCGCCGCGGACCGCCTGGACCATCTCGAGGTGGATATCCGGCCGAAGCTGGAGGGCGGCGTGGTGGTCATCTGCGATCGGTATATCCTCTCGTCCCTCGCCTACCAGTCGCTCAATGTGGACAGGCGGTGGCTCGAACAGATAAACGCGAAGGCCATCATCCCCGACCTCACGATCTATCTCCAGGTCCCTCCGCTCGTGGCGGAGCGCAGGCGCAACCAGGCCAGATGGCACGTGGAGCTGTACGAGGAGACCCCGAAGCTCCAGAAGGTGGCGGAGAACTACCTCGAGGCCATCGGCGAGCTGCGGCGGCGTGGGCAGAGGGTGGAGATCGTGGATGGCAACAGACCCATGCGCGAGGTGCAGCGCGACATCATAGCTGCTGTAAAGCCGATCCTCACCACCAGGGCGGGATCGGGGCGCAAGAGACCGAAACCGCCTGCAGCAGAACCCCGGCTGAACATGGTGTTTCCCAGCGACAGCCAGTCCGAGGAGAAGGAGGCCCTGGCCCCATGATTGGGTTTCACCACGAGAAGATCGAGGTGGCACGTTCCGAGGACACGCTCGACCCGGTCAGCCTGAAAAGGAAGGACAGGGAGTATAAGATAACGGAGATCAAGAAGGTCTGGCAAGAGGCCGCGTTTGCCGCGCCCGCGTCGGGTCGAGGTGGGCGGTCGAAGAGCTGGTGGGATCAGCACGGCAGGAAATTCTACCGCGTCACCATCGATACCGGGCAGGTCCTCGACATATACTTCGATCCCAGGAAGGAAGAGTGGTACCTGAGCAAGAGCTGGGGTCGGCCAGGCGAGGAGACGTAGGTGTGCGCGGCGCCGTAATCTCGTACGCCGACAAGGTGCGCTCCTTTTCGACGAACGCGAGGCTGTTCCTTCTCAGCACGGCGCTGGGTTCGCTGCAGTCAGGCATCCTCCAGGTCGTCCTGGCGCTCTACGTCGTCGCCCTGGACCACGGCCGCGACTTCCTGGGAGTCATGACGGGCCTCGGCGCTCTTGTCACAGGCATTGCGAGCCTTCCGGCCGCAGCGGTCGCGCGAGCGACCGGCCATCGGAAGGCTCTTCTCGTCGGCACGGCCATCGCTGCATCCGGGGCACTTGGCATCTCACTCTCGTCGGCACGGGCCTGGCTTCTTCTCTTCCAGGGGATCCTCGGTGCCGGCACCGCCTTCATCTTCGTCAATACTGCGCCTTTCCTCGCCGAGAACAGCAGTGACACGGAGAGAACCTACCTCTTCAGCGTCAACGGCACGATGCTTCTTGCGGTGGCGGTGGTGGGGAATTCCCTCGGCGGAACGCTCCCGAACGCTTTCAGCCTGGCCGTGCCGGGCTGGGCCTCATCGTCGCCCGCGGCTTTCCGGGCCGCCATGCTGGTGGGAGTGGCTTTCATCGCGGCATCCGCGCTTCCCTTGCTGTCGATGAGGGAGGCGCAGCACCAGGGTGGCGGGGCTGCGAGCGAGGGCCCGGCCCTTGCGGGAGAGTGGTCGCCGGGGCGCGTGTCCGGTGCTGACTGCGCCCGAGGGTCCGAGGGTGTGCGCTGTCGCGCTGCACGGGGCGCGCGGAGCGGTCGCCACCGACTGCGCCTGATGGGGCAGTTCGTTACGACGTCAGCCGTCATGTCGCTCGGGGCGGGGATGATGGTGCCGTTTCTGTCTGTGTTTCTCGCGGACAAAGGAGCAAGCTCTTCGTTCATAGGAGCCGTCTTCGCAGGCTCGATGGTCATGACGACGCTCGGAACGGTTGTCGCTCCTGTGCTGGCCGAGCGCTGGGGGAAGGTAAAGACCGTCGCGCTCACCCAGATCGCGTCGACGCCGTTTCTCGTGGCGATGGCGCTCTCCGGGAACCTCCTGCTTGCCGTCCCTGCCATGCTGGTCCGGTCCGCTCTCATGAATATGTCCGCGCCGGTGGACGGAAGCTTCAGCATGGAGGCAGTGGACGCCAGTGACCGTGCCGTGCTGAGCAGCCTTCGCGGCATGTCCTGGAACCTTGCCTGGGCAGGGGGGAGCGTGCTCGGAGGGATGATGATCGAGCGGTCGGGATACGCTGCGCCTTTCCTGGTAACGGCAATCTTGTATCTTGCATCCGCCCTCCTGTACGTGCTATTCTTTTCTAAACTGGACTCGCGCCGAAGCGGCCGAAGCGGCCAGGCCGGCCAAAGCCCCCAGAAGGGCCAGAGTGGCCGGAGTGGCCCAGGCGGCCCGAGCGACCATACCGGCCGTGCTGGTCGCGCTGGCTACACCGGCCATGCCGGGGCGGCACCACGCGGGAGGAGAGGCGAGTGGCTACGGAGCCAATGATCAAGGTGGTCGGGCTGAACAAACACTTCGGCCGACTGCACGTGCTGCGGGACGTGAATTTCGAGGTGGCGAAGGGAGAGGTCGTGGTTATCCTGGGCCGCAGCGGCTCAGGGAAGAGCACGCTCCTTCGGTGTCTCAACTATCTCGAACCTCCGGACAGCGGGGAGATATGGATCGACGGGCAGCGGGTGGACCCGCGCAGGACGAACCTGCAGGCGCTCCGCGAGGAGATGGGGTTCGTCTTCCAGCACTTCAACCTCTTTCCGCACCTCACGGCCCTCGATAACGTCACGCTCGCGCTTCGCGTCGTGAAGAAGATGCCGGAGGCTCACGCCCGCGAGATCGGCATGGGGACGCTCGGGAAAGTCGGGCTTGCTGCCAAAGCCGACGCCTATCCGGACCAACTCTCCGGAGGGCAGCAGCAACGCGTGGCGATAGCGCGGTCCATGGCAATGAACCCCAAGGTAATGCTGTTCGACGAGCCCACGTCGGCCCTCGACCCCGAGCTCATCGGCGAAGTGCTCGCGGCCATGGAGGACCTGGCAAGGGCGGGCATGACCATGATCGTGGTGACCCACGAGATGGGATTCGCGAGGCGCGTGGCGCAGCGTGCACTCTTCATGCACGAAGGGTGCTTCATAGAAGCGGGAACCCCTGCCGAGCTGTTCGAGAACCCGAAGACTCCTGAGGCGAGGACGTTTATCAGCTCCATCCTTTAGTCGAGGGAGGTTGTTGCGGTGCAGGAAGCCATCAACCTTATGAGCGACACGGTCACCCTTCCAACACCGGACATGTTGCAGGCCATGGCGACAGCGCCCCTCGGTGACGACGTGACACGCGAGGACCCGACAGTCAACCGCCTCGAGGCGCTGGCGGCCGAGCGGCTTGGCAAGGAAGCGGGCCTTTTCGTGGCGAGCGGCACCATGGGCAACCTCGTCGCCGTGCTCGCTCACACCCAGCGGGGCGATGAGGTCATCATGGAGTCCGAGTGCCACATGTATTACTACGAGGTAGGGGGCCTGGCAGCGGTCGCCGGCGTCATGCCAAGACTGGTTCCGGGCAGGCACGGCATACTCGATCCCGATGACGTGGCCCGCGCGATAAGGGGTGCGAACATTCACTACCCGGCGCCTCGTCTCGTCGCGGTGGAGAACACCCACAACCGCGGGGGCGGCACAGTCACCCCCATCAACGTCATGACCGCCATCTGCAACATCGCGCGGTCCAGGGGCCTCGCCACCCACCTGGATGGCGCCAGGATCTTCAACGCCGCCATCGCCCTTGGCGTGGATGCACGCGAGATCGCCCGGCCGTTCGATTCTGTCATGCTCTGCCTGTCGAAGGGGCTTTCGGCGCCGGTTGGTTCGGTGCTAGTGGGGAGTCGCGACTTCATCGAGCGGGCCAGGAAGTGCCGCAAGCTGGTAGGAGGCGGCATGCGTCAGGCGGGCGTGATTGCGGCGGCGGGGATAGTTGCGCTCGAGAAGATGGTGGACCGTCTTCGGGAGGACCATGAGAACGCCCGTCTGCTGGGGGAGGGCCTTGCGGACATCCCCGGGATCGCCGTCGACCTGGGGACTGTCCAGACCAACATGGTTTACGTCGACGTGGCCGGCCTCGGCATGGATACCCAGTCCTTCCTGAGGGAACTCGCCGCGCGTAACGTCAGGGCGTCCGAGCGCCCGCCCACAGCGGTGAGGATGGTCACGCACAGGCATATTTCCCGGGAAAACGTCCTCTACGTGCTCGGTGCCGTCAGGGAGATCGCGATGGCCGCATCGAGATAGACGCGCATCAGCCTGCTGCGCCACGGGCTCGCGCTTCGTTCGTGGGGAGGACACGAGGCCCCAGGGATGACCGGTCGGTGAACGGTCCTCCTTGGGGCTCATGCTCTCTGGAGGGGTCAGGCGGGCACGCTTTTTCCAAGCAGCAGTGATATCCTGTCGCAGTGCCGGGCCTCAATAGGCCTTCGCGAAGTAGACCCAGAGGTTCGCCCTGGACCCGCACCTGACGCAGGCTCCCGGGCGTGGCGGTTCATCGAGGGAAATGCACCTGATCGTGGCGCCGGTCTCCTCCTTGACCGCAGCTTCGCAGCCTTGATTCCCGCACCAGGGCGCGTATACGAACCCCCGCTTCGTCTCCATGACGGCCTTGAACTCGTCATAGTCCGCGACGCGGTGGGTGTTCTCGTCCATGAACCGCTTCGCTCTCGCGTAAAGGCCGTCCTGCACCGCCTTCAGGAGATCCTCCACGACCTGCTCGAGACCGTCCATGGACGCCGTGGTCTTCTCGCCGGTATCGCGCCTTACGAGCACCACGTGTCCAGCCTTTATGTCGCGCGGCCCGACTTCGAGCCTCACCGGGACCCCTTTCAGCTCCCACTCGTTGAACTTCCAGCCGGGTGAGTACTCCTCGCGTGCGTCGAGCTCGACGTGGCAGACCTTCGCGAGGCGCACCTGGATGTCGCGGGCTGCGGTCAGCACCGTCTCGCGCGCCGCAGGAGGCATGATGGGCACGATCACGACCTGTGTGGGCGCCACGCGCGGCGGGAGGGCGAGGCCCCGCTCGTCTCCGTGGACCATGATGATTCCCCCGACGAGGCGGGTGGACACGCCCCACGAGGTCTGCCACACGTGCCTGAGCTCATCGTCCTGGTCCAGGAAGGTGATGTCGAAGACCTTCGCGAAGTTCTGACCGAGGTTGTGAGACGTGCCTGCCTGGAGCGCCCGGCCGTCGGTCATGAGCGCCTCGACCGAATATGTGCGCACCGCGCCTGCGAACTTCTCCTTCTCGGTCTTTCTGCCCGCGATTACCGGGATGGCCAGGTCCTCGGTGAGGAAGCTCCGATAGACCTCGAGGATCCTGAGGGTTTCCTCCTCGGCCTCCTCGGCTGTGCGGTGGCACGTATGGCCTTCCTGCCAGAGGAATTCCGATGTCCTCAGGAAGAGCCGCGTGGTCTTCTCCCACCTGACCACGTTCGCCCACTGGTTGATCAGCACGGGCAGGTCGCGCCAGGACTTGATCCACTTGGAGTACATGTACCCGATGACCGTCTCCGACGTCGGCCTGACGACCAGTGGCTCGGCCAGATCCTCGTTGCCCGCGCGGGTCACCCAGGCGACCTCTGGCGCGAAGCCCTCCACGTGCTGCGCCTCGCGGCGCAGAAAGCTCTCGGGGATGAAGAGCGGAAAGTAGGCGTTCCTGTGCCCCGTCGCCTTGATGCGGGCGTCGAGGCGGGCCTGCATGTTCTCCCAGAGCCCGTACCCGTACGGCCGTATGACCATGCAGCCGCGCACGGGGGCGTAATCCGCGAGCTCGCTCTTGAGGATGACATCGGTGTACCACTGCGAGAAATCCTCCGACTTCGAAGCTATGTGCTCAACGAAACCTTCCTGACCATCCACCTTCTTCGCCATTCGTGTCGGCGCCCGCTGACACCTCCAGCTCCATTCAGGGCGGTCTTCTCAACCCAGACACCGCATCCCTGGAGGCACCGAAGGAACCGGGCGCCATTCCCCCTCCTTATAGCGTGATTGTATAGGGTGTATCCACTCGCGTGCTGCGAGTCGATGGCCCTTCACAAGCAGGATCTCAAGAATGTCACCAAGTGAGGATCCGTCAGTTCCCCCCGTTTTCACGCGGCTGTGGGTTGCCGGTGTTGCACTCGGGGATGGCGCCCCGTGCGTGCGCCGGCAGCACGCCGCCTCGGCGCATAGCGGTTCTTCGGTCCGGCCGCCCAGCCATGCCCAGCCCAGCGTCTTGCTGGCTTATCCCGAAAGAAGAGGCCTTCGTCCCCTATGAGGACGAAGGCCTTGACCTCCGTGGTACCACCCCGCTTGGCGTCGCGCCGACCAACCGCCCGTCCGTCCGGCTGTGGCAGACCTGGCAACGGCAGCGCAACTGCCCGCTCGTCCCTGCACCGCGCGCCTGCTGGGGCACGACGGCGCAGGCTCCCTTTAACGGCGGGAATCCGTCGAACTCATCGTTCGCAGCTCCGGGGTGGGATGCCATCGAGCCCGTGCGGCAGGCCTTGCAGCCGTGGGCCTGCTCTCTAGGCGCCGTGGTTCGCGGCGGCCCCTTCATGGCCTGATTTGGGCCGGATTCAGATGCCTCAACTATAGCATATCCGGCGCATGAAGGCAACACACGCCTCGCCACACCGCCTCACAGCACACGCCTCGCCGCACAACGAGCCGGCGGCCGGAGCCTTTTGAGTCCAGCAGGCGGCCGGTGACGAGCCACGACCTTTTCTTGAGGAAGAAGGTAACCACGGCGAGATTGTAGAACAGAAGTCCAGGACCGCCAACCGGTCGTGCTGGGACTCTCCGGGGACTGCGCGGCCGGAAGATCAGACAGGCACGTCACGAGCAGGTTAGGAGACCGGCCGACGGGCCCACGGGCCCACGGGCCCACGGACCCACGAGCCGACGGGCCAACGGGCGAGCCGGCGTGCAATCAAGCAGGCGAGCAAGCAGGCAACCAGCCGGGTACGCAGACAAGCAGACAGGCAGGTAGCCACACCAACGAGCAGGCGGGCAAGCAGGCATGCGGGAGAAGGGGAGGAGGGTCACAGATGATCGCAGGACACGTCGGATTCGGCATGGTTTTCTTCGTGATCGTCATCGCGGGGGTCGTACTGGCGACGTCGTTTACGCTGTCGACATCCCCTGCGCTGGCTGCGCCGGTGAGTGAGACGATCAGGCACTCTCTCGAACCCGATTTCATCGGCGCGCAACTCGTTCGCCTCACGTGGCGGGATTACGACGCGTCGTCCGGAGGGGGAAGTGGAGGGCGCGGCGCGGGGCGGAACCTCGTCCTCGAGAAAGGGCCCGGGGGATACGTACCCTCGGGAACGGTGACTTCGAAACCCCTTTCCACGGCGTTCCCCTTCAATAACGTCGTGCTCTCGTGGAACATCCTCGCTCCGGAGGGAACAGGGGCGATCATCGAGGTGCGCGCGGGCTCCGGCGCGTCCCGCTGGACGGGCTGGTACGAGATAGCGCGCTGGGGAAGGCTGCGGTCCCCGGGCGCGCCCGGTCTCAAGAAAGACGAATGGGGATTCGTCAACGAAGACACCCTCGAATTGGGTTCAAAGGCCTCGCTTCTTCAGTACCGGATCACCCTCATCTCCGACGACCGCGACGCGACGCCTGTGCTGAGGCTGGTGGCGGCGTGTTATGCCGACACCTCCAGCGAGGCCGCAGTGCCCGCGTTCGCGCCGCCGCGTGATCCTGCGCAGGCTCCCTGGGTACGCGACCTTCCGGTGCCGTTCAGATCTCAGCGGAGCGAGGAGCCCTCCATCGCAGGGCGCATATGTTCCCCAACGTGCGTCGCAATGGTGCTGGAGTATCACGGAGTGGCGGTGCCCACCGCGACCGTCGCGGCTCAAGCGTACGATAGCCTCAACTCGATATACGGCAACTGGCCGTTCAACACGGCGGCCGCGGCCCTGTACGGCCTCGACGCATATGTTACGCGGTTTTCAGGATTCGAGCCGGTCCAGGACGAGATAGCGGCTGGCCGACCCGTCATCATCTCCATAAGGTTCGGCGCGGGGCAGCTCAAGGGCGGGCCGCTCAACAGCACGTCAGGGCACCTCATCGTAGTGCGCGGTTTCACGAAGGATGGAGACGTGATCGTAAACGACCCGGCAGGCCGAACGGAGGCCGAGGGCCACGTGGTCTACAAGAGGGAAGAGCTCCTCCGGGCCTGGAAGAACGGGGTCGCATACATCATTCGGCCGGTGACACCCTGACGATGGCAGGACCACTATTCGCAGCTCCGAAACGCAGCAGGAGGTAGCATCAGGTGACAGGGACGTTCGTAAACATCGGGACCGTGATAGCGGGCACGGTAGCAGGGCTTGCCTTGCGAAAACGCATGCCGGAGAAGATATCTCACACGGTCGTCCAGAGCATCGGCGTTTTCACGCTCTTCATCGGTATCAGCATGGCGCTTGAGACGAAGAACGTCCTCGTGGTCCTCTTCAGCATGGCCATCGGGTCGGTCATCGGGAGCGTCATAGACATCGAGGCGTGGCTGGAGCGAACCGCGTCGCGGCTGGAGGCCAGGTTTGCCCGGGGCGAGAGCGGCGGGCTTGCGAGAGGCTTTGTCGCGGCAAGCCTTCTCTTTTGCGTGGGACCTATGGCGGTCCTGGGATCCATCCAGGACGGTCTCACGGGCGACTATCGCATCCTGGTGACGAAGGCGATCATGGACGGGTTCTGCTCCATTGCCTTCGCGGCCACCCTGGGAGCCGGGGTTGCGCTGTCGGCGGTGGCGATCCTCGTCTATCAGGGCGGGCTGACCCTCGCGGCCACCGCGATAAAGGCGGTCCTGACCGATGCCGCCGTCCGGGAGATGACGGCGACCGGAGGCCTGCTCATCGTGGGCATCGGCATCGATATGCTGGGCATCAAGAAGATCCACGTGGCCAACATGCTCCCAGCCATAGCCCTTGCGCTCGTCCTGGCGCGGCTGGCGCTCAAGGCATGAGCGCGCCCGGAGCCCGGGCGCAACTTCGCGAGGACAGGGCCGGGGCGCTGTCGTGGGCGTCTGGATGGAACGGTGCAGGTCGGTTCGGCAGACCGCCGGCTTCAGCAGCGAGGTTTTTGGACGGTCAAGTCAGCGTCTGGAGGTGGTCCGAATGGTATGGCCGCAAGCCGGCCCCGAGAACACACTCGGGACCCTCAAGATCGCCATCGAAGCCGCAGGGCGCCACGGCATACGCCATCTTGTCATCGCGTCGAACTCCGGCGCGACCGTGAGAAAGGCCCTGGAGATCGGCGCCGGGGACATCTCTGTCGTGTGCGTCACTCATCACGTGGGCTTCAGCGGCCCAGGGGTGGACGAGATGCCGCAGGAGGTGAGGCGCGACCTCACCTCACGTGGAGTTGAGGTCCTCACAACCACGCACGTGCTCGCCGGGGTGGATCGGTCGCTCAGGTTCAAGTTCGGAGGCGTGTACCCGCCGGAGATAATCGCGGGAGCCCTCAGGATGTTGGGCCAGGGACTCAAGGTGTGCGTGGAGATCTCCATCATGGCGCTGGATGCAGGGATCGTCCCTTACGGCGAGCGCGTCGTGGCGGTGGGCGGGACAAGCTCAGGGGCCGATACGGCGGCCATCATCGTCCCTGAACACTCCAACAACGTGTTCGGGCTGAAGGTGGAAGAGATCCTCTGCAAGCCCAGAACGTGGTAGACCCGGTGCCGGGGCTGGGGTCCGGGGTGCCCGGCGCTGGCCCACCCCGGGGTGCCTCGAGACGGGCCCGTCCATGCCCGCCAGGGTTACACCCTGCGCTTTACCACGAGGATGCAGGTCTTCTTTCTCCACTTGAACACGGGGCCGATGAGCCTTTCGAGCAGGCGATACACCGCGGGGTCCTCCTTCCGTCGAGCGACTCCATGGGGACTCCATACCATAATATCACCTCAGCGCTTGAAGTGTGCCGCAACGGGAGGTAAAATGTTACCGGCGCAACCGGCACCCTAGCTGAGTAGATCGCCAGAAATCCGTGCTGCTTTTCTGCGTGCAAGGGCTCTCCAGGGTTGCCGGTGTCGCACTCCGGGGGCGGCGCGTGCGGTGAGACGCGTTCGAATCTGGCGCTTTAGGGCCGACCAGATTCGTGGCGCCCTGCCCTGGCAAGCACCGGCAGCCCCAACGCCGCTGGAAGAAGTGGCGCAAACTCATGGCGCCGTGCTTGTATAGCGCCAGGTCGTCGCGTCTCTCGCTCTCTTATCTATGTATGGGAGTCATGCGGGGAGGGGCCGGAAAGTGCCTGAACTGAGGCTTGACCCTGTGACAGGGCGCTGGGTGCTGGTGGCCACCGAGCGTGCCAGGAGACCGAAGGACTTCGCCCAGCAGGACGCGGCGGCCGCAAAGGCACGCCCGGAGAGGAGCGATACGTGCCCGTTCTGTCAGGGAAATGAGAAGCAGACACCACCGGAAGTCTTCTCCTTCCGGCGGGATGGGACAGGCCCCGACGAGCCGGGCTGGTGGGTGCGGGGCGTGCCCAACAAATACCCGGCCCTCACATGGGAACCGACCGTTCAGGCGTCCACCGCAGGCATATTCAGCGTGAGGCCGGCCGTCGGGGCACATGAGGTCATCATCGAGTCGCCGCTTCACAACGCCAGCCCCGCGACCATGTCATACGACGAGATGGCCGAGGTCGTACGCGCATACATCCACCGTTACCGCGCCCTCTCCGAGGCTCCGGACATCCAGTACGTCCTTATCTTCAGGAACCACGGCAGGGACGCCGGGGCGTCGCTGGAACACCCTCACTCCCAGATCGCGGCGGTGCCGCTCGTGCCACCTGTCGTCCTCGAGGAACTGGTCGGAGCGGAGCACCACCACGAGTCAACAGGCCGCTGCGTCTTCTGCGACATGGTACGACAGGAGATCGCGTCCGGCATGCGGATCGTGCAGGAGACGCCGAAGTTCGTTGCGCTGGAGCCGTACGCGTCCAAGATGCCCTTTGAAACGTGGGTGTTGCCCAAGGCTCACGCGCCTTCCTTTCACGAACTCGATCCGTCGAGTCGGCATGAGCTGGCGCAGGTCCTCGTGGACGTACTGGGCGCCGTGAACACGGGTCTCCATGACCCGCCGTACAACTACATCCTTCACACGGCACCTCCGCACGAGCGGTGCGACGGCTTCTACCACTGGCACATCGAGATCTTCCCCAAGCTCACCGTGGCGGCGGGGTTCGAGTTTGGGATGGGCGTATACATCAACATCACGACGCCGGAAAGCGCCGCGGAATTCTTGAGAAATTACATTCCGGAACGTCCCTCCGGAAGGAATTCCGGGATGCAGGGCCAATATTAATAGATGTAGAAACAGAATAGTGCGCCGGATGAAGCTGGAGGGAGATACCCCGCGACCGCAGACGACCGCGGCGACCGTGGCGATGGCAGCACGGAAGCGGCGCGTGGGAGCCGAAGGAGCAAGATGCCTGCCTGCCAGGCAGACGTCCAAACTCTCAGGCAAAAGCACCTTCGCTGACGGTACTCTGGAGAGGCGCTCCCGGCGCGTGAGTGCGCGCTGCAGGCGCCGCCGACGGGGTAACCCGCGCGCCTGGCAGACCGGCAGGCTGGCAAACTGGCAGACCGGCAGGTGGGCGGGGGAATCTCTCAGGCGTCAGGACAGAGAAACGGGCAACGTGTTTGCCCGTTTTTATGTTTGCGTGGTGGGGCAACGCGTGAAACGACAGAGTTCAGGAGGTGGGGATAGTGGCCTCAGAGGGAGTCGGGTTGAAGACGACACCGTTCCGCGAACTGCACGTCCGGCACGGCGCCAGGATGACAGAGTTCGGCGGCTGGGAGATGCCCGTTTACTACCGGGGAATAATCGAAGAGCACAGGAAAGTCAGGGAGAAGGTGGGGCTGTTCGACCTGTCCCACATGGGCGAGATCGAGATAAGCGGCCCCGGGGCGCTGGCGCTCGTGCAGAAAGTCACCACGAACGATGCGGCCAGGCTCGAGGTCTGCCAGGTGCAGTACTCCGTCATGTGTTACCCGGACGGCGGTGCGGTGGACGACATCCTCGTCTGCCGAAAGGAGGATAGCTATTACCTGGTGGTCAACGCCTCCAATGCTTCCAAGGACCTGGAATGGCTGAGACAGCATGCCGGGGGCGATGTCGAGGTAAGAGACCTGTCGGACGAAACCGCGCTTCTCGCGATTCAGGGTCCCGACTCCGCCGAGGTGCTGGCGGAGCTGACGCAGGTCCCGCTGGATAGCCTCTACTACTACCATTTCACGGAGGGCGAGGTCGCCGGGGTGAGATGCCTCGTCTCCCGCACGGGCTACACGGGGGAGGACGGGTTCGAGCTGTTTTTCCATCCCCGTCACGCCCATGCAATGTGGGACGCCCTGCTGAGGGCGGGGCAGAGGTTTGACATCGAGCCCATCGGCCTCGGTGCCCGGGACACTCTCAGGCTCGAGATGGGATACGCGCTGTACGGGCATGAACTCGATCCGGCGACGAACCCGCTCGAGGCGGGGCTTGCGTGGGTGGTGGCGATGGATAAGGGCGACTTCATCGGCAGGGACGCGCTCGCGGCTGCGAAGCAGATGGGCTTTTCGCGGCGGCTCACAGGTTTCAGGCTGCTGGAGCGGGGCGTGCCGAGGGCGAACTGCGAAGTGGCCAAGGACGGCGCTGTCATCGGCCGGACTACGAGCGGATCACTCTCGCCTTCCCTGGGAATAGGAGTTGGCATGTGCTTCGTGCCACCCGAGGCGGCCAGGCCCGGAACGCGTTTCGATATCGTCATCAGGGGCAAGGGAGTCCCCGCGGAGGCTGTCCGGCCGCCCTTCGTGCAGCCGCGTGTCCGTAAGGCCAAATAGCGGCAGGGTGAGGGCCGGGGGCAGGGACAAGGGCGTGCCGAGAGCAGGCAGGGGCGGTCGGAGACGATCATGCACGTGGCGCGATCGATATCGGGCAGGATGTTTCACGTGGAACAAACATACAGACCTGGATGTGCCTGACCACCCGAACACACATGTGTCGATGCCTGCGGATGTGTCCAGGTGTGAATTCAGGAGACTGTCGAACTTCCCCGGTCAGTCGCATCACCGGGGAACGGGGCCCCGCGAAGTGGCGGCCTGAGGCACAGGATCTGTCAGATCCTGATACAACATCAACTGTCTCGTTCAGAAAACCATGCCGGTTTGGGAGAAGACTCCGGGTCGCCGGTGCCTGCGCGACGGGGCGCTTTGGATTTGGCCAGCGTGAATGGCAGATCTGACGAGGCGCGCCGCATGAGATCGATGGCCTTCGAATCAGAATGGGAAACCCCGGTCGGGACCAGCGGCGGCGCTGGGCGGGATGGAGCCTGGCCTGACGGCGAGGGAGATAGGTTGGGAAGACAGATAGAAAACCCACCACTGTGGACATGGACAGAAGGAGGAGAAAGCGTATGTATCCCGGGGATCTCAAGTACAGCGAAAAGCACGAGTGGGTTCGCGTGGAGGGGAAGACTGCAACGGTGGGCATCACCTCTTTCGCCCAGGAGCAGCTGGGCGCCATCGTAGGGGTCGGCCTTCCAGAGGAGGGCAGCGAGGTGGAGAAGCACGGGGCTCTCGCCGACCTCGACTCCATGAAGACCGCCGACCAGGTATTCTCTCCGGTGAGCGGGAAGATAGTCAAGGTCAACCGGGCTCTCGAGGAGCGTCCCGAGCTGATCAATGACGACCCATACGGCGAAGGATGGGTGGCGGTCATCGAGATGGCCGACCCCGGCGAGCTGGCCGACCTCATGAACGCCTCTGAGTATGAAGCCTTTGTGGCCGAGGAGGCGAGCAAGGGATGAACTACGTTCCCCATACTGACCGGGATCGTAGTGAAATGCTTGCCGAGATTGGCGTGGCAAACCTTGCGGAGCTCTTCTCCGACATACCGTCGGATGTCAGGCTCGGCCGTGAGCTGCGTCTGCCGGCGCCCATGTCAGAGTACGATCTTGCCCGGCACATGGGCGCGCTCGCAAGCAAGAACAGGACGACCGACGATCTCGTGTCGTTCCTTGGGGCCGGCGCCTACGACCACTTTGTCCCAAGCGTGGTGCGGCATCTCGTCTCGCGATCGGAGTTCTACACCGCGTACACGCCCTATCAGGCGGAGATCAGCCAGGGCATGCTTCAGGCCATATTCGAGTACCAGACGCTCATGTGCGAGCTGACCGCCATGGACGTAAGCAACGCATCGCTGTACGACGGGGCGACTGCGGTCGCCGAGGCAGCGACGATGGCGTGCCGCCAGACCCGGCGCCAGCAGGTGGTGGTCTCCGCCGCCGTGCACCCCGAGTACCGTGCCACGCTCAAGACCTACGCCCGAAACCTCGGCATCGAGGTGGTGCAGGTGGGGATGAAGGGTGGTGCCACCGACCTCGAGGACCTCGAGCGGCTTACGTCCTCCGCCGCGGCCTCCGTCATCCTGCAGAACCCCAACTTCCTCGGTTCCGTGGAATCAATGGAGACGGCGGCCGGGGTGGCGCACAGGAACGGGGCGCTTTTCGTGGCATGTGTCGATCCGGTCTCCCTCGGCATCCTCGCCCCTCCGGGTGAGTACGGGGCCGACATAGCCGTTGGCGAGGGCCAGGGGCTGGGCAGCCCGATGAGCTTCGGTGGACCGTACCTCGGGTTTCTCACGTGCCGGCAGGAGCTTATCAGGAACATGCCCGGCCGCGTCGCCGGCGAGACCCACGACCCCCAGGGGCGGCGTGGATACATCCTCACCCTCCAGGCCCGGGAGCAGCATATCAGGAGGGAGCGGGCCACGTCGAACATCTGCTCCAACGAGGCCCTCTCCGCCCTGGCGGCGGCGGTGTACCTCTCGTGGCTCGGGAAGAACGGGATGAGGGAGGTCGCGGACCTCTGCCTGCAGAAGGCCCATTACGCGTTCGACAGGATCGCGGCGATCCCTGGATTCCGACCGGTGAGTGAGACCCCCTTCTTCAAGGAGTTTGCAGTGCGGATGCCGGTTGCCCCGGAGCAGGCGGGCGCAGCTCTTCTCGAGTCGGGCATACTCGGTGGGCTGCCGCTCGGTCGCTACTACCCGGACCTTGGCGATGCCATGCTCATCGCGGTGACGGAGAAGCGTACTAAAGAGGAGATCGACTCACTCTGCCGTGCACTGGAGGGATTGGCATGACGATGCCGCTCATCTTCGAACGAAGCGAGGCCGGTAGGAGAGCTTACTCGCTGCCAGACTGCGATGTCCCCAGGAAGGACGCGACGGAGCTCCTCCCGGGGTGGGCGCTTCGCAAACGCGCCGCCGACCTGCCGGAGGTAAGCGAGGTCGACCTTGTTCGCCACTACACGAAGCTCTCCCAGCGCAACCACGGGGTTGACGTCGGCTTCTATCCGCTCGGCTCCTGCACCATGAAGTACAATCCCAAGGTGAACGAGGACGCCGCGGCGCTTCCAGGGTTCAACGCGCTCCATCCCTACCAGCCCGAGGAGCTTGTCCAGGGGGCGCTGGAGCTTATGTACGAACTCGGGCGTTATCTGTGCGAGATCGGCGGGATGGACGAGGCCACCCTGCAGCCTGCGGCGGGCGCGCACGGCGAGTTGACGGGGCTTATGATCATCAAGGCCTACCACGAGAGCCGGGGGGATGGCGCAAAGCGCACGAAAGTGATCGTCCCCGACTCCGCCCACGGCACGAACCCGGCAAGCGCTGCGTTCTGCGGGTACAAGGTCGTCGAGGTGAAATCCGATGGGCGCGGCGGCGTGGACCTGGACTCGCTGAGGGCAGCGATGTCGGACGAGGTCGCGGCTCTGATGCTCACGAACCCGAACACCCTCGGGCTCTTCGACGAGAACATCGTGGAGATCGCGAAGATAGTCCACGACGCGGGCGGGCTCCTTTACTACGACGGTGCGAACATGAACGCCATCATGGGCATCGCGCGCCCGGGCGACATGGGGTTCGACGTGCTCCACTTCAACCTGCACAAGACGTTCTCCACGCCTCACGGCGGCGGGGGGCCGGGGTCCGGCCCGGTGGCCGTGAAGAAGGCACTCGCCCCCTTCCTGCCCGTCCCGGTAGTCGAAAAAAAGGACGGGAAGTTCGTCCTCGACTACGCGAGACCCCAGTCCATCGGGAAGGTCAAGGCCTTCTACGGCAACTTCAACGTGATGGTGAAGGCCTACGCGTACATCAGGGCGCTGGGCGCGAAAGGCCTGCGCGAGGCCAGCGAGAACGCCGTGCTCAACGCGAACTACCTCATGAGGAAGCTTGCGCCTTACTACCATCTACCGTATGATCGACACTGCAAGCACGAGTTCGTCCTGTCAGGGGAATACGGGCTCGCGTCGGGGGTTCATACGGGGGACATCGCCAAGATGCTCCTGGACTACGGGTTCCACGCGCCGACGGTGTACTTCCCCCTCATTGTGAAGGAAGCCATCATGGTGGAGCCCACCGAAACCGAATCCAGGGACACGCTTGACGCGTTCGTGGACGCAATGATAGGGATCGCGCAGCTTGCGGAGAAGGACCCGGAGGCGCTGCACACAGCGCCCCACAAGATGGTGGTCGGAAGACTCGACGACGTCACCGCGGCGCGCCGCCCCGTGCTGCGCTGGAGGTCGAACAAGCAGACAAATGCCGGTTGAAGAGGCGAAACACGAGTCCGCGCCGCTTGAAGCGCTGCTCGGCAGGGCATGGGATGTCCGGCGCTCGGCCTTCGGGGGCGGCATCGAGTGGGTCAACCCGGTGCGCACCGCCGTCCTGAGCGTCACAGGGAACACCTGCGCACTCGGGTGCGCCCATTGCGGCGGCCATTACCTTAAGCACATGCTTCCTATCGAGAGATGGCGTGAACTGGTCAGCGCGAAGGACGGCGCGGACCGGGTGTCGAGCTACCTGGTGAGCGGCGGCTGCGATGAGCGTGGCAGGGTGCCTGTTGCGGCGCATATCGGCACGGTCAGGGAGCTCGCGTCCAGGTGGAGGCTCAACCTTCACCTCGGCCTCGCTGACGAGTGCGAGGTGGCGGAGCTTGCGCCCCTCCGACCCGTGGTGTCGTTCGACCTCGTGGCGGATGACGCCACGATTCGCGAGGTATATGGCCTGGATGCCTCGGCCGAGGACTTCATCTCGACCTACGCCATGCTCCGGCGCCACGTGCGGGTCGTGCCTCACATCTGCATCGGGCTGCGAGGCGGCGGGCCCTCGGGCGAGTTCGAGGCGCTTCGGGCGCTCGAGCGCCTGGGGGCTGAGGCGCTCATATTCATCGTCTTCACGCCGACCCCGGGCACACGCTATGCGTCCCGGACGCCGCCCGACCCCCGGGAGGCTGCGCGGATCATCGCGCGCGCGAGGGTCATGTTGCCGACTACCCCCATCTATCTTGGATGCATGCGCCCCAGGGGTGCTTACCGCGACATCCTCGACACCCTCGCGATCCGGGCGGGTGTGAACAGGATAGTCGTCCCGTCCCCCCGGGCGAGAGAGGCTGCGGAGGCGCTGGGGCTTTCCGCGACGTGGAGAGAGGAGTGCTGCGCGTTTTGACGGGTACCGCTCGCGACCTGGCGTACCCCAGGACCATAAGGGTGTCAACGGGAACCGCCGCTGTGCTGGGGCTTCTTGCCGCCCGCCTCGACGATGCGCCGACGACGGCTTACCTTCTGACGGGCGGGCGGTGCGGCGCGAGCTGTGCCTTTTGCCCGCAGGCGCGCACGAGTGCCTCCCCGGACGACCTGCTGTCGCGCGTGAGCTGGCCGGAGTTCGAGACGGGGCGCGTCCTCGGGGCGCTTGCACGGCGTCCGGCCGGCCTGGGTCGCGTGTGCGTCCAGGTCACGCGCACCGCCGAGTCCCGGGAGGCGCTGCGGCGGCTCATCCCGGCCCTCGAGGCCGTGCGGCGTGACGGGTCGGGCCCAGGTGGCTCCCGCCCATTCGCGATATCCATCTCCCATCACCCAGCCTCAGTGGCCGAAGTGGAGGAGGTCCTGGCGCTGGGCGCCGACAGAATCGGAATCGCCCTGGACGCGGCCTCCCCTGAGGTTCACGCAAGAACCAGGTCCGGGTCGTGGGAGGGGACCATGTCCCTCCTGGAGGAGGCGGCGCGCCTCTTCCCCGGCAGGATAGGCACTCACCTCATCGTGGGTCTTGGAGAGACCGAGGAAGACCTTGCCCGGGTAATGCAGCGCCTGACGGATCACGGGATCACCATCGCCCTCTTCGCGTTCACCCCGGTCAGGGGGACCGCGATGGAACACGTCCCGCAGCCGCAGGTCGGCGCTTACCGCCGGGTGCAGCTGGCCCGTCACATCATCACTCTGGGGCTCGGGAATGCGGCAGAGTTCACGTTCGCCGGCGGGCGAATCGTGGGGTTCGGCATGGATCGAGCGGGACTGCTCGAGATAGCGCGGAGCGGGGCGCCGTTCGAAACGTCAGGCTGTCCCGGCTGCAACAGGCCGTACTACAACGAGCGCCCGGGTGGCACCATGTACAACTATCCCAGGCGCCTCACCCGCGACGAGGCGGAGAGGGCGATCTCGGAGGCATGCGTGTTGGGGGATTGTCTGTGATGGGGGATCGCAGGATGCAGTGGAGGCTCCTTCGCACAGGACGCAACGCTGGAGCGTGGAACATGGCCGTGGACGAGGCCGTGATGGTTCACGTGGCGAGAGGCCTTTCCCCGCCCACCTTCAGGCTTTTCGAGTGGGACCCGCCTGCCCTATCCCTGGGCCGCGTGCAGTCATTCGACCGGGACGTCGATGCGGAGGCATGCGCGAGGCTCGGCGTCGATGTGGTGCGCAGGCCTACTGGAGGCAGGGCCGTGCTGCACGACGTCGAAGTCACATATAGCCTGATCATGAGCGAGAATGACCCTGTGCTGCCTGAAGGCCTCGGGGAGTCCTTCAGCCTCGCGACGCAGGGGATCATAGAGGGGCTGCGGCTTCTCGGGGTGGAAGCGGAGATCCGAGGCCGCGACGAGGCTGAGAAGACCGGCAGGGCCGCCGCGAGCGGGAGCATGCGGACGGGCGCGTGCTTCGACTCGCCGTCCTGGTATGAGGTGGTCTCACGCGGTCGGAAGCTGGTCGGCAGCGCCCAGGCCCGCTTGATGGGTGTGTTCCTCCAGCACGGGTCCATCCTGATCGACCTTGATGCGGACAGGCTCTGCAGCCTGCTGAGGTTCGGTTCGGACGAGGAGAGAGTGGCGGCCGTGCACCATCTCCGGTCCCACGCGACATCGATCTCCGAGATCCTGGGGCGCGAGGTGGGCTTCGAGGAGGTCGAGGGCGCGGTCATCGCAGGGATGAGATCCCACGTCGCCCCGATAGATCTGGTGGAGGGAGATCTCACGGAGGACGAGATTGCTCTGGCGACGGCGCTTATTTCCCGGAAATACGGTTCGGCGTCATGGACGGTGCATCGAAAGACAGACGGGTAGCCGGGGAACGGCCCGCCGTAACGGACCTGCCCGGGAGACCGGTTACCGGTGCCTGCTCGACGCGACGGCGTGCAGGCGGTTGGCGTGTGCCGTCGGGCCGGAGTTCGTGACGGGGGCCCTGCGCGCGTTACCGTTCGCGGGGCGCACCACCGTCAAGCACAAGTCATTCGCGTCATTCATGGGAGGGCGAGAGAGGTGGCTACCCACGAAAGTCGGCAGGACGTCGGGAAGGACCGTTTGCGGCGCGACGCGCTCCGCATTCTGAGGCAAGCCCTCGTCGCCGTGGACCCGTATGCGGCGGTGAAGGCCCACCTCCGCCGGGAAGGCGACATCCTCACCGTGGGCGGGCGCTGTTACGACCTTGGGCGTATCCAGCGCATCTTCGTGGTGGGCGCGGGGAAGGCGAGCGCGCGCATGGCACTCGCGGTGGAGGACGTCCTGGGAGACCGCGTGACAGCGGGCCTCGTGAACGTCAAGTATGGCCACGCCGAGACCCTGAGAAGGGTTCGCATCAAGGAGGCGGGCCACCCTGTGCCCGACGCTGCTGGCCTCGAGGGTGCACGCGAGATCCTCGACCTCGCCCGCACAGCCGGCGAGAACGACCTCGTGCTCTGCCTCATCTCGGGCGGCGGTTCGAGCCTCTTGCCGCTTCCCGCCGCGGGCATCGAGCTTGCGGACAAGCAGAAGACCACTCAGGCGCTCCTTGGGTGCGGCGCCACGATCCACGAGATGAACGCCGTCAGGAAGCACATCTCCCTCCTGAAAGGGGGCGGGCTCGCCCGGGCTGCCACCCCGGCGCACGTGGTGTCGCTCATTCTCTCCGACGTCATCGGGGACGACCTCGATGTCATAGCGTCGGGACCGACGGTCCCCGACCGGAGCACGTTCGCGTCAGCCCTTGACGTCCTCGAGAGATATGGCGTGGCGGGGCAGATCCCCGATGGCGTCGGGCGCCGTCTCAAGGCGGGCGCTCGCGGCGAGGTGCCCGAGACCCCGAAACCCGGAGACCGTCTCTTTGAAAACGTGACCAATCTCATCGTCGCGAGCAATGCCGTGGCGGTGGACGCTGCGGCGCGGGCTGCGGAAGGGCTGGGATATCGTTCCCTCGTCCTGTCGTCGTCCATGCAGGGGGAGGCGAGAGAGGTCGGGCGCGTGATGGCAGCGATCGCGCGCGAGATCTCGGCGAGCGGCCGGCCTGTGGCGAAGCCCGCGTGCGTGCTCGCCGGCGGCGAGACCACCGTGACGCTCCGGGGGAGGGGGCTCGGTGGGCGGAATCAGGAGCTTGCCCTGGCGGCCGCCCTCGACATGGAGGGCCTGCCGGACGTGCTCGTGCTGGCTGCGGGCACCGACGGGACGGACGGTCCCACTGACGCCGCGGGTGCCCTGGCCTTCGGCGACACCGCCGCGCGGGCGCGCGAGGCAGGGATGTCGCCCCGCGCTTATCTCGAGAACAATGACTCGTATCACTTCTTCAAGACCCTGGGGGACCTCGTCGTAACCGGCCCCACGCGCACCAACGTGATGGACCTCCTGCTCGTCCTGGCCGGACCTGCGCCCGGCATGGCGGGCTACCCGGAGACCGTGGCAAACCCGCCGGCCGCAAGGGAACCCATGTAGGCGCAAACCGCCTGGGGACGACGGGGCAACAGGCCGCGGGCCCAGGAACCGCCCATCCGTGCATCCATCCCCTCTTAACCCTCGTGTTACAATCTTTAACACGGGCTTTATACCCACTTAAACAGGGTATGCCATAATGAGGGTGGCCGAAGGCAGCCGAACGCAGTAGGAGCTTCCGCCTGCAGGAGAACGAACCGAGACTCACGTGTAGAGCGGATCGGGCGGAAGATCCTGATGACATAGCCTGGCTGCAGTCGGGTCACGATTTCCCGAGAGATAGGCAAGGAGGTTCACAGGGTATGAAGTCCACGATGAAGAGGGTTGCGCTCGTCCTCTCGCTCAGCCTGGTTCTGGGTCTTGGCGCAGGCCTGGTCCAGGCCAGGGATCAGATCACGCTCCAGGGATCCACGACGGTCCTCCCGATTGCCCAGAGGGCGGCAGAAGTTTTCATGGCGAAGAACCCTGAGGTTTCCATCTCCGTGCGGGGCGGCGGCTCCGGCAACGGTATAGCCGCTCTCCTCGACAAGTCCGTCCAGATCGCGAACGCGTCCAGGTTCATCAAGTTTGACGAGGTGAAGAAGGCCGTTGCAAACGGAGTGTACCCGGTCCCCCACAGGATCGCCCTTGACGGAATAGCCGTCGTCGTCAACCCCAAGAACACCTTGGACAAGCTCACCGTTGCTCAACTCAAGAAGATCTACACCGGCGAGGTCACCAACTGGAAAGAAGTCGGCGGACCCGACATGAAGATCGTGGTCATATCCCGCGACTCCAGCTCCGGCACGTATGAGGTGTTCGAGGAGCTCGTGCTTCATGGCGCGAAGGTCGTTGCAAGCGCGCTCCTGCAGGCGTCCAACGGCGCCGTCTCCGATGTGGTGTCCAGGACTCCCGGAGCGGTTGGCTACGTTGGGCTTGGGTACCTTTCGGGCAAGCTGAAAGCCGTCAAGATCGGGGCCACCGAGAAGGCTTACATCGAGCCGTCCCTGGCGACGGTGCAGGCGGGGCAGTATCCGATAGCGAGAAATCTATACATGTTCACCAACGGGTGGCCGACCGGCGATGCGGCAAGGTTCATAAGCTTCATCCTGAGCGCCGAGGGCCAGAAGATGGTCAAGGAGGAGGGCTTCGTCCCTCTCTGGTAGGGTAGGGCCTGACAGTCTGATGGCCGGTAATGCTGACACATATTGCCGCGCACCAGCCGTCACGCCCGCGCCTGCAACCCGCTGGGCAGGGGCCGAAGATGCCCCCGCCCTCTCTCCGTTGGAGGAGGCGTTGGGAAGCAGGAGAGCTGGGCTGAGCGAGCGACCTTATGGGGATCCCGCGCCAATCCCGCGCCGATCCTGCGCTGGTCCTGCCCCGATCCTGCGCCGATCCCTCGCTCGCTCAAGGTGCAGGTGCGTCGAGTCCAGGAGGGATGTGCTTGCGAGGTCGAACGACACGCGAGAGGTTGATACACGCCGTGCTTGTTGCGGTGGCCTTTTCATCGCTGGTGTTCCTCGTTGGGATCGTGCTCGTCCTGTTCAGGGAAGGTATGCCCATATTCCAGAAGACGGGCCTTGCCCATTTCATCTTCGGCCGCGACTGGTACCCCACCTATGATCCGCCTTCGTTCGGCACACTGCCGCTCATGGCCGGGTCATTCCTCGTCACCGTGGGCGCCATGGCTATCGCGATACCCGTGGGTGTGGCCTCGGCCATCACCATTTCGCAGATTCTGCCAGGACGCGCCCGCGGGATAGTCAAGCCTGTAGTCGAGCTCCTGGCTGGGGTACCGTCCGTAGTGTACGGCCTTTTCGGAATGCAGATAATGGCGCCCCTGATGATGAACGTCTTCGATCTTCCCACTGGTCTCACGGCGCTCACGGCCTCCATAATCCTCGGGATCATGGCCCTCCCGACCGTCGTCAGCATCGCGGAAGACGCTCTCTCCGCGGTCCCCGGGACCTACCGGGAGGCCTCGTACGCGCTCGGGGCCACCAGGTGGGAGACCATAAGCCGGGTCCTGGTCCCGGCAGCGTCGTCCGGTATCGTCACCGCGGCCCTCCTCGGAATGGGCAGGGCCATCGGCGAGACCATGACCGTGCTCATGGTCGCGGGCGGGGCGGCCGTGGTGCCGACATCGCTCCTTCAACCTGTCCGGCCCATGACCGCCACCATTGCGGCGGAGATGGGCGAGGCGCCTGTCGGGGGCAACCACTATCACGCCCTGTTCGCCATCGCGATCGTGCTTTTCGTGGTGACTCTCGCGTTCAACATGGTGGCCGACAGCTTCACGAGGCGATTCCAGAGGAAGGTGGCTGGAGGATGACAAGAGGTGCGCAGGACCCGGCGATGACGGAGGGGGCGATTTCGAGGAAGGCGGCCGGGGTCGCGTCAGCGGCAGTAACGGCAGTAGCGGCGTCAGCGGCGAAAACCGCCAAGGCGGCGGAGGCGCCTGGGGCGACGCAAGCGGTGAAGGCGGCGGAGACGGCGAAGACGCTGGCCGCTGACGCCGGCGGAAGGGTGCTCAGGCAAAAGCGCCAGCGTCGCCAGGCGGCGATGTTCGCGCTCATGATCGCGGCGCTCGCTATCGCGCTGGGCTTTCTCGCGCTCCTGGTGGGATTTGTCGCGGTGCGCGGCATTGGCGTCATAAGCTGGGAGTTCATCACCCAGATGCCGCGGAACGCCATGACGGAGGGCGGCATACTCCCCGCGATCCTGGGGACGTTCTATCTTGTCATTGGCGCCATGCTGATGGCGACGCCGCTCGGCATCGGCTCGGCCATCTACCTCACCGAGTACGCGAGGCAGGGTCCGGTGGTGAGGGCCATCAGGATCGGCGTGAACAACCTGGCCGGCGTCCCGTCGGTGGTGTTCGGCCTGTTCGGCCTCGCCGTGTTCGTGAAGATGTTCGGGTTCAGAGTGTCCATCCTTTCGGGCGCCCTCACCCTGGGCATCGTGGTGCTGCCGACTATCATCCGCGCCTCTGAGGAGGCGATCCTGGCGGTGCCGGTGTCATACCGCGAGGCGTCGCTCGCCCTCGGAGCCACGAGGTGGCAGACGGTGCGCTACGCCGTGCTGCCGTCGGCCATGCCGGGTATCCTGACAGGGTGCATCCTCGGGGTCGGAAGGGTGGCCGGCGAGACAGCGCCGATCATGTTCACGGCGGCGACGTTTTTCACGGCACGGCTGCCCGGGTCCGTATTCGAGGAAGTCCAGGCGCTGCCGTACCACATTTACGCCCTTGTCACCGAGGGAACGCACCCGGAGGCCCAGGTGCCGATAGCCTTCGGGACGGCGCTGGTGCTCCTGGCCCTAGTCCTCGGCGTGGACCTGGCCGCCATAGTACTGAGATCACGATACGAGAAATCCCGATGACGTCCGCGGTAACGATGAGGACGGTGACGGGGACGGCGGTGAACATGTGGATGTTGATGGCGATGAAGATGAGGGTGAGCGTGAGGACGAGGACGACCGTGAAGACGAGGACGAGGATGAGGATGTGGATGAGGATGTGGATGGGGCCACGGATCGGGTCGGGCAGGCGCGATGAGGAAGCATGGTGAGGACGGGTTGAGAAACGGGGACACGCTGAGAAAGAGGGTCCTCTTTCTGTGCACGGGCAACTCATGCCGTAGCCAGATGGCCGAGAGCTTCGTTCGCGCTCTGGGCGGCGAGAGGTGGGAGGCGCATAGCGCGGGGTTCGATCCCCAGGGCGTCAATGCCTACGCCATAAAGGTGATGTCTGAGATCGGCATCGACATGTCTGACGCAAGATCCAAGCCGATGGACCCCACGATTCTCGAACGGGTCGATCTCGTGGTGACTCTGTGTGGTAGCGCGGATGAGAAATGCCCCGCGGTTCCAGCGCGCGTAAAGCGGGAGCACTGGCCCCTCGAAGATCCGGCGCGGGCGGTCGGCTCGACAGAAGAGGTCCTCCAGGTCTTCAGGCGCGTGCGCGATGAAATCCGCAGGCGGGTGGAGGCACTGCTCGAACAGGCCTGAGGACTCCCTGTCATATGGCCTTCATGCGCATATTGCAGCAGGATATGGTTACTCTATGGTTAGCATCAAGCCAATCTCAGCGCAGGGGGTGAAAGCAAGTGGGCGACTGGCTGCGCCACATCGTAAGGTTTGTCGTGTCGGCTCTGGTGCTCATGTTCATCGGGCTCATAGTGCCGGGCTTCAGCACCCTGAGCTTCGTCAATGCCCTGATCGCAGCCGCGGTCATAACGGGCCTCGGATACATCATCGAGGCTGCCGTTGGAAGAAGCGTTTCTCCGTTCGGTCGGGGGGTAGTCGGGTTCCTGGTGTCCGCCGCGGTCATCTACGTTTCCCAGTACGTTGTCCCGGCGATGCGCGTGACGGTCCTCGGCGCGCTGATAGCCGCGTTCATCATCGGGCTCGTGGACACGTTCATCCCGACCACCTTGAGATAAGCCAGTTCGAAGCCGCTACGTCGTGTATCACACAGTAGTTGCAGCCGGCAGCTTCGGCGCGACTTCCCCGCCCGTCCAGGACGGGGATTTTCGTTTGTCCGGTCCCGTCTCCGGGAACTGGGCTGCGGGTGCCGCGCCAGCTGCGCCATCCGCGCCAACGGCGCCGGATGCAGCGGGTACGGCGGCCGCACCGGATGCACCGGCCACGCCGGCCGTGCGGGTCGCGACGCCTGCAGCCGGGTGACGGGAGGATATCCGGGCATCGCTGACGAAACACCATATCAAGAAGAGACCAGGGGGGAACAGGTGTGGGAGGTGTGCTCGATACCATCGCCAGGACGTTCTCGGGCGAGGTGCCTCCTGATAGACTCATCGACCTGGCGCTTGGCGCAGGGGGTACCATCGTCCGCATTCTCGTCACGCTCGTGGTGGCCTTCCTTCTCGTAAAGGCCAGCAATGCGCTGATCGACAGGCTCATAACACAGCGGACCACCGAGGACCGGAGGTTCATGGACGACCGGAAGGCGAGAACCCTCCGCTCGCTTCTGAAGAGCCTGATGCGGTACGCCATATACGTATTCGCGGGCATCTCGATCCTCGGCGAGCTGGGGGTGGATACCACCAGTCTCCTCGCCGGGGCTGGACTGGCGGGCATAGCCATCGGCTTCGGCGCGCAGAATCTCGTCCGCGACGTAATCAACGGGTTTTTCATCCTCTTCGAGGACCAGTTCGCCGTGGGGGACTACGTCACTGTCGGCGACGCGGAGGGGATCGTGGAAGCCATAGGACTTCGCACCACCAGTGTGCGGGCTTTCAGCGGGGAACTCCACATCGTCCCCAACGGGCAGATATCGAAGGTCACGAACCACATGGGCAGCGCGATGCGGGTCATGTTCAGCGTGACGGTGGATTACAGCACCGACGTCGATCGGGCCATGGAGGTGCTTGCCCGCGACTTCGACCTGGCGAAGGAGGAGATCCCGGACATCGTGGAAGGCCCTTCGGTGCTCGGTGTGAGCGCCCTCGGAGAGTCCGGGGTGGATCTCCTGGTCATCGCCAAGGCAAGACCCATGGAACAGTGGCACGTGGAGCGCGACCTCAAGAAGCGGATAAAGGAGGTCTTCGACCGGGAAGGTATCATCATTCCATACCCGCACATGGAAGTGCTGCTGGGGAAGGCCGAGAAGCCGGCCGAGGCCTGAGTGCTGAGGCGCTGTTCACGCCAGTTTGTCCGCGGGAGTGCGCTGGACGTGCCTGCACTCACGCCCACGACGCGCTGACTGAGCGGGAATGCGGAAGTGCTGCCGGCTTGCGGAGTGGAGGGGTCGCGGGGGATCGCGCGATGGGGCTCTCGATGCTCGAGGGGGAGCGGACGATCGCGGCACCGTGATATACGCAGCATTGTGGGAATTGTGGGAGCGGATGACGACGGAGGAGGCACACGATCCTTGAAGTTCTACCTTGGAGACGTGGTCCGGCTAAAGAAGCAGCATCCATGCGGTTCCTACGAATGGGAGGTCATGCGCGTCGGGGCGGACTTCCGTATCAAATGCGCGGGATGTGGGCGCGTGGTGATGCTGAGCCGGACGAAGTTTGAGAAGAGCGTCAAGGAGATAGTGTCGCGGCCGGGAGGCGAAGGGGGCGAGGCGTGATGGTCCGCATAGGCATAGTAGGGCTTCCCAACGCAGGCAAGTCAACGCTTTTCAACGCCCTGACCCGCGGCACGGCGGAGGTGGCGAGTTACCCTTTCACCACGATCGACCCTAACGTGGGAGTTGTCCCGGTGCCGGACGCGCGCCTCGATGCCATCGCCAGGCTCACGAACCCTGAGAAAGTCACGCCGACGGCTGTGGAGTTCGTCGATATCGCGGGCCTCGTGAGGGGAGCGAGTCGTGGAGAGGGCCTGGGGAACCGGTTTCTCGGACACATCCGCGAGGTGGATGCCGTCGCGCACGTGGTGCGATGCTTCGACGACCCCGACGTGCCGCACGTGGCGGGGACGCTCGATCCCGTGAGCGATGTGGAGACGGTGGAGTTGGAACTCATCCTGGCCGACATCGAGACCGTGGAGAGGCGCAAGGAGAAGGCGGCCAGGATGCAGAAGGGTGGCAACAAGAAATACGAAGAAGAGAGCGCCATACTGGACAATCTGAAGAGAGAACTCGAGCGCGGCATTCCGGCAAGGCTCGCCCTCTCGTCTCCCGAAGGGATGGCGAGCGTCTCGGATCTCTTTCTCCTCACGATGAAACCGGTCATCTACGTTGCCAACACCGGTGAGGATGATCCCCGGGACGGCGCCGGGCGGGTGCGCGCTCTGGCAGAGTGGGCGGCGGGCCGGGCGGACCGCGCTCCCGTGGTCACGGTATCGGCGAGAATCGAATCCGAGCTTCGCGACCTCGGCCGCGACGAAGCAATGGAATACCTTCGCGAGCTTGGGATGGAGTCGTCCGGGCTCGACAGGGTCGTTCTGGCTGCGTATCGTGCCCTCGACCTCATAACCTTCTATACTACGAAAGGGCCTGAGACCAGGGCATGGACCCTCCATCGAGGCGGCACGGCCTACGACGCCGCAGGGCGAATCCACACTGACATCCAGCGAGGTTTCATCAGGGCGGAGGTGCTTTCCTGCGACGATCTGCCAGCGATGGGCTCTTTCGCCGAGGCCAGGGAAAAGGGGATCCTGCGGCTGGAAGGCCGGGACTACGTCGTCCGCGACGGCGACATCATCCTCTTCCGCTTCAGTGAGCCGTCTCGCTGAGCGCGGGTTCGGGAATCACCGCCATTCTTCCAGGGGCTGCCCGTGCTGCATCCCGGAGACGGCGCGCTTGCGGCGCGCCTCGCTGGATTTGACATTCAGGCTCGCCACATCGAGAACGCCCCGTCGTGCAGGCGCCGGCACCCAGCAGCTCCTCCCAAGCCCGCATGGATTTGCAGATGCACGCTCAGGCCCCTGAAGTATCACCCGTTTGCATGATTGCCCGTTGCGATTGCCGATGTTATAATAGGAGCGGCGATTGTCCAGGAAGCGCCAGAGCGTCATCCCTGCTCCACGCAGCGCGTGGGGCCATATGTCCAGAGGGAGGTGAACGAGATGCGCGATTATGAGGCCATGTTCATCATCAAGCCTGACCTGGAGGAGGAAGCCGTCAACGCCACGGTCGCGAAGTTTCAGGACCTCGTGACAGGCGGCGGTGGAACGGTGAACAAACTAGACAGGTGGGGCAAGCGGCGCCTCGCGTATGAGATCGCGGGCTACACGGAGGGTCTGTACGTGGTAATGGACTTCTCCGCGGAGTCTAGCGTCGCTCGAGAGCTTGAACGGGTTTTCCGCATCACCGACGAGGTCATAAGGCACCTCATCGTACGGAAGGGCGACTAACGAAGATCCCGGGCGCTACCCGGGGTAAGGTGGTGTGCGACGGTGAACAAAGTCCTTCTCGTGGGAAGGCTGGCGCAGCAACCGGAGTTGCGGTACACCCAGAACGGGGTTGCCGTCGCCAGGTTCACGGTGGCCGTAAACCGCCCGTTCACCAATCAGCAAGGGGAGCGAGAAGCCGACTTCATAGACGTCGTAGTCTGGCGTGCCCAGGCGGAGAACTGCGCCAACTACCTTGCCAAGGGCAGGCTGGTCGGCGTTGAGGGGCGGCTTCAGATCCGGTCGTACGAGACCACCGAGGGCCAGAAACGGCGCGTCGCTGAGGTCATCGCCGACAGGGTGGAGTTCCTTGACCGCGGCAGGGAAGGCGGTCAGGGCGGCGGCCAGGAGGCGCCCGGGCAGGACCTGCCTGATGACGTGGGCGGCTCCGGCGACGGCGTGCCGTTCTGATTGCCCCGTACGCCGTGTGCGCCGCCGTGGGATGCGTTCCTGCTTGCTGAGGGCCTGGAAAGCACACCTGCTTGATGAGCCAGGCTGTGCGCGCCCGTCGGGTAGCGCTGTGCGCGAGAAAAGCTTTAGGAGGGACCGATGTGAGACGCGAAAAAGGGCGTAAGTCGCGCAAGCGCGTATGCAGCTTCTGCGTGGATAAGATAGACGCCGTGGACTACAAGGATGTGGCACGGCTCCGCAGGTTCATCACGGAGAGAGGCAAGATCATTCCTCGCCGAATCTCGGGGAACTGCGCAAGGCACCAGCGTCAGGTCACTGCCGCCATCAAGAGAGCCCGTCTCGTGGCGCTCCTGCCGTTCAGTGCAGAGCAGTAGCGGCGGATTCATCCGCCGTCCTCGAGTTGGGCGGGGCTGAAGAAGGCTCTCGTTTTCTTGGCCGATAGGAGGGGGGAAACCCCCTCCTGCTTTTGGGGCGATCGTCGCGGCTGCACTACCAGCCGTGGCAGCAATTGTTTGGTTTCCCTGTGAAGGAGAACCGCGCAAAACTGGAGAATAGATGAAACGAACGTCGTGGACGCATCGAGCAGAGGGGGGCTGGAGAGCGTATGGGTTCTGTGGAAGGCGCCGGTGCAAGAGAGCGGGAGACCATCTCTCGGGCGGATATCGCGCGCAATCTCAAGACCATCGAGTGGCTCAAGACGGAGCTCGTGGCCAGCATCTCGTCGCTCTTCAAGGCTATGCTCAAGACGAATGACGAGGCCTGTGCGGATTCCCTTGCAAACGTCGTCATAGGGTGTTACCTTCTTGGTAAGCGCCTTGGCCTGCCCCACCCCGCGCTCGACGCGAAGATCAAGGAGAAGATCAAGGCCAACATCGAGCAGAACCATGAGATCGAGACATGGTACGGAGATTTCTCTGCTCTGAAGAGGCACCTTTCCGAGAGGAAGATGTGAAGGCATGCCCCGTTCCATGACCACCCGCACTCTGGTGGAAAGCGCCCTTCTCGTTGCAATAGCTACCGTGTTCTGCGTCCTCGATGCATACGTGCCGGTTTTCGCCCTCGTGTACCCGCTGCCTATCGTGGTCCTCGTGGTAAGACGCGGCGTCAAGGTGGGGGCGTGGGCTACCGTGGTTACCATTGCCGCGACGAGCGCGGTCGTGGGGCCTCTTCAAGGGCTGACGGTCTTCGCGAAGGTGGGCATAATCGGCATCACGCTGGCCTGGTGCATCAGAAGGCGGCTTCCTCCCCTGCGCACGCTGGTGGTGACCAGCATCGCGGTGGCGGTTTCAATGGCGTTCATATTCGGGCTTGGCGCCTGGCTCGGAGGGTTCAGCCTCGCGGCGCTGGAAGAGACGCTCCGGAAGAGCATGGGTTCGGCGACGGCGTTCTACCGGAGCCTCGGCATACCCGAGGCACAGCTCGAACAGGCACAGACTCAGATGGCGGCGCTTATCGAGACTGCCAGGGTCATCTTGCCAGCGTCCCTCTTCATGGCGGTTGTGGGCGTGGCGGGGGTCAACTACCTTCTCGCACGGCTCGTCCTGGGCAAGCTGGGATACAAGATGGAGGAGATGCCCCCTTTTGCCCGATGGAGGGTTTCATGGCCGTTCGGCTGGGGCTATATCGCCGGGCTGATCCTCTCCGTGGTAGGCCAGGCGAGGGGATTGCCCATCCTCTGGAAGACCGGGGCCAACGTGACGTCGCTCTTCGGCGCTCTGTTCCTCGTGCAGGGCATAGCGCTGTGCTGGTTCTTCATGGATCGATACCGCCTGAACGTTGCGGTCAGAGTGCTCCTGGGCGTGTTTGCCCTCCTGAACCCTATCGTCCTGCAGATAGTGTCCTGGGTTGGCCTGTTCGACGCGTGGTTCGACTTTCGCAAGCTTGCTTTAGAAAGTGGGGGTAAGGGCACATGAAAGTGATACTGAAACAGGATGTCAAGGGTCTCGGACGTGAGGGTGACACCGTGAAAGCGGCCGACGGCTATGCCCGCAACTACCTCATCCCCAGGGGGCTTGCGATAGAGGCATCCGAGCGGAACCTCAAGATCCTCCAGGCGGAGAAGGTCGCCATCGGGAAGAAGGCAGACAAGGAGCTTGCGCTTGCCCGACAACTTGCGCAGGAGCTTGCGTCGGGCGGCATAACCATCCGCCGCAAGAGCGGCGAGGGCGGCCGTCTCTTCGGATCGGTTACGGCCAGGGATGTCGCAGACGCGATCAAAGAGGTCCTCGGCGTCGAGGTGGATAGAAGAAAGATAGAGCTTGGCGATCCCATCAAGGCGGTGGGGTCGTACACGATCCCGATACGGCTCCACGCACAGGTAACCGCCAAAGTCGTGATCGATGTGGAGCCACAGTCGGAGGGGGACCTGGGTGGATGAGTGGCATCATCGGAAGGATCTTTAAAGGCTTTGGTGCGCAACCGACTGTGTCGGGAGGCGCCGATGACGAACTTCAGCGGCAGGTCTCCGCGCTCATGGGCATCCTCGCCCACATCTATGGCGCTGACAAGCTCGTTCTGAAGGCGGGCAAGCTCGATGCGCTGGAGCTCATGAGATCGGAGTCGCTACGTGACCGGGTGATCGCCCTCGAGCGGCTGGTGTTCGACGACCCGACCATCGAAGACATCCCGCCGGACAAGGATATGCCCGGCGTGATAGGGGAAGTGGAAGACGAGGTCGCGGACATCCTCGCAAGGCGCGAGGTGGAGGGAAGGCTCGAAAAGCGTATCGCGGATCGGATGCGTAAGAAACATGAGGAATACGTCCGCGAAGTGCGAATGCAGATCCTCAAGGAGGACGGCCCTGCCGACAACGCGCACACGTTGAAGAAGTACGCGGAACTCGAGAAGCTGGAAACGAGGAAACTCGCAAGATCGGCCCTCGAGTTATTGAGACCCCGTCGCCTGTCCGAGGTGGTCGGCCAGGAGCGCGCCATCCAGGCTCTTCTCTCGAGGATCGCGTCGCCCTTCCCGCAGCACGTGATACTGTATGGCCCTCCAGGGGTCGGAAAGACCACCGTGGCCAGGCTGGTCCTGGAGGAGGCAAAGAAGCTCAAGTTCACGCCTTTTGCCAGGAACGCGAAGTTCGTCGAGGTCGACGGCGCTACCCTGCGCTGGGACCCGCGCGAGGTCACCAATCCCCTGCTGGGGTCGGTGCACGACCCCATTTACCAGGGAGCGAGACGCGATCTTGCCGAGACGGGCGTGCCTGAGCCGAAGCTCGGACTTGTCACCGAGGCCCACGGGGGCGTGTTGTTCATCGATGAGATAGGGGAGATGGACCCCATCCTCCTGAACAAGCTGCTGAAGGTGCTCGAAGACAAGCGGGTGTACTTCGATTCATCGTACTACGACCCGTCGGACCCGCATGTCCCGAAGTATATCAAGAAGCTGTTCGAGGAGGGCGCGCCGGCTGATTTCGTCCTCATCGGGGCCACGACGCGCGATCCCTCGGCCATAAACCCGGCCATCAGGTCGAGGGCCGGCGAGGTGTACTTCGAGCCGCTCACGTGCGCTCATATCAAGCAGATTGTGGAAGACGCGGCGCGGCGGATGAAGGTCAAGCTGGAGCCGGAGGTCGTGGACATAATCAGCGACTATACCATCGAAGGGCGTAAGGCCACGTCGATCCTCGCGGACGCGATGGGCCTCGCGATATACCGGGCCGGAGAGAAGCCACGCAAGCTCACCATTACGAAGCAACATGTGCTTGAGGTCCTCCGCAGCGCCCGCATGTCGCCTTACGTGCTTGTGAAGGCGCAGGACCGCGCCGAGGTTGGGCACGTCTTCGGCCTGGGTGTGAGCGACTTCGTGGGCACGGTCATCGAGATGGAGGCCATAGCCTTCCCCGCCCGCGAGAGCGGAAAGGGCGCGATCAGGTTCAACGATACGGCGGGCAGCATGGCGAAAGACTCGGTGTTCAACGCGGCGTCGGTCTTCAGGAAGATCACCGGGAAAGACCTGGCAGACTACGACGTCCACGTGAACGTGGTCGGTGGGGGCCTGATAGATGGGCCCTCCGCAGGGAGCGCCATACTCATCGCCATCCTGAGCGCGGTGACCGGGACGCCCGTCAGGCAGGACGTGGCGATGACGGGCGAGATATCTATCCAGGGCAAGGTCAAGGGCGTCGGTGGGGTGTTCGAGAAGATCTACGGGGCGCGGCAGGCCGGGATGAAGAAGGTCGTCGTGCCGGCGGAGAACGCCAAGGACGTGCCTCCTGAGCTACGCGGTATCGAAGTCGTGGCGGCGGAGCGCATCGAGGACGTCTTCGATCACGTCTTCGAAACCGGAGCCTCGGGGAGCCTCCACCCGTTCAACAGTGAGAGCGGCGATACACAGGATGCTGGCGACCGACCCGATCGGGCGGTGTTGATCGAGGAAGGCGGGCCTGCCGTTACCCTCAGACGCCCCGCGGCCCCGGCGGTGTAGACAAGGTAGGCAAGCCCGAGAGACCCTCTTTGCGCATGGTTGATCCCCTTCCCCCCTTGCCCAGTGCTGTCCAGCGGCGCGCCTGGGGCCCGGGGCCTGGGGCCATATTATCGCTGGAATTGTGGCAATAATACCACTTGGGATGTCCAGAGCAGAGCGCCACCAGTTACCAGGCAGGGATCGTGCGGCGAGGCATGGTGGTAACTCCATCCGGCACCTGGGCGAGAGTGAAGAGACCGCCGCTGTGTCGCCAGAGATTGCCGGTGCTCTCCCCCGGGGCCGGTGCGCCGCAAGTGCCGGTCCCGAATTCATCGCCGACCTGGCACGGATCCGGCGAACCCACGGCTGAGTACGGCGCCACAGGCCCGCGTGCCTCTCCTGACGGTGCTGGGGGTTGCCGGTGCCCGCTGGGGCGGGGCGCCCGGAATTCGACCAGCCGTGAGTGCCAAATTAGAACGTATCCCACCGCACGCGCCGTCCCCGGAGGGCAACGCCGGCAACCCCGGACAGGACCTGCGCGCTGAAAAGTGGCGCGAATCTGTGGCGACCTATTTAGCGTTCGCTTACGGGAGGGAAGCCTGTGGAGACAGCAGTCGGCCCTGAGAGGGTTCCACCCCAGAACACCGAGGCGGAACAGGCAACTATTGGCTCCATGCTTCTCGAAAAGGACGCCATTGTAAAGGCGCTCGACATCGTGCGTGCTGACGACTTTTACAGAGACGCCCACAGGGTCATTTTCGAGACCATCGTCGGCATGTACGACAAGGGAGAGCCCATCGATCTCGTGACCGTAACCGAGGAACTGCGCAGGCACGGGGCGCTTGAGCGTGTCGGAGGCATACCCTACATAACTACGCTGGCGGGCGTGGTGCCAACCGCGGCAAACGTCGAATACTACGCCAGGATCGTCAAGGAGAAGTCGCTGTACCGCGCGCTCGTCAAAGCCGGAACATCCATAGCCTCCCTCGGCTATGAGGGCGCCGAAGACGTGGAGGTGGCGCTGGATCATGCCGAGCAGATGGTCTTCTCCCTGTCCCAGCAGCGCGGCAACCAGGGCGTCGCGGACATCAAGGCCGTGCTCGTCGATACCTTCGAGCGCATCGAGAAGCTATACGAGAGCAAGGGCCGCGTCACGGGTGTGCCGACAGGGTTCACGGACTTCGACACGATGCTCACGGGGCTGCAGCCGTCGGACCTCATCATCATAGCGGCGAGGCCGTCCATGGGCAAGACCAGCTTCGCCCTGAACGTCGCGGCGCATGCCGCCCTGAACGAGAAGATACCCGTGATAATCTTCAGCCTGGAGATGTCCCGGGAGCAACTGGCCATGCGTCTTCTCTCGTCTGAGGCCAAGGTGGACGGGCAGAGGCTCCGGCGTGGGCAGCTCGCCGACGAGGACTGGAAGCGCCTGTCGTACGGGCTCGGCCGCCTCAGCGAGGCGCCCATCTTCATCGATGACAGTCCCTCGTTGACGGCCCTCGATATCAGGGCGAAAGCCCGCAGGCTCAGGGCCGAGCATGGCCTGGGCCTCGTGGTCATAGACTATCTGCAGCTCATTCAGGGGCGGGGGCGCACCGAGAGCAGGCAGCAGGAGATCGCGGAGATCACGCGGTCTCTGAAAGCCCTCGCCCGCGAGCTGAAAGTGCCGGTGGTCGCCCTTGCACAGCTCAGCCGGGCGGTGGAGACCGCGACCGAGCGCCGGCCGCTCCTGAGCCACCTCAAAGAGAGCGGCGAGATCGAGACCTCCGCGGACGTGGTGGCATTCATCTACCGCGAGGATTACTATAACAAGAACTCGCAGAAGAAGAATATCGCTGAGATCATCGTGGCCAAGCAGCGGAACGGGCCCACGGGGTCCATCGAGCTCATGTGGCACAAGGAATATACCCGCTTCGAGAACCTCGAGCGCTTCCGAAAGGCGCAATAGCACCAGGTCTGTTCCGGATGCGGCAGCCGAGCCGGTTGGCCCGGCCGGCCCGACCGGCCCGACTGGCGCGGCCGGCTGGTCGACTGAGGTGACTGGCGCGGCTAACGTGGCTGATCCAGCCGACGCCGCAGATGTATCGAGGCGGCCAGGGGGCGGCCGACGGGGGGGGGCGAGGCAGTGGCGTGAGCGGCGGAGCGTGCGGGCGGGACAGGCAGCGCGCGTTCGCGGGCGAGGCAGGCCGCGTGAGGCCGCCGGCGAATGGGCGGAACGGGCGACGAAGGCCTGCGGAGTCTGCGGCTTGACCGTCGGCAACTCCGCGCTGCTGTGGCTTTGGGGAGCCTGATGGGCGCCAGCCAACGGCCGACACAAGGCTCGACACAACACTCGACGATACGGCGCCCGATGGCCGATATTGACGCCCGCCGCCTTCTTGACACACTCCTTCCGCTCTGATATCATACCGCGCGTGCACGAGGGAAAAGACGACAAGACAGGCAGGGTGAGAAAACGGCTTGAGGCAGACGTCGGGCCCTGGGGGCCGTTCCTTCAAGTGTGATCGAGGGAGGTGGGCTTTGTGCCCGCAGTAGCGATCGTAGGAGCCCAGTGGGGTGACGAGGGCAAAGGAAAGATCACCGACCTGCTCGCCAGCCGCGCGCACGTGGTCGCGCGCTATTCGGGAGGCAACAACGCCGGCCATACGGTGCAGATCGGCGGCGAGGTTTTCAAGCTGAAGCTCATACCTTCGGGAATCTTCTATCCAGGCAAGATCAACGTCATCGGCAACGGCGTGGTCGTCGATCCCGCTTTTCTAGTGGAAGAGATGGATTACCTGAACGGGAAAGGCATCGACCTCGAAGGCCTCCGGGTCAGCGAGAAGGCGCACGTCATCATGCCATACCATATCCTCATCGAGAAGCTCGAGGAGGAAGAGAAGGGTGCAGCGCGCATCGGCGCGACCGGCAGGGGGATAGGGCCTACTTACACCGACAAGGTGGCACGGCTTGGCGTGAGGATCGCGGACCTTATCGACCGCGACGCTTTGTCGGCGAGGCTCGATGTGGTCCTCCCCATCAAGAACAGGGTGATCGAGCGAGTATATGGGGCCGCGGGCTTCGCCAAAAACGATCTCATGGACTGGGCCGCAAAGCACGCGGGGCGTATCAGGCCTCATGTTACCGATACTTCAGTGCTGCTGAACGAAGCCATTGACAGCGGTAAGAACGTGCTGTTCGAAGGGGCCCAGGGCACGATGCTCGACGTGGACCACGGTACATACCCGTTCGTGACCTCATCGTCGCCCACCGCCGGTGGCATTGCGCCCGGCACGGGGGTCGGCCCGAGGAAGATCACGAAGGTCATCGGGGTCACGAAGGCGTATACGAGCCGGGTGGGCGCCGGGCCCATGCCGACGGAGCTGAAGGACGAGACGGGCGACAGGATACGTGAGCGGGGCCAGGAGTACGGCACGGTCACAGGGCGTCCGAGGCGGTGCGGCTGGTTTGACGCTGTCATCGTACGGCACGCGGTTCGCGTGAACGGCCTCGACGGCATCGCCGTCACCCACCTCGATACTCTTTCGGGCTTTCCGACGGTGCAGGTATGCGTGGCTTACCTGCACAAGGGGCGCACCCTGCGCGATTTTCCTGCCAACCAGGCCGTGTTTGCAGAGTGCGAGCCGGTCTACGAGGAGCTTCCAGGATGGCCCGAGGGATCGTGCGCAGTGGAGGCGTATGAGGACCTCCCGGCGAACGCCAGGGCGTACCTCGCCCGGATGGCCGAGCTTGTCGGCGCCCCGGTTTTGATAGTCTCCACGGGCAAGGAGAGGACCCAGACGCTCGTCCTCGGTGAGGTATTCTGATGGGTGAGTGTGACTTCGGCCTGGTGAGCCTGGATGGTTAAGGAGATGAGCCGTGAAGGGCCAGATGCCGGCAGGTCGCTCGCAAGATTCGCGTCCGGGGCGAGGCTTGCACTTCCGGTCGTCGTGGGATATGTGCCCATCGGCCTTGCCTACGGGGTGATAGCGCGCCACTCCGGGCTTTCGGTGACCGAGGCAACGCTCATGTCGGTGCTGGTGTTCGCCGGGTCCGCCCAGTTCATCGCGTGCGGTATGGTGTCGTCCGGCGCGACCGCGGTTGCGGTGGTGAGCACCACGCTGCTCGTGAACCTGCGCCACGTGCTCTTCAGCATGTCGCTCGTCCCGAGGCTACGGCATCTTTCGCGGCCTCTGCTGGCGCTCATCTCATTTGGGATAACGGACGAGACATACGGGGTTGCGGTGGGTAGACTTCCGGGAGATGAGCCTGCAGACTGGCGCGAGGTCGCCGGGCTGAACTTCGTGTCCTACGTAGCGTGGGTGGCAAGCTCGTTCGCCGGGGCGGCGCTTGGGGCGGCGGTTCAGGATGGGTCGAGGTTGGGAATCGACTTCGCGTTGCCCGCGATGTTCATCTGCCTTCTGCTGATGCAGGTGAACAGCCGCATGTCAGTACTGGTGGCCGTTGTGGCAGGCGGGTTGGCCGTTGCTGTGGCTGTGTCCCCCCTCGGTGCATGGAGCACAGTGGCGGCCACGATTGTCGCGGCCGCGGTTGGGGCCGTTCTGGATCGCCGTGGCCCTGAGTCGTCGCGGCTGTCCCGGCTATAGCACCTTCGGCGATCCCATTCGGAGGCGAGCAGGCCGTCGGCCAGGTAAAACCCGGCAACCCCAACATCGCCAGAAGAAGTGTCGCAGACTTATGGCGTCTCACTTAGTGAGCGAAGGACCTTACGGAAGGCTGGTGTGGCTTGTGCCGCAGGCTAAACCTGAGGTATTGGCGATCATAGCAGGCATGTTCGCCGTGACCTACTTCTCCCGCGCGGCGCCGCTCCTGGCACTGTCGCGCGTGCAGATGCCGCTATGGCTGAGGCGATGGCTATCACATGTGCCGGTAGCGGTGCTCGCAGCGCTCGCTGCCTCAAGCGTGCTCGTCAGCGACGGCAAGCTGGCGCTGCATGGCGGGAACGTCTATCTGATAGCGGCGGTGCCCACGCTCGTTGTGGCGGCGCGGACGAAGAGCCTGCTCCTCTCGGTTGTAGTGGGCATGTGCTGTGTGACTGCCCTGCGGGCTTTCGGCATCGGTGCTGGCGCGGGATGACGAGCCGGGACGGGGCCCCCTTGTACATGACGACCAGTCGACCCAGATGACGGCGTAGCAGAGATCAGCGGTCTTCTCAACCCGCGCCCAAGCATGGCGCCATAAGTTTTCGCCACTTTTCTTGAGGGTGGTAGGGTTGCCGGTGCTTGCACGACGGGGCGTCGAGAATTTGGCTGGCCCGTGCGCCAAATTCGAACGAGGCGCGCCGCAAGCGCGCCGTCCCCGGAGTGCAACACCGGCAACCCTGGAGAGCCCCTGCACGCTGAAAAGCAGCG